>CANEUH010000013.1 GCA_947441615.1 Bacteriovoracaceae bacterium | reverse complement strand
TAGGGCATTTATTTTGGCCCAGGAAAAATAGGATGGGTATTACATTTTTACATGGTAACCATGAGCGATATTGCGCCGAGTCGCAAGTTGTTATATTGTCGTTCCATTACAAACAACGACGGTGTTTCCACAGAAAACGGGACACTATCTTCCATTAACAACAACACGGATATGTGATCCCACACAAAACAGGACACTATCGATATTTAATCAAAGGATGTATTATGAAAAATTTAATAGTTGCACTATTCCTTCTTTTTTCTGGGACTGTATTTGCTGATGAATCTTGTGAAATAAAACTAGGCTTCAATGATTACTTTATTAAGTCTTCAAAAGACGGAGCAATCGCTGAGTCTAATGGAAAAGCACTTAAACTTGTATATTGGGAAGATAATGAGCTAAAAACAGTATCAGATGCGAAGATAACCATTCTTAAAGTCATTCCATTTCACGAAGAACAACGTCATGGACAAAATGGAACTGGTAATCATTGGACTAATACTATAAACGACTACGCTGTTCGTATAAAAGTGACTACTAAGTCTACTGAAATTTATCCCGCAGCGATGGGGAATAGAGCTGTGAAAGAGATGACTGTTTCAACAATGTGCACTTCAAATGTAAGAAGCCACTAGGAAACGACAAGTATCATGTTCCGCAAAGTAAAAGAATTAATCATGGCCTCAGCGAAAAACTGAGGCCATGTTATTTTTATCTTCTATAGTTAAATTTTTTTTCATAATTTCAACCGAGTCTCCATATGGAGACTCAGAATTCTAAATTTTCCCCAATTTAATTAAAACTCGTCAAACTTATCCAACACTTACACATTATTCTTTTTTGGAGTCTCCACACAGAGACTCGAGTCTCTATATGGAGACTCCAAAACGATGTCAATTTTCATAAAAACCGAGAAACGAAATAAAATCCATACATTATAACTTGGCACAATATGCATGTTTTCTTGCAATTGATAATCTTAAAGGAAGCAAAATGCTTTCACACAATGAGGTAAAATATTATAAAAAAAATTAAGGTTATCTTGACTGCCCGTGATCTTGAAGTTTTCAAATTTATTTTTTAACAAAGAGTTGTTAGTTTTAAGCAACTCGCAAGAAAATTTTTCCCCACTGCTTGTCACCAGGCCGCATTTGCACGTTTTGAAAAATTGGTATTGGCAAAATATCTAAAAAAAGATGTCATTTTTTGGAATAATAAAAGAACTGTTATTTTTTCAATAACATTAAAGGGCATCAATGCTTTTTCTGAATCTTACAAGTATGAGATTACAAATTTTAATTGTCAGAGTGATTCGATTCGACATGATCTTGGGTTGATTAATCTTAGAGAAAGATTCGAACAAGCAAGTATGGTGACCGATTATTACACTGAAAATATGTTATAGAAGTGTTCTGCATTGGCAGATAGTGAGAGTTTCAGTCAGTTCTCTCTTGTGAATTCAGACGCTGCTATTTCGATAGAAACGCCTAGAAGTAAGTTCGATGTGGCACTTGAGTATGAAATTAGCATTAAAGAAGAATCTAGATATATTAAAAAATTAAAACAATATTATTTTTCTTCTAGAGTTGGATTGGTTTTATATGTTTGTGGAAATGACAAAATTGAAAAACTAATAAGGAGAGTTGACTCAGAGCTTTGTCAAAAACACTCGACCAAAGTTTGCACGTGCCTTGAATCTGATTTTCATAGACCTGATAAGATTCTATCATTTACTACTTATGAGAATAAAATTTTTGAAATTGTTTAAGGCTGTTAACTGCCTGTTGTATGCATCTTGTGCGCTCAATAGGCAAAATCTTGTAACGTCTTGTAATGCTGCAATGATTCTAACTATTTCAGACGTGAATACTACAAAGTAGCAAGTTTCTTAAAAATAAAAAATGGACTCAATTTAATGGAAATAAATCTGATGAAATGTTATTATAATTTCTCTCATTGTTCTTTAACAATTCAATATCGTGCCAGAGAAATCAGAAAAGATAGACAAATAAATTCCTGGATTTTCTTCAAGGAGAAAAATCTATGGAAACACTAAAAAGAAAAAACGGAACAACCAAGTTCCGGGTTAAAGTTTACATTAACAATAAACCAGTCACCAAAATATTTGACCGAAAAACGGATGCAAATAACTGGAAGCGGCTAAAACAGAATGAAAAAGAGCAGGTTGAAATTTTTGGAATGCCTGTTATCCAACATATTACACTGCTGGAATTCTCACAAATCTGGAAACAAAACCAGTCAGGGTTATCGACGAGAAGCAAGGATGCTTACTATGGTGTTCTGAAGACTCACCTAGTGCCAATGTTAGGACATGAAATACTTAAGAATATTAAAATTCACCACGCTCAGAAGTTGATGCTTAAGTTACATGAAAATAATATCAGTGCCGTTCGGATTAATTTCATCATCAGATTTTTTAAACAATTATTAAATGATGCAATTAAGTGGGACTACCTCTTACATCATCCGCTGAAGAACTTAAAAAAATTAAGAGAGCCACCTAAGAAAGAATTGTATTGGATGCCAGCACAAGTGGCCCAGTTTTTAAATGCAAACCAGTACGATGAAAATTATGCTCTTTATGTTGCGGCCTTAAATACAGGAATGAGGCGAGGGGAGCTTTTAGGGCTTAAGTGGGACAAGGTGGACTTTGCCAATGAGCAAATTGAAATCTCTCGCACGAGGGATCGTTATGGGATTAAAGAGACAACTAAAACGGGAAAAGTTGTCTACGTGCAGATGAACGAGATTGTCCTAAGAACTCTTAAGAGTTTAAAGGAAGAAAAACGATCACTGGATAATGTTTTTACCGAGAGAAATGGAAAGGAGCTTTATCTTGAGCATGTCTCCGATAGGCTTTTTAAAGAAGCTATCAAGCGCGCTGATGTGGCAAAGATAAAATTCCATAATCTTCGTTCTACTTTCGCTGCGAACTTTTGTATGAACGGTGGTGACATTTACACGTTATCAAGGATTCTAGGCCATTCAACAGTTGAAATGACGGCCAAAAGATATGCTCACCTGCATTCTAGTCATATGAAAAAAGCCGTGCAGATAATTGCCTTTGAAGCAAATAGCTCACATTTAGCTCACGATCATTTGAAGATGGTCTAAACCTTTGAATGGATAGATGATTTTTTCATATGGAGGAGACGGGCGGATTTGAACCGCCGGCTTTACAGTTTTGCAAACTGCTCCCTTGGGCCACTCGGGCACGTCTCCATATTGAATTTAAGACTATGTGATTTTCGGTGAAGTCTTGATTTCTGTCAATAACGCTCACTGCGTTAGTAGCATAAAATCAGGTATTAAACATCAGCAAAACCGTGTTTTTTGGCAACTTTATCAAAGTGCTGAACCACTTTCTTCGCCCAATTTCTCTTATCGATGTATTGGCCATGATAAAAACTCTTCTTAAAACCATAAGCGACAATGTCTTTTAGGTGTTTAAGAGGAATATCAAAGTTATCGACCGCGAGTTGAAATTCCCGGCTCACAGTGGTGTCTGAAACGAGTCTATTGTCGGTACAAATCGAAACGGACATTCTGTTCGCGAGCATGTGCTTAAAATTGTGATTCTTAAGGTCTTTAATCTCTGGATTAGTTTGAAGATTAGAAGTTAAGCAAACTTCAATCGTCGTTCTTTTATCGGCCACGTAGGAGATGAGTTCAGAGATGTATTTTTTCTTATCAGAAATCGTTCCATCTGTGATTTTGTTTTCATCGAAGAGGTAGTAACCGTGTCCAATTCGATCTGCGTAGCACTCAGTAATGGCCTGGAAAATACTTTCTGCTCCGTAGGCCTCACCAGCGTGAACTGTCTTGTGCATAAAGTTTTTATGAGCATAGGCATAGACGTCTTTAAAAATCCCAGGTGGGTATCCATCTTCTTGTCCAGCGAGATCGATACTGACAATAGGATAGTCCTTTTCATCTCTAAGTTTGACAACTGCCTTCACCATCTGAAGGGCACCCTCTTTTAAAACTTCCTTCTCACGGGAGAATTCCATCATCTTGTAGAAGTTCGTGTAGTAAGGGGAGTATCCCTTGGGGCCAAATTTTCTCATGGCACAGCTAATGATGCCGTAATTAAAATCAGGGCGAGATCCATTAACGACTTCTGGGTGAGAATTATATTCTTTCTTGGCCTTCTCAAAACCCTTGTACGCCGCCGTCATCACAGCTTCCATGGTTAGACCACTATCAGCATCCATCATGAGTTGAGGAGCAAATCTTGGCTCAATGTAGATGACGTTTTCTTTTTGATTATCAATCGCAAGCTCATAGGCCACGCGTTCAATATTCTCAAGGTCCCGTAGGGCAGCACATGTATACTGGAAACCATGGAGGTATTCCCCAAGGTTAGCGTAGTGGCTTTTAAAAACTAACTCCCTTAGGCCCTCTTCTGTGTAAGAAGGCATTTTGATGTTATTTTTTTTCGCCATCTCTATGAGGGTTGGAATTCTTAGGGATCCATCAAGGTGTAGGTGAAGATCCGACTTGGGCATTTCTTTTATGAAGGCTTCTGTATATTTAATCATCCCCCTAACATACAAAAGTTAGGGGGAATTGAATAGAAAGGAATGAGTTTCTGAAGCACTTGGTCAGGATTTACTGGCCCAAAATATAAGCAAACATCAATGGGGCAACGATTGTTGCATCAGATTCAACTATATAGCTTGGAGTTTCTTTAGATAATTTTCCCCAAGTAATTTTCTCGTTCGGTACTGCTCCTGAATATGACCCATAAGAAGTTGTAGAATCAGAAATCTGACAGAAGTATCCCCAAAGTCGGATATCGTCTTTTTCAAGATCCTGCCTGATCATTGGAACTACACAAATCGGGAAATCCCCAGCGATACCACCACCGACTTGGAAGAAGCCGATAGAACTTTTTTCTGCAGTTTTAATGTACCAATCAGCAAGTGAAGTCATGTACTCAATACCAGTTTTCACTGTATGAACGTTTTTCACTTCTCCACGCATACAGAATGAAGCGTACATGTTTCCAAGAGTTGAGTCTTCCCAACCAGGAACAACCATTGGGATGTTTTTCTCGGCCGCAGCTAGCATCCAAGAGTTTTTTGGATCAATTTGATAATGCTCTTTAAATTTACCTTTCTTAAGAGCGCGAAAGAAGAACTCATGAGGAAAACAGCGTTCACCTTTTGATTCAGCTTCTTGCCACTCAGCTGCCATAATCGACCAAATCTTTCTCATGGCCGCTTCTTCAGGGATACAAGTGTCTGTCACGCGATTAAGGTGACGGTCGTAGAGATCTTGCTCAGCTTCTTTAGTGAGTGCACGCCAATCTGGAATGCGCTCATAGTGCTCGTGCGCCACAAGATTATAGATATCTTCTTCTAGGTTCGCCCCAGTACAAGAAATTGCGTGAACTTTGTCATTTCGGATCATTTCGGCGAGGGAGATTCCAAGCTCTGCCGTAGACATGGCACCAGCGAGGGTGATCATCATTTTTCCACCGGAGGCGAGATGTGCCTCGTAGCCCTTCACTGCATCCATCATGGCGGCCGCATTGAAGTGACGGTAGTGGTGATTCATGAACTGTGAAATAGGTCCTTTTGTTGTCATGGTTGACTCTTTGTTTACCAGCTAAGAGGCCGGGGCTCGCTTTCTTAAAAAGCGTCGCTATTTCATTCTAATTAAGCTTCTCCGTCAAGGGGGGAGATGAAGTTTTAACTAGTGAAGATTCTTATCTTCACGGGATTTTGACTGGTGGCCAATGGGTTCAATCTCAACCATATCCTCCTCAAGAATTTCATCGAGTTCCTGGTCATCACTAAAGACGTTTTGTTGGTCAAGCTTTGCTGCCTCAGGATGAAGGGGATTTTTTTCATTGGGCTTTATGAGATCTCTAAATTTAGTGATGATCAGTTGAAGAAGAAACATATGATCACCAAGTGCCAAAGAATTTAGGGAGGGGGAGGGCGAGTTTGGGTTTTTTAGTCGTCTCGGTTAGAGGCTTTTTTTTAATTATCTCTTCCACATTAATGGGGGACGCGAGATCAAGGGACAAGAGAAGAGCTTCAATAATTTTGAGATCATGGCTACCTTCATAAACGGATATGTCGGGGTTCTTATTGCTCAGAATGCAATCTGAAAAATGCATGATCTCATTAGCGAACTGATCTACTTTTATAAATTTTCGAGAAATAATTTTCTTATTTTCATATATTTTTAGGGTCATGGGTCTTGAGTATTCATACGCCCTTTCTAATTTAATTCTTCCTTGAGAACCAATGAGTTCAAGCTCGGAATTTCTATACCCACCAAAACTAACAGTGAAGCTTGCCATTTTTCCCTTAGGAAATTTTAATAGACATGTCACAGTCTCATCACAGTCCTTAAATCTTAAGTCATGTGTACTATTGGAAAAGGCAAACACGGCGAGTGGCTCAGATTGAAAAAATCTTCTCGCTGCATTGATACAATAAACCCCAATATCATGGAGGGGTCCCCCTCCTTTATCAGAACCTTGGAGTCTGAAATTAAAAATGTCTTTTACATCCATCGAAAAAGTTGAATTGAAGATCTTTATCTCTCCTAGTCTTTTTTGATTAACTAGATCTAAGATCTCTTGATGAGCTGGATGAAAATGGAGCCGGTAAGCAGTCATCAGTTTTACATTATTTTTTTTCGCAATCTCTATCATGGACAGAGCATCTCGATAGCTGACACTTAAGGGTTTTTCACAAATAATATGAATCCCGTAATCGCTCGCTAACTCAGCGATAAATCGATGAGTGTCATTAGGAGTTGAAATATAGATAGCGTCAAATTCATTGCTACTTAAAGCTTCTTTTAAATTAGAAAAGAGGTAGCGATTTTTGATTTTGTATTTATTAGCAAAATAATGAAGTTTTTCTTCATGCTGCGAAATAATAGTGGTGAGAGTCGAATTTCGTTTTAATTTTTTAAAAGCTGGAAGAATGGCATCTTGGGCAATATGCCCCAGACCAATCACTGCGTAACGAATTTTTTTACTCTTGTGAACCAGTTCCATTCTGACCTCTCTTTCGCAAAAGCAAAAAAGATGCCATGATGCAAATGGATTTGGATGTGATTAATATTTAGTGGAAATAAAATATTCAATCATCTCTTCAACGTCTACTTTATGTTGATTAAAGTGTGTCTTCTGCTTTTTAGTTAAAGTTGATTGAATCTTTAAAATGATTTCCAGGAACTTCTCTTCACTCATTGATTTTTTATGGTTGAGGTTAAGAATGCTATAAAGATTCTTCTCTTTTTCGATTATGGGCAAAGAATTTTCTAGGGCCTTTTCAATATCCTCTAAAGTTTTTTTTCTGCGTTGAACTCTTTCGATGTACTTTTGTAGAAAGAATGAGTCATAGTCTTTCAAAATTTTCTCTTGCGTGTCTGTTAAATCACCAATGATATTTTTAATCCCTTTATAAATAGAGGTGGTGTCTTTCTTTTCGACTTTAATTTCTAATTTTTTGAGCTCTTTTTTCTGGAATTCTAGAAACTCTTTGGCCCCACCTTGGTTCAAGTTGGAGAGATTTTTTGCAATCAAATGGATGAATTCATCGGATATGACTTCATAGACCCCTTTTATCTCATAATATTTTGCCGCAACGTTTTCTTTATCATCGATATTTAGTGTTTTAATAACCTCAAGGAGTTTAATCCCTTGAGGTTTTGCATTATTGAGAATGTTACTGACATCTTTTTTTAATTTTTCTTTTTCTTGAGCATTTAAGGGGATGTGTTTTGAAATTTGGTAATTTAAAAATGTATCTAAGTTTTTGACGACGAGTTTTTTTAGGCCACAACTAGAGAGAAGAAGACAGGTTAAAAGAGTGCATAATTTTATCATAAGGCCCCCAAAGGACTAGTTTACACGCATAAAACTTAACGGTCTTATAATTTCAATAACCCAAGTTTTTGAAGTTGATTTCTATGTCGTTGATAACTTGTTTAGTAGGAGACTGAACTGATCTTCCTTTGTGGCCTGGATTTGTCAAAGCCTTACAATTTTTGCAAGCTATTTAATGTTTTCCAAGATTTCCGATTGAGGTTTTTATCCATGAAGTATTTATTGTTAGTTCTCTTCATTTCCCAGGCCTATGCCTTCTCTCATGAGAGAGAATTAAAAACGAGAGCAGATTTACTTGCTACTGGTGTGTATAAATCTCAAAGAAATCATCCCTGGCCATTTCCTCTCTTATCCATTGGCCACAATATGCAGTCCTTTCAGAATTATGGTGGCCCGCCGTATTGGCACGATGGTTTGGATATAAGGTCTCGAGTAGACCAACCAATCTATGCATCTGCAGGTGGGAAAATCGTGAATATTGAAAATTATTCTTCTGGTAATCCTCTTTATTGGGAAGTTGCCATTTTAGATGATGAGGGCTTTGTTTGGAAATATCACCATGTGGAGAGATCTTCTATTCCTTCTGATATTTTTAAAGCTTTAAAGCTTGGCACGAAAGTTAACGTTGGAACACTGATTGGAAATGTTGTTCGCTGGCCTATGACGACTTTTGGAGAGGTCTATCATCACTTGCATCTTCTTGTGGTTGCGAAAGATGGTTTATACACTAACCCGTTTTTAATGATGGAGCCACTTTCCGACACTTCAGCTCCTGTTATAAAAAAAATCGGACTTGCTAAAAATCACCGTCCGATAAATGGTAATCAAGTGAAGGGTGCTCATAGTGTTTATCTAGAGGCGAGTGACTTAACTCTTCATGATAAATTTCTACTTCCTCCGTATAAAATTTCTTATCGATTAAATGGCAAAGAAGAACAAGTTGTGTGGGAGTTTATTCATCTACCTTCAGGAAAAAATGATGAGGATTTTATTACGGACTTTTATCTTGATGGGACGTGTGGGAATTACGATTGCCGCAGATTTTATTTTAATCTAAATTTTTCGAAGGAAAATCCTCGTCAAACGATGACTCTATCTCCTGGATCCCAGTCGATAGAAGTGACAGTTGAAGACATCGTTGGAAATAAAACTAGTGATTCGTTTGAGTGGATAGTCCTCTAACATTGGCATTTTTAATTCCAAGAAATGCTATGTAAACGTAACAAATCACTGGTAATAAAAACGCTAGACGAAAGCCTACGTGGTCTGCCATTTCTCCAGTGATTACCGGAATAATAGCACCCCCTAAAATTGCTGTTGCTAGAAGCCCAGATCCCTTTTGTTCTTCCCCATCCTTTAAATCTTTAATGCCAAAAGTGAAGATCGTAGGGAACATGATGGAATTACAAAAACCAACCAAAATGAGAGAATAAATAGACAAATAACCGAAAGAATTAATTGAAATCAGAATGAATGCAATCGCGAGAGTTGCGTGGATGGCGAGAACTTTACCTGGCGAGAATTTATTAAGAGTAAAGATTCCTAAGAATCTTCCCACCATGGCCCCTCCCCAATAAAAAGCAACCAATGTTGCCGCTTCAGTTTCAGGCATCGGGATGAGTTCAACAATATAATTTACTAGAAAGCTTCCTATAGCGACTTCTGCACCTACATAACTAAAAATCCCCACCATTCCAAGGATGAGACTTGGATCTTTAATGACCTTTGACCAGGTTGAATTTCCTGATTCTTCGGACTTAATCTTGGGGAGTTCGAGACGCGAAAGAATAAAGGCAATCACAACTAAAACGAGTGCAATAAATAGATATGGAAACCTGACTGCTCCAGAACCAGAACTTTGATCAAGGTTTCTTAAGATAAAATAAGAACCAAAAAATGGAGCTAGAAAAGTTCCAAAGGAATTAAACGCCTGCACCATCGTGAGTCTAGATGATGCCGTTTCTTTTGACCCAATCACTGAAACGTATGGATTCGCCGCCACTTGAAGGAGGACAATTCCTGAAGCGAGGACAAAGAGCGCCATCAAGAAAAGCCCATAAACATTGAAGGAAACAGCAGGAAAGAAGAGAAGACACCCAACGGCTGTAATTCCAAAACCAATGACCATACCTTTATGATAGCCAAATTTTTCGATCAATTTACTGGCAGGAATTGAGGTTAGTCCATACGCCCCAAAAAAACAAAACTGAACTAAAGCCGCTTGACTATAACTAAGCTGAAAGATTTGTTTTAGATAGGGGACGAGAATATCATTCAGACAGGTAATAAAGCCCATCATAAAAAAGAGAGTCGATAAAGAGGTCAGGGCTTTTTTATACATTAAGATTCCACAATTTTAGATTTTAATTTCTTTTTTATCATCCACGAGGGCCGCGATGACCAAATCACCACTAACATTTAAAGTTGTTCGACACATATCTAAGAACCGATCAACCCCAAGAATGAGAGCAATTCCCTCAGCAGGAATCCCAACACCATTCATAATAATCATAATGAGTGGTAAGGATCCACCTGGGACACCAGCTGTTCCGATTCCAGCAATAATACACATAAGAACAACTTGAAATTGTTGACCCATCGATAAATCAACACCAAAGACTTGAGCAAGAAATAGAACTGTTACACCTTCAAAAAGTGCAGTTCCATTCTGATTGGCAGTTGCTCCTACTGTTAAGACAAATCGAGAGATACTTGGAGTTAATCCGAGTTTATTTTCAGCAACTTCAATTGATTTAGGAAGACAAGCGTTGGATGAGGAGGTTGAGAAAGCATAGAGCATGACATCTCTTGATTTAACAAAGAAATCGATTGGAGATCTTTTAGCAAAAAACTTTAAGAGAAAGGAATAAACCACAAACTGTTGGATCAAAAGTCCGGCCACGACAACTGCTGAAAAATAGAAGAGTGATTCAAAAATAGAAAGACCAAATTTGAAGGCCGTATTGAAAACGATAGCGAATACTGCAAATGGTGCAATCTTCATTGCCAACTCTACAATTTTTAGTGACGCCTGAAATATTTCATCTAGGATACTTAAAATTGTTAATTCTTTTTTTGAGGATGACTTTTGATACAGATGAAATGCAAAACCAAAGAAAAGTGCACAAAACATAAGTGCGAGCATTTCTCCTTCAAGGGCCTTAACTGCTGCATCGAGTGGATTTTTTGGAATAACTTCTACAATCGCTTGAGCAAAATTTTTTGAAGCTTTAGCATTGGCCGCAATCGTTTCAACATTCGTTTTGGCCGCTTCAAATAAAGAAGTATCAATTTTAAATCCTCGACCAGGTTGAAAAAAATTAACTAGACCAATACCGATGAGAACGGAAGCAGTAGAAGCAATAACTGTATAGAAAAGAGTTTTTGTTGCGACCTTACCAACTCCTTGATGACTGGCCAGATCAAAAACACCCATAACGAGCGCGGAAAAAACCATCGGAACAACTATCATGAAAAGGAGCCTTAAAAATATTTGTCCTACTGGAACCATGAGGTAAGTATTAATTGTCTGTAAAATAGTGGAGTCATGAAAAGCGTGAGCAGTTGTCCCAAGTATGATCCCAAGCACAAGACCAAGCAGTAACTTATAGTGATTTTTCAAATCTCATCTCCGGCAAAATAATGTTTATTAATAATAGAGTGAAACATTTCTTTAGTCCAATTTTTGAAAAAAGAGTTTCTATAGTTGGGAATTCGATAAAAGGGAGGTAGTTTAATATATGAGGCTTCTTAAAAGGTCTTTGATATGATGTTAGATAAAGTTTTTTTATTCCCCTTAAATAACTCAATACTTTTTAAAAAAGTAACTCTTCCTTTTCATATATTTGAGGACCGCTACCGTCAAATGATCACAGATGCGGTAAAATTTAATACTCCCATTGCAGTCATTAATTTTCGACCTAAGGGAGACTATGAGGAGATTGTCTGTGTTGCGGGCCATCCACATATTCTGGCCACTTACCCGGATGGCAGAATGGATATCTACATTACTGGTTCCTACAAATGCCGCCTAATCAGTAAAGATTCGGAAGACCCTTACATAGCTTATTCATATGAAGAGTTACGGGAGGACTTCACCTCTGGAGATACTTTTGAATTAGAGCTAGAGAGTTTTAAGAACATGCTTAAGCGTTGGTCGGTGACGTTTTTACCTGATGCCAATCAGAGGGAAATCTTTGCAAGTACTCTAGAAGATCCAGAGATATTAATCAATTACACGACACTTTTTCTAGTTGATGATTTTCAAGACAAAAAATCAATGATGATAGCTGGATCCAAGGGGGATAAAATTAAGATTTTGATGCGAGCAATAGGCCCAAAAGAAGTTTCTCTTGGGCCATATATGCCAGTTTTGAAATTCTAAGGGATTACTTTTTCTTAGTAAGTTTACCAGCAGCAATTTTTTCTTTAATTTTAGCTTTCTTTTTTGCTTGTCCCTTGCGGCGAAGCATTTTTACTGCCTTACTTTTACGACCAAAACCCATAACTTATCCTTTTTGAAGTTCGTTGATGCTACATTATTGTCAAACGAATTTTCATTGTAAAGGCTTTGAAGCTGAATAACAATGTTTTGGCGTAAGATTTCATTGATTAAGGAGTAAAAATGAAGATTTTAATTGGACTTCTATGCCTTTGTTTTTCTTTATCTGTTTTGGCAGAAACTCGCTCGATTACATTAGTGAATTATGAAACTGATGGAGTTAAGCAGTGGCTTCCTGGAACTATTATCGCAAAGAAAGGTGATGATGTAGAAATCACTCTTATTAACAACACACCATCTGGGATTCATGGTTTCTTTATTCCTGATTTTGGAGTGAAGAAAGAAGTGAAAAAAGGTGTGAAAGAAGTTGTAAAATTTAAAGCCGATAAAGATGGGCTCTTCCAAATGAAGTGCCACTTGCACCCAGCTCACGTGGGTGGTCAGTTACTCGTTCTACCTTAAGAATATTTTTAGCTGGGCCTAGAGAATCCGTATTTGGACTTTAGGCCCCCAACTATCCACCACACACAAGTTCCGAGCCAAAATAAAGCACCGAAAGGATGGAGTGCCATCGCCCCCCAAGATTCTTGGAAAACAATTTTTGTGAAGAAACGGTACAAAACGAGTAGTAAGATACTTCCAAGTGACCAGAAGGGATGAGAGAAGAAGAAAAAAACGGGAAACGACCAAATAAATAAAGTAATGAGATAAAGCCAAAAACCAGATCTTTCACCTTTTTGCCAAAGTTCGGCCCAGTAGTGACCCAATTGTTGAGCATGAATTTTTAAATCTTCAGGGTAGTACCGAAGAAGATGTTTTTCTCCAAATGCCAGGATGTAAGTTTGATTTTCTAGTTCCCAGCCTTTCACCAAAGCTTCTTTCCAAGATGAAATATTCACTCTTGCCCAGTTAAAATCCTTAAACATAGAAAGAGGCATCCCCATCCATCCTTGAGAAATACTGACGAGTGGGTGTGAAACATTTCTTCTAATTTTTCTAAAGCCAAAAGTTGAGGCAAGAGCAAGGGTTGGGTTTAAACATGCAACTGCTTCACTAAAGGTGTTAAGTTTCTGGGTTTGAGGAAGAACAAAATAGGCTTTTCTTTTTTCAGAGACTAACTTACCAATTGAACCAAAGGCATCAATCGTTGGAACTAGTTCAGGGTCTCCAATGATGACAACGTTACCAGTGATCTTTTCTTTAATTTGGTCAATCATCCACGGAACAACTTCTCTTCCAACGGGCCTAGAGATGAAACTAATGATTTCAACGAAAGGGATTTTATTTTGTAATTCCTGCCACACATTGAGGTTAGGATGATGACCATCGATCAGAATAAATATTTTAATCCTCGCTCCACTATGGTTGGGTGAGGATAAATTCTTAAGCCATGGTTCAAGATAAAAATCGGATTGACCCTTAATTGGTATGATGAGATCGACTGAGCCTTGGTAATCTTCATTGGGGGCAAGTTGTGTGCCAATCAAAGCATTTTTTACCAATGTATAAATCATCACCACAGTGAGACCAAGGGCCATTAGTCCTAACATGAAATCGCCTTTTTAAAGTCTTTCTTATAAGATTATCTTATGAATAAACGTCAGTATATGCAAAAAAGTTTTGAGCGGCAGCGACTTTTAAACAAGCTCATGTCTAAGCCTGGCCCATTTCCCTTTGTCTTAATTCTTGATCACCTCAAGGTTGATTTTAACATCGGTAAAATTATTCGTTCTGCAGAGGCTTTTGGGGCACAGGGAGTGGATGTGGTCGGGACAAGTTTTTTTGACCCACTTCCTGCCAAAGGATGTATGAAGCGTGTTCCCTGGAACATGATTAAAACCTTCCAGGAAAGCTATCAAAACTGGGAGAGCAAGGGGTTTACCTTTTATGCTTTTGATTCAGAAGCTTCTGAGTCTATTCATGAAGTTTATTTCCCCGATAATTCAGCTTTTATCTTAGGGCACGAAGGTTTTGGTTTCACCTTTAAAAAAGACCTCTATCCGAAAATAAAATTTGTAAAGATACCCCAGTTTGGTTTGGTAGAAAGTTTAAACGTTTCTGTCGCTGCTTCACTCGTGATGTACGAATTCGCCCGCTCAAGAGGTTTTAATCCTGGAGTAAAGAACCCTTGAGATTTAAGTAAAGTGAGTAAAGAAGTCCAAGCGATATCACTCCACAAAAGAGGTGTATCGGTTGAGCGCTCGATGGAAAGCCAAAATAATTGAGAGCGATACCGGTGGAGACATTTCCTAAGACTGTGGCAAACGCCAGGCATGTTAGGAAAAAGGCACTCCGATTAAATCTTTGTCTATGAAAGTGAGCAAGTAGATAAATAAACACTGAGACGATGATGATCGAGAAAGAGCGATGCAAGAAAAAAGATTTTCCAAGGAAACTAATAACGGTTAAATTTGTGGCCACTTTTGTGTCACGAATAAAGTGATCCACTTGCTGTCGAACTTGAGTTCCCATGAGAACTTGTAAAAATGTGATTCCAACAAGAATCTTTGTTAAGATAAGTCCCTTAGGGTCAGTTTTTTGCGCAATTGTTGTATCTTCGAGGTCCTGGCAATATTTTCTCAAATATAAGAGACCAAAAAGGAGAATGATCGCTAGGAACATGTGAATTGTAATAATGAATGGTTTTAGATGAGTCGAAACAACTAAAGCACCCACACCACCTTGAATAAGAATAAGTAGGAGGAGCCCGCCGCAAAACCAAGGTATGTTGTTTTCATATCTCTTTAACTTAAAAGACAATCCGAAAAGTACCACAATGAAAATGCCGAGAACGACACCCAAAAGGCGATTGATGTATTCAGTCCAAGTTTTGAAAGGATCAAAATCCGCAATTGTTTTTCCTGAAATTTTATATAGATCTTTATAGTTTGATGGGAGTTCTGAGATATCCATGGGTGGAACCCATTGACCAAAACACTTTGGCCAATCTGGACAACCTAACCCTGACCCGGTTCCTCGGACAACCGCTCCCGCCAGAATGACCAGATAAGTCCCTAATATGGATAAAAAGATAATTCTCTGAAAGCCTTTCATATCAAAAAGGCTATCATGATCGTTTTGCTTTTTCACCACTTAGATGATGAAATATTCAAATACATAAGGATTTTGGATCATGTTATCGGTTGAAATATTACTTTTGGGGCTCGCACTAGCGGTGGACGCAGCAGTTGCCACATTTGCATTGAGTTTACTCCACGAAAGGGACTCTCGCTCCATTAAAATCCAAAACGCTCTTTTGGTTTCAGTGACTTTCGGTCTTTTTCAGTGCTTTATGCTCTGGTTAGGAAGTTATGGCGGCTATTTTTTTACTTACTCTCGCTTTGGATTCGTTTTTCAGTTTTTAGTTGGCATCATCTTTTTAACTTTGGGGTTAAAGTGTTTTCAAGAGAGCTTAAGTCAAGGTGAGAAAGAAATGAAATGGGGTTTGTGGCCTGTCATTGTTTTAGGCCTTGCTACCAGTATCGATGCTCTGGCGTCAGGAGTCAGCTTAGGAACTATTCCTAATGCTCATATTCCATCAATTGGTGTTGGTCTTATGACCACTTTCCTTTGCGGTTTATTTTATTTAATGGGGCAGTTTTTTAAAAAAATCCCTGATCAGTTGTTGATGAAGTTTGCTGCCCTGATATTTCTCTTCTTGGGTGGGAAAATTTTTTGGGAAATGAGAGATTTATTTTTTAGAGGTTAAAATGATTATTGATTTTAAAGAATTTATAGAAGCCTACTCGGTTTTAAAAAAAATTATTCATCCAACTCCATTGGTTTATAATGAATGGCTCTCTCAAAAATATGGATGCCAAGTTTATTTAAAGCTAGAAAATATGCTCCCTATTGGATCTTTTAAAATGAGAGGAGCAACTTACAAAATTTCAAAAATGAGCTCGGCGGAAAAAAAGAACGGAGTGCTCGCTGTCAGTGCTGGAAATCATGCTCAAGGAGTTGCTTGGGCGGCCGGAAAATTTAATGTTAAGGCCACTATTATCATGCCAGAGGGATCACCGCTCACAAAGATAAGAAACACTGAAGCCTTAGGGGCAAAAGTTTTATTGCATGGGCAAAGTATTGAGGATTGTTTTACTTACGCTGAAGCACTCATGAAAAAACAAGAGATGATTTTTGTTCATCCTTTTAATGATCCAAAAGTTATTGCAGGCCAGGGCACTGTGGCCTTCGAATTACTGGAACAGATGCCTGATATGGATTTCATTTTTTCATCGATCGGTGGAGGGGGTCTCGTTTCAGGCATAGGGCAAGTGTTAAAAGGTCATAAATCCAAAGTTAAAGTTATTGCAGGTCAGGCCAGTGGGTGTAGTGCCATGGTTGATTCACTTAATGCAGGTAAGATTAAGTCAATTGATAACGCCGAAACATTTGCTGATGGAATTAGAGTGAAAAAAGTCGCTCCAGAAATGTTTAAGTCTCTTAAGTCTGTGGTGGATTCATCCTATTCTGTGGATGATGAAAAAATGGCATGGGCGATTCTGCAACTTATGGAGAAGGCGAGAGTTATCGCGGAAGGAGCAGGGGCACTTCCTTTAGCTTTATTTGATCAACTCTATCAGAAGGATCCTAAGAAATTTAAAAATAAAAAAATTGTTCTCGTTGTGTGTGGTGGAAATATTGATGTGAATCTTCTAGAGAGAATCATCGATCGAGGACTGATTGAATCACATCGTAAAGTGAGGATTTCTATCCCAATAGCGGATAGACCCGGAATTCTTCACCAACTTACGGGAGTGATTAAGGCCCAAGGAGCGAACATCCTTCAGGTCGTTCACGACAGAGATTCGTCTAACACTGGTATTACTGGGACAAATGTGATTTTTACGTTAGAGACGAAGGGCGAGGATCACCTTAAAGCACTACTTAAAGAGATGAAAAAAGACTTCCCACAATCCTCAGTGGTTTCATAATCTTTTAGGCGTTTGGTTTTGAATCCAAACGCCTAAAAAAATTCATTATTTTTTCTTACAAGAATCGTCTTTGCAGCTTTCTTCAGATTTCTTTTCACAAGATCCATCAGAGCATTTCTTCTCTTTATCACAGCAAGGCTTATCGCATTTTTCTTTCGTGCAAGAGGCTTGAGCTTTTGGCTTACAGCATGATTTTTGAAACATTGAACAAGATGTAAAGGAGAGCATCGCTACAAGTGTCAGTAATGATAAGTTTTTCATTATTTGTCCTTTTAAGGGTTGGTGTTTCTTAGGATATTATATGTTATTTCCTTATGCCCTCAATGACGTTCTAACTTTACCTGTTGTGACAAATGCGACATGATTCGAAGGTACTTTTTTTAATCAAGGATGATTGATGAAATTTGTCGGAATTTTGGTTTTGCTTCTTTCTTTTAGCGCCCGCGCTGATGAATTACGATTATATTTTTTAAAATCTCCCTTAGGAGTCAACTGGTCGTCTCCATGGGGACTGACGATGTCTATTTTAAAAAATGAAATTGCCCCTGTGGGTAAAAAAAGGGCCTATTCTATCTCCCACGTTTTTGTGGAACTTAATTGCCAGTCAACCGGAACTCATATCTATCGCGGGATGACTTCTGCGACTACGACTGAAGAGAGAGAGCTCATTTTTAAGAAAAAATATGGTTTAGGGACCATGTTTCATTTTTTTGCTGGAAAGCTTGAAAAAGATGAAGGGATTCTTCGTGATCTGGCCCCTTATGCTGGTTCAAAAAGAAGGTCGGAGCTTACGATTAAGGTCTCACCGGAGAGTTGTCAGCGAATGGTTGATTACGCTGATGAGTATGAACGATTGGGATACGGAGAGATGTACTCCGGTCTTCAGGCCGACCCACTTAAAGGTGAAGGAGCTGGTTGTTCTGCCTTTGCCGTGAGTTTCATGCGCGTGGGAGGCCTTATGGATCCATTTACAAAGCAGTGGAAAAAAATAATTGATGTGCCTAAAAAGCTCATCGGGGGACCGATAACTGGAAAAAAGGTTAATATTATTACTCTTATCTCTAACCCGTTTGCTCGATGGTCAAATAAAGTTCCTCACGTGCATCTTGAGGCCTGGGATCCAGAGTCGATGCATTCATGGATTCAAAAAATGTATTTCGAAGTTAAAAATGGCGATTACAAAGGCAAGTGGCCAGCTGAGATTTCACGCGAGAAAAATACTTTTAAATTACAATTAGACATGAGTGATCGCGAAACTCCAACAGGTCCTTTTTGGATCTAACATGTATCAAGAGTTAGGTGGTGAAGAGGTCATTAACAAACTAGTCGATGATTTTTATCAGATCATGAGTCATGATCCAAAGGCCAGGGAGTGTTTTGAAACTCACGCTGGAAAAGATTTAAAAGAATCAGGAGAAAAGTTAAAAGCTTTTCTTTCGGGTTGGACGGGTGGACCTCAACTCTATCTCGAAAAATATGGTCATCCACGACTTAGAATGCGGCACTTTCCGTTTAATATTGGTAAAAGGGAAGGAGAGCAGTGGCTTTATTGTATGAATGAAGCCCTTCAATTATCCACCATCAGTCAAAGTTTACAACTTCATCTGATGGAAGCCTTTAAAAATGTTGTTCAAATGCTCACTGAAGGGCGCAGTTGATAATCTTAGAATCCCGACAAAAAAGCTTTGGCGCCTACAGTAAGAAAAGGTCAGAACTCTCTTTTAAAAGAGCAGGTAAAATAAAAGAATGAAATTTCTTTTATTGCTCTCAATTATTCCCATGTCTGTGTTTGCGAATTTTTCTAAGCCACAATTAGTCGCTCGGTTCATGTATGACGATGCCTGGAATGCGCCCAATAATCTCTGGTGCTTTAGTGGTGAGCCAGTCGCATTGAATTCAAAGATTTATATGAATTGCTTGGATAGTGAAGGTTCACTTGTTGCTGAATGGAGCGATAAGGGATTTGAAGTCATGACTCGTTCAGAGGAAGAGCATTTATTCTCGAAACCACAACTCTCTTTTAATAGGGTGAGTTGGTATGAGTTTAGTGAATACTCTGCGATTCGCTCTTACTTAGCTGGAGAAACGCTAGAGAAAATTGAAATAAAAAATTTAAGCACGATGAGTAGTCCAACCGATAGTTTTCTTCCTCTTAGTCGGGACTCATTTTTCTTCAAACTAAAAGAAGACAGTCCTAGTTTATGGACATGGAAAAATAATGAAATCTCTCCACTTTTTTCTTCAAATGTTTCTTATATTTTTACTCCGCAAATTGGGCCCCATGGAGAAATTGCCATTAAGACCCGTGAGATTAATCTGAATGAGTCTTCTCCAGATCGCCTGTGGATTTTTGATGGAACCTGGAGAGTTGTTCTTGAGGACAAAGATGCGAATCCTAGTTCCCTTTGGGTAAGTTTTCGTCATCAAATGAGTGTCGATCAGAATAAAGTTTTAGTGATTGCCAATGATGGCAAAAAAAATTCACTTCTTTTGATTCAAGACAGAGTTGTTAAAGTTGTTGCGACTGAAGGGGTTGAGCTTTCAAAATTTGATTTCTTTTCACCAAAATTATTGGGCGACATACTGGTTGTTAGAGGCGAGGACTTTGAAGGTCAGAAAGCTGTTTATGTCATGGATGATAAGCCATTTAGAAAACTCATCTCGCAGGGTGACATTGTTAAAACCGATCGAGGGGATGCCAGGGTTTATTACGAGCAGCGTGATGCGATTTTTTATGGTGCACCAGGTCTCGATCAGAAAGGAAACGTTTACTTACAAGCAACTCTCACTGACGCGGATCACCCAAAAACTCTTTTAGGAGTTGGGTTAATCAGGTTTTTAAGAGAGTAGAATTTGCTCAGTCTGGAGCCAAAAAGTGGACTCCTATAAAATAAAGGGATGATGATTAAAATTTTTGTACTCACTTTCGGATTATTTCTCTCTCTTCCTTCATTCGCTTGCGAGCTTCCAAAAGGACAAGTGATAAAGGTCGGATGTTCTCACGATTGTGATTTCTTTTACCGCTTTAGAATTATTATGACCTCTTGGATGATGGGATATTCAACCGAGTTTGTTCACCTTCATCAAAAGCCGGACCTTAAAAAGGCGATGAGTGAGGTGGATGCCATCTTGATTCCTGGTGGTGCCGACATTAACCCTAAGTTTTATCTTGGTTCGGTTTCGCAAGAGCTTCGAGAATACACAGAAAAGAATTTAAACTTGGTTAACTTTTCTAAAGAGGGCGAGGAGAGGGATCCGTTCGAATATTCTCTTGTCCAAACATATTCAAAAGAAGAGAAGTTTAAAAATCTCCCTCTCTTGGGTGTTTGCCGAGGGCTACAGATGATGTCAGTTGCTGAGGGGATTCCCCTTTACCTAGATCTAAAAAAGGAATTAGGCATCCAAAATAGATACAATAAATTAGATAAAATTTCAGTCGAGGTCGGAAGTGACTCTCTTTTAGAAAGTATTTATTCGAGTGACTCTTTTAGAGGCTTTAAATTTCATCATCAAGGGATTCGAGTCCCTTATTATTTTGAAAATCGCTCAAAGTATCCCAACACTCGTGTCACAGCATTTTCTAATGATAGAAAAATTGCTGAGTCTATTGAGTACACTCATCGTCCGGCCTTAGGTGTTCAGTATCACCCAGAAAGGTCATTCACTGGAACAAGTGTTCCGATTTTTAAGTGGCTACTTACCAAAGCTTGTGAATATAAAACGTCTAATAGGAAATAATTGAAATGAAGAAGATCTTATTCGTCTCTCTACTATTTACTTCTACCGCTTTTGCTAATCTACACCTAGCGCCCCCAGATTTTGATACCAAAACTGGAAGGGCCATCTTTGTTGATTTTAAGACGGCTAAGTACGACATTACTTATAATGTGCTCTGGAAAAAAACCAAAGTTAAATCGACCATTAAGTTTTTTAGCGATAAGGAAGGGAGTCCCGTTTTTGATTTGATTCCAAATCCTAAGAACGTAAAAATTGATGGCAATCCGGTTTCAGTTTTAGATGAAGTTCTTCCAGATGGAACTCCTATTCGAAAATTAGATGCAGTCGTTTCTCAAGGTGAACACACATTAGAAATGGAGAGTTCTTTCTCTGAAAATGTAAGATACAACCTATTCTCTAAGACTGTCTCAAGTGCTTTCTGGATTAGAGATTTAAAAAATAGAATGTTTCTTGAGCAATATGTTCCTTCTAATTTTGAATTTGATCAGTATCAAATTAAATTAAATCTAAAATTCGCTGGAACAAAAAAAGCGAAACAAGATATTTATACAAATGGAAAAGTTGTATCAACATCACCAAATTCATTTGAAGTGACTTTCCCAGAATATTTTACAGTCTCTTGTCCTTATCTTCACATAACTCCTAAGGGTCAAAAAAAGAGAATTGATTTTACTTATAAATCGATTGATGGTCGTAGTCTTCCGGTGACTGTTTATACTTCTTGGTGGTCAACACCGAAAAAATTTAAAAACGAAGCTGAGAAAATTTTTAAGGAACTTGAGGCCGACTACGGTCCATGGGGACATGATGGTCTCGTCGCCTATGAAACGTTTCCTGGAACAGGTGGGATGGAGCATGCTGCTGCTACTCAAACTTCGCTTGCGGCCTTGGATCATGAAATGCTTCACTCTTATTTTGCAAAAGGAGTCATGCCGGCCAATGGAAACTCAGGTTGGATTGACGAAGCGATTGCAAGCTGGCGCGATTATGGATACCAAAGAAAGCCATTACCGGTTTTTGCTGGAAGTAATCTAGGTAAGGGATCTGCTTATAAAAGGAACACTGATTCGAGGGCATACGCCTTAGGAAGAGAGTTCATGGCCTACTTGGATTATAGGTTTCAAGACATGGGTGGACTTAAAGCTTTCTTAAGAGGGTACTTTCAGGCCTACAAACACACAGTGATTACTCAGGAACATTTTAAAAACAATCTCGAGTTCTTTTCAGGGCTTGACCTCACTGAAGCCTTTAATACCTATATCTGGGGTGAAAATTCACCTGAAAGTAAAGACTTGGGCGTTGAAGAGGAAACTCATAAGGCGCTTACAGATTCTGAGAGACAACTAATTTTGTAGTCCCCAATGACGGCAGAAGTATTTCCTGCCATCTTTGTTGGGTCATTAAAAAGAGGGGGATTTGGGCCCCCTCTTTTATTTGGCAGATAATTTTTACTTATCTTCCTTCAATTTCTCCTTAGAAATCCAATTTTAGCTACTATTTCGGCATGAAATATATTTTGTGTTTTTTGCTTTTCGTCTCCAAGATTGTTTCCGCTCAGGATTCGCTCGATGTTCGATTTCTTACAACACAAACCACTGCCGGAAATCCCTATAATCTACCGATATCAGTAAATACTGCTGGTGAGTTTTCATTTTTTGGAAATGGTGGAACCAACTTATTATCTTTTAGTCCGGCCCTTCAAACTGGTCTTAATCGTGCTGTGATTCAATACTCTCAACCCGTCGTTCTTAACCGTTTCAACTTTTATCCGATCCAAAAAGAGCTTGGTTGGATTGAAGTGAAGCGCATTAGAGTTGAATTGGGAATGGGTCTTACCGCTTTAATGAAATCAACTTTTTCTCTTGGAGTTGTTCCGTATAAAGGGGCGATGCAAACGATCATAAGATATAAAAATTCTAAGGAAGATAAGTCTCTGGCCTTTTCTATGCCTAAAAAATTAGCTGAATTAGAAAGGTGGAATTTAGAGGACTCAGGACTTTTTCAAACCTACGGCGGAATCTCATTATTTGCTGGGGTCAACATGTCAGTGGCCGAAATAGCTTCTGCCTCTATAGGGATTCAGAATCAATTCATTGTTGAGATGAAAAAAACATCAATAGATACAATAAAACTTGTCATCACTGAAGAGGATTTAAAGCGCCGTCAAATTGCAATTGGTCCAATCCTCGCAAGAGCAGACTTTGCCAATTTTCAAGGTAATAGATTTTCAGTGGAATTTAATCTAAATCTAAAAAACACTCAGCACCATGAATTATTTAAAAGAGCTCTCAATGGAGAAATTAGTTTTGTTCAATCACGTCTTCCATCAAGGAATCAAAAATTAACTTGGAATGGAAAGGATAGTCATTTTTATATCGGAATTCCTTCCATTATTGGAAAGATAAAGGACAGAGGTCACTATGACCTTAACGAAGATGGACAAGAGACGAAGCTTGATTTTACAGGATCTAGAAATAAAGGATTTTTCACCCCATTGAGAAATCTTCAAGATTTTGTTTATCAAACGGATGAGGGGATGGTCGTTATTTGGTCAAGTGAGATGAATAGAACGAATGAAGATGTGGTTGACGAGCGATTTATTTCGAAAGGAAGAATCATCGGAGTAAAGGGATTTAATAGAAGAGCACCAGAGGATACAAAATTTGGATCAGTTGTTTCTCAAATTGGTATTCACTTTTCAAAGAAAGAAATTACGTCTCTTGAAGATCATCAACTCCTAGATCTAGAAGAACATTTAAAAAATCGATGCGAGTTGGAGAAACTTAGTTGCAGAAAAGATAAAAACCTTAAAAAAGTCATGGCAAAACTTAATGAACTTATTAAACAACCTTGGGATAAAATGCGAGGAGAAATGGGGCTTTTGTTTGTTAAAGAGCCAGCAGTGATTCATTCTTTAATTAAAACGTTACAACTAAAAAAAGAAGTTTATTTTAAGTTCCTTAGTGAGAAGTTTCAATCCTTAGAGGGATCCTCGTCAGTGGAGTTAGAATAAGAAAGCTCCCGAAGGAGCTTTCTAAAGTTATTTTTTTTCAGACCAGATTTTCTTCGCTTTTTGGAGCTTCTCATAAGAAGTGATAAGCTTTTGATGCATTTTAAATCCAGTTAAATTTAAATCAGACTCATGCAATCCATCAAACTTTTCGTGTCCATCAATTAAGTGTTGAGCTCTTTCAACCAACTCTTTCCCATACATCTTTTCAATCGTAGGAAGGAAATCATTTGTGTTTAAGTTATCATCCATCTCTATTTGAAGAAGCGTTTGAAGGCAAAGATAGAGAAGTTTTCTTTGAGGTTTTAGTGGAGCAAAGTGTAGGCACCAGTCAATTCCAGCTTTTGATAGTTCGTGGTGTTTAGCTCCTAAAGAAAGCATCGCTTTGAATTCACCCATTCTAATGTCGGCCCAAACTTCACCTGCATCTGGAATAACTCCAATCGCGTGAGAGAGAAGTAGCATATCATCGTAGCCCGCTTCTTCGAGCTCGTCATGAAGCTCCAGCATCTCGTCATGAGAGAGCTCATGGCACCCTAGAATTCTTTTTCTAAATGGAACTGCAGCGTTATTGTTATCCCAGGCCAAATCCTCTGGTCGATAAATCTCTGACATGCCAGGAACATGAATACGGCAGCCGTAAACATTGAGGTGTTCAAAGTCCATAACATAAACGTCTTTTTCCATTTTATGAAAAATGTCGATCATGGCATCGTATTCAGATTGAGTCGTTCCTCCACCGAAATTCCAATCAGAAAATTGGAAGTCGGCCGTCTCTTTAAAGAAATTCCAATGAATGAGTCCATTTGAATCAATAAAATGTGCCTCAATATTTAAATGATCACTTACGTCCTCAAGTTCAAAACTTGGCGGAGAAAAAACATTGAGTTGATCTAATCTTCTTCCTTGAAGTAATTCAGTGAGAGTTCTTTCTAAAGCAATTTGAAACTTCGGGTGAGCTCCAAAAGAAGCAAACGCAGTCCCCTCACTTGGGTTTAATAAAGTCACATTAATGACGGGATAATTTCCACCTAAAGAAGCGTCTTTACAAATAATAGGGTAACCGTTCGCCTCTAGTTCAGCGATCGCCTCTACGACTTTTGGATAACGATTGAGAACCTCTTGTGGGATATTTGGAAGAGAAATACCCTCAGAGAGAATCTTATTTTTGATCGATCGTTCAAAAACCTCAGACAGGGCCTGAACTCTCGCTTCCGTTTTTGTATTGCCTGCTGACATCCCGTTTGAAACATAAAGATTCCCTACAATATTCATAGGTATATAATAGGTTTTATGATCAGAGACTCTTTCATAGGGAAGAGCACATATTCCTCTTTCAGCGTGGCCAGAATTGGTATCAACTAATTTTGAAGGATTAAGTTCCCGCTCAGAATCGTAGAAATTCCAGAGGGATTCGTTCATGAGACCCTGAGGCATTTTATCATCTGTAAACTTAAACCATTTTTCATTAGGGTAATGAACAAAATCAGAGTTAGCGATTTTTTCACCAAGATAAAAATCAGCAAAAAAGTAATTACAGTTTAGTCTTTCAAAAAATTCACCAAGTGCAGAGGCCAGAGCAGCTTCTTTAGTAACACCTTTTCCGTTAGTGAAAAGATATGGGCAATACCGATCACGTATATGCACAGACCACACATTGGGAACAGGGTTTAGCCAAGAGGCTTCCTCTACATCAAATCCCCAATCAAGTAGAAGCTTTCTTAATCGTGAAATCGTGTCTTCTAATGCAGCATCTTTACCAAGAATGATGGTTTTTTGAGTCATGATGAAATCCTTAGACAAATTTATACGGCGTGCTATATCTCATAATTGAGGAGCATCGACAAGATTTCTAGTGGAATTCAAAATTTGAGAAAGTTATAATATTTTACTTTTTGAAGTTTTTTGAGGGGGACGATTTTTATGGGTAAACGTTTACATGTAGGTAATCTTTCTTATTCCTTAAAGTCAGCTGAACTTGAAGAGGTGTTTCGCCGAATCGGTGAAGTGACATCTGCTAAAGTCATAATCGATATGGAAACTGGTCGCTCTAAAGGGTTTGCCTTTGTCGAAATGGCGAGCGATGAGCTTGCCTCTAAGGCCATGAAGGAGCTAAATGGGAAAGAGGTCGATGGACGTGCTATAAAGGTAACTGAGGCCAATCCTAGGCCCGAAAGACCTCAAGGTGGAAACCGCTTTGGAGGAAACCGAGAAGGTGGCTTTAAACGTGGTGGTAAGCGCTCGTTCGACGAGTAATCAATATCTTATGATGTTTTTCCATGTTTCTTGTCCAACTTTAGAGTAGACTAGACATGAACAAAGATTGAACAAGAACCTTTTGTCTATTATAGATAAAGCCGTTTAGTGAGACACCTATAAGAGAGGTGTTTTATGAAGTACTACAACATTCAAACAGTATCCCAATTGTGTGGTCTTTCAACACATTGTATCCGTGCTTGGGAAAAGAGGTACGGGGCAATTAAGCCAAGTCGTTCTGACAACGGTAGAAGACTCTATTCAGAGCTTGAGTTAAACCGGCTTCTCATGTTGGGAAAACTCTCTTCTTTAGGTAACTCAATTTCATTAATTGCAAATTTACCGGACACCGAACTTGAAACCCTGTTGGACAAAATGACTAATGGGAAAAGTTTTGGAAATGTTCCTGTGGTTTCTGTTTCAAAGAGTTTAATTGAGCCAAAAACATACTTAAATAACTTGTTTATGGCCCTTCATGCCTGGAAGCTCGACATTCTGACCCACGAATTAAACAAAGCTTCGATGGATCTCACCTGTAAAGATTTTGCTCTAGAAGTTGTGGCAGCATTATTTAGAAAAGTTGGTGAGTACGTTCATTCTGGTAAAATGAATATTGCCCAGGAACATACTCTCTCTGCGATCACGAAGTTTTTTATCGGTCGAAGAATTGCTCAACACTATCGAAGCGAAAACTCTAATAAAATTAAAATCACTCTCGCGACACCAAAAGGAGAGCACCACTCGATTGGACTCATGCTGGCCAGTTTACTTATGGCCGAGCACCAATTGAACTTTGTCTACCTCGGGGAAGATCTTCCTGAGGAATCAATCGCTGATGCCGCAAGGGCGACGAAGTCCGATGTGGTGCTGATGGCCTTCAGTCCGGCCTATGCTTCCAGAAACAAAAACATTAATGATGTATGTTATACCATGAGAAAACTGATTCCATCCGAGACAGAGATTTGGGTAGGTGGATCTGTATCAAATCTCAATATGAGTACATTGAGAGAGGCAAGAGTCACAACTTTTGGACATCTCGAAATGCTAGACCAAAAACTCGCTGAACTTTCTACAAAAACTAAATCTTAAAAAAAATCCCCTTGGGAGTATTCGCTCTCAAGGGGATCTTCTATGTTTATAAGATAAAAATCTATTTTCCGTGTCTTTTTGTATCTTTTAGATAAATAAATCCCTTTAAAACGAAAAAGCAAACGAACAAAGTTACAATCAAAAACCACGTAGGGAACATGGCCTGATTTGGTTTTGGCTTTTGTATTGGATGAGAGAGTATTGAGGATTCAGATTTAAATACTTCTGGCTTTTTATCAGTCGTTGTCATTTCAGTTTCCTCGGTTTAGCGGTAAGTTGATTCAAGAATTACAACAGCAGCATAGATGAATGCTGAAATTGGAATCAAGGCAATAAATTTGAGCCACTTTGTTTCTTCTCTAAGGTGCATATAATACCAACCAACGATTCCTGCCTTCGTTAACGCTAAGAAAGTTAGTGCCGCACCTTTTGCCAATTGGGTCCAAGGCATTTTTGGAACAAATAACTCAGCAACAGTGAGAAATGTCAGAAGGAAAAAAATTTTAAAATACTCTGCCTTGTGACTCTTGTGGGAATGAGAAGTTGCTTCGCTCACAAATATCTCCTTTAATTAGACTCTTTTTTACGGTTTATAGTTAATCCAATATCAATCATCATTTTATTTAAATCGTCTTTCTCAGTGGCATAATATCCTCTGATTTGCCCTTCTTGATCCACGAGAACAAGTTTATTAGAGTGGGCGACATCCATGACATTTTCGGCCATGACTTTATCACCAACAGGTACTTTGAAGCCTTCAATAAGGAGCTTTTTCGTATCTGAAAGTGGGGCCGTCAGAAAGCGCCAAACATTTGGATTGGCCTTCATCTCTCTCGCCTTAGAATAGAGAACCTCAGGAGTGTCATTCTGGGGATCAACGGTAAAGGTCACAATAGCAGCTCTATCAATCACCCCACGAATTCTGTGCTGAACAGTCTGAATCTTTCCTAAAAGATTTGGGCAAGATGTCTGACAACTCGTGAACATGAAGTTTGCGATATAAACTTTACCTTTGAGATCCTGACTTCCAAAAGACTTGCCGTTCTCATTTGTAAAAGTGAAATCAGGGACTTTACTTAACACAGGAAGTTCCTGAGGAAGTTGCCTCTTAACACTTTTGACAATTGGGTAGGCAAATAAAAACGTAACAGCAAGAACCCAAAAGAGTTTGCTCGACACTAATCTTTCGATGAAGTTCGATTTTCTCACATGTGGCTGCATTGCTGCTTCCATTCTCATTATTCCTTAGTTTTTAAGAGAAATTCTTCTCTCTTTGCTGGATCTTGTTTGAACTCTCTAAGGTAGTCCACATAGTAAGCAAGTGCCCATAGTTCTTCATCAGTCACTACATCTTTCCAACCTGGCATTCCTGAACCATTGACACCGTACATGAGGCGCACAACGATCGATTCAACATTTGTAATGCTACGAAGTGGGTGGAACGTAAAATCTGGTGGGACAACTTTATAGTTGAATTCACCTTCTTGAGGTTTAACTTGATAAAGATCAGGAGCAAATTCTTCAGCTTTAAGGGCCACTTTATTTATTTCTTGGTTGAAACTAGAGATATCTGCCTTTGATTCATAACCTCTGTGACACTGAGTACAGGCAGCAGTGATATGGTAAACTTTCTTACCTTTCTCAAGAGCGATGTGCTTGTATGTATCTCCAAATGGATCTTTAGGGATTTCAAATTTTGTACCAAGAGTTTTATCAGCACCTTCCCAAACTTGTGGCGCAAAAGTCTTGATATAATCTACAACAGCTTCAAGCCGCTTCCCTTTTAAATCCCAAGGTAACATGGCCGATCCATTTAAACCGTGGTTGATGATTCGGTAGAAATCTTCATCGTGAGGTAACTCTCCACCAACAACGTTGGCGAACTTGTAAATCCCAAGTTTGAGATTACGAGGAGGCGGGTACATCCCTTTAGAAGATGGGCCGTTACCATCACCATTCACGCCGTGACATTGAACACAGTACTCTAAGTATGTGTCGTGACCCGTGTTTAATGTTGATGCAGTGACAACTTTCCCACCAGCGAAGGTTTTAGATTCTTTAAATTTGCTCGAGTCACAGCTAACGAGCAAAAGAGTCACTAGCGGAAAAAGAATACTTAAGTTTTTCATAATCATCCTCAAAGTATTAAAAAACAAATAGAGTTATAAACATAATGATCCAAACGATTTCTAGGAAGTACCAGAAATTCTCAACACTAGAAGTTTTCGTCAGAAGGTTCACAGTTTCAGGCTTAAGGATCTTCTTCAAATAAAGAAGGGCCAAAAGACCAGCAACCATGTGAGCGAAGTGGATCCAAGTGAAGGCATAAGTAATCGAGGCAAAAATACCTGAACTTACGAATAAACCTGAACTCTTCATCTGATTCCAAAGAAGTCCTTGAAGCACCATAAATCCCACGCCAAATAGGATAGTGAGATTTAGATACTTGTGACCTTTAGATAACTCATTCTTTTTTGTGCTAACAGAAACCTGATAACAAAAAAAGCTACTGATAAATAAAACAACAGTACTAAGACTTGGGAGAAGGAGAGAAACTCTTTGTACACCCATCGGCGGCCATACAGGTGCCGAACTGCGATAAATCGCATAACCCATAAAGAGGGTTGCAAATAACATCGCCATCGAAATGATAACGATATTTGTTGCTAGGTTAATTTGGAGTTCACTCCGTCCTCTTGTACTCATGCTTGTACTAGTTCCTCAGTTTGGTATTGGAAATCTCTACCAGTCTTAAGGTTAGGGTTTCCAAGCTCATGCGGTCCACATTTTACAACTGGAATAATATCGTAGTTGTGGTGCGGAGGCGGAGATGGAATTGTCCACTCAAGAGTTCCAACTTCCCAAGGATTGTTTGTCGCTTTTTCACCACTGAGAAGTGATTTAATAAGGTTATAAACAAAGACAAGCTGGAAAAAGCCCATGAGAATCGCAGACGTTGTGATTAAGTTATTCACAGGGATGAGTCTTTGTAGAGACTCATAGATGAACGGGTTGTAAATACGACGGTGCATACCACCGTATCCAACAAGTAGCATTCCGAAGAAAATTCCGTTTAGTGGAATCATTGTTCCCCAGAAATGTACCTTAGCTAAACCTTCGTGCATCATGCGACCAAACATTTTTGGGAACCAGAAATAAATCCCAGCAAATCCACCTAAAAGAACTGAAGCCGCCATTGTGTAATGGAAGTGACCAACAACGAAGTAAGTATCATGTAGAAAAAGGTCAGTTGTCGTTGTACCAAGGTGAAGTCCAGTTAGACCACCGAGACCAAAGACGAACACAACACCTAAAGAGAAAAGCATTGGAGAGTCAAAACGAATAGACCCTTTCCAAATTGTACCGAGCCAGTTGGCAAAGAAAATGGCCGATGGAATAGAGATCGTCATTGTTAAAGTCATGAAAGACTGAGTGAGTAGTGGGCTCATCTGAGTCGTGAACATATGGTGACCATAAACAAGAGTCGAAAGAATTGAAATTGAAGTCATTGAAAGAGCAGTGGCTTTTGCACCGAAAGCTGGCTTTCTTGAGAAAAAAGACAATAAGTCAGAAACAATTCCCCAAGCTGGAAGGATGAGGATGTAAACTTCTGGGTGTCCAAAAATCCAGAAAACGTGTTGGAAAAGAACCGGATCTCCTGAGCCAGAAGTTGCCGAAGCACCAGCGAGGAAGAATGTTGTTCCAAAAACACGGTCAAGGATAAGAAGAATTACACCTGCTCCAAGAACAGGAACGAAGATAGCATTAAGAATAGCAGTCAACCATAGACCCCAAACAGTGAGAGGCATATCAAAATAGCCCATACCAGGAGCGCGAAGAGTGATCACTGTTGTAACGTAGTTAACTGCACCCATAGTTGAAGAGATACCAAAAATGAAGATCGCCACACACCAAAGTGTTTGACCCGCACCTGGACTTCCAATCAGTGTCGAAAGTGTTGGGTAAGATGTCCAACCACCGGCAGCAGCACCTTGAGGAATGAACAATGATAAAAGAAGTACTGCACCCGAAAGGAACGCAAACCAGAACGAAAGCATATTGAGTAACGGGAACGCCATATCCCTTGCACCAATCATAAGGGGGATACAGTAGTTACCAAAAGCGCCAATGAGGATTGGAGTGATGGCATAAAAAATCATGATCGTACCATGCATTGTAAAAAGCATGGCGTATGTATCAGGAGGGACAACACCACCTGAGCCAGAGAAAAGGATATTTCCAATTAAAGGAACAGGAACTCCTGGATTCGCGAGAGTCCAGCGAATGAGGAGGGCCATGAGACCGCCCACACCCAAAAAGAATATTCCGTACCACAAGAATTGCTTCGCAATAACTTTGTGGTCAAAAGAGAAGATGTATTTACTCCAGAAGGTGGTAGGTTCTGGATGAATTTCATTATAACCGCCGCTCATAAGATTATTCCTCCCACTTCCAACCCCAAGCAAGATTTGCGTCTTGAGGATCATTTGTATTGGCAGCTATAAGTGATGAACTAGCTAACCATTTGTTAAAATCTTCTTCAGTATAAACAGTTAATGCTGCTTTCATAAGGTAGTGGTGAGTTCCACACATCTCTGCGCAAGCAATATCGTATTTCCCAGGCTTATTAACTTCCCACCAAACGCGAGTGATTCTTCCAGGAATTGTATCAACTTTAAGTCTAACATTTGGAACGAAAAAAGAGTGGATAACGTCTTTAGCTGTCAGATGAAAAAGGACCTTGGTGTTAACTGGAACTCTAAGGTCGTTGTTTGTCACGATATCATCGTTTGTTCCAAATTCATTATCAGGACCGGCATAACGGAATGACCACATCCACTGTTGCGCCATCACTTCTACTTTAAGAACTTTTTCTGTCTTAGAATCAGGGAACTTCCAGAAAGTGTTAACAAGATCATTGTTGGCAATTCTTGTGATGTTTAAGTCAATTGATAAAAAGACCACGGCTCCAATAAATGCAGTCACAATGAGATGCTGCTTTTTGTTACCGTAAGTGTAGTAAGGAGTTTTGTTACGTTTTTTGCTATACAGGTAAGAGAATCCGAACAGTCCGATACACACGAGAATGAAGTAAAAAGTTACCATCACAGTCGTGAAGTTAAACAAGTCATCGATTAGATGAGCCGTTGTTGAAATGTTTTCTGGTGGTCGAAAGTAATCTAACCAGCCTGCAGAAACACCCATTTTGAGTAAATTCATAATTTTCCCCACAGATGACAATTTATTAGTTTAATCCGTTTCTAAAATAGAGCATTAAAGTAAAAGTAATTGGTAAATATATTAATGAGCCGTAAAAATACTTACGTGCCCATTGGCGAAACTCCTGAGACTTTTCTTCATGAAAATAGCCTACGAGTGAGTAGAGAAAAAATGCCCCACCAAGTAGATAAATTCCTGTTGAGTACCCTTCTGTAACTGATCCTATAAATGCTGGTGCGACTGAGACAAGCATAAGTATGAAAGTGTAAATCGCAATCCTGTGGCTAGTGGCCCTGAAGCCAATATGTGCAGGAAATGTTTTAATATCAGCATTGTTGTAATCTTCGGCGTGATAAATTGAAATCGATAAAAAGTGGGGTAATTGCCACACAAAAAGTATTGAAAAGATGATTAATCCCAGAGCTCCAAAAGAGTTTGTCACTGTTGTCCATCCCATAAGCGGTGGGATAGCCCCTGGAATAGCACCGGCGAAAAGGGCCCATGATGTTTTTGTCTTTAGGGGAGTGTAGAGAGTGATATAAATAACGGCAGCCACTAATCCTAAAAAACCAGTTAAAAAATTAACAAGGAAAAATAAGGCCAAAAGACAACTCACGATAAGTGAAATCCCAAAGGTTAGCGCAGATTCACTAGAGATCCGACCAGAAGGAAGTGGACGGTTTTTAGTTCTCTCCATTTTGGCGTCAATTTCTTTTTCCATGAAACAATTGATGACACACGCACCACCAACTAAACCCGCTGTCGCTGCAATTGAAATGAAACCTTGAAGGAAGGATATTTCTCCTGGAGCAAGGAACACACCGAGTGCACTTGTGAAAATAACAAGAGAGGAAAGACGGGGCTTGGTTAAAGAAAGCAAGTCAGAGAGATAATCCAATCTGATTTTAGACAAGGAATTTGAAGCGGCTTGTACTGTCGTCATAATAAAAACTTTTTTAAGTGTACGAGAAGTTTACAATAAAAAAATGGGGTTTCAAACCTTAAACCAGTGATAAAGCATTAGAAAAATGATCACCCCGGTGACAGAGACATACATCCAAATGGGGAATGTTAGACGAGCAATTTTCTTGTGCTTTTCGAATTGACCGGTGAAAGCATAGTAGAAAGTAAAAGCAATCATAGGGACCATAACTGCCGCTAAGATAATATGAGGAACTAGAATGATTAAATAGATTGTTTTTATCCACCCAAGGTCTGGGAACTTCGTACTTCCATGGTGATAATGATAGACAAGGTAACCAGTAAGAAAAAAAGCTGAAAAGATTAAGGCCGAAACCATAAATTTTTTGTGCGCTTCGATGTTTTTTTTCTTAATTGAAATATAGCCCAGGGTCAGGCAAATAGTCGAAAGTAGATTCAGAAATGCATTTAACGAGGGAAGATCAGAGATTTTCATTTTGATTTTTTGGTTCAAATTTTTTTGCCGCTCTAAACAATAAATAGAATGGAACATAGGTGGCAATAATGAAACATCCGAGGATGATGACGGTATTAGGAATACCAGACCCCTTTTGACCAGCGTCCCCACCAGCACATGCTGGACATGCTAGTAGGGTCATTGGAAAAAGAAAGAGAATCAGAATTCCTAGTGTTTTAATCATAGTAGGTAAATAAATGTAAATACGAGGATCCAGACCAAATCCACAAAGTGCCAGAATAGACCAAGGACTTCTAGTCGGTTGTAATTACCTTGATCGTAGTCTCCGCGAAGCGCCATGCGGTATTCACAGATTAAATAAATAACACCAGTCAGTACGTGTAATCCGTGAAATCCAGTAACAATATAAAAAGTAGAAGAGAATAGGCTCGGTCCATGCGGAAATGAGGCGAAAGTAATTCCTTGGTGAACTAGGTGAGAATATTCATAAAATTGGATGCCAAGGAATACGGCGCCGCCAATGATCGTAACTAATAGCCAGTTAAGCATTCCTTTTCGGTCTTTGTGTTTACATGCGTCAATAGAGAGTACCATGGAAACGGAGCTACAAATAAGAATGAATGTCGCAAAACCAGAAAGATTAACACCAAGATGATCAGCTGGATTTGGCCAATTCTGTGTAGAGCGAAGGACGGCATACCCTAGAAGAAAGCCAGAGAATGACATGGCGTCTGTAACAAGAAAAATCCACATGGCAATTTTTGAGATAGAGGCTTTGCCAAACTGAATATCATTTCTCTCTTCGATATGGGATTCCCCATGAGCTGGTGCATGAGACATACGATCAATTCCTTTTTTTCTTTTAATCTTAATACACAAATATTCTAAAGTGAATGATGATTTCTATGCAATAATAATGAATTTTCCTGACTAAACCAAAGGTCAATTTTAGATTTCTTTAGATTAAAAAAATTAAAAAAAGCCAATTAGGCGGCTATAATAGATCATGATTAAAAATGAAGACCTGCGAAAATATATCCATGACCTGGCCAATTCCTTTTCAGTGATCGATGCGTCATTAAATAGAGCATCAACTCTTTTGGCCAAAGATCATCCCGAATTAGGTGAGGAGCTTAAGAGAATTCACGTCGCAAATGAGCATGTCAAAAAATCCATCGTAATACTAAGGGAATTTAGAGACTACGTTCAGAAAAATTCGGAGCCTTGAAATAAAAAGGCCACCCAAAGGTGGCCTCTTGAAGATGACAAATGAGAAATTATTTTACTTTCCAGTAGTACTCGATCACGAGACGCTTTTCGAAAGCAAACGGGATATCTTCAGCTAGTGGCTTCGCTACCATTTTAATTTTCTCTTTCTCGGCAGTCGCTTCTTTTGTTAAGAAAGCAGGAACTGAAGAGATACGAGGGCGAACTTTCGCTTGAAGGTAGTTTCCAGATTTTGCACCCTTATCTGAAATTTCAATCACATCACCAGGTTTTACTTGGTAACCAGGAACGTTAACAGTTTGACCATTAACTTTAATATGCTTGTGAGACACCATTTGACGAGCACCTGGAGTAGATGGTGCCCAGTTTGCACGGAAAATAACGTTATCTAAACGAGATTCAAGAGCGATGATCATTGTATCAACCCAAGAAGCTGTCTTGATCTTTTTAGAATTCTTCACGTAGTTACGTAGTTGAGATTCACGAAGACCATAGTTAAACATCACTTTTTGCTTCTCAAGAAGTCGAACAGTAAAGTCCGAAAGCTTCTTACGTTGCATACCGTGTTGTCCTGGACCATACGGTTTTCTTTCAAGTGCACCGGCCTTACCAAGACCAGGTAGTTCCACACCAAGACGGCGTTGGATTTTGAAGCGCGCACGCCCCATGTCGATTTTTGCCATAAATTCTCCTTTAGGCAGTAGCAGGAAACATTAATATTGGATCTCCAAAAGGGAGCCTGCATTCCTCACACAGTTGAGAGAGTGGGAATATTAGTAAAAAGCTAAGCTTTTGGCAAACTTATAAAAGAGAAGGATCATTTAACTATGTGAGTCAAAGTGAATTTAGGGCATAATGATTTTAAATCTTTTTGAGGACTTTATGAAACCAATGGCCCTAATTCTTCTCGCACTTGTTTTAATTGTAGGGACTTACTTAAATCAATTGGAACCAGAAGTGAGTCAGAACATCATGATTGAAGATTCAGTGGGCAGCACCATGGCCGCCCCGTTATCTCGCTAATATTGATTATTTTCCCTGAAGCTTTGGAAGAAGATTTCCCATTTCAATAGCTGCCATGGCCGCATCCCAGCCCTTGTTACCTGACTTTGTTCCGGCCCTTTCTATCGCTTGTTCAATGGTATCAGTTGTGACGACTCCAAAAATAGTTGGAACCTTTGTTTTAAGAGAGACGTGAGAGATGCCTTTCGCTGTTTCAGAACACACATAATCATAATGAGAAGTTGATCCTCTGATGACAGCTCCTAAGCAAATGATCGCATCATATTTTCCAGACTCTGCTAAGGCGAGAGCTGCAACTGGAATCTCGAAGGCCCCTGGGACCCAAATTTCATCGACATTTGATGGATTAACATCATGACGATTTAAACAGTCATGGGCGCCGCCAACTAATTTGGAAACGATAAAATCGTTAAAACGAGCCGCCACAATGGCAACTTTCAATTTATTTCCGTTTAGTGATCCTTCAACTTTCATAGAGACTCTCTTATTGATTAAAAATATTTTGTTTTAAAAGATGACCCAGTTTTACTTTTTTAGTCAGAAGATATTGGGCATTTTTATGATTAGCATTAACTTCTAATGGGGCCCGTTCTACATTTTTTAATCCAAGACTTTTTAAGGCTGAAATCTTTAAAGGATTATTGGTCAATAATTTTATACTTTGAATATTAAAGTACCTTAAAATTTGTGAGGCCATGGTGTAATCCCTAGAGTCAACTGGGAAGCCCAACTTAAGATTTGCTTCAGCTGTATCGAGACCTTTATCTTGAAGTTGATAGGCCTTAATCTTATTAAAAAGACCAATGCCTCTTCCTTCTTGACGGAGATAAATAATCGCACCAGATCCATTTTCTTCGATTAATTTTAATGATGACGCCAATTGGTCCCCACAATCACAGCGATAACTTCCAAAGATGTCCCCAGTAAGGCACTCTGAGTGAACTCTTAATAGAGTTTGTCCTTCTTGAAGCTTTTTTGGTTCCCCTTTAATAATGGCAACATGCTCTTGGTTTAATAAATCAGAACGGAAAATATACATTTGGAATTCGCCAAACTTCGTAGGCATAGGAACTGACTCAACTGAACTAATGAGATTCTCATTTAATTTTCTATAAGAAATTAAATCAGCAATTGAGATCATTTTTATCTGATGTTTATCGGCCAACTCGCAGAGATCAGCGTAGCGTGCCATTGATCCATCCGGATTCATGATCTCACAAATCACTCCAACAGGAGAAAAACCCGCAAGTCTTGAAAGATCAACTGAGGCCTCCGTGTGTCCTGGTCTTTCAACAACACCGCCGTCTTTAGCGATGAGTGGAAAAATGTGACCTGGGCGAACAAAATCAGAGGCCGTTGTATCTACTTCTGTGAGTAATTTTATCGTGTGGGCCCGATCGCTAGCAGAGATACCTGTGCTGATATTTTCTTTGGCATCAATCGTCACAGTAAAAGCAGTCCCTAAAGATGCAGTGTTTTGTTCGACTTGAAGTTTTAATTCAAATTTTCTTGCGAGGCTTGTTGAGATCGGGGTGCAAATGAGTCCTCTGCCGATGGTGGCCATAAAGTTCACGGCCTCCGCTGTGATCATATCAGCGGCCATAATGAAGTCACCTTCGTTTTCACGGTCTTCATCATCAACAACAATAATCATGCGACCAGACCTCAATTCATTGAGAGCTGTTTCAATCGTATCTAATGGTCGCAGTTTATTAGTCTTCATATTTTGGAGTAAAAAAGTTTCGGGCCCATTCCTGATTTTTTGATTGATCTGGATTAAATTTCAGGAAGTTCTCGATGTATTTTGCGATCATATCTACCTCGAGATTAAGGACATCACCAACTTTTTTAGAGGATAGTGAAGTCTTTTCCAAGGTATGAGGGATGATGGCGACAGTAAGACTTGAGTCGGTGAGACGGGCTATCGTAAGGCTGATGCCATCGAGTGCGATTGAACCCTCTGAAATCATGTATTTACGTAATTCCTTGGGGAATGAAACCTCAATTTCCCAGTTCTTTCCTGTCATTTGAATTTGTTTAATTTTTCCAAGAGCATTGACGTGACCTTGGACAAAATGTCCACCTAAACGGTCATGGGGCCTTAAACTTAATTCCAAATTGACTTTATCCTGCGGTCTAAGGGATCCGATTGAAGTCTTCTCCAGAGTCATATGAACCGCTTGAACTCTAAATGTTTCACCCTGAATTTTTGTGGCCGTGAGGCAGACTCCATTGGTTGCAACTGAGTCATCAATGTTGATCTCTTTAATAAGAGAAGGTGCCTTGATGACAAATTCTTTGCCTTCAGGATTTGACGTGATGGATTCAATCGTTCCTACTTCTTGAATGAGTCCTGTGAACATTTTATTCGTCCCGTGATGTAATGGTCATTTCCTAACCATTGAGTTTCTATATTTGTAATAATGGGTCTATTTTCAAGCTTTGAAAAATTGAGTTCACCAAAGAGGTCTTTACCTCTCCCAATAAAACTTGGGTTTTGATACAAAGAAATGCGATCAATCAATTCTTCTTTCATGAATGCTGAAGCAAGACCTGCTCCAGATTCCATTAAGATATTGATGATTCTTTTTTCAAAAAGATCAGTCATCGCATCTTTGATGGTTTTGATTTTTATGACTTGATCTTCTGGAAAATGGAAATCGATAGTTGACTGTGTATAGATAAGAGTTCGGTGTTTAAATTCATCCTGGAAAAGGTAGTGATCTTTGGGAAGTTTTCCTGATTTAGTGAGGACAATTCTCCAGGGCTGAATTCCATGAAAATCAGGGAGGCGAACTGTTAATTGAGGATTATCTTGTCTCAGAGTTTCACCGCCAACAAGAATTCCTTGATGAAGAGAGCGAAGTCTATGGACATGGAGTCTCGCTTCTTCACCGGTAATCCACTTTGATTCCCCTGATAAGGTCGCGATTTTTCCATCCATGGAAGTCGCAGCTTTAAAGTGAATGAAGGGTCTTTTTAATCTCTCGGAAAGGAAAAATACTTCATTTAGTTTTTCACCTTCCTCATTAAGGATACCAAAGATCACTTCGATTCCATAGGATCGCAATAATTCGATCCCTTTCCCATTAACATTCTCATTGGGATCAATGTTACAAAAAACAACTTTTTTTATTCCCTCTTGAATGAGTCTTTGTGAGCAGGGAGGAGTTGATTTATTGGTGTGGCAGCAGGGTTCAAGGTTAACATAGACCGTGGCACCTGCGATTGATTCTTTGGCGTTTTTTATAGCGTCAAGTTCAGCGTGATCTCCACCTTTTTTTTGGTGAAAACCCTCACTAATAATCCTGCCATCTTTAACAATCACTGCTCCAACCATAGGGTTAGGCCAAGTGGAACCATGGGCCTTGGAAGCAAGTTCAAATGTTTTACGGATGTAATCTTCGTTAGTCATCAGAATGTTCCAAGTCTTGAAACACTTTACCTACGGGATCTTTTTTTAGTTCCTCAAGATAGAGTTCTAATGAATAAGAGGGAGTGACTCCAAGCCACTCTTTCATCGTTGTGTGGGAAATATTTAAGTTGAGCCACTTAAAGATACAGGACTGCCGCAAAGACTTCGCAGTCATTTCAGACTTTAATTCTTTTCTTAAATCTTCGAAAAAAAGCTCTGTTCCTCTTGGAGAGAGGCCACCGGATAAAATTTTATAAGGATTGGCATTGAAGAGTAATTCCTCAATTTCAAGATCTTCGGTTCGAAGTTGTTCCTGAAGAAGAGATTTATAAGTCTGAAAGTCTTTATTAAAAATAAAGGGAAGAGGAATTGAATAAGGGTCTCTCTTTGGGTGATCGACCATCACTCTGAAGTTACTTTTGTCTTTTAGAATTCCGCCGAAGCGCAATTTCGCGATATCAGAAACCTTAAGACCCGCTCCATAGATCAAATGGAATATGATCATATTCCTCGTGTGAACGAGTTTCATAAAACCATCAGACTCTTTAGCTCTTTTTTTTAGAATGACGTAGGCGTTAATTATTTCAGGAAATGGGGTAGGCTCAGGATTGTCTAAAACTTTTGGAGAGACGGCCATCTTCTTTAACGGATTTTCCTGAAAGATATTTTGGGTCATTAAAAAATCAAAAAATAGTCTTAGCGCCTGCACTCGTCGTCGGACTGAGTTGGGGGAGCCATATTTTTGATCAAGATAGTTTGAGTACTCTTGAACTTGGGTATTCGTGAATGTTTTTATTTTGAGATGTTGCTGTTTGTCGATAAGAAAAGTGTTAAAGCACTGGAGATCCGCTTTATAGTTTTTTACCGTATTAAAGCTTTTTCCCTGCTTTTCAAGAAGTCTTAAAAAATCATGTTGTTTATCTATTAAGTTCCATTCCATGGGTTCGTATATTACGAAAAAAGCTTGGATATGTATAGCATTTCCGATACTCTGTGGACCTTTCGGAGGATTCAATGATTACGGTTTCTAACCTGACTAAAAACTATGGCGGACAAGTTCTCTATACCGGTGGTTCTTTTTTTATTGGGCCAGGGGAAAAGGTTGGTCTCGTTGGGCCAAATGGAGCAGGTAAAACTTCCCTTTTTAGACTGATCATGGGTGAAGAAAGACCTGATGCCGGGAATGTTGATTACTCAAAAAGTTTAAGGCTTTGTTATTTTTCTCAGAACGTCGGAGAGCTTAAAGGTAGAAGTGCTCTTGAAGAAGTTATTCACGGTAATGTTCGTCTTGGTTTTCTTAAGACTGAAATCGCTAAAATAGAAAAGGCACTTGAGGATGGAGAGTATTCAGATGAAATGCTCGAAAAACTTGGTGATTATCAAACCGAGTTTGAAAAACTTGGTGGCTACGATATTGAGTATCAAGCCGCAGAGGTCCTGACAGGTTTAGGTATCATGCCCGATGAGCAGCAGAGACCAGTGGAATCATTTTCTGGTGGATGGAAGATGAGAATTGCTCTTGCGAAAGTTCTTGCTCAGAGACCAGAATTTATTTTAATGGATGAGCCCACCAACTATCTTGATCTAGAAAGTATTCTTTGGCTTGAGACTTGGCTTAAAAATTTTAAAGGCTCAGTCTTCATGACGAGTCACGATCGTGACTTTATGAATGGAATTGTTAAAAAGGTTGTTGAAGTCAATCATAAAACCATAACAGTTTATTCTGGGAATTATGATTATTACGAAAAAGAAAAAGAGATCCGCCGCGAACAACTTGTTGCGAGCTCTGAACGCCAAGAGGCGATGCTAAAAAAAGAAGAGGAATTTATTGCAAAATTTGCGGCGCGTGCCTCCCACGCTGCTCAAGTGCAATCCCGTGTAAAAAAGCTCGATAAAATTGAGCGAATTGAAGTCATGCCTGAAGATCAGGCGATTAATTTTGAATTTCCAAAACCTCCACGTTCTGGAAATGATGTTGTGAAGATGGAAAATCTAGCGAAGGTCTGGGTCACACCGGAGGGGAAAGAAAAAAAAGTATTCTCAGGTGTTTCTGGTCTAGTCCGAAGGCTCGAGAGAGTCGCAGTCGTAGGAGTTAACGGGGCTGGTAAGTCGACTCTTTTAAAAATTATTTCGGGACTTACGGAGGCCAGTGAGGGACAGGCGGTGATTGGAGCGAACGTAAATATTGGGTATTTTTCACAATATTCAATGGATGTTTTAAATCCCAGTAAGACAGTTTTTGAAGAGGTGAGAGACAGAGTAAAAGATAAGTCAGATGGCTATATGAGAAATCTTCTCGCAGCGTTTTTGTTTCGTGGTGATGATGTAGAGAAGAAAGTTTCAGTCCTATCCGGGGGAGAGAAATCTCGCTTAATATTGGCAACGATTCTCACGAATCCTTGCAATCTGCTTATTCTAGATGAGCCAACGAACCATTTGGATATAAGGTCACGTGAAGTCTTAGTTGAGGCCCTCAAAAACTACGATGGAACAATTCTCATTGTTTCCCATGATAGGCACTTTTTAAAACAGATCACAACTCAAGTTGCTGAAGTCGATAAGGGTGGAGTTCGTTTTTATCCTGGTTCTTATTCGGAATATTTATCTCAAGTAGGAGAACATTAATGTCGACCCAGATTAAACTGACTCCGAATGAAATTCTGATGAAGCAAGGTGATAAATCGTCTGCTATGTATTGGGTAAAATCTGGGCAGCTCGTGGTTTTAAAAAAGCAGGGATTAGAAGAGGTCGTTTTAGGGCACATTGTAAGTGGAGAGCTCGTAGGGGAGCTTTCATTCCTTGATGATGAGCCTAGGAGTGCAACAGTGAAGGCAGTTTTACCAACGGAGCTCATAGAAATTCCCCGTGAAACCTTTGAGAATATCTTTAAAACTCAGCCCAAGTGGCTAGAGATCTTGGTTAAAACTCTTGCTGAAAGGCTTAGGAAGGCCAATTCTCGTATTCGAGTGTGACTATAAGTCCTTAATGGAACATGTTTTCGCGGTGAGTTATGGTGAATATTTACATGCCTAGTCTATAGGATTGCGAAAGCACAACAAAACCATTAGAAATGCCCCATTACAAATTTGCTGAAGGTTCCGAGGATCTTCAGAGTAGACGACCTTAAGGTGATATATGTCACGGCCTCGATTACATTCAATTCTTGAACTCGTTTTTGATAATAAAGAACTTGTTTCCTCCGTACTTAATCACGAAGATTTTGTTCAATTTAACAATAAATATTCACTGAAACTTTCTTCAACTGAGTTGTCATTAGCATTTACTCATAAATCCTTTTCTCATGAATTTAATGTTCCTCATCAGGAGCAGTTAGAATTTTTAGGTGATGCTGTTCTTCAGCTAATTTTAACCGATGAACTTTTTAGAAGATTTCCAGAATACAAAGAAGGTCAGCTATCTAAGCTACGGTCTGCTCTTGTTAATGAAAAGAGTCTTTCAACATTAGCGCGTGGTCTCGATATTGGAAGTCTTCTAGTTGTTGGTAAGGGTGAATTTAAGAAAAAACTCTTCGAACAAGATGTTGTTCTCGCTGATACTTTTGAAGCTTTGCTTGCCCAAATCTATCGCATCCATGGACTGAAGTTTACGAGTGATTTGTTTTTATCTTGGCTTAGTGACTTTATTCCTGAGGCATTTGCAGATCATTTCCTGGAACAATTTGATGCTAAATCAAAACTTCAGGAAAAAGTTCTTGCAAAATATAAGCAGCTTCCAAAGTACACATCAAGTCCAGTTGGTGATGAGTTTGAAATCACTGTTTGGATCAATGATATCGCTAGTGCGAAGGGTGTTTTCTCATCCAAAAAGGCTGGGGAAAAAGAGCTGGCCCAAGACGTATTAAAGAAAGGAATTATTTAAGGAGATATTATGCTATTTGAAAATCAACACCCACACAACAGATCGATTATGATTGCAGTCCTCGGAAAACCTAATGTAGGAAAAAGTTCATTCATTAATCATCTTCTTGGGTTTGATCTCTCTATAGTTAGTTCGAAACCTCAGACGACTCGAAATAACTTCCACTGTGCATTCACTATTGATCGAACAGAGGTTGTGCTTGTTGATACTCCGGGAGTCCACTCCTCAGCGCAGGAACTTAATAAAAGAATGAATGGTCAGGCCCAAATGGGTTCTGAAGGGGTTGATATCAATTTTGTGCTTATTGATCTTGCAACTGACATGGTGAATGAATTTAAGGATTTTTTAAAAAATTTTGATGCTCCCTTAACAAGGACTTGGATTGTTTTTACAAAAGCGGATCTCATTAATAAGGAAGAGCTGAATTTAGTTCCGGTATTAACAAAACTTCAGGAACTATGCCCATCAATTGAGAAACATTTTGTGATCTCTTCAAAAGATGGTCACAATATTCATGATCTCACTGGAGCGATTCAAGACGCTTCTCAAAACGCACCTCATTTGTATCCTGCTGGAGATGCTTCAAATATGAGCGAAAGATTCTTTGCCACTGAATATATTCGTGAGCAAGCTTTTAGACTTTTGAAAGAAGAACTTCCTTATGAAATAGCAGTCGTGATTGATGAGTATAAAGACGTGAGAAAAAAAGAAGAAGATGCAACTCCTGAGGCGCATATCTCTGCCTCCATTCTAGTCAATAGACCTTCTCAGCGGGCCATCGTTGTTGGCCGAGGTGGTTCCGTTATTAAAGAAATTGGAGTCAATGCAAGAAAGAAAATTGAAGCGATGACTGGCGGAAAGGTTCATTTAAATCTTCACGTAAAAGTTTCTCCTAAGTGGATGAGTAATAATTACGTCCTAGATGAGATAGGACTTCCTCGAACTCAGAAATCTGCTCGAGTGTGGAGGAAAAAATGAATCAAAGATCAATGGTCGTCTCCATTATTGGAAGACCCAATGTAGGGAAGAGTACGATATTTAATCGACTCATGAAAAAACAACATCTCGCTATGACACACGATCAGCCCGGTGTTACGAGAGATCGTCACTATGGCATCATGAAGCTTGAAGAAGTGATTGAAGGTGAAGTTCTTAGTGATGAAGTTATTTTAGTTGATACAGGTGGCTTTTATCCCGAAAAAATAGATATCGATCCACGTAAAAAAAATAATGTTGATCCATTCTTTAATATCATGGCCGATCACGCGAAACTTGCGATTGATGAGTCTGATCTGGTCCTCTTTGTGGTTGATGTAAGAGAGGGGTTCCTGCCTTTTGATAAAGGTATCTGTGACTATATCAAATCAACGAGAAAGCCATTTTGGCTTGTCATGAATAAATTTGATACTGAAAAACAAGAAGGTGATCAGTATGATTTTTATACTTTGGGTCTAGATGAAGAAGACATGATGAGAGTGTCCGCCGAGCATAATCGTGGATTTTATGACTTAAGAGAAAAACTTCTTAAAACTTGTGTGAAGTTTAATGAATCTGAAGCTTCAGAAAATGAGCAACTTCAAAAAGGTGTACGTCCTGAAAATGACGTTGTGGCAGCGGTTTCAATAATAGGTGCACCAAATGCTGGGAAATCGACTCTTTTGAACTGCCTTGTAGGAGCTCAAAGAGCACTTGTCTCAGAAATTGCTGGGACGACTGTAGATCCGATTGAAGGTTATATTGATCTGTATTTTGGGCCAGATGTAGATCTTTTAAGCCCACGAGATAATCAATTTCGTAAAAATGCTGAAGAGATGTTTGATGAACTTAAAAGATTCCAGGAATCAGGGGATGTGGATCTAAATCTTTCTGTTGATGAAGAGGATCTCACGGAAGAAGAAAAAAAGATCTATGTTGAATTCGGACAAACAGCTGAGTCAACATTTGATGATTCTGATAAAGAGGTTGAATCATCAAATGACTTTTCCTTTGATGAATCAAATACGGGAACAGATCTCTATACTGAAACAGAAATCCTAAATGAGATTGAAAAAAATTGGGATAATTCGCCTGAAGAAGAAGTCGCCCATTTAGAATTTGCTCAACATGTGAATCGCTGGAGATCAATTAAGCTCGTTGATACTGCAGGAATTAGAAAATCAAAACTGGTTGAAGGTTTTATCGAAACTCAGTCTGTTTATCGCTCATTAAGAGCGATCACTGAATCTGATATCGTTTTATTTATGGTCGATTCGACTTTGGGAATTACTCACCAAGATCGACGCCTTTGCGATATTGCCTTGGAAAAAGGTAAATCCGTTATTATTTGTCTTAATAAGATCGATTTACTTAGGGACGTTTTCGCTGATCAAAAGAAAAAGAAAGAGTGGATTCAGAACCTTCGTGATGATGTTCCTTGGCTCAACTTTTGTCAGCTCGTTACAATCTCAGCTCAGAAGAATAGAAATATCAATTATCTTCGTGAGGCGATGAAGCGAACGATAGTGATCCGTAATAGAAAAATTCCAACAGGGGCTTTGAACCGTTGTTTCTTACAACTTACGGATTCAAATCCCGTCATCGTTAAAAGAACAAATGGAATTAGATTTAAGGTCAAATATGCTTCGATGCTAAAGTCTAGCCCTCCGACATTTTTACTCTTTAGTAATAAGTCCCAAGGGATTCCAGAAAATTACAAAAGATATCTTATTAATGGTCTGAGAAAAGAGTTTGATCTTACAAATACTCCAGTTCATCTTATCTTTAGGACTTCTACGGATATTGAAAGAAGAATGAAGAAAATTGAAAAAAAGAAATCATAAAAAAAGGGGCGATGAAATCGCCCATTTTTTTACCAAGTAAAATTATAAGTAAATACGAGTGAAAGAACATTACCCGCTAAGTCCTCATAGCCGTAGGTGCTATTTGTATCTCCTGGCTTTTGGCGGTAGTCTTGGGTGTATTTGTCGTAAAAATTTACGACATGATAGAGCGCCTCAACACTAATATAGGATTGCCTGAGTTCAATGGGAAATTCTAATCCGAAACCTAGTCCAGAGCCGAGGCCTCCTCCTTTATCCTTTGGAAGGCTAGGCTTATCGAGAAAAGTTGTCGTTTGGTACCAATATTCTAGACGTCCGATAAAGTGAGGATTTGAATAAGTCACTGCCGTACCAAGATCCGTTGTATCGATGTAATACTTGTAACCAACAAACACTCGGGTAAAGTCCGTAACCACTGCCCCGAGTGGACCTTGCGTTGGGTATCCATTAACAACGGTGTCTAAGATCATTGTGTGTTTTGAATATTCTAAACCTAACAGTATCGCTTTTTGAAAATCTAGGAAGTAGGTATTTGATAAATGAAAAGTGGGATGGTTATCATCATAAGCTTTCCCTCTATTTCCAGTAAATGTGGTAAAGCCTCCACCAATGTTCACAGAAAAAAAGCGGCCATAACGGTAGAAGCGTTCGTCTTCAAGAACTTGAGCACTTTCTAAGTCCTCATTGAAGTCAGAAAAAATATCTGATCCAGGCGTTAAGTCATCTTCAAGCTCTTGCATGATCTGGTCATTGGATTGCCCAAAAGTGGACCAAGAAGTGAAAAGAATCAGGATAAAAAAAAGTATTTTGAGCATAGTTTAGAGATAAAAGTGGATGGCAGCTTTTATAATATTGTCCCCAATTGTTTCGAAACTTGTTCCTCCGTCACCATCGGCTTCTCTAGCGGATACACCAAATTCAAATGATAATCCCAGGCTCTCGAGTCCTTGAAAGTGAAACTCTGTTCCTAAGGTTCCATCAACTTGAAATCCTGTTTTGACTTTTGTTCCGTCAAGGTAGTTTTCAGTTGCGAAAAGACCAGCTAAATAAAAATTGAGCTGTGGCTCGTCAAAAATGATGCGGTAGAACTTCGCCCCTGCTCCGTAAAGTGTGGAGTCTTGATCGGTTCTGAAACCGAGTATTCCACCGATGGCAAATCGCTTGTTTTGTTGGATTTTAAGTGAAATGGCCGGAACTCCATTAGCGAGCTGATTTGATGCCCCGACACCCATGCGACCTCTCAAATCCGCACTAAATGCAGTTGAGGCGAAAAGAACTAGAAAAAATGGAAATAAATGTTTCATTCTTTAAGTCTAGGTAATCTTTTGATCTTTGACAACGAGTGAGGAGGAGTTTTAAACTTCTAGGGTAATTTTAAAGTCAAAAAGGATCCTAAAATGAGTGAAGCAACTCAATCTCAAACTCTAGAACAAACTCTTAATAAAACTGACCTTGGTCACGTCATATACGAGAACAGAAAAATATTTTTTGCTATTCTCGTTGCGATACTCGTTGGAGCGACTGGTTTTCTACTTTGGAAACAGTCTCAAAAGAGAGCTGCTCTCGAGCATTCTGTTAAGGTTTATGAATTTCAATCCGGTATTTGGGCCGATGTCAAAGCGGGTAAGAGCGGAGTTTCAGATTTAGTGAAAGCTTTTGATGGATTAGATAGTGCCATTCAAAGTGCTCCCATCATGATTCCGGTTATTCTAGACATGGGAAAATTTCTTTACGAGAAAGGAAACTTTCAAGAAGCTGAAGTGATCCTTTCTAAGGTTTCTTCTAAAGTTAAACATCCTGTTTCAGCTTTCTTTATAAGTCTTCAAAGAGCAGTCATCCTTGAAAAACTTGGAAAAATAGACGAAGCGATTGCTGTTCTTGAGCCACTTGCTCAAAATAAAGATGGTGTTATGCCAGTAAAAACGTCTCTTGAGCTCGGAAGACTCTACCTCGTAAAAGGTGAAAAAGGTAAAGCTCAAACTCAGTTTGACTATATCATTAATACATTCCCTAATGATGAGCTCGCTAAGATGGCCAAACTCTATCTTCAGCAACTTGCTCAATGAGGTTATTTTTCTTCCTTCTTTTTTTGGTAGGTTGTAGTTCAGTAAAATTAACTCCGCCTGAAAAAAAGACTCGATTCTTTAATGTTCTTTGGTCAAAAAATTTAGATCATCACTACCAGTCTGGAAATCTTTCCATTGGTCTTGGTGCTCCTAGAATATTTAATGACATTGTCTACATGGGAACTCTGTCGGGTAAGATGTCGGCTTATGACTTAGAAACAGGAAGAACTCTTTGGTCTCAGAATGAAGGAACTCCTCTTGGCGGAGCGAGTGAATTTTTTAATGATCATGTTGCTTACGGTGGTCTCAGTGGAAGACTGTTTGTTAGACACTATCTGAGCGGCGAATTAAAATATGCCATTGATCTTGGTGCTCCTATTGAGAGTGCTCCTTTTTATCATTCTGGAAGATTAATTGTTTATTTAAGAGGACATCAAATTGCCCAACTTGATGCAGAAACGGGAAAAATTTTGTGGGTCTACAAAAGAGCAGTACCTGTAACGACTACTCTTCAAAGAACGACCAAGCCGCTTGTCGTTGGAAATAAAATTATACTTGGTTTTGCAGATGGTTTTGTTGGGGCCCTTTCTTTCACAGAGGGAACAGTCATTTGGGAAACTAAAATTGTGGACCAATCAAAATTCATAGACGTCGATTTGAATCCAATACTCTCTGGTGGGGTCGTGGTGACGGGATCTCCGTCTGGGGAACTAAAAGCGATTAATCCTGATAATGGAGCCGTGGCAAGAAGTTTTGGGTTAAGTGTATTGGCCCACCCAGTTTTAAAGGGTGAGCAGTTATTATTAGGAACAAACGAGGGTGAAGTGCTCCTCATTTCTCAAAATGGAGAAATCCTAAAGAAAGTAAAAATTTCTGATAAAGCTGTTAGTGCGGTGACGTGGTGGAAGGACAGTATCGTGGCGGCGAGTTTCGATGGGAAGATACGCTCCATCGATCCGCTAACAATGAATGTTACTGGTGAATTTGCTATGGGTTATGACTATTCTGCAGTGTTCTCGGACATTGTTGCGACGGATGATTTTATGGCGATTTATTCATCGAGAAATAGACTCTATTTATTCCATTAATATAAAATAATCTTAAACAATCTAACACCTGACCCCCTCTCTTTGCCTTTCAATGGCCCAAGGGAGTAGCATTTACGGATCAAAACAAAGGATTTCACGATGAAACCATTTATTTCCTTATTTCTCATTGGATTGAGTTTTTCTTCATTAGCATCCGTTAAGATTCAAGAAGAACTTTACCTTCCAGGGCTTAGGCCAGAAATTGTAAAAGAACTTATTGATGCTGGAACAATTGAAATCGATCACGTAACAAGTGAAGGCTTCGAAGTTTATGGGCCTCGTGGAATTGCAAAATACTTAGATAGTAAAAAAATTGTTTTCTTTGATATGAAGGCGATCCATAAAAGCTCACTAGCAGGTTACCCAAGTTCGGCACAAATTGTTGAAAAACTTGTGAGTGCTGCTTCTAAATATCCAAAAATCATGAAGCTTATTAATATTGGAAAATCAGTTAAGGGGAAGGATCTTCTTATCATGAAAATTTCTGACAATGTGAATACTGATGAGACAGAGCCAGAATTTAAATATATCTCGTCGATGCACGGAGATGAAATTACTGGTAGAGAGCTTACTGTTCGCTTGATTGAAGAAATTGGTCAAAAGTATGGTTCCGATAAAGAGCTGACTGAGCTCGTAGATAATACTGAGATCTATATCATGCCTTCGATGAATCCAGATGGAAGTGATATGAAGCAAAGAGGAAACGCCAATTATAGAGATCTGAATAGAAATTTTCCTGACATAACTCGTGATACTGAATCGACAACTGCTGGAAGAGAAATTGAAGTTCAAAATGTTATGAAGTTTCAGGCAACTCGCCAGTTTGCTTTATCAGCTAACTTTCATGGTGGAACAATTGTTGCAAACTACCCTTGGGATTCTAAATATGACCTTCATCCTCTTGATGGTTTTGTAAAAGAACTCTCTCTTGGTTATTCTGATCTTAATCCAGAAATGAAGAGTTCCACTGAGTTCCCTGGCGGGATCACGAATGGAGCTGCCTGGTACGTTGTTAAGGGTGGAATGCAAGACTGGAGTTATGTTTGGTATAATGACCTACAAATTACAGTAGAACTCTCTCATCAGAAGTGGCCGGATTATTCTGAAATTCCAAATTTTTATAAAAATAACAGGGACTCAATGGTTTACTTCATCAAAGAAGTTCATAGAGGTGCTGGATTTAAAACATTAAGACCTAATGCTTCTGGGACAGTGGAGATCACTCAAAATTCTCCAGTGGTTCAAAAAATGGGTAGTTTTGCGTTTAAAGGGTCTGAGTTTTATAAAGTCATGCCTGAAGGTGATTACACGTTTAAAATTTCTGAAAAAAATCGATCTCCTAAGACTATTTCGGTCAGAGTGGAAAAAGATCTCGTACAAGCAAACGGTAACTACATTAGCTTAGATTAAGTTCCAAGTTTTAAGATATATTCAAATTCTTCACGGGTAACTGGCAAAATAGAAAGCCGGTTACCTCGCTGAAGAAGTCTCATTTCTGATAAGTTCTTATGCTTTTTAATTTCTTCCAAAGATACAAACGACTTTAGATCTTTCATAAAGGTCACATCAATTAAGAACCAGCGCGGATTCTCCTTCGTCGCTTTCGGATCAAAGTACTCGGATGTTGCTTCAAATTGGGTTATGTCAGGGTAGGTTTGTGAGCTTACCTTTGCAATACCGGCCACTCCAGGGATATCACAAGAGGAGTGATAAAATAGGATCTGGTCTCCTATTTTCATCTCATCTCGCATGAAATTACGGGCCTGATAGTTTCTAACTCCATTCCAAGGTTCAGTTTTTTTGGGTCTTTTCTTTAAATCATCGAAAGAGAAGACGTCAGGTTCGGATTTCATTAGCCAGTATTTCATTCTTCTATGATGGACAAAAAAAGACGGTTAATCAAGTTCCCGAATAAAAATGTCGAAAAGAATTTTAGCTAGGGGAAAGAATGAAAAATGTATTTTTGGGTTTTATATTGGTTGCCACGGGTTGTGCTCATATTGATGGTCCAACTAAAGTGGTACAATTTCCTTATGCTCATGACCTAGTGGATAAAGTACAAAAGTCTATAGCGAGAGTCCCGGCCTCAATTGATCATGATGAAAAAATGGGGAAATCTCCTCGGCGAATTTATTTTAGTGTGCTTTATCACCAGTACCAAACGATTGGTCAGATCCTAGATAAAAATGCGGATGTTAATCTTTGTCCTCAATTTCATCATGATAAAATTGAAATGGATTCTAAAATGATTCCTAAGATGATGATGTACTCTTCAGTTCATGTAGATGAAGATGGAAAAAAGTTTTTTCCGGAGCTTGCTTTTAGTGGGAGTTTTTCTCTACAAGATTATCACGGACTCATAAGAACAGAAATAGAGACTCTATGTGAGGAGGGGATTTCAGATAATTTTTATAAATTTGATAATCTGATTACTCATTACGCTCATAAGAATTCATTTCATAAAGATCCCAAGGCAATGGAATCTGTTCTTAAAATTCCTGTTTTTGCGAATTTTTACTTGGTAAAGATGCTAGAAATTCCTCACTTAAAAATAGTTACCACAGAAGAGAAGATGTTCATTGGCCTAACGAGAACCCACTGGTTTGAAAATTATGTCGCTGAAGCAAGTAAATTGAGAAGTCTCTACATAAAAAATAAAATGGTAGGAAGATAGTATGAAATATTATTTGATCGTTTCTTTAGTCATTTTGTCGTCATGTGGAGATTACAAGGCAGGTCAATTTGTTGATAATTCAGTTGGTGAAGTGAAGGCGATATCAACACCAGCTTTAATTTCTGGGGTTGAAAAAGATAACATTACATCAGTCTGTAATTCACTTTCTCAAAAAGAACTTGCACTTGAAACGGCCGTCAATACGAACCATCTTTTTTCTACGACTCAGGCTGACTGTGCTGGAACGTCAGTTCCATCCGATAATGTTTCTGTTACTATTCAAAAATTGGGTGCAAACTTTGTCTTTAAAAAAGCAGATGGATTAGATTTCTTGTTCCCAAACTTAGAGACAACAACTTCTGGATTATTCTCTGAAATTTGCTCCAATCTTGGTAGTCTAACAAATCCAGTGATTGGTCAAAATGAAGTCACCTTTATTTCCTCGTTAGGGATTAACCCTGGGGATTGCTCTCCAGCTTATGGAGAAATTTGTATAAAACTTGAAAAGGCTTACGTCCAAGGTTCATCTGCCGTTGTTCATACGAAAGAGTGGATAAGAGTGAGAACTCCATCGGTTCAAGGATTCGTAGGATTTTTTACTTATAGAAAAAAAGTTTCTAAATCTTTTTGTCCTGAAGGGCGAACAATCACTTCAAGTGCCACATTAAAATAAAGTAGTTGCCTAGCCCTGTTAAAATGGGAAACAATTTAACCACGAGTTAAATTGTTCAAGGATGACTATGACTAGACTTGTATTAATCTCATTATTTCTTGTTTCCTCATGTATTGGAGAGCCACAGAAAATCCAGGATACCGTAGGGGCAGTAAGAAGATTTGAGCCACTTGTTGTCACCGTTGAAGACAGCGAGCGGATTGAAGCCGTTTGCCGCGCGCTTTCTAGTAAAGAGGATTTATTAAGTGTTCTTGTTTCAACAGGTACAGAATATAAGTTTAGTTACTCTCAGAAGAATTGTTCAGACCGACAATCATCGATCCCTAAAGATGTGGTAACGACAATTCACAAAACGGATCTGGGATACGTGTTTAAACCTACGAATGGTGAGGCCTTTGGATTTAGCGACGTAGAGACTGTGAGTAAAGGTGTCATGTCTCAAATTTGCCAAAATCTTGGTAATTTAATGAGTCCAATGCAAATTTCTAGAACTGGGGCGGTGTGGTTTACATCCTTCACTTCAAGTGAGCACTGTCAGTCAGATGATAAGGGGATATGCATTCATCTTCAAAGAGGAACTGTTTTGGATGATATTAATTATGAAATCCACACTAATGAGTGGATTAAATTTAAAATTGCCAATGATAGAAGAGGCTTTTTTGTTGAAAGAAAGCTCATCTCTTCAGGGGATTGCTCTCAAGGCACAATCGAGAAAAGGGCCGTACTTAGATAGTGCAGCCCTTATGCATTTTTACGACGATTTTTTGTTTTAGATCTTCATCCCAAATAAATTTACAAAATTCATTTTGAAAAAACTTGAAGTCGGCTTTGTTTGAATCTTTTGGGCAAATAACTTCTGATCTTTTATCACTCCATTCAGATAGTCTAGTCATGTCTATATTTTGGATCTTCCAGTCACCTGAAGAAGAAATACTAAGGAAGTAGAAAAAATCATCTTCTTGTCTGAGAATAAATAATTCACCATTTCTTATAAAAAGTGGTTGGTCATTTAGGGGGAGATTGTACCTAGTGACAGTCTTGTCTTTATAAACATAGACAGGTTGTGGGACAAGGATCTCCCCCGTTGGAACCTCGATCTGTGTTTGGTCTCGCCAGACTGTGGCAGTTTCATTTCTTATAGACTTGATGAACGAAGTCCCTTGTAAAATTTTTTCTCCATTTGTAGAGTTGTGTGCCTTACAGGAAGAGTTGTAGAGAAGAGGTTTAAATCCTTGTTGGGACTTTTGGTAGGTGTAAAATTCTACAGGTATTCCGTATTTTTCTCTGAATATTTCAAGTAGTTGAAACTTTTTAGATGAATCAGAAGCATCATCTCTTAGTTTTTTTATGAGATCATTCCAGCGAGTCAGCTGAAGGCCCATGACTTGATCGCATTCTGAGTTTTCAAGACACCCCTTGAAGTGATGTTCATAGTCTTCCATCGTTTTAGGTGGGGGAATGAGTTCAATCTTGGGTTTTGGGGTCGCCAAAGCAGAGATTGAAATAAAAAATATCAAATAAGCTGTCTTCATAAGTGTTACCATCGTTTCCAAAGCCTTTTTTTTATTATAAGCTCAATCGAATTGTTAATTTGAGGAGGATTCATGAAAAAGTTAAAAAAATCTCGTCCAGCTAAGAAAGCTTCTAAAAACAAGAAGAGCGGACTTAAGTTAAAGCGTATCGCTCGCAAAAAAAAGCTTCTTAAAAATCATAAAAAATAATCCTAATTTTTATTAAGTGATAGCAAAGGGGCCCTTTTAGGGGCCCCTTTGTATTTTTGCACCAAGTAAACCTTTTGAAAACACAAAGACCGTCATTAATATGACAATTTAAAATACTAGATATGGTATTTTAAATTTGACGAGTCGTTGGATTGACGGGTTTAATAGATTTATTAACAGCTTAAATGATTTACAGCTTTAATATCCTGCACACACACTAAAGCCTCCGAATGGGGGCTTTTTATTTTTCTAAATATTAAATTTCTCAGTTTTAATGCTTCGCGAGTCTCATTTATGGGAAAAAAATATTTTTCCCGGTTGGTTTAGAGTCGAGGTAGAATAAGTCCTGAAATTATTGAGAGGATATTCCGATGGGAAAGCCAATTGAAGGCCTTTTTTATTTTGTTGGGGCATTGAACACAGAAACAACAAAGCTCTATGATTTTATTAAAGGCCAAAAAAAGCATGTCTATAAAACGGATAATCCTGACGAAATAGACCAAGGGGCGAAGCAGCTTGGTAAGGCAGTTGTTGTGTTTTCAGATGCGAAATTGGCGCTTAGTTTTTTAACTGAGAACAACTTATCCAGTGAAATGACTATGCCCTGTCTTCTGATTGAAAAAGATGGAACCTATAATGACGACGTCATTAAGAAGTTTCAAAAATTAAATCTACACTTTTATACTCCTAAGCTTTCAGTTCAGCTTGTGAAAGATATAAAAGAATTTTATAAAAAGGTTAAGACTGTCATCAAAGAGGATGAAGTCGAGTTTGTCGTTCCCAAGGATGAGTGAGGTATTAAATGAATATTCCTGCTTCTTTAATTTCAAAACATTTTCTGGTCGTTGATGATTATGAAAGCATGAGAGTTATGGTCTCTGACCAGTTAAAAGCTTTTGGAGTACAAAAGATTACTTTTGCGTCTTCTGGAAATGAAGCCTTGAAAAAAATCGTTGAATTGGAATCTTCCAACCCAATTCAATATGTGCTTTCTGATATGATGATGAAGGATGGAAGTGGCATAGATTTAGTTACAGGAATCAGGAAAGAGCTTGGTAAAAAAAATCTCCCTGTTTTAATGATTACTTCCAAATCTGAAATTACGACACTATTAGATGCAGTTAAAGCTGGAATTAGTAATTATATCATCAAGCCTTGGGAGGAAGAGGATTTTGCCAAAAAACTCGTAGAGTGCGATAAAAATTAAAATTTTATTTTTTATTCTCTAGCGTATTTCTTACATCTTTTTTCATCTGAACGCGTTTTTTAGCATTTTCGAATCTTCGAATTTCATCCTCAGTCTCAACTTTGAGGCCTGGCACTTCGATGGGTTTACCAAGGTCATCAAGGGCAACAAAAGTTAAATAGGCCTTAGTCGTTGTTCTTACTTCACCTGTATAGGGATTTTCTGAAGTGACTTTTACTCCCACAATCATCGAGGTCTTTCCGACGTAATTTAGTGAAGCTTGGATGAGCACATGGTACCCCACTTTAATGGGGGCGATAAAATCAATATCATCAATATGGGCCGTCACAACAGGTTTACCACAGTGTCTAGCTGCCACCATGGCAGCGGCGATATCAATCCAGCTCATCACAGTTCCCCCGAACACCGTATTTTGAGGATTGGTGTGATTGGGCATGACCATCTCTCTCATTTCAACAGCAGATTCAGAAGGAGTCTTTGGTGATTTTGTCATATGTTCCTGTTAATCATCATCGCAGTAAAGGTGGTGATTCCAACGGTAGCCATCACTGAAGGCAGGGTAACCAGTTTGGAGAGTCGCCCCAGCATTTGAGTTTTGACCAATATCTTGGATTGAATCAATGATACCATAATTCGTTTGAGTGAGATTCGTTTGAGATCCTTGCGGCTGAATGGTGAAAGCACCAAAGGCCCCACCTTGCCTTACTTTCCCAGAGATACAATAAGCTTCTCCTAGGGCGCGGATCTTGTTGGTAACGGTAGAGGCAAGTTTTGGCTCACCTGTTAAGACTTCAAAATCAGCTTCGGTGAGTCCGCCACCTGGCTTGTCACTACCTACACCTTCATTTGAAACGAATCGGTTAAAATAAACCATAAGGTTCGCTCCATTCGGTAAGGCGCAAGTTCTATTGTTACTTTGTCCTATTTGAAGTCCAAAACCTGAGCAGCACCGAGTTTGGTCTGTGACAGTTTTCCCAAGTGGGGCGCAACACTTGAAATCATTTTGGGAAAAAATAGGTTCATGCTGAAGACCTAGGTGGTTAGTGAAGCGCTTAGATACTGTACTTGTGGTCATGGTCGAGCCAGATAGCGTATTACTTGAATAAGTCTGAAGCCAAGAGAACGAGTTATCTTGAAAATCAGAGAGCATCTTAACTGAAGGCTTAAATATTCCTGGAAGCACTTTATTAGTGTGGTCGTTACAATACATTTCTTCAAAAGTTATTTGTGGAATTCCTGAAAGCTCGAGCCTACCAAGTCTCCTTAAGTAATAAGAAGATGAGCCAGGTTTGCTTCTTTTAATTGTTGCAGCATAAGTTCCGTGTGGGGCGGCACCTGGGTGCCTGACGTAATTCCCAGTAATCTTGAGTCCAATATTTTTATCATTAAAATTAGCATCGTTCCAAGCAACACTATTAAGACCAACTTTTAAAACTCTAGTTGCATCGTTAAAGGAGTAACGGCAACAACTGCCACTAGTACACCCTGTAAAGGTGGCCGGAAGTGAGGATTCATTAAATGATGAAGGCTGATAGGAGCTATCCTTTTTACATTCTAAGGTGACTAAAGTTGAAGTCGTAAACTCTATTTTAAAGTTAGAATTACCAGATCCATTTGCTATACCAGCATAAACAGAATCAAATCGTGTAGATACAAAGCTAGGAAGAATAATAGAGATATTGGTTCTCGCCGTAGGAGTCGTGGTGTAATTTAAACTAGTGTTAACAATCGTGCTTGAGTTTCCATCTGCCGATCGAGGTTGAAAGAAGAAATCTGGATTTGCTCCATATGCTGGAGAGATAGTATTAATCTCAGTTGAAGCAGAGTACGATGTTGGTGTCCCTGGCTGAATATCATTAAAGTTATCTGAGATTGTAAATTGAGCGCAGGCCCCGAATGCTCCTGTGATATCTTTACAGTAATCTCCATAGTCTTGGCCTACGAGAGCCGTGACCACATTCGCTGCAAAGTCACCAGTTCCAAGAAGATTAAAAATTTCTGGGTCTGTGATGAGAGGAGTTCTGGAGTTAATACATTTAAAGTTATTTACATCTAAAACGAGGCGATCTCTCTTCGACCAATCAGTCGAGCCGTCATTAAATTTTCTTACCCATCCACCACCGCAGCAGCTTTCTGAATTTGCTTCCACAAGTGTTTTCCACTGTCCAGGTGTGGAAATATTCTTAGGTGCCATTAGCATGTTGGTGGTCCGGTCAATGTTGGAAGTCAAAATAGGTCTTGATGCCGACGATCCAATTCCTTCAACTGATGCTAGTCGAGAGTAACGTTTCTCATCGTATGGAATCGTTCCTGTTTGAATGGACATTTTTAGACCCGCAGATATTGGGTCGTAAGGTTTTGTTGAATTGACAAATGTGTCCGTTGGTATGTCAGCAGTGTAGGTCGTTAGATCCTTTCCAATTTCTCGGCAGCATCGGTTTTTTCCCATATCGTAATTTCTGTATTCATCCGATGTCGATGGAAATGGTTTTGGATCGGTCTGACCACAGACTAAGTACTCACTCCAGTAACTTTTTTCAGCTTCGTTTCCAAAGAAAGGTGTGTCGAAAAAGTCTACTTGGGTGGCATGCATCTTATTAGGTGAACAATCGAGATCAGTATGACAAACAGCCCCGGCCCTTCTAAAGCAAGCATCCCGGGCGAGAGTTGGATCCATAATGATTTGAGAGTTTAGAGGTTTTGCTTCGATATTTCTAAATGGAGAATAATTTTTTAAACTATCCGGCGGTAAAGTTAAGATTGATGTTGAGTTAAGTGATGAGTGAAGTGACTCAAGACCACAAGAGTTCTGGGCCGTAGCATCTTGAGAATAGGTTGGAGTCACTCCAGCAAAATAGATTGAGTAATTACCGTCGCTACCAATGACTGGACAAGACGAGTGCCTATTAATAGTAAATAGCCCAGCGTTACAGCTTCCAATTTGGCTTATGTAATCAGACCGCTTCAGAGTGTCCCCAGTCTTGTGCTGATTAAATGGGTTATTAAGTGTTGATTCGTTTGAGAGCGTCGGAAGATTTTTTCCTGGCTGACAAATCCCTGCGGCACTTGAGAGAGTGGATTCAAAGGCCAAGACATTATTTTTAATCGTTGCCTGAATGGAGCTAAGTAGAGTTGATGATCCTAAATAATCTAGAGGGCGACCCAAAATGTTCGCGTCCTTACCAAAGAAGTGATTTCTTGCAACTGGGATTTCTTCAAGAGGAGCAGCAAAACGCGAGATTTTGTTATTATGAGTCGATGTTCCCACACCCGCGCAGTAAAAGTTCGGGCCGCAGGTTAAAAGCTTTTTCTTATTTGTTTCGGTCACAAGGATTGAACCGGAGTCCGTGTGACAAATGGCCCCAGCTCCTCTATATACACAGCGCTTACTTGATGAAGAGGGGAATTTTTTCTGTTGAAGAATTTGGTCAAGACCCTGGACGTTTGAGATATTGGCCTTCTCATTTCCATTGGCATCAAATTCTGGCCAGTTCGTTCTTAGGTCTTTGACATCTGCACAAGCATATTCCCAACCAAGCTTTGTTACACAGTCTGTATCAGTGTTACACATGTGAAACTTCTGACAATTTCCTGCCTCATTTTGGTATGGGTGATTTTGATGATATTGAGGATCGTAATCAACCTGAGCAGCTTGAGTTATACCGTCATAGGCCTGGACTCGGACAGCATGAAGAGTTGGAGAAGCGAGATCTGCAAATGGGGCATTGATAGCGAGAAATAATTTTTTAGATGTGGATCTTACGATTCTTCCTTTACCAATGGCAAACCAAGTAACCCCATCAAATGAGCCAATCAAGGCCCCCTTATTAAATCCAAACCAGTCTCTTTGGTATCCATTACTAAAGAGTGCCGCTTGAGTTTGAAGGCGATTTCTTCTTTGATCGGTCACAGTCGATTTCAAATCATGAGAGAAAGGGATCATTGTTGGTGGAATCCAGCAGGCCCTGCCAAAAATAGTATCTTCATAATTTCCACCAGTCGTATTGGTGGAAAAAATATCTCTTTCAGTGGTGTGTCCTATCGCTTGAAGGCCAACACCTGTGGCAGATGAGGGAAAAGCTGAGAACGAACTTATCCAAGAATCTTTAGCACAACTTGGGCATGGAGTGTAGTAACCAGAAGTGGTAGAGATGACGTAGACTTGATCAAGATCAACATTAATTGATTTTGCGGGAAGAGCTTTATCCAGTCCAATGCTTATCTGACCAAGGATTGCATTCATGCTAAAGTTTTGTTGGTTTGGAAGAACTTTTCCATCATCAAGGTAATCAAAACTATCGCCCTCTTGCTCAATTCCTTCGTTTGGATTTCTTTCAATTCCATTTATATCAAAGAAACGATGAGGGACAGAACGACTAGGAACTGAAACCGTTTGTTGTAAAGGAATCACATTCGCATTCGATGGAGGAGTGTAGCAGTCAATTCTGATGGGCTGACCCAATGAATCTTTTGTTGTAACTGTGTATTCATAATTTGGGCAATTCGAAATCATGTCTGTAAGGTTTGTTCGATTACAGCCACAAGTTTCGTACATTCTTTTAAAGACTGTTTGGTAATAAAAAGTTTGGGCCGCTTCAGAGTTTGATGTTAAGCAATCAGTCGTTCCCGTAAAGGTCGTCGTCAAAATTTGATTATGAAATGGAATCAGTGTGGATTGGGCCTTAATATGCTCTATACATTGATAATCTTTTTTTAATTGTAAGAAAGCTGGGTCATAGCTTGTTACCCCACCAGAACTTCCAGATGATGAACCACCTGTTGTTGGTACATTAATGCCGCAAATATAGTAGAGCTGTGGATAATTCAGATAGGCGAGTGGGTTTTGAAGCCGCTCTTCCTCTGCGGTTTGTAAAAGAGAAGCGTAAGTCATTGAGGCCGCTGGCTTTTGAGAACCATCTTTTACACATTGATTTTCTAGACAGCAGTCAAATCCCTTTGCCCGGCAATCGTTATTTGTACAAGTTCCAGCTGTAGAGGAAGCTGAATAGTTTGGATCAACTTGAAGATTGAGTGCAAACGTATTGAGATAATTTGAAGGCACTTCATCCATGTTAGTTGAGCTTACGACTTTAAATATTCTATTCCTCGTTGAAGTAAGCATGAAGGAGCATGAAGGGCATAAGAGTGAAGGATTATAAAATTTATTTGAAGATACGGGAGTCGATGGATCATTAATGTAAACGCCTGTTGTTGGATCAAGAATTCTTGCCGTTTTGTTACAGATGGAGCTTGAGTTTGAGACATCTTGAAAATCAACTCTCAAGTTTCTAATTGTTCTTTTTGCTTTAAAGTCGTAGTAGGAAATCGGCACGATCCTTGATCTCAATTCATGAGGGACTCCGTTAATGGAATATGAACTCACAAGGCAATAGTCGACGTTAGAAAATTGTAGTGAGTCTGAAAGATATTGATCAACAGGAGCACCAACGACATAGGCATTGTTTAAATTTGAAACATTCACAGTAATTGTGGAAGTGACTTGCCCAAGATAGTTCCAAGATAAATTTGCTGGAAGTGATGCTGTAGGGGTTGCTCCGCCAGAAGTTGTTCCACTCGTTGTTTGTGAACTAGATAGATCTCCTGTCGTCACATTGGGTGACGGCATACAAGACGTGAGAAAAAATAAAATTAAAACGAGGTACCTTACATCCATGATAATGGTAATCTCCCATCTACTTTTTCGGACTTTCATGCTGTTAGCTTTATTTTAGCTTAGGTGGGGAAAATTTTACCGAATCATTTTAAGTGATGAGAAAAACAAGAAGACCGATGAAGGCTGTCAGGCTCTTTGGCAACAATTTATGCCATTCTAGCGGCCAAAGTACTTACTACCACTTCCTGAGAGAGCTTGATAGCCAGACATTGAGCTACTTGGAAAGGCGTGACCCGGAGGAAGTCCTTGGGTAGGCATATAAAATCCATAGGCCCCTTGATAGCGAGCATTGAACATAATGGAATCTGCTATCCCCATTCCACTACCACCCGAGTATGGAGCGTAGTTGAAAGGGTATGGATTCACCATTGGTGGAGGGGTCATATTTCGTTGAAGATAACTTGAGAGTCCTTGAGCGAGAAGATTTGCTCCACCTTGAAGCCAGGCATCGCGGATTTTAGCTTCTGCGTGCCCTCCATCTGGGGCCGTCACTGGACCATCGGTGTTATCTTCATTTTTAGTCACAAGATTCGGTGTGGTGTCGTCAAAAAATTCACATAATCTTTCTTCTGATTTCGTTTTTTTCTTTTTCTCATTATCACAGAGTTCTTTGGCCTTCGTATTAACTTCTTCTTCTGGTTTAGGGTTAAACATGACGGCAACACTCATGGAGTCACTCATTGTCATGAGAGCCGTTTTTGAAATAGTCTCAGAAGTATCGGTGGTATCACACAAATCCATCACCGACTGAACTTTTCCACAGGAAGAGTTTTGATACCATTTATTAAGAGCAAGATTCCTATAGGTCATGAGGTCCATATTTTCGGAACCAATTTTATCTTTTAGAATATTTAATTGGAGAATTTGGTCTAGAACATCCGCCTTATCTTTAACCATAGAGCTGTAGCATTCTTCAGGGAGTAGTTCAGTTGCTTTGAGTTTTTCTTTGCAAGTTGTTTCAACGAGGGAGATTTTACTGATAAAGTCCATGGAAGCTTTCATTGAATCAAGTTGACTCTCAAAAGCGGCGGTTCCTACATCATTTTTCTTTTTAACCATTGTCTCAAAACAAATCTTTGCCTGATCGAATGAATTTCTTCCACCGACACATTCAGGAATATCTCCTAGTTTGTCTTTATTGTTGTCAAAAAGAACAGAGAGCTTACTTTGCATTTCATATTGCTGACGAGACTTCGCGTCTCCCATTAGTAGAAAAAGTTTATCGGATAACAATTTAGTTTTCTTTTTATCTTTAATTGAATTGATGTCTTCAACAAAACCGAGTCCTGGGGGATTGTTTTCAAAATCATCTAGGCGAGAAATCGCTTTAAGATGTTCCTTCGTCATGATCTTTTTACTATCAATCGCCTCAAAAGCGGAAGCAAGTTCCGTTTGCATAATGTGAAATGAGTAGGGAGCTTCTTCAGGGTCTTGATTTTTTCTTTTAATGGCGAGCATGTTTTGCCATTTTGAAATTTGATCTGAATCAATTTTAGGTGCAGAACTAAGGAGACTAAAAAGTTCTGTCGTGGCCTCGGATCCAGGTTTGAACGCTTCAGGATTGCAGGCATTCACTCCCTTTTTATCAAGGTCTTTACAGAAGTCTTTAATTTTTGTCTCAAGATCTCCTTTCGCCTTCACTTCTTTTTTTAAGAATTCAGCGAGTGTTTCATCTTTAGAATTTCTTGTATTGAGTAAAAGTTCCAGTGATTGAGCAGTATTAAGACTAGAAACAAAACTCATTCCGGCCGCTCTGGAGTTCGGGGCTTTTTTCTTCTCTTCTTCAAGAGTCGCTTTGAGTTTATCTATCCCATCCATCACAGTGAGTTCGGCCTTAAGTCTTTCTAGTTGAGTTTCAATTGCCCCAGACTCGAGGCAGAGTTTATCTTTTAAGTAATCTTTATTAACAATAGGTCTAGTTCCGATCAGATCTTCTGCTTTTAGTTTAGAGCAGTCTTTTATCGCCTTGCCATTGAGGTCTTTCTCATAGCCCTGAAGAATACCACCCAATTCCTTACAGTCCGGAGGAGAACCAGCAAAAGAGAGGGGGATAAATAAGAGTGGAAGTAGAAATTTCATCATTTCTATTTTCGGATAGGTGAGTAAATAACTTAAGTGAATTCTTGGATGTACTCTTAGCCGTGGCCAGAACTCATGAATATCTCATCGTAATTAATGAATTTTTGTGAGTTTTCTAAGGAGATGAAGTAGTCTTCGGCAAATTTCATACATTCCTCTAAATCTTGGCAACCAAAGATCTGAGACCTGAAGGCAGCTGCACGAGGAAAGCCAGCCGCAAACCAGACAATAAGTTTTCTTAATTGAACGAGGATGGTTCTTTCTTCTTTAAAGGTTTGTTCACAATAAAAACGCAGGCGCTTAATGACTTCCCAGTAATCTTCTCCCAAAAATTGAGATCTTTTTTGAGAAGCATAGGTGGGATCAAGGGATTCCAGGAAAATAAATGGATTTCTAATAGCACCTCTGGCGATCATGAGAGCATCGCAATTTGTTTTTTGAAGGCGCTCCGATACTCCGTAAGGGTGATGAAGATCTCCGTTTCCAATCAGAGGAAGTTTTTTATCTTTATTTAAGGCCTCAAGAAAATCCCAGTCCGCAAGTCCCGTGTACTGCTGAGTTCTGGTTCTTCCGTGAATGGCGACCCACTCAATACCTGAATTTTGAGCGATCTTAATCACCTCGTGAGCGTTTCTAGAATTGGCGTCCCAGCCCGTTCTAATTTTAATCGAAAGTGGAATTTTCATTCGAGAGCGCATTTTTTCAAAGAGAGGTGCTAAAGCGGTGACTTCTTTCATAAGTGCGGAGCCGCCACCTTTTGTAACAACTTTAGCGACTGGGCAGCCCATATTGATATCTAAAAACTTTGGCCCAAAGCTTTCGGCGACTTCAGCGGCTTTTGCCATAGAGTCACCATCTTCGCCAAAAAGTTGGATCCCAACGTTTCTCTCAAGAGGATGAATCTTTAACATTTCAAGAGTGCGCTGATTTCCGTAATTAATCCCGTGGCAGGAGATCAGTTCTGAAACTGTTCCACCGGCACCAAGGTCTTCCATCAGTAAGCGATAAGGAATATTACAAATCCCGGCCATGGGAGCGAGAAGAAGTTTTGAGTCAAAATGAATCTCGCCCAATTTAATTGGTTTAGCATGGGCCCTCATGGACTCAATTTTTTTTGTGAGATTTTCAGAAAAAGGGGTCACTTCGTTCATAAAGAGTTATTTATAGGGAGCAATAGGGGTTGTAAACAGACTAGCTTCTTCATTAGAATCTTTTCTTATGAAACACGTGATTTTTGATTGTGACGGGACCCTCATGGATACGAGTTCTCCTAAATATAAGCTATTTCCAGGTATTAAGGAGCTTCTTCACACGCATTCCCCGGAGTGCCTTTTTTATGTTTGGACCGCCCGGGGAAGGGTTTCCACCATCAAGTTTTTAGAGGAATTTGGAATTCATTCCTTGTTTGATAGTTTCTCAACCCCAGATGATGCTATCCCTAAGCCCCATATTGATGGCCTAGTAAAACTTGTGGGAAAAACCCCTAAGCAGTCGATCTGTGTCATCGGGGATAGCTCCAATGATATGATGGGGGCCAAAAATTTTGGAGTGTTGGCGATTGGTGCGACGTGGAATAAAGAAGCTCACCCTCAAATTTTAAGGGATTCGGGAGCGGATTTCATAGTGTCTCATCCCTCTGAATGTAGTAAACTCATCGAGCTCAATCTTAAGGGAGATACCCATGTTTGATAATTTAAGCGAAAAATTTTCGGACGCGTTCCGATCCCTTCGTGGAAAGAATAAAATTTCAGAAGAAAACGTCGAAGAAACCTTAAAGCAGGTGAAGACCGCTCTTCTTGAGGCCGACGTAAACTTTAAAGTCGTTAAAGAATTCGTTGAAAAAGTAAAGGCCGAAGCCCTTGGAGAAAAAGTTCTTCGCGGCGTGGAGCCGGGTCAGCAGTTTGTTAAAATCATGCACGATGAGCTTGCTAAACTCATGGGTGGTGAAAACTCTGAGCTAAATCTGAAGCGCCCACCAGTGATTCCTATTCTTATTGTGGGATTAAACGGTGCTGGTAAAACGACTTTCGCTGGTAAACTTGCTCTTTATTTAAGAAACAAAAGTAAAAAAGACGTGCTCCTTATTCCTGCGGATAACTTCCGTCCAGCAGCGAAGGATCAGCTCATCACTCATGCTAAAAACTTAGGTGTGGATTACTTTGATTCTGATCTTTCGATGAAGCCTGTGGATATCGTTAGAGCGGGATTAGAAGAAGCAAAACGCCTTCATAAAGAAATTGCGATCATCGATACCGCTGGACGTCTTCAAGTTGATGAAGAACTCATGAGTCAGCTTGTGGACGTGAGAAAGTCACTTGATAATCCTGAAGTCCTTATGGTGGCCGATGCGATGACGGGACAAGAAGCGGTGAACGTTTCAAAAGTTTTCCATGAGAAAGTGGGACTCACTGGTGTGGTCCTTTCAAAAATGGACTCCGATGCTCGAGGTGGTGCCGCCCTTTCTATCCGCTATGTGACTGGTGTTCCTATCAAGTTTATTTCTGTTGGTGAGAAGATGAAGGACCTAGAGCCTTTCCACCCAGATAGACTCGCGAAGAGAATTCTTGATATGGGAGATGTCCTTTCTCTTGTTGAAAAAGCTGAAGAGGCAATCAATCAAGATGAGGCGATGGGGATGATGCAAAACCTTGAGCGTGGTAAATTCACGATCAATGATTTTGTGAAACAAATGGAAACGATCAATCGCCTTGGATCCTTTGGTTCTATTTTAAAAATGATTCCTGGTATGGGTGGGGCCCTTCGTCAGATGGGGGATCTCACTGGTGCTGAGAATGAAATGAATAAAATGAAAGTCATCATCAATTCGATGACTAAAAAAGAGCGCGAAGAGGTTTCCATCATTGATGGTTCTCGCCGAAAGCGGATTGCCGCCGGTTCGGGGAAAACTGTTCAGGAAGTGAACCAATTCTTGGAGCGTTTTAACCAGATGCATCAAATGATGGTGGGGATGATGGGGATGATGAAAGGAGGGGGACTTCCGAATATTCCTGGAATGGGCCCCGTTAAAGGCTTCAGGCAGGCCCCTCAGAATCAAAACCAGCAGCTTTTTGGGCAACAAGAAAAGAAAGACAAGCCCAAGAGTCCATTTGGTAAGAAGTACTTCTAAGGCTTTAGGGCAAAGTTTTTGACTTTGCCCTCAGTGTGAATTATAACTCTCTAACATTTTTTTAGTGAATCTATAGGAGATTTCCAATGGTAAAAATTAGAATGGCCCGTGGTGGTCGCAAAAACCGTCCTGTTTATACGATCGTAGCTACAAACTCTCGTAGCCCTCGTGATGGCCAATTCCTTGAAAAACTTGGTCAATATGACCCTAAAGCAAAAGAAGCTATTAAGCTTGTTAATGTTGACGGCATAAAGGCTTGGTTAAACAAGGGTGCTCAACTTTCTGATACTGTAAGAACTTTGCTCAAAAATAACAATATCAAGTTATAATGTTGTTATCCCCGTGCTCATAACGGGGTGTAAACCTTTAAAGTAGGTACTTATGAGCAGTGAATTGAAAAGTTTGATCGAGTACGTATCTAAAGCACTTGTGGACATGCCTGATCGCGTGGAAGTTAACGAGATCGAAGGTGAGCAGACCACGGTCATTGAACTCAAGGTGGATAAATCAGACTTGGGCAAAGTGATTGGAAAGCAAGGTCGAACGGCAAGAGCACTACGAACGATTCTTAATGCGGCCTCTACCAAATTAAGAAAAAGATCAGTCTTAGAAATCATCGAATAACTTAATTGATTTGAGTTAATAACGAAAACCCCAATTTATCGAATAGAGATAGATTGGGGTTTTTTAGTTTGGAAATTATGAAAAAAGATGAATTGATTAAACTCGGTTTTGTAGCAAATCCCCACGGCATTAAGGGAGAAGCAGAGCTTCGGTTAGTGAACCAAGAACTAGAGGATTCTATTCTTGATGAGGGCATGAAGCTTTGGTTATTCCCCACGAGCTTAAAGTCAAAAATTAATCCTAATGGTGAAGAGTGGGAAATCGAAAAGCTTCGCTTTGGAAATAAAGTCATCTGCCAATTTAAAGGCATGAAAGACCGAACTCACCTAGAGAGTCTTATCCCGTTTGAGATTTATCTTGATCGAGAATCATTTCCTGAACCAGAGGATGATCAAGTTTACTTAGTGGATCTCATGGATATGGATGTGGTGAATGAGTCGGGAGATAAAGTCGGGACCCTTGAGAGCTTCTCCCACAATGGCATGCAGTATCTTTTTGACGTGAGACTTATTACTGGAGAGAAGATCACACTTCCTTATGTGGAATCCTTTTTTCCTGAAATTGATATGGAAAATAAAAAGATCACCATGATCATGCCGGAGTATACGGAATGATTCATCGAAAGATTTGGATCCTGACACTTTTTCCAGAATACTTTAAACCTCTTCTAGAGTGCGGAATTGCGGGTTCAGCTCTTCGAGGTGAGAGAAGTGAAGAGATTAAGTTTGAAGTTCAATGTGTGAACATCAGAGACTACTCAGTGACAAAATATAAAAGTGTCGATGATTCTCCCTATGGCGGAGGCCCTGGGATGGTGATGAGAGCGGATATCTTAAGAGATGCTCTCATGAAGGGTGTTGTGGAGAGTGGTGGGTATCAGTCAAAGAATGATCTTCAAGTGATCTACACCTCTCCCAGGGGGAGAGTGTGGAATAATAAAGTTGCTCGAGAGTTTGGGCGAGAGATCCTTTCTCACCCAACTAAAGACGTGGTCTTTATCTGCGGCCGCTACGAAGGAGTGGACGAGAGATTTTTAGAAAAATATGTCGATCAGTACTATTCTCTAGGAGACTATGTTCTAACCGGAGGGGAGCTTGCGGTGATGACGATTCTTGATTCGGCCGTGAGATTTGTTCCAGGTATTTTAGGAAATAAACTCTCTAGTCTTTATGATTCGTTTGAAGATGGTCTTATTGAGTACCCTCAATTTACGAAGCCTCAAGACTTTGAAGGAATCCCTGTTCCAGAGATTCTTATGAGTGGGCATCACAAAAATATTGAACACTGGCAGCTAGAGCAGAAAAAAATCATGACCAAGAAGTGGCGGCCGGATCTCTTGGATGGATCCCTCAATGTCCATGAATCAGAATCACTATCTGTTTTAAAAAATACTCTTGAAAACTTTTCAGATGATTTCATGAGTGACAGAAATCAGCCTGATAAGCAAAAGAGATAATAGTTTCAGAGACTTAAGTTATTACTTTGCTATGGAAAATATCCCCTCTCCCTTGACATCAATCCCTCTCCTTCGATAAAAATCCTCTACATCAAAGGATAACTATGAAATCCCTTCTTCTGATCTCACTTCTTTCGACTTCTATCGCCCAGGCCCAGCTTCTTTATCCAGTCGCTAAAAAAATCACTCAAGTGGAAAATCGCTTTGGTGTTGTGATTGAAGATCCCTACAAGTGGATGGAGAATCCTTCTGATCCAGATCTTTGGGATTGGGTAGAGGCCCAAAAGTCAGTGACCGCGAGCTTTCTTGATGCCAATCTTACGGAGTCATTTGCAGCGAGAACTCTTGAAGTACGAAAGCTTCGTGCGGAACAAGCTCGTATCACCAATGCTGCGGAGCCTGGGTTCACCAAACCTGGACTTCCCACGATTGAAGATGATCTAGGTTTAACGAAAAAAGAAAATAGATTTCTTAAGTGGAAGAAAATATCGACTTCAAATAAAAATAACGACGTTAAAAAAGAAAGTGCAACGTATGCGATCACGACTCAAACTGTAGCGAGTGGGGACCTTACTCGTGTGATCGTGACCAATAAGTCTGATAATAAGCTCTCTGATATCCTCATGGTAAAGTTCTATACTTTTATCGCTTGGGCCGATGATCATAGTTTTTATTATATCTCTGACATGGATGAGCGCATCGGTGGGGGAAGGCCGGGTCTTTTTAAACACACAGTGGGTGAGATTCAAAGTGAAGATAAACTTATTTTATCTGGAAGAACTTCAACCTCTGAACTCACGGTTCATGAACTGGGTGATAAGTTTTACGCTCAAGTTGATGAGTCCATTGGATCTCTACAGCTCAGTTCTGGAAAACTTACGAACAAATACCTCGTTGACGGCGAGATCATTGAGATGACTGAGTTCCCTGAACCAAGTGCTGTGATCCGTACTTTTAAAAATGCGAATAACGGAGAACTTCATAAGCTTCGCCTTCGTGATGGAAAAAGATCTCTCTTTATTCCAGCTCAGGATTTTGTCGCTGAAAAATCAAATCATCTCTCTGCGGATTTAACTCTACTTATTGGGCTTAAAGACGGCTCCCACGTAGCTGGGATTCGGGATTTGTTTGGGTCTATTAGAATGATTGATCTTTATGACGGCACCATTGATGCAGTTTCATATAAAGATGGCGTTTTAAAACTTGGTTACGAGTCTTTTAGAGAGCCGAGAAAAATCATCTCTCTCGATGTGAATACCTTTGAGATGAAAACTCTTGCTCAGCAGTCATTAGGGATTGAAATTGATGCGGATAAAATTCACTACACATCGGCCACGGGTGAGAAAGCTTCCATGTGGGTCATGAGAAAAAAGGGAGTAAAGCTCAACTCAAGTACTCCAACGATTCTTTACGGCTACGGTGGATTTAGAGCTTCAGTCACACCAGCTTTTGGCATGTATGAGTCTCTTCCTTGGATGGAGCGAGGGGGAGCTTTTGCTGTGGTGACTCTTCCGGGTTCATTGGACTATGGTCTTAGTTGGTATGAAGGAGCAAGAGTTGGAAAAAGAATCAACGCTTGGGATTCCTTCGCTGCTGCTGGGAAGGAGCTTATTAGTCGCGGCTGGACTTCAAGCGAGCATCTCGGAATGATGGGAGCAAGTAACGGCGGGACTCTGACTGCTGGAACACTTGAGAGGCACGCTGAACTTTTTAAAGCGGCGGTTCCACTTGTGGGTGTGATGGATCTTATTAACTTTTCTCTTTTTACTGCTGGAAAATATTGGACAGAAGATTACGGGAATCCATTTGTTGAAAAAGATTTCCTCGAGATGTTTCCACTTTCTCCTTACCACAACATTAAGCGCCGGGCCTATCCTGCGACGATGGTCATGACAGCGGAGTTTGATGACCGAGTGGTGCCGATGCATTCGTATAAGTATCTTGCTCGTCTTCAGGAATATAACACTTCCGATGCACCTATCCTTCTTTACAATAAAGAGTGGGGAGGACACGCTAGGGCGTCTGGTTCAGCGAGAGAGAGTTCTCGCTTTGTCGCTTCCTTTTATACCTTTTTCTCGCAGCAGTTAGGTCTATAGTTTGAGCACTTGCGTAGTGGTACTTTCGCAAGGGAACTTATGTCTTAAGATATAGATGCAGAGAATGACTAGTTATTGACTAGTTTGTGACTATGTTGTAATATTCTCATCATGGTGGATGTCAAGTATCGTGCTCATGCAGTGGATAGGATGCTCGAAAGGAAGATTTCAACAACAGAAGTTGAGATGATACTTTTGGAGCCGGATGGGGTGATAAAGCAGTCTTTGGATAAATATATCTATTATAAAAAGCTCAAAGGTAGAACGGATAATATGATTGCAGCCGTTACTATTACGAAAAAGCATAAGTCGTTTGAGGTATTAACTGTCATGATAGATTTCGAGGTGGTTTAAAATGAAAGTATATCACGATCCTAGTGTAGACTATCTTTCCATTGATTTCTCAGACGAAGTGGAATCGAAGTCTGTCTACAAGGATGGAATTATCGTCCGCTACAATAAAAAAGGTCATGTTATTGGAGTTGATATTACGGACTCCTTAAAGCTCTTTGCCTCATCTGATTTAATGACACTTCAAGAAGTATGCGAGTTTCTCAATATTTCAGAAAGCACAATGCGCAGATATATTAAGGCCGGAAAGGTGAAATACTCTAAAGAAGGGAAAGACTACCGGTTTAATAAAGCTGATATTTTGAAACTTGTTGCTTAAAAGATTCTGCTTAGGTCTTTTCTTGCAGGAGTGAGGTCTAAAGTGACAAAATGTTAAACTTGGATTTTAGTCAACGCTTGGTGGTTGAAACCAATAAGTCAGAGTGGCTTCCGTCACCGAGTGGAAGTGTATTTCGAATTCCCTTTGAGCGCGCGGCCCCGGAGTCAGGTCACGCCACTTCATTAGTTCGTTATGAAGCGGGAGCTTCATTTGAGTCTCACTCGCACCCCATGGGTGAAGAAATATTTGTCCTAGACGGTGTTTTTAGTGATGAAACAGGTGATTACCCGGCCGGAACTTATCTAAGAAATCCCCCTGGTTCAGCTCATTCGCCTTTTTCAAAAGACGGCTGCCTCTTATTTGTAAAACTCAATCAATTTCATCCAGAAGATTCTTCTCGGATCATCATCAACACAAATGATCCCGACGGTTGGAGACCAGGCCATGGCGGCTTAAGAGTCTTCCCCCTTCATTCATTTCAGACAGAAGGTACAGCTCTAGTGTGGTGGCCCGCGGGTGAGAGGTTTTTACCGCACCGTCATTATGGTGGTGAGGAAATATTTGTACTTAGTGGAGTCTTTCAAGATGAGCATGGAGAGTATCCAAAAGGGACATGGCTTAGAAGCCCTCATTTATCCCTTCATCATCCTTTTGTGAGTGAAGAAACTCTTATTCTCGTTAAGACGGGGCATCTGGGTCTTACATAATATGTGGAATAAAATTTTAGATGCGAGTATTTTTTGGAGTTTTGATCTCTCGGGATATTTAAGGCACGAAAAAGATTTCGATGAAACTTATCATTTCCCGAAGGGGAGTCAGGCTTTAATCACCGGCGGAACCTCTGGTATAGGTCTCGCCGCGACCTTAGAGATGCTAAAACAAGGTGTTCACGTCACGATAACGGGACGAAGTGCCGTGAAGGGAGAGGCCCTTCTTAAGTCTCATTCAAATCTAAAATTTAAAAAAATGGATATGGCCCATTGGCGAGATATTGATTCTTTCGTTCATGAAGTTGAACCACTTGATTACTTAGTTCTTAATGCTGGTGGTATGCCTGACAAGTTTAGCACGAACGATTTTGGTGTGGAGTCGCAGTTTGCTTCACAACTTTTTGGTCACTATATTCTCGCTCATAAATTACTTCATGCTGGGAAATTAAAAAATGGGGCCCGCATTGTTTGGGTCACAAGTGGTGGTATGTATTTAAAGGCCCTTGATGTGACGACTATTTTTAAGAATGATAAATATGACAAGGTTGATACCTACGCCAATGTCAAACGAGCGCAGGTGACCATGCTCCCTTTCTTTAAAAAGGAATTTCCAAATCAAACAGTCACCGCCATGCACCCCGGTTGGGCCGCGACTCCGGGAGTGGATGAGGCGATACCCGGGTTTGCAAAAACCATGGAAGGGCGTCTTCGCACACCTCTTCAAGGGGCAGATACTATTTTGTGGCTACTTAGTACAAATAAAGACATTGAGTCAGGTGAGCTTTATTTTGATCGAAAGAAAGTGAGTCCACATTATTTCTGGTTTACAAAGAAAAGTGAGAAGCAAAGTCTGGTGCTAGAGAAACTACTTAAGGATTCACTTTCTGGTGTTTAAGGTGATATGGACTTTTTTGACCTGTAAGTCATTTTGGGCTGGACTTTTTTGACCTGTAAGTCATTTTGGGCTGGACTTTTTTGACCTACGGGTTAAAATGGTCCTATGAGATACCTCACCAAATATATCCTAGACGATGCTTCCAAAAAGATGGTTTTCTTGTCGGGGCCAAGGCAATCAGGAAAAACCACTCTTGTCCTTGATCTACTCAAAAATTTACCGGGTATTTATCTTAATTGGGATGATCAAGACCACAGAAAATTGATTCTAAAGCGCGCCTGGAGCGATGAAGAGACATATATTGCCCTTGATGAAATTCATAAATTCTCTCGCTGGAAAAACTTTCTAAAAGGGACGTATGATACTCAAAAAAACAAGCACCGCTTTATTATTACCGGGAGTGCTAAGCTAGATATTTATAAAAAGGGCCAAGACTCTATGCTAGGCCGCTTTTTTAGTTGGAGAGTTCATCCGTTGTGTCTGGCGGAGCTCAAGCATCAATTTAAAAATTCTGATATTAAGAATCTGGATAAGCTTATTACTCTGGGAGGATTTCCGGAGCCATTTTTTGAAGGCAAAGAAATATTCGCGAAAAGATGGAGAAAAGAGAAGTTGAAACTCGTTTTCAGGCAAGATATCCAGGAGCTAGAAAGCATAAAAGACATTTCACTTCTAGAGCTATTTTATCAGGGCCTATCTGAGCGAGTTTCCTCAGAAGTGGTTGTCTCAAATCTTGCGAGGGATTTAGAAATTGCACCCAAGACTGCAAAGTCATGGCTGAATGTACTTGAAAAGACCTATGCTGTTTTTGTCGTTCGTCCCTTTGGCAAGGGAGTTGCCAAGGCGATTACTAAAACGCCTAAAGTGTATTTTTATGATAATGGCGAGGTCAATGGTGATGAAGGTGCAAAATTTGAAAATTTGGTCGCTTCTCATCTCTATAAAAGAATCCAATTCTTGGAAGATCTTTACGGCGATAAATATGAGCTCAATTATTTGAGAGACAAAACCGGGCATGAGGTTGATTTCGTCATTCTAAAAAATAATAAACCTGTTTGTTTAATTGAGGCAAAATTGAACGATGGGAACAGAAGTAAATCTTTATATTTCTACAAAGAGCGATTAAAAATTTCTCATAGTGTTCAGCTTATAAAGGAATCAATCAAATCTGCAACCAGAGATGAAATTTTGGTGATTTCGGCCAGTGACTGGCTTTCCAAGCCCCTTGAGGAAGAGATCTTTTAGGTCTTGTTCTGGATCAGGAGGGACGATTTTCACCAATAGTGCCTTTTACTCGAATCTAAGTAGCATCCAGGACTTGGGTACAAATTCATACACTGCCTTTTTATGTAATCAGGAATGGTATAGCTTCGGTAATTTTCAGCATTTGAGTTTAATCTTTTAGTTGGACTTTTTTTGTCGAATGAAGTTTTCGCTTAAATCATGTTTATCGAAATTCTAAGTACTTAGTAATTTTTTTTCTAACTAATTTTTTTAGTTTTAGAACTAATATTTTTAGTTATTAAACTAAAGATTTTAGTTTATAATCAGATAAGAGTTTTACAGAGGATTTCTATGTTAGAGACAATCTTTGGAAACAAAACAGCTCAACTAATATTCCTTCGACTTTATCGTGAAGATGAAGTTAGTGCAGGGCAACTGGCGAAGGATTTTTCAATTGGCATTAAAGCCTTTCAAAACCAATTAGAAAAGTTCGAGAACGCAGGCCTAGTTGTTTCAAGAAAAATTGGAAATGTAAGGTTGTTCAGTTTTAATCCGCAATCAAGTTATGTTGATTCACTTCGGAACTTAATAAAGGTCGAGTATGAAAAACTTGGGCCTAAAGGAATTGATTACATTTATACTCGCCGGAAGCGGCCTCGTAAAAGAGGGAAGGAAATTCTTGGTGAGAAGGGATGATTGATTATACAAATTGTACGCTTGAAGAATTTTGGAAAGATATCGCCACTCACCTTGGTAATAAAGGGATTGAAGTCACTCTCGTTGGTGGTGGAGTTGCAACGATCTATTCAAAAGGGAAGTACATGTCCGGGGATCTGGATTTTGTATTTGGCTGGGGCAACAACCACAAAGAGATAAGAGAAGCTTTGGCAGAAATTGGTTTTACAACTACAGCTCGAGTTTTTGCAAAGAAAGGGTGTCCTTTTACGTTGGATTTTTCTAGTCCCCCCGTTGATATTGGCCTAAATAATGAACCTGAAATTGATCAGTACATGGTAGGGAAGACGATGATCAAAATTCTTACTCCAACTGAATGTATCAAAGATAGATTGCATAAGGCCCATCACTGGAAGGATGAACAAGCCTTTGAGGCCGCTCTAGCTGTGGCCGAAGTTTCAGAGTACTCACAGGAAAAAATTAAAAAGTTTTGTCAGGAAAATAAAATGAAAGGAACTTTTGAGCGTTTTTTGGAACGTATTAATTTCTTTTAAGTGCTTCAGGTTTGCTACTCTTCAGATAAGACCTTGAAATAGAATAAAACCAACCACCTCCACCATTACTTCTCTTCCTCACCACCTTTGCGGCACCTTCTGAATAAGCTTCACATCAAAATGCTGAGCTTTAAGTTTTTGGATGATCCCTTCATACACTGAATCAGAGAGTGTTGGTGTTTTCGCCATAATCCAGACGTAGTCTCGGTTAGGAACACCGATCACGGTATAGGTGTAGTTTTGATCAAGGTCGAGGATGAGGTAAGGAAACTTTAAAGGCCAGAAAAACTGAATGCGCCACTCGTTTCCACTCTTATCAAACACAAAAGCTTTTTGGGTGTATTCTTTTTTCTCGCCCTCAAAACTATTTTTATTAAAAGTGAAGTAGACGTCGATTCTATTTTCTTTTTCATTCCACGTATAGGTCTCAACGGCGTTGTGGGCACCTTTTTCAATGAAGGTTGGGATATTGGCAATGACGTACCACTTTCCCATAAAGCGGTTGATATCGACGGAAGGAACTTTTTTTAGTGGCGGAAGCTTTGATGAACACGACATAAGGATAAATGATACAAGAAAAAGGAGAGTTTGGGTTGTTTTCATTTTTTTAATTTTCCTAAAGCGGTGCGGTTAAATTCTTTTATGATTTTAATCTCATCGATTTTTATTGGTGCTATTTTATCTGATATTTCTTTAAACTCTCCCTTAAATTCTCTTAAGGATAAAAGAATAAGCTTGTGGCCCTTTCTTTCGTCAGCTTCAAGTTGAAACTCCATCTGGCCATAGAGGTCCTTATCGAGAAGATACCCAAATAGCGTGTCCTTGAGTTTATTTAAGTTCACGAGGTGGCCTGCGACCTTAAACTCTTCTCCCACTCTCCCTAGGGGAGTGAGAATATTTTGTGTGACTTCAGCGTTATCTTTTGTTTCATAATAGCCCTCAGAATCAAGAAGATCTCTGGCCTCTGTGACTTTAAATGAGTCACCTATGGTGAACTCTAGGGTAAATAGAGACTCTGACTTTACATAGAGTCTTTTATTCATGGTTTTAACTTTATGAATCGGAAGAATTTCTAACTCATCTGAGGCAGAAGTCTTGGCACTAGCTAGTTGAGAGCCCACTTCACTCATGCCGAAGGTTCTAATCACGGGATAACCAAGCTCCTGGGCCCTGAGTTTTAGTTTCGTACTTAAATAATCTCCTCCCACAATGAGGTAGCGAAGATTTTTGGGGCAGGTGAGATTCAGTTTCACAAGATCATAAAGCTGAGTCGGGACAATAGACGTGATAGTGACATCATGAACTTTTTCTCTCCAAGAATGGGGCTCCCACTTTCTTAAATCAATCACCTTGTTACCCAATAGCTTTGCTCGGCATAAAACAGAGAGCCCTCCCACGTGATAAACGGGAAGAGAGAGACCCCAAGTGTCTTGGTTCGTGAGGTTAAAAAATGTATTCACCGCTTCTGCGTTTTTAAAGAGAGCTTTTTTAGAAAGCACATACCCCTTAAGGTCTCCTCCTGTGGTGCCAGAAGAGTAAAGAGCAAAGTGCTCGTGAAGGTTAAAGGGAGCGAGCTCTTTTTTCACGAAATCCGTTAAGTGAGAAAAATCCCTGTGGCAAAGAACTTCCAACGTTGTGGAGTCTAGGTTTACATCGAACATAAATTTTTCCATGGGAGGTCATCCATTTTTTTATAAAGTTTTTGAACCACCAATGAGTTTCCAATAAAGCCCTCTTTATAGTTTCCAGTAAATAGCTCCATTTGATCCTCATAAAACCCTTGGGTCACAATCCCGTGAATTGCTTTGAGGTCCCCGGATTCTAGGAGTTCAGAATAGCACTGCCACTGACCGAGTTCACTTCCTAGATAAGAGCTAAAGATGATTTTATGTTGAGTCTCGGGGAGAAAGGATCTATTAGGTTTATAGATCTCGTATTGATAAGGATTTCCTTTAATAAAATCTCGTGCTGAATGAAGTTTTAGATCCTTCCAGTCAGTATCCCTCAGGGGGTCTTCCATATAATGAATGAGATTCATTTTCTCTTCCGGGATCCCTTTTAAAAACTCATCAAAACTTCTTTTCGTGAATAATCCATTGGCATCAAGGCGCACATAAATGCCTCCTCGGAGAGCTTCCACGAATCCATAATCATCTGGGGAGTTTAATTTATATTTAATCACCGGAGCATCAAGGGGTTCATTCTTGGACCAAAGCTTATGATTATAAAAAAGCTTAGGCGTTATTTTTTGATAAGAGTTATCTTTTAATAGATGATGAAAAACTTTTTTATCATATTCATGAACCTGAAACTTAAACTCCTCTAAAAAAACTTCGATGTTTCTATCCCCCAAAGATTCATGGGGAAAGTAGTCAGAAAAATAAACTTTATTATTTAACTCTGCCCTAAGATACACTCCCTTTTTCACCTCTAGATTTGAGAGGCGATTGGCCTTCTTTACTGGAGTGAGGGTGTAGATGTTATAAAAAACTTTCATAGATAAAACTTAAACTTAAAAGAGTTGAATAAACCACGAGATGAATCCCAGAAAACTTTAACCCCTCATTAAGCTCCGCCCCGGATTTTGTGTGAATAATCTTCGATAACTTCACAGCTGGAAGAAGAGCAAGGTAAGTGATGAAAAAAGACTTCGTGTCTTTAAAATAAAGACAAAAAAGATAGGGAGAGAATATCGTCAAATCAATAAGGGCCTTGTAACCAACTCGGCTCATCTTTGTTGCAAGAGTTAATTTCCCAACTTCCTTATCAGTCTCTCGATCTCTTAAATTATTAACACAGATAAAGGTCGTCGTTAAAAGCCCAAAAATAGAAGCAAGAACCACGACTCCTGTATTTAACTCGAGAGAAAATAAATAAAAGGACCCCATCACTGAAAATAGACCAAAGAAGATAAAAACAAATAACTCCCCAAGTCCTCTGTACGCTAAAGACACCTTACCACCGGTGTAGCCGTAGGTGAGATACAGAGAAATGAGTCCCAAAACCACAAAGGGCCATCCCCCGCGAAGAATAAGAGGAATCCCACAGAGGGCCCCTAAAAGAACACAACTCTTTGCCCAGAGGCGGACCGTTTTCATGTCCACAAGCCCCGAGGCCGTGACTCTCGTGGGACCCACTCTTTTCGTGTCGGCGCCTTTTTCAAAATCAATCACGTCATTAAAAAAATTGGTCGCGAGCTGTATAAATAAAGCCCCAAAGACACAAAGAAAAAGATAAGTGAGTTCACTTGGTTTTTTAAAACTCATAAAATAAGCATAACTAACCAGTGGGGGAATCACTCCCGCTAAAAGTGTTTTGGGACGGGCCCCTAGGATGAAGTTTTTCACAGAATACCTTCCTCTTTGAGGACTTTTAATAATTCACTTTGGTACTGAAATAACCTATGGCCTCCGGGAATGCCCTTAACTCTAAATCCCTCGGGGATAAAGATCTCACTTCCTAGATCCATGTACTTCTCATCAAATAGACCCAGGATCATTAGAATCTTCTCTTTATGCTTAATCAATTCGGGGAGGTAATTTTTTTGCTGAGATAACTTATACTTTTGAAATAAATCATGGGCCTTGGAATAAATGTCATCCGAGGGGTTAATGGGTTTATCAAATGAGAAAAGGGGAAGATCATTCCACCAGGAGAGAAATTCTTCTTTTGAAAGTTTTTTTAATTTATTCAGGACACTTTCTTCAAACCGAGCTCTATTCTCTTTTTCCTCTTCCTCTAGTCCTGGGTGAGCGTTTAGAAGAACTAATTTTTTAATCTGAAAATGAACACGAGATGCTAACTCCAAACACACTCTTCCCCCCATGGAGTAACCCACGAGAGTGTCTTCTGGATGAATCTCAATTGACTTCAGGTTAGTGAGATCATGAAGAGTCACCCCATCGGAGCGAAGAAAAGAAAAATCCTCCGGTGAACCCAAAAAGCCATGAAAAACATGAATCACGTGTTCCACTCCTCTAAAAAGCTTTGAGTTTCTTTTGGATCAGGGAAGAGCTCAAGAACCTGGACCTCACCAAATTTTGTGATATCCGAGCTATAAGTAAGCCCCATGCCCTCAGTGATTTTTTTAAAGTTATTGTCGTGCTCTAGAACAATTCTCTTATCAAGGTTAAGCATATCAAAAATTCTTCCACCCTTATTATTAATAATAATAAGCCTTAAGTTCTCTGGCATTTGAATGAGACTTGATAAATCATAAAACGTCGTGACGTCACCTAAGATTGCATAGACTTTATTTTTGACTCCACTCGCGACTCCCATCGCTGAGGAGAGTTGCCCATCAATTCCATTCACACCACGGTTTCCATAAAGGCGGAATTTCTTCTTTTGAGTCAGTTCAAAAAACCGAATCACAAGAGAGTTTCCTAGATAGATGGAGTCATCCTCTAAAAAATGATCCTGAAGCTGAGAAAAGAGTGAGATCTCACTCTGTGGATATTTTACAATAAGCTCATGTAATTCTTTTTTATCATGGCCAGAGAAGTCTCTTTTTTTAAGCTCTTCAAGTGTCTTCCAAAATTCACTCGAAGAAAGTAGCTCCTTGGAACCCCAAGGGAGAATCTCCCCGTAAGAAAGCCCTGATAGCCCCCTCGAGTCGAAACTAAAAACCGGAAGTGGAGTTTTTTCTAAAAGCCTCCAGAGTTTTGAGAGTGGAGTGTGTCCCACTTTAATAATGGAATCAAACTCACCTCGCTTAAATAAAGAGAGAAGCATTTTTTCCGTTTTAATTGAGGATAATTCTCTTCCGCCACTTAAGGATTCTGCGTAAAAGGGAAGTTCTTGTTCTGAAAATTTATGAACAAAGTCCCTCATCGACGTGTGCTCGTGGGAGAAAAGAAAAAGAGGACGAGAGAATTTTTGGATAAAAGACTTAAATCCATCCATGGAGTCATGGCGCAGAGTTTTAAATTCATGAGGGATGGTGTCATCCACTAAAACATTGATGTGAACTGGAAACTTAAGTCCCTCTAGAGTTAAGGAGCCGAGATCCTTTAGAGAAATTTCAACATAGTCGCGTCTCACACCTCTCGTTAATAACTCATGGTCAACTGTCTGAGGGGAGCCCGTGCCGTGAAGTTTTTTTGGGCGATCTCCCGTAATAAGAACAAGTGGGGCTTCCGAATAATAGGCCTCAAGCATCGCGGAGACCGTCTCAGAGACCGCTGTTCCACTGGTGGTACAAATCGCGACAGGAGCAGAACTCACTTTCGAAAAACCCAGGGCCTTGAAACTTGCGACCCTTTCGTCGTATTCAAAATAGGTCGGAATATTTTCCATGACCTTTAAAAGATCATGGTTTCTAGCTCCAGTGCAAAAATAAATTCGAGAGAGATTCATCTTCATAGGTAGTGCTTTCTAATGGTGTTTCGCTTTAAATGAATTTCTTCAAGTTCTTTACTAAAATCCGACTCACTCACGACTCCGCCTCCGGATTCAATAAAGAGCTCTGACTCCTTCCACTGAACGTTTCTAATCGCCACGAGAAACGCCTTCGTCTCTTTTGTCATGACCCCAAAGGCCGATCCAAAGTAGCGAACGGGATACTTATCAAAATAACTTGAACCCAGAAGAAACTCTTTTGATTCTTTTTTTGGGTATCCACCTAGGGCCGCAGTGGGAGAGAGTGTGCAAATAAGATCCGTATAATTTGTGGAATGAATCTTTCCTAAAATCTGGGTTTTTAAGTGAATTAAATTTTTAAAGGGGTAAATTTCAGTCGTGAAAACCTTCACGTCTTGAGTAAAAGAAGAGATTTTCTCGACAATGTCCCGAATCACAAGATTATGCTCATGAAGATCTTTTTTTGAATGTAGAAGCTCGCTCTCGAGTCCTTTTTTTGAGGTACCGGCCAGAGCAAACGTCTGAAGTTCATCATCTTTAATTTCAAATAACACTTCCGGAGTACTTCCCATCATCCCAGTGTGCTTATCCCAAATCCCGTAGGGGAGACCCGCTCCAAAAAGAAAGGCTTTTTTAAACAGAAGCTTAATGGAACTCTCACCTTCGAAGGCTTCAAAGCTCTCTCGTGAGATTAAGACCACTTTTTCTAGATTGTTTTTAAGGTGATGCTTTAACGTTAAAAAATCTTTTTGATAAAGATCATCATCATTTGAAACGGGGGAAAAGTGAGCGTCGGGGATACTTTTTTCTTGAAGCCAGTTAACAAGATGCCCACGTGAGACTTTAAGAGTATGAGTGGGAGTATAAGTCACAAAGGAGTTTTGAAAAAAATCCTTTAAGTAAAAAACGGGATGATCTCCTTCAATCATAACTTCCGTGATCCCTCTTTCCCCACCTTTACCTAAGATGACCCACTCTTCATCTGGTGAAGTCATGAAGGCCCCTTGAGTCCAAAAACTCTGGTCCATCCATTCATCTAAAAGAGAAATGGATCCACTCATTTAGTACATCCAGGGAAATGTCTCAAATTCCGCTTGGCGCTTTTCTAAAAAGGAATTTCTTCCTTCTTGGGCTTCTTCTGTCCCGTAAGCAAGACGTGTCGCCTCACCAGCAAAAACCTGCTGGCCCACGAGTCCATCATCAATAAGATTAAATCCAAATTTAAGCATCCTGATGGCCGTTGGAGATTTACTGCAAATCTTTTTTGCCCACTCTAGACCAGTTTTTTCTAAATCCATGTGAGTGACAACTTTATTCACCATGCCCATTTCATAGGCCTCTTGTGCGGTATATTTTTCTTCTAAGAAAAAGACTTCTCTCGCTCTTTTTTGTCCCACCTGACGAGCTAGATACGCGGAACCAAAGCCACCATCAAAACTTGCGACCCTGGCGTCAGTTTGCATGAACTGAGCGTGCTCCTTTGAAGCAATAGTCATGTCACACACCACGTGAAGGGAGTGTCCACCACCCACGGCCCAACCTGGAACAAGAGCAATCACGACTTTTGGCATGAAGCGGATCATGCGCTGAACTTCGAGAATATGAAGGCGCCCGTGGGCCGTCGGCATACCTGGTTTATTATCTTTATATTCGTAACCTGATTTTCCTCTGACACTTTGATCTCCACCAGAGCAGAAGGCCCAGCCTCCGTCTTTTGAGGAAGGCCCATTTCCAGTGAGAAGAATGGCACCCACATCATTTTGGCGATGGGACCACTCAAGAGCGTTTAAGAGTTCATCCACCGTTTGAGGCCTAAAGGCATTTCTTAAATCAGGGCGATTAAAGGCAATTCTTACGGCACCGGTGTGTTTAGCTTTATGAAAAGTAATGTCTTGAAACTTCAAATCCGTTACTTCATTCCATTCATTGGGGTCAAAGAGAGGAGAAATCATAGTGGCCTCTAGTTAGCGTAGTAGATGTAGGCGATTCCACCAAAAACAGGTTTATAGCCATAGTTTTTGAAGGTCATATTATTTTTCATGATATCCACGAATTTTTCAGCAGAAGGAAAAGCTTCAGAGGACGCGATGAGATATTCGTAGGCATCTTTTCTTTTTGAAATAAGTCCAAAAAGAGGAACGTACATTTTAAGCATCCCAAAATAGAGCGTTTTAAAAAAAGAGTTTTTTGGCTGACCAAATTCTAAAATATAAACCCCATTTGAAACTCGCCCCAACTCCTTTAAACCGAGATCAAGATTCTCAACGTTTCTAATACCAAAGGAGATGGTGGTGATATCAAACGCCTTATCAGAGAAGGGAAGCTTTTGAATGTCCGCGACTTTAAATTCCACAGGAAGTGGATTCACTTTTGCTCTCTCAAGTGCAAAATCAATCATGCCTTGAGAAAAATCAATTCCCACCACTTGCCCAGAGCAAGATTCTTTAAGTTTAAAAGCAATGTCTCCAGTTCCCGTAGCGCAATCAAGAGCTGTTTTAGGATTTTGCTTTAAAGCAAACTTGATGAAAGCTTTTTTCCAAAGCCTATGAGTCCCAACAGATAAAACATCATTCAAGAGATCATACTTATGGGCAATATCATTAAACATGACTCGAACAAAATCTGCTTTTGCCATAACTATAACCTCAATTCTTTATGAAACACGGGAGCGAGTTGTTTTAGTTTTTTAACCATCTCATTAAACTGCTGGATATTGAGTGCCTGCTGACCGTCAGAGAGAGCACAAGCGGGCTCTGGGTGAACTTCAACAATAAGTCCATCTGCTCCAGCCGCCACCGCAGCATAGGCCGCATCCGCCACGTAAGGAGTGAGTCCCATACTGTGAGAAGGATCCACGATGATTTTAAAAGGAGTATGTTTCTTAAGATAAATCACAGAACCTAAATCAAGAAGGTTTCTTAGTTTATTATCAAACGAGCGAACACCGCGCTCACACAAAATAATATTTTTTTCACCTAAGTTAAATAAATACTCAGCAGCACCAAGCCACTCAGAAATCGTGGCACTAAAAGCACGCTTTAAAATCACAGGACGGTTGTAGCGAGAGAGCTCTTTTAAAAGCTCGTAGTTATACATGTTCCTAGCACCCACTTGAAAAACGGATGTGGTCGGTAGGAGCGCCTCAATTTGGCGAGCATCAGTCACTTCAGTGATAAAATCAAAGGGAATTTCTTTTTTTAATTTTTTTACGATTTCAATTCCCTCATCCCCCATGCCTTGGAAAGACTTTGCATTGGTTCTCATCTTGTGAATCCCACCACGAATTAGAGTAGGGCGGTTTTCACTTGTGAGGATCGCCTTTAACTGATTCTCTGATTCGACGGCACAGGGGCCAGCAATCAGGAATAATTCGTTTGAGCGAAAATTCAGTGGGTTTGTTTCCATAAATGGTTAACCTTGCAGGGTGGTTTTAGAGTCCCTTTTTGTAACTGATTATACCCTTATTGGAAAGCGTAATAAGGCCGATTTTCCTAGACATTTTGCATACTCCCAAGCTATTCAAATGCTTTCTTCATTTCAAATGGATACGTATGCCTTTTCCTGTTCCTTGTTACATAGGTTTAGTTCACGGACCAATTAAGTCTAAAGACGGGAGTGAGATCACCACCTCTGTCACAAACTTAGACATTCACGATATCGCTCGCTCTGCGAGAACTTTTGGCTTTAAAAAATACTTTATTGTGACCCCGATTAAGAACCAGCAGGCGATGGTGAAAAAGATCCTGGGCTTTTGGGAAGCGGACTCGGGACTCATCTACAATCCTGACCGAAGGAATGCCTTAGCTGAAGCGGAGGTTATTGACTCCATTCAAGATGCGATTAAGAAAATTACGGAGATAGAAGGGAAGAAGCCCTGCGTTGTTGTGACGGGGGCGAATTTTGAGAGTTACGATGGAAAAGAAAAAGAGCTTATCCAGAAGATAAGCGTTGACGGTACACCTATGTTCTTGTTATTTGGTACAGGATGGGGATTAACCGCTCCGGTTGTTGAACAGGCCGATTTTCGGCTAGAGCCTATTTTTGGCATAGCAGATGACGGATATAATCATCTGTCTGTTCGCTCAGCAGTTGCAATTTATTGTGACCGACTGGCCAGGAGCCTCTGATCCTTTAATTTTTTCCTTCCCTCTGATCACATGACTCAATTGAAGTCTATAAGTTGATTTAAGGAAGTCTCGTTTGAGAGGGTTTTATGAATTTGATTGATGTTGTTGAGAAGAAGTATGCAAACCAGAATTCTTCTAAGTTTGAAGCTTTCAAAACAGGTGACACTGTTGAAGTAGCTGTTCGAATCAAAGAAGGCGAGAAGACTCGTATTCAGGTTTACCAAGGCACATGCATTGCTATGAAAAGCCCTGGTCAAATGAATGGTCACTTCCGCGTTCGTAAGATTTCTGACGGCGTTGGCGTTGAGCGTGTATTCCCATTCCATTCACCAGCAGTTGAAGGTGTGAAGATTATCTCTAAAGGTAAATCTCGTCGCGCTAAACACAACTACTTACGTGAAAGAACAGGTAAAGCAGCTCGCGTAGCTATTGATTACTCTCGTTAATCATTAACGTTTTACACTTCGAAGGGGTCCAGTTTTGGACCCCTTTTTTTTTGGATTTAGTTTATGAAATGGACTCTTCTTTTTTTATTTTTTTCCGCTTCTCTTTGGGCGCAATCCACTAAAGAAAATCGCTCCAACTCAAAAAATACACTCATGCTAGGGAATCAGATCATCACGACTTGGATTCCATCGAAATACACTGGAAGTTACACCTATATTTTTAATGATAAATGGTCTCTTGAAGGTGAATATTCTTGGGCCTCTTTCAGTACCTCTTTTGTTGGAATTGAACTTGGGGAAATAAGCGAGGGCCGCTCCACTCTTCAAGCACGTTACTATGTTTCAAATTCTTTTCATTTCTCGTTTGGTGGAGTTTATAGCCGCTTTAGTGCCAAGCTTGGAAATGATTATCTAGATACTCTGGGAAATAAAATTTCAACTGGATTTAGTGCTGAAAATCTAGGAGTCACTGCTGGTCTAGGGAACCGCTGGCAGTGGTCTAATGGAATAACTTTTGGAGTTGATTGGATCCGTATTAACTACCCACTTGTGACCACCAAAATTGATGACAATTCATTGAATGATGTTGCCGATAGTGCCGACAGAAATGATCTCAAGGATAGTCTAAAAACCTTTAATAGAATTCCTACGTTTGTGCTCTTTGGATTGAATCTTGGTTACTCTTTTTGATAGAATCAGTTCATGCTTGAATTAAAATTAATTTCAACCTTTCCACACACCATTATCGCAACTGATGAAGTAGGACGTGGCCCCTTAAGTGGACCTGTCGTTGCAGGGGCCATTTGTTTAGACATTCATTCCAAGGAAGAATTAAAGACGGTTCTTAAGGCCCTTAAGAAAGTGGGAATTCAAGATTCAAAAAAATTATCTTCATCAAAAAGAATTGAAGTTCTAAAAAAGCTTGGAGTGAGTGATCTACCATTTAGAAAAATTGGGGTGATCAATATTCAAGGTGTTGAAATTCACTTCGTCTCTTGGGAGATGGATCATCAAGTGATTGATGAAGAAAATATTCTATCGGCAAGTCTAAGAGCGATGAGAGAAGCATCTGAAGCACTTTCAGTTAAGAAAAAACATCCAACAACCGTTTTAATTGATGGAAATAAAAAGTTCAAATGGGGGATAAAAGAATCTCCTTGGACGGAGATACCGATTGTGAAGGGAGATATGAAGTCTCTTCTCATTGGACTCTCATCGATCCTTGCTAAAGAAAAACGGGATTCATTTATGCAAGAGATGCATAAACTCTACCCAGTTTATGGATTTAATACTCATGCGGGTTACCCTACAAAAGAGCACCGAAAGGCGATTGAACTCCACGGACCTAGTCCCATCCACAGGCAGACCTTTAAAGGTGTTAAGGAATTCATCCGGTCTTAAAAAAGAAATTCAACACTCCTTAACGTTTCATCAAGAAGGGATTCCACTTCTTATTTCAGAACAACTCCTCCGGAGTCGAAATCTAGGGCAACTTGATCTTGTGCGGATGAGAAAAATAAGCACGGGTTGGATCGTGGAAATAGCTGAAGTTAAAAGTTCTGTCGTGGGAATTGAAATGATTCAAAGAGGTCAGAAATTTAGACTATTTGGCGCTCAAAAATTTATTTCTTCTTTGTTTGGTTGTCCTTCTAGGACTCTTCTAATTTATGATGAGTTTGGCCCATTTTGTTGACTAGAAATGTTGGTTATCTGTTTATTTTGCCAAAAATTCAAAGATTCATTACTCTTATTAATATGAGAAAAATAATCTGCTCTTACTTAGTTCTTTTAATCACTTTAACGATGACCTTTTCTAATGAGGCAAGAGCAGAGATGCCTGCTAAGGCGAAAGCCTTCTTAACTATGGCCGGTTATGGAGCAGGTGGTGGTGCCCTTCTAGGAACGGCCTCTATGGCCTTCGGAGCTTCACCTCGTGCGATTGCTCAAGGAGCGTCTTTAGGTCTTTATGCAGGTATCTTTTTTGGGGCCTATGTTCTCGTTTCACATCACCAGAAGCAATATGGAAATTACGAGGATAATTCTTCTCCTTACCAGGAATCTACGGATATTTATGGAGAGGAGTATCAGGATGGTGAAGGTGGTGGTGGAGAGGGCGCCGGAGATGGCGGTTTCTTTGAGCGCTTTAGAGTCATTCAGGAAAAATTTAATGGTGGAGCGTTCTCCCTTGGTGGCAAAAAAAGAGGGAGCTCAATACCCCCTCTCCAAATCAATCTTATTCAATATAACTTTTAGTTTTCGAAAGTTTGATTTCTGTTCCCAAAGCGAGTGTTGAGGTTATCTGTTTCGTCATTGTCAAAATTCATAAGTTCAGCGACATAATCAGCTTCATTTAAAGAGAGAAGTCTGAAAATTTTTAGAAACTCTGGTTTAACGTTTGAGATTTTAACCGTTGATTTATGACCTTCTTTCAGAAATTTTACAGTCTCTACAAATTGACAAATCCCTGATGAACCGACAAAGTCGATTGCACCTAAATCAATAGTGATTTTGGCATTGGGATTAGAGTTAGAGATATTTTGTAGTTCAGAACGCAGTGGAAATGAATGATCGTAGTTTAAATCCCCTTGCATATGGACGATAATGTTTCCATTAGCGTCTCTTAAAATATTGGCCTTCATACTCATGGGGTAACTCCTTTAGAATTAATTAGGCTTTTGTGCCTCATTAAATTTTACCATGGGACTTCAAAGGGGATTAGAGTGGGAAAAATCATTCTGTTAAACACACCAATTGGAAATCTTGGAGACCTAACCCAAAGAGTTTCTGAGGCATTAAAAACAGGAACGATATTCGCCGTCGAAGATACTCGGGTATTTAAAGAGCTCCTAAATCACTTGGGAATATCTGTTTCTGGAAAAAGAATTTTCTCTCTTCATGATCAATCTGAATCAATTCAGGTCATAAAGCTTCTGGAGATCTTAGAAAAAGATGATCTCTATGTTGCCTCAGAGGCTGGAAGTCCCATGATTTCGGACCCTGCTTTCCCCTTGGTGCAGGCTGCGTATGAGAGAGGATTTAAAGTTGAATCCTTCTCTGGAGTTTCTTCACCGATCATGGCGCTTGAGCTATCTGGCCTTCCTCCTATACCGTTCCAGTTTCATGGATTTCTTCCTAGGGAGTCTGGGAAGAGAATAAAAATCTTTAGTGAAGTGGGCTACGGCACTCACATCTTTTTTGAGGCGCCAACAAGAGTGGAAGAGACAGTTGATGAGCTTTGTAAAACTCGCCCTGATGTTGATATTTGTCTTGTTCGTGAACTTTCAAAAAAATTTGAGCAAGTAGAAAAATTTAAGGCGCACGAATGGATGGTTAAAAAAACTGAAATTAACTTTAAGGGGGAGTTTGTTCTTCTGTTTCACAATAAAGAATCTTCTCAAAAGTCTTCGTCTGCCTTAAAAGAAATAGCGCAAGATATTATGGCGAAAGGGGCAAACCCCAAGCAAGTAGCGAAATTAATTGCAGAAATTCTTGATCGCCCAACTAAGGAAATTTATTCGGAATTAACATCCCATAAGAGGGAGTCCTGAGTTTTCTTGAGTAAAAAAATTAATCGCCTTAGAATTAAATCATGAAAATACAAATTCTTGGAGGCCATGGTGGTCTCTCCAAGGGTCATTCAACGACCTCTTTTTTAATTGATGATAAGCTTCTGATTGATGCTGGTGCTGTTGCGAGCACACTCTCAGTGGAAGAGCAGTCAAAAATAGATCATATTCTTATTTCTCATTGTCATTTAGATCACATTAAAGATCTCGCTTTCCTTTGCGACAATTGTTTTGGGATGAGGAAGAAGCCATTTGAGGTTTTTACCCATGAGACCGTTAAGAAAATCATTAAAGATCATCTTTTTAACAATATCATTTGGCCCGACTTTAGTGAGCTTCCTTCAGTGGAGTCACCCACTATTAACTTCAACTCTATTCGTGAGGAAGTGAAGTTAAGAATAGGAGAGTTTGATATCACTCCTATTAAAGTGAAGCACGCTCATGATGCGATGGGATTTATTGTCGAGAAAGATCAGGTCGCTATTTTATTTACTTTGGATACAGGGCCCACTGATCGCATTTGGGAGATCGCTCGGAAGATTAAAAATTTAAAGGCGATTTTTACTGAGGTGAGTTTTCCAAATAGTTTAGAAAAAGTGGCCGAGGTTTCTGACCATCACACCGCAAATTCTCTTAAGTTTGAAATGAAGAAAATGCCTGAACTTATTCCCGTGATCCTCACTCACTTAAAGCCATCTTATCGAGAGATTATTTTAAAAGAAATCCAAGAAATGAAAGAGGACCGCATAAGGGTCCTCAGTCGTGATGGAGAAATTTTTAATTTTTAAAATTTACCTAATACCAATTGCAGATGCATCACTTGATCTTCTAATAATTGGTTGCGGTGGTGCCGCTGGCATATTATTCCCTTGAGGGCCAACGACTGGTGGTTTTTTTGATTCTTCTAGTTTCTTAATGAGTGCGCAGTCCTCAATAACTTCATTCCCTTTTGTGAGTTGACCACAGATTTTAAAATCAACTTTTCCTCGTTTTTGAAGGAACTCATCAGGGGCTAAAGGGGCCTCTGAAGTGGCCGTGCCATCATTTGAAAATCCTTTGGGTTCTTCTTCTGGCTTTTTTTCCCAATCTTTACTAACTCCTGAGACATCAACATCTTTTTCACCTTTAATCGCCCAGCCAAAAGTCCAGCCTTTATCGTTTTCTTTAACGGCATTTACTTTGTATGTTTCTTTACCTTCAATCGCCGTGACTTTAATCGTTGGTTTACTTGTATCAACCTCAGGATCTTCAGATTTTTTCTCAGGACAATCTATATCTTTTTCTTCACCGTCGGGCTTGTATTTTGGAACTCCTGTAAAAGGTTTACCTTCAATTTTATCAAATTTATCAAATTCGACTCCTTCTTCACGAATTGTGACTTCGAGAGTACAAATTTTTCCATCTTTGCCTACGTCTTCATCTTTTACACAGATGGACTCACAAGAGTACGTTTTCTTTTTATTTGGTTCAGGTTTTGGCTCAGGTTTTGGCTCAGGTTTTGGCTCAGGTTTTGGCTCAGGTTTTGGCTCAGGTTTTGGCTCAGGTTTTGGCTCAGGTATAACAACAACTGGAGTCTTTGCCGTGATTTCACAATTAATTTCTTTTGTAGAATTTTCAGGCATAATCATTAATTGTTTTTTCTGAGTCTTTAAACCATCATCAGTATAATCTGCTGTTGAGAATTGTTTAGTCTCTTTTTTATCAGGTTCTTTGTCTTTTTTGATCGAAAGCTCACACTGCATTTTACCTTTTTCAGGTTTATCAATGTCGCAAGTGCCTTTGCAGGTGAAGATTGGTTCATCTTTTGGCTTTGGTTGTGGAGTTACTTTTCCACCGCACAGGCGGACATATTCGGTAGTCTTATTTTTTCTTAAGTTTTTTATGTAATTACTGTACCAACCACCGTAGGTATTCGCCGGAATTTTAGAATTAGATCCGAAGTGTTGTTTATTGACTTGGGCGTTAATATATTCATCCAATTTTGTAAATATTGATAAATCGGTTGACGAAATTTGGTCGGTATCACTACACATTTTAGCGGTTTCCCCAATCATCTTCATAATCCCGTAACAAGTCTGGTGAAGCTGAATTTCTTTTAAATAATCATTTGAGAAATTGGCAGGGATTGGTTTGGAATCACACACGCACATTTTATAATTAAATTCGTGAACTTGTTTAAAAACATCTCTGTTCTTCTGGTCTGTTAAACGGCTTTTGATGTAATTAAGACGATCTTCTTTACTGTCGCCTTTATTATTCGTGTCCAAGTCAAGAGCCGCTTGCATACAGTCAAAAGAAGAATTTCTCGCCATATCTTCAGCACTAACACAAAAAGGAGTCCTATCTTTAATAGATTTATATCCGAAGATGACCGGACTACATTGAATCTTTTTTTTTCCACCCTGATCACAATCTGAGCCATTTTTTGGAGCGATATAGGCGCGACCCTCAGGGGTATTGTCTCTCTGGGATTTATCTCCCATTAGGTAACCTGGATGAGCACAGGTAACGTTATTACCTTCCCCGATAGCCTTAGAAATCCAGCCAGCATAAACGCACTTTTTCTTATTGGAGTCTTTAGTGATGAGTTCTGTAAAGTCCTTTGCGGCTCTATCCCACTCTCGGTCGGCCAAGTAATTTCCAGGAAAAGCGTGGGCCTCATCAATAAATAAAGTCCCTTTTAGCTGCTTTAGAAACAATGTGAATTTCTTTTCTTCTTCCTCAGTAAAATGCATGGTTCTAGGATCATTTCTGTGAGAATTTTCAAGCCTCACAATAAGTTCCATGGTTTTGATGACAAACTTATCCTGGTCTTTTTCAGAAAGATGGACAAAATCCTCGTAAGACAGAGACCCAATCTGAGCAAAACTCATAAGAGGAATCAAAAAGACAACGAGAGTTTTAAGACAATTTTTTAGCATAGATATACCTTGATTGGTCTTATCGGATTCTTGGTTCATTCTCTTAATAGATTAGTGGGTAAATTCTTTTTATGATTAACTTTGGTGAAGGTGAGTCCTAATCATCTGGTATTTCAATGGCTTACTGAGTTATTTTCAGTAAAATTAAGACCTTTTTCTGGCCATAATGCCCACAAAGGGTGGCAATTCTCTTTTCAACCTCTCATTCTCGGGTCTAAGATGAGTCCTCATTAATTTTAAAAGGGAAGGGACAGCATGGGCTGGTTTCATCAGGTCAAAAACCCAAAATTAAAGAACGTTAAAAAAGTCGTCTCTAATACACCGGTTGGGCTTTGGAAGAAGTGTAACCAATGTGGAGAGATTCTTCAGGCGGATAAGCTTGAAGAAAATATGAGTGTCTGCCCACTTTGTGATTATCATTACCGTATTTCGGCCTATGAGCGAATTGCCGTCATGACAGATGAGAACAGTTTTGAAGAAATTAGTCCTGATCTCATTTCAAATAACCCACTTCAGTTCCAAGATAAATTGCCCTATGTTCAAAGACTTCAGTCGGCGATCAAAACAACTGGAATCAAAGACACGACTGTTTGTGGTACGGCGACGATTGATGGAAAACATGTTGCTCTCGCTGTCATGGATTTCCGCTTCATGGGTGGATCGATGGGAGTTGTGACCGGTGAGAAAGTGGCCCTTGCGATGGATATTGGTTTTGAAAAAAAGATTCCCGTGATCGTGGTTTCTTGCTCGGGTGGAGCGAGAATGCAGGAAGGAATTTTATCCCTTATGCAGATGGCAAAAACATCGGCCTCTAGAGCTCGCCTGAAGTCAGCAGGTATTCCTTATATTTCCCTTTTATCTGATCCCACTACTGGTGGTGTGGCCGCTAGCTTTGCCATGCTTGGAGATATAAACATTTCTGAACCGCGGGCCCTCATTGGATTTGCGGGACCTCGAGTGATTGAGCAATCGATTCGTCAGACTCTTCCTGAGGGGTTTCAGCGTTCTGAGTTTTTAAAAGATCATGGGTTTATTGATCGAATTATTCACAGGAAAGATCTTAAAAAAGAATTAAGTTTTTTTGTGAAAATGTTTGGAAACTAGTTTACTTTTATGGATCTCACGGCTTGGCTCCTGACCCATTATGGGCAGGAGCAAATGAACCCTGGTCTTGATCGTATTAAACTCGCTCTTAAAGACATCCTTCCTCAATTAAATAAATTAAGAATCGTGATTATCGCCGGAACCAATGGAAAGGGTGAGACAACTCTACGTTTATCTGAACTCCTTAAATCACATCGTCACTGTACATGGACTTCTCCTCACATTACTCGCTTAACCGAGAGATTTAGAACTGAAGAAGGGGAGATTGACCAAGAGGTTTTAGAGAAGCTTATTCTTGAATGTCATAAAAAGGTTGAAGAGCATCATTATAAACTTAGTTATTATGAGTTTTTATTTTTTGTATTTTGCACTTGGGCCCAAAGACAGAATCCAGAATTTTTACTCTTAGAAGTCGGGTTAGGTGGACGGTTAGATGCGGTTAATGTCTTTGATGCCGAGATGGTTCTCTTACCTTCGATTTCTAGGGATCATCAGGAAATTCTAGGTAGAAGATATGACCAGATTCTCAAAGAAAAATTAGGAACTTTAAGACCAAGCACCTCTTTCATACATTTTCTTGATAGAAAATACCTTATTGAAAGGGCCAGATCGATGGCCGATTCTGTTGGTGCCCGAACCATTTCTTTGAATGACACTCTAAAAATCCCAGATTTTGATTTTTCGAGGAGAAATCTCGCTTTGGCCACCGCGGCATTTTGTCAATTGTTTGGCCAGGATTTTAGTCAAAATGAGTGGAATTTAGTCCCTGGACTAGAAAATAGAGGTGAAGTCGTAAAGGGTAGAAACGAGTGGTTTTTTTATGGCTCACACAATGTTGATGGGATGAGAAAACTGATTCAATTTTTACACTCTGAGACCTATAATTTTAAGAGATCAAGATTTGACACTGTCATTGCTGCCTTTTCTAAAAGAGATTCTTCAGATTTAAAAGTCATGATGAGAATGCTCTCTAAGTCAGGTTTAGGAAATGTTGTCATAACAACCTTTGATCACCCGAAAGCGGCCACAGTGGTTGAAATCGAAAAGTTATCGCGGGAAGAAGGGCTAAGTTTTGTTAAAGATATTGAGAACTATGTTCATGGACAGAACAAAAATCAGCGTGTGCTGGTTACTGGTTCTTATTATTTCTTGGGTTACTTCAAGTCACTCTCTTGCTTCTAACGATGCTCAATTAACTCTTGGGGATAAGATTTCTGTTTACTCAGATAAGGCCTATAGAAAAAATAATGGTCGTTATTTTGAGGCCGTAGGGAATGTCGTCATCATCAGTCAAAAAGACACGGTCTACGGGGAACTCGCTTCCCTTGATCAAGAGACCATGACGGTAAAAATTGAGGGGAATGTCCGCTTCATCACTAAAGACATGACTCTTTATGGCTCCCATCTTGACTACAATATCGCTACTGGTGCCGCCCACATTAAAAATGCCCGAATCCTCACTTCTGACTTTAATCTTGTGGCGAGAGAACTTATTCGGATCAACGAAAACGAATACCTCGCCAAGGAATCAGAATTCACAACTTGCAAAGACTGCAGGGAATCTTGGGCGATTTATGGGAATTACATAAGGCTCAACGTTGGTAAGTACGTTCAGATTAAACATGGTCTTTTTAAAGTTAAGGGTGTCGATATTATTTATATCCCTTATATCGTTTTACCAATCCTCGCGAAGAGAGAGTCGGGTCTATTGATCCCTCGTATCTCCCAGAGAACTGGTGAAGGTTTATCATTTGAGCAACCATTTTTTTGGGCGATTGATGATCATAAAGACGCGACTCTAAGTCCAACTTTTTGGGCCAAAAGAGGATACGGAGGAGACCTTCAGTACCGGCAAAGATTCTCCGAGATGAGTTGGCTTGAATTAAATTCCCGACTAGTGAATGACACCATTTACTGGCCTGGTCAGAGTAACGTTGGCCCATCTGGTGAGCAGTTTTTCCGTTATTTTGCGGACGTAGAATCCCATCAGTTTTGGTCTCCAAATCTCAATTCACACTTTAGATATACAGGTACAAGAGACCTCGATTTTATTCGAGATTACCCACAATACACTGATCCAAGGATCACGAGTTCTGATTTTGGTTTTCAGGGAATTGTGAATTGGCGCCAGGATTTATTTTCGATTAATACAGAGGCGAACTATTTACGAAACCAATTATTTTCTGATTCCACTGAGTTCGATCGCTCTTATGTGCAAGTCATGCCAAGGGTTAATTTAAGTACTGTTCCTCATTCCATTATCCAGTCAGATATTCCCTTCCTTCAGCATATCGCCGTTGGTGCAGATGCCTCTTTCACTAGATTTAGGCAAGTCAGAGAAGATGAGAGCCTTTATTTAAGAAATGCCAACAGAATTTCAGCTCAGCCTTATCTCATGTGGCATCTTTTAACCTGGGGGCCTGTTAGCTTTAAGTCCCGCTACATTTTTGATCAACAGTCTTATGACTTTACTAATTCTAATGAGCCCATGGCCGGAAAGAATACAGGTCTTATAAAAACTGAGGCGAGCTTTACGATGGACCGAATTTTCGGTCTCGCTTTTGAGGAGAAAATCCCACTTCGGCTTATTTCAAAAGAAGACCTCAAAAGGCTTAGAGAATCTAGAGAGCAGGGGCTTACCCCACTTCAAAAAGAAGTGAAAAAAAATCGACTGGTGGGTCAGATCCCAGAGTTTGAATCAGAACTCTCAAAAGATAATATCATTCAAGTGAGAAACAGTTACCGTCACTCCCAAGAGTTTAAATTCGTTCATCACTTTATTTCGTCTCAGAATACTTACGGCAATAAAAGATTCATTAATCAGATTAGAACCCAACAGGCAGGACAATTTGATTATGAAGATGCTCTAAGATCTGAGGAGTACTTATTTGGTGCAAATTCAACCAGAACTGTTGTCCCTCCGGAAAATACTGTTGAGTTACAGTGGAACAATACGATCATAAGAAAATCTCCCAAAAATTTTAGCTTCTTAGAGGATGATAAATTCTTAAGAGATAATTTTACTTATTCAAGAATTTCTTGGCTCAATGTCTCCCAAGGTTATCTTCTAAACAATCAGGAGTTTGAAGATTTGAGACAAAGACTAACGAGACTCATGATCGAATCAGGTTACACGGGTAATAAATGGTTCGTTGGGATGCAGGAGTTCTATTTTCATTATGATAATCAAAATATCTTTAATCTCAATTTTACAAGACGTTTTGAATACATAAATCTTTTCTCAAATTATAACTACAACTCCTTTTCATCATCGAATTTGAAATCCCTATCTGTTGGTGGACAAGTTCGTCCAACCGACACTCTCGGAGTAGCAATGGTAAAGGACATGGACTTAACGGCCAAAAAAGATATTAGAACGATTTATTCAATTGATATTATGCCTCATAATAATTGTTGGATTTTTAATTTGAATTATCGAAAGTCGATTGTTGATTCGCGCTATTCATTTAATATTTTATTTAATTTCGGAGACGACAATTTTGAGCGTTATCGGAATGATTATTTTGGTGTGAAGAGACTATGACCAAAGCGACTTTCATAGATTTTGAGGATAGTTTCTCTTATAACGTGGTTCAGGAGCTCTTACTTGTTGAACTTGAAGTCCAAGTTGTTCACTGGAAAGACTATGAAGTTAATCCCGTTGAGGGGTTACTTATTTTAGGTCCAGGGCCAGGTCATCCAGAAGATTACCAATCCATTTTTCCTTTAGTTAAATCATGGCTAAAAGAGAACAGACCATTTTTTGGAGTTTGTTTAGGTCATCAAATCTTTTGGGCCCTTCAAAATGAAGAAATCGTTAGATCCAAAGAACCACTCCATGGTCAAAAGATAAAACTTGATCTCACAACTGAGTGGAGAGAGTGGCTTCACATACAGGGGGACGTTTACGTCCAAAGGTACAATTCCCTGGCCGTTTTAAGTCAGGCAGCAACGCGAAATCCTTATTTTAAAAACTTTATCCATCATGATGAGATCGTGATTACGAGGTCATCGAATGTCTTAACCTACCAATTTCATCCAGAATCAATAGGAACAACTTTCCGAACTCAATTTATGGGTGCCATTCGTAGTATTATTTGAGAATGAAAAATCTCTTATTCCAGGGCATTTACGACAAGAAAACATTCACCAATCTTAGAAATCTAGGGATTCACGAATTTGCTTTTGATCTGAGACCTCAGAGTCTCAATTTTATGACCATATCTGGGGCCAAATCCGTTTTGGATGTTGCCCATTCGGATCATTTTTTTCTCATCTTTTCGAAAGAGAGTCCTGACACCATTCAATCCTATAAAAATCTTTTAAAAAATTATCCTTTCAAGTTTACAACTGTCATTAGAGACCATTCACAAATAAGTGATTTATCTCGCTTAGATGATTTTTACTGGATGTTTAATCCAGTTTCTGAGTGGAGAGAGATCCTTCAATTAAATCACTTGAAAGGTGTTTTCCTTCCGATTGATTATCAGGATTTCTATGCTCATGAAAGTGATGTTTGGAAAATGATTGAGGCGAGACATTTGGATGTTTATCTCCATGCCAATAATTTTGAACAAAGTTTAGGTCTTAAATTCGATCAAGATTTAAAACTCAGTATCGAGTTAACGAGAGAAGTTGAAAAGAGTTATAGAAATGTTGATTTCGATAAATTAAATCGGATGAAAATTTGGAGTTTAGTTTCATGAGAGTTTTACTTTCTAATGATGATGGAGTCATGGCACCAGGGATTAGGAGTCTTTATCAAGAGCTATCACCCAATTATGAAACAACAGTTATTGCTCCCCTTGAAGAGAGATCCACTACTGGCCATAGTATTAGTTTAGACAAACCTCTTCGGCTTGAAAAATTAGAACCCAATATTTATGGCTGCTCAGGATTTCCAGGGGATTGTGTCCTGATGGGAGTGGGGCATGTGATGAAGAATAATCGTCCAGAAGTTGTGGTGTCTGGAATTAATCGAGGTGCAAATTTAGGTCAGGACCTCTATTACTCCGGTACCATTGCAGCTGCTAGAGAAGCCGCTTTTCATAACATTCCCTCGATTGCAGTCAGCCTCGTCTTTAATGCTGTAAACGAAGAACATAAGTATCAAAGTGCTGCTATCTTCATCAACTGGTGTCTAGAAAGTGGGCTTCATCTGACTTGCCCGGCTTTAAATCTCATTAATATTAATGTGCCTAATCTTCCTCTAAAGGAGATTAAGGGATGTAAAATCACTGAGGTTGGTTTTAGGCGTTATTCGGAAGAAATTCATGCTAGAATTGATGCTAGAAATAGGGAGTATTTTTGGATTGCCGGTCATTATGAAGGATTTAATGACAATCCGCAATCTGACTGCCAAGCTATAAGTGATGGCTTTATTTCTATTACTCCCCATCCTTTAATTGATGGCCGTGGTAGAGATGACTCCAAGCTTTTAAAATGTGTTGAGATGATTAATGCTAAATATTTTCGCTAGTTTTATTCTCATTCTTGTTCTTTCGTCTTGCTCTTCGATGAAGAGTGGAAAGTACGTTTATATTGAATCCTCAGGCCAAGTAAAAAAAGTTGCTAAAAATCATGGCGTAACATTGGATGAACTTAAGGCCCATAATCCCGATAAGTCTTTTCAAGGTGGAGAGTGGATTTTCATCCCTTCTAAAGTAGGAATAGCCTATTTTTTAAGGGACACCTACGTGATCGAGGATTATCGAGACTTAGGGCGAGGAAGATTCCTGTGGCCAGTGCCTCATTTTTATAAAGTCTCTTCAAATTTTGGCCCACGTGGAAGAAAGCATCATGATGGGGTAGATATTCCGGCACCTAAAGGAACACCTATTATTTCGGTTGATGATGGAGTGGTGATCTATTCAGATAACGGGATTCGTGGTTATGGAAATATGATTGTGATTGCGCATACTGAAGACATCTTCACTGTCTACGCTCACAATAAGTCGAACAAAGTGGATAAAGGGGACAGAGTTTCTCGGGGTCAACTGATTGCAGAAGTGGGAAATACGGGTCGATCTACGGGCCCTCATTTACATTTTGAGATTCGAGTTAAAAATAAAGTAAGAAACCCAGCTCAATATCTTTCAAAATCAAAAAGAAAGTAATTAACACTTCATCGTTTCAAATTTATCTAGAATTTTTAAATACATGATGGCGGTATTTTTGGCATCCTCTAGAGCTGTGTGAGCAACTTCACCCATATTAAGGTAATTCATTAAATTTGAACCAGAATCCATACCCATTGGGAGTAAACCTAGGTCGATGAGTGAGTACCCAATCCCGGAGAGATCGAGATTTCTATGGTGAAAGTATTTTCTCATAAAATCCCAACCAAGATCGCGGTTTAGGAATGGGAGATCAATCGCCGTCATTGATTTTCCAAAAAGAACAATTTTTTGATTACCAAAATATGAACGAACTTCTGGGGACTCAAGATACTTTTTTAAGTACTCCTTAAATTCACTCATTAAAAGTCCCTCAGAATGGGCCTTTCTGATGATCTTTTCATTGTGTTCCCTAACCCAGGGGTCAAGTGAGTCACGAAGATCTTCAAATGATGGACAGTGGATATAAACTGAACGGGCAAGTGGCTCCTCGAGACGCTTAAGCTGAGTATCAAAGGGAATCATGGCAAATTCTATAATTTGACAATTTTCTGCTAGACCAGTCGCCTCTAAATCAATACTTAGATATTTCATACTTAAACCTCTTGAGTATTTTAATAGAGGGAGTCTTAAAAAGAAAAGGTCCCTTTCGGGACCTTCGTTTATTTATTGGATTGTTGCAGTCACTGGGCAGTGATCTGATACTGATGCGTAGCTCACTCCGAGCTCTCGAACTGGAACTTCGCGGCAGCTCACTCTTTGGCAGTGGCCTGTTGCCATGGCCTGAACACTGTTTCTGCTTTTGAGCTTAAGTAGACCTTGAGTTACAATCACGTGATCCAAAAGAGACGGAGTTTCAATTCCATCATCAGTTCCACCCCAGTAATAAGCAGTACATTTTAAGTTAGAAGAAAGGTCAGTCATGCCTAATTCAGATACAAGCTTTGTTAAAATTTTATAATCATGACCTCTAGAAAGGTACTCAGTTGTATTCATATCGCCAGCAATAAAATAGTCCTGAACTCCTGTCTTAGATTTAAGTTCTTTGACTATTTTTTTGATGATTTCAAATTGCTTCGTTCTCTTATCTATCGATTCACCTTGGGAGCCAGATTTCAGGTGAGTCGTCATGCCATAAAATTTTTGACCAGTTGATTTGATTCTAAATAACCCAATTGCAAGTGGACGAGAACCAGAATCACAAGCCCCCTGGCCGCCTGGCTCACTAATGCTTAAATCTTCATTAAAGCTTAGAAGCTCAACTGTACTTTTGTTATAAAGAAAGCCAAGTCTTTGACCGTGGGCACCACCACAACGAGACACTTCTGTATCGTATCCAGGCATTTTAGATTGAACAAACTTGTCCCATTCAGCAGTATTATTGATTTCTTCAACACTTAAGACATCAGCTTGAAGGTTATTAAGGATAGAGGCGAGTTCAGTTTTATTGGTTCTAATTTTGTAACGTTCATCGTAGTCAAAATTTCTAATATTATAGGCCCCGATAGTGAATGCTTTTACCGACAGAGAAGTTAGGAGAGAGAGGGCCAGGATAGAGAATCTCATGAAGCGTCCTTGTATTAGGTTACATTAAGCTACGTATAAGTCTTACTTATGTTAGGAGGGCTAATACTACTGAACGATCTGAATCGTTGACAAGAAAAAAAACACTGAATTTTCAGCATAGTGTAGCAATGGCTACACGCAGCATAGAGTTTTTACAGGGTCTATGGTGTCAGCAATTTGACTTTGTAGGTCGGAGTGTGGTCTTTAGGGCCCATTCAGAACCAAAGGGGGAAAAATGGGTTTGAATCTTAATAAGATCTTATTCGTGTCTGTACTACTTGGAGTAACAAGTGTTCGAGCGAATATAGATAAGAAGCACTATACGATTTCGAAAATGAAAGTTTCTGAAGTTGAAAGAGTGATTCTAGGTCAAAGTCAATTGAATACTATTCAAGAAAGATCCATCAATCCTGAGGGGTTACCACAAGATGGTCAGCCAAGTAGAACTGAGCGAGTGGGTAAAGTGATTTCTGTCGCTAGAGACCTCGTTGCTCTAGGAGAAGATATCTATCGCCTCGTGATTAAGGGGAAACCATCAAATACTTCAACTTATGCTCCCATCAGTGTTATTCCAAGGGTGAATGGTGCAGCCGTTGATATGCTAGATACAGAAGGGTGGAGTGCACCTGTAAAAAGAACTTATCAGATTGATTATGAGAATCTTTATGGCATGACTGTTGTTTCTTACCGCTACAGCATCATTTATTCTTATAACGGATCTTATGACGGTAAAGGTGCTTACCTCACTGCTGTTCAAATTGTGCCTGAAAACGTGAGAACACTTTTTGGTTTTGATTTCACAGCGACGATGAAACTTGGCGGAATTCAAAACCAAGGAACGAAGACCTATCCTGTGGCCGGGGCTACAATACTCATGGAGTACACAGTCAGTTCAATTATGGTTGCTAATAGCCAGGTTGATAGTTACTTCATCACTGGCCGTGGTGGATTTAAAAGCCTCTAGAGATAACTCACAAAAATTTTCCCATCTTGCTGACGCTCAAGAAACTCCTTGAGCGTCAGTTTACAACTGAGCCAATCATTTTGAATCGAACATTTTTTGCAAACACCCTCACCGTCACATGATGAAGCGACTGTAACTCCATTTTTTCGAAGCCATTTCAGTAAATTATCGGAGAGTTCAAAAGGTCTAACAGGAAGATCTCTTGTCGTTTTTGAGGCGAGACCGACAATCGTAATTACTGACACGAAAAGCTTCCAGGGTTTCTATCATCTATAATAAATCGATTCCCTTCCTTAAATTGCGTGTAGGACCAAATGTTGCCTAATTTTTCTGCATTATAAATGGGCAGTGGGAATTTAAGGAGATTTTCAATTTGATCCTTTGAGCTTCTGTTGGACTCTATGATTAGCCTTGTTGGATCTGAAAGGAACAGATGTCTTGAGTGCCTAATGAGTTTATCTACTTCAATCGTCTTTTGGCTTCTTGCGAGTCCATATCTCACGAGTTGAAATAAGTGCTGTCCGGGGTCTCTACTTTGATTAGAGAACGCCCAAATCTTAGAACCATCATTTTCAATTAAACAAGCAGCAGAGCTTCGAACCTTTGATTCTCCCTTAAATAATGAAGTCCCATGAAGAGACTCAATCGATTCTAATTTTTGAGAAGAAGATGAAAGGAACGCTGACTTACCTTGGGATATTCCATAAATATTTCCAATCGGTAGGACCTTATCGATGAGATAAATAGAATTAAGATAAAGATTGAAATCATAGTTACACTTTCCTACGGATCCTTTCTCTGTCGTAAAAGGAATTAAAGAAGTGTTTACAATAATTTTTTGTTTGTTTTTATTTTGTCGATAAAGACTAACTAGCTTTAAATAATCAATGAAGGGAGAAGTCTCATTTTCTTTTAAAACATCTGCTCCTCTAAAATAATAGGGTGAGAGCTCAGTATTCCCTTTAAGAGAAGGGAGATTCTTCACAAGAAATAATTCAAATTCTTTATTAATTTTAATCTTATTCCCAAGATTTTTATTAATAAGTAAGGCGTAATATTCAAGTGATCTTTTTTTTCCAAATTTTGCTAGGATCCACTCTAAACCATAAAAAAATGGGTATTGATCTTTTGGTTCTTCAGAGAAAAAATCAAAATAATGACTTTTTCCATCTAATTCCATAAAAACTTGGAGTCTAGAAGTGGGTGAGGATTGATCAGGTCTAATTGAGAACTGAATAAGATTCCAAAGGGCAAAATGATCTAGAAAATCGAGACTTGGTCCAGCATTCTTGATTAATTCCAGGTACAGAGCTTGAGACTGATTGTCCGATCCAGTTAATTGAGTTTGAATGTTTTTCTCGACCGGGCAAAAGGTTGCAGGTGAGTCTTTATACATTGACTCATGCGAGGTCTTAACCAAGGGAGTTTCGATCTTATCAATCAGAAAAGAACAAGAACTCAGTAAAAGAATGAAGGCCAGTTTATACATTTTCTTCCTCATCTAAAATAATATCTGGCGAAGAGTGAGTGTGGGACAACCTAAATCGTTCATGTAAATCTTGAGATTTATCTGAATCATAGATTTTTTTCTGATGAGTTTTTAAAACACCAATTAAAAAAACTCCATTAGGTGAAGATTGGCTTTGAAGAGACTCTAATTCAAAACCACTCTCAAAAATTCCTCTCATAATTTTATCAAACTCGATTTCTCTGTAGCCATTTTTCCTCAAAGGAGGGGCCGGAATAAAATAAGTGAAGGTTGATCTGAAAATTTTTTTTCCTGATCTCGGGGATCGGCTACTCATGTGATTTACTCCAGTAATCTTAAAGTTTCAGTACGTTAAATCTTTCTGCCTTTCTATTGTAGGCCAATGAGAGATGAAATGTTGAGAAGTTCTTTCATTTGTTAAACAGATTCGCTTGGAAAAACTTTCCTCATGATATTTTTCTTTGTACAAAAAAAAGTTTGGGTATAATAAAAGTAAGATGTGACAGGATGTCACTCTCAAAGGCAAGATGCCGAAAAGAAGGGAGCCAAGCAGGGGCTCCCTTTTTTTATGTCTTACCGTCTCAAATTGTTAATAATATTGACTAAAAATTCACTACATTCTCAGTTTGGTTGCACTTTTTGCAAAAAGCTTCTCCGCACGAAGAATAACTCCCGTCACTTTTTCATTCACATCCAGTCCTGCTTCTTTTCTTGAGAAAGACATTCGAGTGACTTACGGTCTTAATCACTCATTTTTTAACAAACTCGTCTAGAAAAAGATTCTGACCAATTAGCTACTCTTAATCCAGGTAAACATCGATATAGATATTATCTAAATATTTTAGATCCCTGCTTGCATTCAAAAGTACAGATTTTTGGTAGCGATAAAGAATATCCAGCGGGTACTTTTTAAGATCTGCATACATTTTTTCACTAATCACTACTTTTAATCCGTTCATTGAACCAATTATGGGCGTAACGGATATATTTTCTGTCCGATTTTTAAATGTTTCTCTATAAAATTTATGAAAAATTTTGCCTGCAACATACCCCACTAAAGCACCCATAACGACATCGCTCGCCCAATGCTTATTCTTGTTCATACGCGAGTATGAAGTGATAGCGGCAAGTCCATAGGCGGCAGCGGGTGCCCACTTATATTCATCCCCGAATTCCTCAGCAAAGACGCTTGCAACAGACCAGGCAGCGGCCGAGTGTCCCGATGGAAATGAAGTATTATCAGAACCTAGTCCGAAGCCTTTAAAATCAAAAGGTCCTACCCCGGCCTCAGGTCGACTTCTATGCGTTGCCGATTTTAAAGTTTCGACAACAAGTTGACCTAGAACGGCTGCACCTATTGATGAAATCGCTGCATTTTTAGATTTATTACTGTCGAAGACAAGACCATATCCTAAGGTACCCAAGACAAGGGGCATGAGCCCACTGATTTCTCCAAAATGATTCCCATAATTAGCTATTTCATCCATGATGCCAGCTTCTTTGTTTCTTTGAACAAAATTCATTATAGGCTCGTCAAACACCATGAGAATTCCAACGACTCCTAAGCTGACCAACATTTTTGTTGGTGTAAATTTAAAATCTTTGTTCAGAGGAAAAAAAACGGACTTATCTTCGCCTTTTTGAGTCAAAAAATCATTTAACTGATTCGACCCTTCGTTATTTCCAGAATTGATAAATGGCATTGAGGATAATTCAGAGGATTCATTTTTTATTAAACCTTTTAATTCATGAGAAATATCTACAGGATTTAATTTGTTTATAAAGTAAAGATCTAATATTAAATTTAACTTTGCTAAAAAAACTGGCGAAAATGCACCATGAGTTTTCTCTCTGGCAATCAGGCTTAACCCCTGTTGAAAATACT
>CANEUH010000012.1 GCA_947441615.1 Bacteriovoracaceae bacterium | reverse complement strand
TCTGCAGCTGAACAAGAACAAGTGGCAGAGACTCTCGCTCAAAATAATATTGAAGTCGGAAGCTTTGGAACGGATGCTCCTGTAAATAATCCAGAAGAACTTCTTCAAAACGATCAACAGATGCAAGAAGAGGCCGTTCAAGCTCAAGCATTTAATTTTGATAACCAGCAGGCGATCTAATGAAAATCATCTTGATGATTTCCATTTTCCTCTCTTCACTTACTTTATCGGCCCAAAATAGATTCCATGTTCCAGCTGATAAATCTCTGATTAGGAATTATAAGAATACTCAGGACAATCATTTAATTATTTTAAGAACTTACCATAATCAAATTGAGAGTGAGATTAGGCGATTAATTGAAGGTATCGAGTATGAATCATCTAGTAATAATATAAGTAAAGTAATCGCACTTAAAAAATATTTTAGTGAACTCGTCATTAAAAATATTTTGATTGGACAACTTGAAAAGCAACTACTCTCAATCAATTTAGACACACATCTAAAGCAAAATAGAATTAAACCAGTCTTCAACACAGACCAATTATCAATTGATCTACAAAAAGAAATTAATATTCAATTAAAATCACTTCATCAAAACGGACTTCTAAGTGAATTTCTTTTAGAGGAATTAAAGGACGAAATCATCAAGGAAACCTTGAAAGCTACTGGGAAAAAAGTTTTTAGCTCTATTGGTTCCGGATTACTAACTAAAATAGTTACTCAAGGTGTTTCAACCGCTGCCTTGAAGTCAGCAGTCATTAGTATTGGGTCTGAGGCTTTTATTCAGGCAGGCAAGGGGATGATTATAACGATCTTAACTTTACCGCTTCATGCCTACAGGCTCCCACCTGAGCACGTTTGGACCGATATTTTAAAGAAGAATCCAGAAATCATTATTAATCCAGAATGGATGAAATATGCAGGCAGTAATGATGATCCATGGCTTTCGCACGGCTACGCACTTCTTAGGAGGACTAAAATCATGGAAGATCGCTTGACTGATCTTCTCGATAAAGAAGAACACGATTTTTTGAATCAAATTCAAACCATTTGTAAAATCGGTCAAGTAAGTGGTTCTAATGATCCCCTACGGTCTCGAAATAACGTTGCCGTCGCCGATGCAACCTACGTTCATCGCCCTAAACCTTACCTTCCTTCTGTGCCTTTTTGGGCCCTGAAAAAATAGTTCAAAAACCTAGCTTTCGCGCTGCAACTACACGTGGTTTAGCTAGCTCCTCACAGGCCTTCATGGTAGCCTTTTGTTGCCAAATTTTTATTCTTAAGAGGAACTATGCGAGCTCAAGAAATTCGTAATGCATTTTCTAGTTATTTCATCCGAAACGGACACGAAAAACACAAGTCATCAAGCCTTGTCCCACACAACGATCCAACACTTTTATTTGCGAATGCTGGGATGAACCAATTTAAAGATTTCTTCACCGGCAAAGCAAACCCTACAAATCGTCGTGCCGTCACCATTCAGAAATGTGTACGCGCGGGCGGAAAACATAACGATCTTGAAAACGTGGGTTTTACAGCTCGTCACCACACTTTTTTTGAAATGCTCGGGAACTTTTCATTCGGTGATTATTTCAAAAAAGATGCGATACGATTTGCCTGGGAACTATTAACGGTTGATTTAAAAATTCCTAAAGAAAAACTTCTTGTTACTGTTCATGACTCAGATGATGAGGCATTAGAGATTTGGCATAATGAAATGGGTGTCCCTCGGGAAAAAATATTCAAACTCGGAGACAAATCCAATTTCTGGGAAATGGGTGATGTTGGTCCTTGTGGACCTTGCACAGAAATCTTCTTTGACCATGGCCCAGAGAAATCAACAGGTGTTCCAGCTGGTCATCAAGAAATTGATGATGAAGGTAGATACGTTGAAATCTGGAACCTTGTTTTCATGCAGTATGAAAAATACAAAGAAGGTAACGAGATTAACCGAAAACTTCTTCCCAAGCCGTCAGTCGATACGGGAGCAGGCCTTGAAAGAGTAACTGCAGTCGTCCAAGGAAAATACTTTAATTACGATACAGATATTTTTGAGCCCATCATGAAGCTCATTGGTAAACTTTCAGGGAAAGATTACTACACAACAAACTCTGAAGATGAAAAAGCTTCATTTCGTGTTGTGGCAGATCACATACGTTCTTGCACAATGCTTATCACTGACGGCGTGATCCCTTCAAATGATGGACGTGGATATGTTCTTCGTAGAATCATCCGCCGAGCTGTTCGTCACTTATCACTTCTGGGCCTAAAGGACGTGAGTTTCTACAAACTTATTCCGGCCGTGGTTGAATCCCTTGGAGTTGAATACACAGATAATGCAAGTAATGTTGCTCTCGCTGAAAAGCTATTAAAGCTTGAAGAAGAAAAATTCAGAAAGACCCTAGACACAGGACTTGCACTTATTGGCGAAGAACTAACAAAACTAAAAAAAGGTGAAAAACTTCCAGGAGAAGTTGCTTTTAAGCTTTATGATACTTTTGGATTTCCACTCGATTTAACAGAAGTGATTCTTAGAGAAAAAAATCTAGAATTAGACACCAAGGGCTTTGAAGAGGCCATGGCAAAACAAAAAGAGCTCTCAAAGAAAAATTCTAAATTTAAAGTTCAGGAAGATAACGTCAAAGTATTCTACGGAATTAAAGAAAAATTCGGTGAAACGAATTTTTCTGGTTACGATGAAATACAGACAAAAGCTAAACTCTTGGCCAAAGAAGAAATTGATGGGCAGTTTTACCTCATTTTCGATCAAACACCATTTTACGGTGAAGGTGGTGGTCAAGTTGGGGATAAAGGTGAAATTTATTCAACAGAAGGAAAGCTTGCTACCATTACAGACACTCAAAAACCTGTTGATGGTCTTCATGTTCATCTCTCTTCCGACGCCGATGCATTAATTGTGGGAGATAGTTACACTCTAAAAGTAAATCAAGAAGAAAGAGAACTGACAAAGCGCAATCACTCGGCTACTCACCTTCTTCAATCAGCACTTATAAAAGTTTTAGGACCTCACGTAAAGCAAGCTGGTTCATCAGTTGGTCCAGATCGTCTGCGTTTTGACTTTACTCACTCAGAAGCCCTTAAAGCTGAGGATATTTCTAAGGTTGAAGAACTTGTGAATGCTGCCGTTTTAAGTTCACTTCCCGTGAATGCCGCTCAAATGACAAAAGATGAAGCGACTAAAAAAGGGGCCATGGCCCTTTTTGGTGAGAAGTATGGTGACCGCGTTCGAGTACTTACGATGGGAGATTTCTCATGTGAACTTTGTGGTGGAACTCATGTGCAAAACACAAAAGAAATAGGTCTCTTTAAAATTCTAGTTGAAACGTCTCTCGCTTCAGGAGTGAGAAGAATTGAGGCCATCACTTCAACCAATGCTATTGATTATCTTCTTCATCGTTCAAAAATCCTCACTGAAGTTGAAAAAGCCTTTGCTGTTAAGGAAGAAAGAGTGCTTGAAAAACTCTCCGCTCTTCAGGGAGATCTAAAAGATAAAGTGAAGCAGATAGAAAACCTAAATGATAAATTACAAGTCTTTGAATCACAGAATTTATTTAACTCAGTTCTTCCGGTTAAAGATGGACTCACCCTCACTGTGGCCAAGGCCCCATCTGCAGATCAAGGCAATATGAGAAAACTTGGTGATATTTTCGTTGATAAATTTCCGAAGGGCGTTCTTTTCCTTTATGCAGTTGATGCGGACAAAGTTTCTTTTATTATGAAAACGAATCGCACCAATGCGAGTGTTGATTGCTCTGCTGTCTTAAAACAAGTCATGCCTATCGTAAATGGTAGGGGTGGCGGTAAACCCGATAATGCCCAAGGTTCAGGAGACGCCTCTAAGACCCAAGAACTTATTAAAGCTATTGAAGGACTTTTAAAATGAATTGGCTTCTCATCTCTTTTCTAGCTCTTTTTTTAAGTTGTACGAAGAACGCTAATCGAAGTGATCAGATTAATCTCTCTATACCAAGTGATATCTCAACCCTAGATCCAGCAAATTGTTACGATACTGTTTGCTATGTTCCTTTGGCACAAGTGTATGAGCCACTCTACGAGATTGAATACCTTAAGCGCCCCTACACTTTGAGACCACTTCTCGCAGAGGGATTTCCTGAGATTTCTAACAATCGCTTGAAATATACCTTTAAGATTAAAAAAGGGATTAAATATCAGGACTCAGACATTATCCCTAAGGGCCGTGAAGTAAAATCGCAGGACTTTGTGAATGAAATTAAGCGCCTAGCTTTTAAGGGCACGCGCTCTCAAGGTTTTTTTCTCGTTGATCAAAAAATCAAAGGAATTAATGAATGGAGAGATAAAGTAGAAATAGACTTAAATCTCTTTTTCAAAGAAGCCATCCCAGGTGTCAGCGCCCCTGATGATCATACTCTCGTGATTGAACTCATACGTCCTTACCCACAACTTCTTTGGGCGATGGCAATGACATTTACGTCTCCCGTTCCAGAAGAGGCCATTAGAGCGACTCAAAATGATCTAAGGCAAAAATTTGTTGGCACAGGTCCTTATATCATTACGAACTACAATCCTTCTCAGGAAGTGACTCTCAAAAAGAATGAAGCCTATAGTTCAAGTGTTTATCCTTCTCAAGGTGATCGTTTCGCTCACGAAAACACTCTCCTAAAGGATGCAGGAGCAAAATTACCATTCGTGAAAAACATTCGAATTTCAGTCATTGAAGAAACTCAAACAGAGTGGTTAAACTTTATGTCTAAAAAAATAGACTTAGTTAACCTAACTAAAGATCAATATCCACTGGCACTAAACCAAGATGGAAAATTAAAGCCAGAGATCACTAAAAACAATATTCATCTTCAAGCTTCACCCACCCTCATTTACTGGTGGATTGCATTCAATATGAAGGATCAGATCTTTGGTAAAAATCTGAATTTGCGAAAGGCCATTGCTCACGGCGTGAACATTGATAAGTACATTGAGTTATTCACATATAATATCGCTCAAAAAGCTAACTCTATTTACCCACCAGGCGTTGCTGGTTACTCTCCATCGACAGATCTTCCTTATAAGTATGATCTTCTTCTCGCTAAAGATTTTTTAAAAAAAGCTGGTTATCCAGAGGGTAAAGGACTTCCGAAATTGTTTTTCGATGTCAGAGGAACTGATACAAGAAAACGGCAGATGGGAGAATTTATCCAACAAGAATTGAGAAATATTGGCATTGAAGTTGAAGTCAGGATCAACACCTTTCCAGCTTTCCTGGAGAAATCTCGTAATGGAGAGCTTCAATTTTGGCAAGGAGGATGGGTCCTTGATTACCCTGATTCTGAAAATGTTCTCCAATTATTAACAACGTCAAACTTATCACCGGGACCAAACACCTCCCAGTACTCAAATCCGGAATATGATAAAATGTATAATGAATTACGTGAACTTGAGGATGGAGATCGAAAATTTGAATTAATGAAAAAAATGGAAGAGATGATTCATAGGGATCTTCCTTGGTCTATGCAGTATTATGCCAGGAACTACATCCTTTATCACGATCACTTAAAAAACTTCAGGTACTCTGACATCATCTATAACAACATTAAATACCTTAAACTTAGTGGCAAATAGCCTCTATTCCCGACCACGACACTCAGGTGTCGTGGTTTTTTCATTTTTATAAACTTCTTCTCTTTATTGTCGATAAGTCTCTTGGATAGACCTGCGAGGATCCAATGAAACTTTTAGTCATTCTCTTATCTCTTACTATTACGCAAATCACTTTTGCTAGATCCTATGTCATTTTCAGTATGGCCCAAGATCTTCCTATGGGTTTTGATAATGAAGTCGTTAGAAAAAACTATTACGTCAATTTAGGAGCCTCTCAAGGAATAAAAAAAGATAGTATCCTCGATGTGTTTAGGATTATTTCTATTCAAAATCCTTACGACAATAAAAAGCGTGTCAATTACAAAGTAAAAATTGGTGAATTAAAAGTTCTTCACTCTTCTACAGATGCTGCTATCGCGATGGTTAATTCATATGAGAAAGAAGATGTTCCTATTTTTGAACTTAACCAATTTATGATTGGGGATCACGTCGCAATTAACGTTGATTAAGACCGATCCTTGCATTCTTCTAGGTCTCGACTCTTCAAAATCAGTCCTTTCATTATGCCATTATCTAATGTGACAATTTTGACATAGAGAATGTACTCTTCATCTTTTTTGATATTAAGGCCACTCGGTCCAATTAATTCGACTTTTCTTATTTTGTTACCAACAAAAACACCTCTAAAATGGAACTGAAACTTTTTTTTATCAAAAGTGAATTTAGTGACTCGTAAACATTTAGAAACTATAATGACCGTATTCATGTCTTCCGATATGAAAATATCAGGCCAGTGTAGATGGGTTGAAAACTTTTGATTTTATTTAAAAGTTATTGCTGTGCTAAAACAAAAGGACTACTGGGTGTTAAAAGGTACAAAAACAATTGGAAGATTGTTTAAGCAAAGAATTCAAAAATCTCCAGATAAATTCGCTATCGGTTGGATTGAAAATAAAGAAGTTAAAAGTTTAACATTTGTAGAATATAAAAATACAATTGAAGTTCTCGTCGCTGGTCTTCACAAAGTGGGAATTAACGTTGGCGATAAAATTGCCATACTTGCTCAAACCTGCAAAGAATGGCACTTACTCGACATGGCAACGATGCTCTCTCGATGTTGCCTCATTCCCATTTATCCTAGTTATTTATCACCTGAGGTTGAATATATTTTTCAACACTCAGATAGCTCCATTCTTATTGTTGAAAATGATAAGCAAATGGAGAAAATTTTCCCGATTATTGGAAAATTAACCAATATAAAGGCCATCATCTCATTACAAGATCTTTCAGAAGAAACATTAAAAAAGTTTCGAAATGTATGCCCATACTTTTCATTCAAAGAACTTCAACGAATTGGGAAAGAAGAACTAAGCGTTCATCCTGATTTACTTGAAAATTATATTCAGAACCAACAACCAGAAGAATTTGCTTCAATTATTTATACCTCCGGAACAACTGGTGAACCTAAGGGGGCCGTGATCACTCAACACGCCATGACCACGATGCTACTGAATGTTGATGCGACGATTAAAGGGGCGTTTAACTCAAACGATAAAACTCTTGTGTTCTTGCCTCTATCTCACGTGCTTGGTCGCTGTGATTCACTCCTGCCGCTGGTTTTCGGATGGCAAGCTGTTTATGCCGAATCCTTAGAAAAACTAGTTGAGAATCTAGCACTCGTTAAACCCACTATCATGGTTGCTGTACCAAGAATCTTTGAAAAAATTTACGCTAAGGTTAATGAACAGATTTCACAGGGAAGTGTCATTGAGAAGCAAGCCTTCAAGTGGGCAATAAATATTGCCGAAAGATATTTTTCAAAAATAGACAAAGACCTTTCTCCTTCGGCAGCTGAAATCATAGAATTTAATCTCGCTAACAAAATAGTTTTCTCTAAAATTTATAATCGTTTCGGTGGAAAAATACGCTACTTCGTTTCAGGAGGAGCTCCACTGTCCCCAGAAATCATTAAATTTCTTCGCTACGCTAACCTAACTATCCTAGAGGGCTATGGATTAACGGAAACTGTTGCTCCATGCTGCCTCAATCCCCTTTCAAAACAGGTTCCAGGTACAGTGGGTAGGCCCATGGGAGATGTGGAGTTTAAGTTTGGTCTCGATAATGAAATTCTTATCAGAACTGAGGCGATGCTTAAGGAATATTACAAAAATCCCGAAGCCACAGCTGCCTCCATTAAAGATGGCTGGTTTTATTCAGGTGATATTGGTGAGTTTACCCCTGAAGGCTACCTTAAAATAACAGACCGAAAAAAAGATATCATTATTACCAGCGGTGGTAAAAATGTAGCTCCTCAGAAAATTGAAAATATGGCGAAGACGCGCCCACATATCTCTCAACTAGTCGTTATTGGAGATCAGAGAAATTACCTTACGGGCCTCGTGGGAATAGAGAAGGAAAGGTTTCTTCCTCTCTTAGAAGAGTTGGCGCTCCCCTCTGACTGCTCTGTGATGGATATTGCGCGTCATGAAAAAGTAAGGGAAATCATTCAAAAAGAAATAGATGAGATCAACCAGGACCTTGCTCAATTTGAGAGCATTAAAAAATTCACAATAATTACGGAAGAGTTCAGCACAGACAACTTTCTTACTCCATCACTTAAAATTAAAAGAAAACTAGTTGTGGAAAGATTCAAAGATGAAATTGACGCCATGTATGCCTAAGGGGAGGGGCGGGGCGTCAACAATTCCGCTTTGACATAACTCCTGTTATCCACTAATAATGAAGATTCTAATTTCCCTTAAGAGGTATTTCCATGGCACGAGTCACTGTAGAAGATTGTCTAGAGCAAGTTGAAAATCGTTACGAGCTAGTTCATTTAACTGCTAAGCGCGTGAAACAGCTTCGTGAAGGTGATGATGCTCAAGTTAAAAGCAAAAACAAAGAAGTTGTAACTGCACTTAGAGAGATTGCTGCTGGTAAAGTGAAACACACTGTAAAATCAGAGTACGACTCAGACGAATTTTAATTTTTTAAAACAAGATCTAATAAAAAAGCCACCTTTCGGTGGCTTTTTTATTTTCAGTTCTATTTTCTCTTTAGAGCAATTTTCAACACTTCATCAAAATGCTTCACTGGGTGAAAGCGCATTCCCTTTCTGTGTCTATCTGGAACTTCTTTTAAGTCCTTCTCGTTTTGCCATGGAAGAATAATTTCTTTGATTCCAGCTCGTTTTGCAGCGAGAACTTTTTCTTTAATTCCTCCAACTGGTAAAACCTTGCCTGTAAGACTAAGTTCTCCAGTCATCGCAACATCCCCTCTGACCATCTGATGAGTCGCAAGACTATAAAGGGCCAGGGCCATTGTAATACCCGCGGAAGGTCCATCTTTTGGAGTGGCCCCAGCAGGTAAATGAAGGTGAATTTCGTGTGTCGCTAAGAAGTCTGTTGCCTCCTCTGCATTTGGTGCCGGAGGAACAATAGCTCCAGGAGTGACATTAACCATTTTCTTAGAGACTTTTTTAGATGCAGGCTTAGTCTTCTTTAGATCTTCAGCAATCTGAGTCTGAAGAATACTTTTTACATAACTATAAGCAAGATTGGCCGATTCACCCATCACATCACCAAGCTGGCCTGTGAGTTTGAAGCCTTTTCCTTTTAAGGGAATCGATTCAACAAAGAGAATGTCTCCACCAAAGGAAGTCCAAGCGAGACCAGTCACAATTCCTGGCTGAAGAGGTTTTTGAGCTTTATCAGTCTCAAATCTTTTACTTCCTAGAATTTTCTCTAAGTCTGTGACTGTTGGAGAAAACTTTTTAAAGCGTTTGTTAGATACTTTTTCAAGAGCTGCTCGACGACAAAGTTTAGCAACCATCTGTTCCATCACACGCACACCCGGTTCTCGTGCATAATCAGATACAAGAGCTTTTAAAACCTGAGTTCCTAGCGAGAACTCTTTCGTTGTGAGGCCATGTTTTTTAAGTTGTTTTGGGATAACCCACTTCGTAGCGATAGATAGCTTTTCTTCAATTGTATAACCAGAGAGTTCAATGAGCTCCATACGATCGAGGAGTGCCTCTGGAATTTCACCAACATAATTTGCAGTCGCAATAAAAAGAACTTTTGATAGGTCAAAAGGCACATCAAGATAATTATCTATGAACGTTTTATTTTGTTCAGGATCTAACACTTCAAGTAAAGCGGAAGCAGGGTCACCTTGATAGGATTTACCAATTTTATCTATCTCATCGAGCATGATAACAGGATTATTGACTTCGACTCGCTTAATCGCTTGGATGATTTTACCAGGCATCGCACCCACGTAAGTTCTTCTGTGACCTTTAATTTCAGCCTCATCCTTCATTCCACCTAGTGAAAAGCGATAAAATTTTCTTCCCAACGCTTTTGCAATAGAGTGACCTAGTGAAGTCTTACCAACTCCAGGAGGACCAGCGAGGCAGAGAATTGTTCCGTCATATTCTGGTTTCAGTTTTCTTACTGCTAAAAATTCCATGATTCGTTCTTTAGGCTTTTCTAAACCGTAATGATCTTTTTCAAGAATCTTCTTAGCAACTTCAATATCTACTTTGTCATCGCTCGCTTTATTCCAAGGAAGCTGAACCATCCAGTTAAGATAGGTTCTAGTCACATTATATTCTGGGGATGAATCAGGAATGGACTCTAATCTTTCAAGTTCTTCATAAGCAGCTTTTTTAGCTTCTTCTGGAAGACCTCCCTCATCAAGAGATTCTTTAATTTTCTTCATATCCTTGGCCTTGTCGTCTTCATCTAGGCCAAGTTCATTTCTTATCACTTTCAATTGTTCACGGAGAAAATATTCTCGCTGATATTTATTAACCTTGTCGTTTACTTCATCCGTTATTTTTTTCTGAATGTCGGCAACATCCTTTTCTCTCTTCAAATAAACCAAAAGTTTTGCGAATCGTTTTTTTACAATTAGGGTTTCTAAGAAATCTTGAGCTTCAGGAACATCCAATGATAGTGCAAATGCTACAAGATCTGCCAATGAACCCGGCGAAGGAGAATTAAGCATGGCAAGCTTCATTTCTTCATTAAAATAGGGGTTTATTTCAGAAAGTTTTTTAACCTGGTTAATCACAGAGCGGGTGTAAGCGTCTAGTTCCTCATCAGGTTCGTGGATATCGTTAAATACTTCTGTTTTTGCAACAAGTAGAGGTGATTCTGATATGTATTCAACTGCACGGTATCTCTTCATTCCATGAACAAGAAGATTTACTGATCCATCTGGTAGTTTTAATTTCTTGATTACTTTACAAAGAACACCCACCTTATAGATGTCTTTTGGGGTAATACCCTTTGGTACAGAATCTGCAGAAACTTCGGACCCTGCTGACTCTTCTTCAGCTTCATAATCAATTTGATCCTCATCCATTTCTTGTGGAATAGTATCCTGTTCAGCAAAATCTTTAAATTTTACTAAATTCAGGGCCACATAATTATTTTTAGTTAAGTAACCATCAAGCTCTGGGGTGTATTTGTCTTCAGAGAGAATAATCGGAGCGATCATACCTGGAAAAATAGGACTATTCACAATAGGAATAATCACGACCTCGCCAGGTAATTCTGCAACGATGCCAGACTCGGTGTTTGCTTTAGCATTTTTATTTTTTGGTGCCATTTTTTTATTCCTTATTTATTATCGAATATCAATAACTAGACGACCTGGGTTCTCCAAATAAAACACGTCAAAACTTGATTTTCCTTTTAACGCTATTTCCATCGTAATCGTTTTGCCATCAACCGTTATGAAATCTATTGCTTGAACAAATTGCGAATTTTTTACCTGTGGTCTAGCAGTGCTCATCGTGGTTTCGAAAAAGTCCACTGATAACTTTTTATTAGCAGTAATGTGGCCATAAATTTTTGGAACCCTTGGGGTATTAAAATCGACAACAACTCTTTCGTATCCCCTACCTGGTACCACTGAATTTCTCATTCCAACAATGCTTGAAGCCTTAAGGTCTGAATTAACATGAAATACACCCGAGTCCAAGAATATCGATTTCTTCCTTGGTGCAACTTTCCAGATTCTCTCTTCCATCAAACTTTGGGCGATAACTGATGTGACAGTGAGAATAGAAAGCAAAATTAGACTGAATTTCATTCAAGCACTCCTCAATGATGTGTCAGAAGTTATTTTAGTAAAAAGGATAAGCTAAGACAAAAATTTCTTACGACCTTTAAAGGAGTTTGTAAGAAATAGAAGAAGAAGAAAACCGATCCCCATTATTGGCATTGAAGAACCTGGCCCATCTTGAGGTGGATCAATTGACCCACAACTAGCTGCTGCCACGGTTTGATCATCGCCTATTGTAGCTGGACTCTCTTGGGGATCAGTTTTTGAGATGGAATAGGTAAAAGGAGCATCTAGACAAGACTCATTATCCGACAAAACTGCTTCGGTATCTATTACTGGCCTTAGGGTTGAATTCACATTCTCCATCAAAGATATATTAATGAGAAAAGGAAGATAAGCATCATTACTAAATTCATAGGCTGCAGGAAAAGTCATTGCAACTAAACTACTTCCAAGTCTTTTTGATTTAACGTGAATTTCAAAATTATTTTCGCTCATCGTTGGACTTAGAGGTAATGTCACCGACATATCATTGGTATAAGTTTGAGTTAAGGGAATAAAACTTAACGTCTTCGTCGCTATGGGGGAAGCGTTACCATTTTTGTAAATACTCATTTGAAATTCTCGCTGAGTACCAAATGGGAAAGCGATCAAATCAAACTTTATTTTTTTTTCTGTACCAGTGACGTTAAAGGTTTCAAGATCCACTTTAAATATATCTGACGTTGACCAAGTTGAATTCGTCGTTTTTCTAAACCAGCCAACAAAAGACATTTCATGACGATTCTCCATAGCGAAATCAAAAATTGTAATCGGTGTAAAATTGGATTGTAACTTTTGATAGCTGTATTCTTGATCGGATCTCAATGCACAATTTATCGAAATAGTTCCAACATCCACTGTTGGATTGGTTACTGTTAAATTAATTGGAGTCGGTCTTCCATCAAATTCTCTTCCACAGGGTGAAAAGAATGAACCAACGTAGGAGCCTGGACAAAATTCATTTTGAACATTGGCAAAATAACCTGGAAGTGAATTTGGATTTTTTATTGGAGATGTATAGATGTAATATGAATCATTTAAATCGAGTCCGCTAACCACGAAGGAACCAGTTTCATCCGAAATAGCCCCAATACTTTCCCCAGTATTTCTTGATATGGCCTGAACATGCACTCCAAGTACACCTATCGAGGATCCACCTTTAACAAACCCAGTGATCGTTCCATAGTTCTGTCCATACTTTGCCCTGATACCACTTTTATCATCTGATGAAAGTGAGCTTTGGCCTGAGTATGAGGAATAAAACATCGAAGAGTTTAATACTTCGGAATGAGATAATCCAAATAAGTGTCCTATTTCGTGAGTAACCACATCTCCTAAATAAACCTCACCAGCAAGATATAAACCAGGATTGGCCTTGAAGGTATAATCATCATTAAGAAGAATGGAGGCTTTTTGAATTGCACCATTTGAATTATAACTTAACTCGGTTAGACCTAGGACTGCTGAACCATAGGGAAAATCAGAAACGAATTCTATTTTGTTAGTTGATGAACTTGAATTCAAAATTTGAGCAGGAGAATTCTGGTTCCACTGATTCATAGAATCAGAAATGATGTTCACAATTTGAACTGCAGATAGATCTGTCGTATTGGTTGAAATTTTTACTGGTACGTTCGTATTGGCCCAAAAGAGTTCAGCACCAGATGGAGTCATCGAAGTTTGGTGGGCCAAGGCGAGAGAAATAAAAAATAAGAGAACAACAATAATACGCATTTCAATCCATTGAAATGAAATTTTATTTTTTTTACTTAGCTTCTTTTTGACGAAGGAATCTAAACATTCCTCCCATCATAGCTAAAATTAAAACTAACCACAGAGTATTTAAGCCGTGGCTCATACTATTTTCTACTTCTTCACTCTGGGAAGCAATGGCGCGGTTTTTTCCCTCCGAAACTGATGCTGGAGCCCGATTAGTTGATCCATTGCCTATTTCACTCGGATATAACTGAGAGGAAACAATTTTTAAATTACTTCCTCGGATTGCTTTAACGGTTTTTTCAAAATCCTCAAATTTCATTTGTCCAACCCGACGATCTTCAGGAAATAACGTGTTCACAATGATTCGGTTGTTACCATAGTTAACAACTTTAAAAGTACCAAAACCAAGATTCATTCCCCAATACCTGTCTTTGTGACTTTTAATCATGATAACGACATTTTCTCCTGCTACAAATTCGGGAACACCTTCCACTTTAACAATTTCATCACCTAATTTGCCTCCAGGGTAATGGACAATTATCTCGTCCATGCCGAAGAGATCAGATTGCATCCCACTTTCTTGTTTCATTTTAAAAATCATCTGGGTTGCAGTTCCACCACCATCAAGTTTTACGTATTTTTTTCTTAAAAAATGGCCAACGACAATTCCATCCGCTTCTTTCACCTGTTGTTCAACTGGTTGCATTTGAAAAACAGTTGCGTATACGGGGACAGAAAAAAGAATTAAACAAAGCCTTAAAAACACAAATTTCTCCCTTGAATAACCTACTTTATTTGTCGGTTACTCTTGGCAAAAACTTGAATGTTTTTATCAGGCTTTCGAGAGCGGGGTCAGGTATATTTTTTTGGTATCAAATTGAAGCTGCCAGCCTGCCAAGTACCTGAAATGGCTAGAGGCGTCTATGACAACTATGGTGTTTTTTAACTGAATGAGATCTCCCAGGAAGTGGCCCAAATGGTGAAGCTCTTTATCGGAGAGCCCAAAGGAGATGTTTTCAAATACTAAAAGAGAATTTTGAATATTTTTTAAGAGTTTCGAAAGCAAAAAAATTCTCTGCTTCTCACCACCAGAAAGCGAATTAAGTGATCGATCTAAACTCAAATAATCTAAATTTAAAATTTTCAGATAATCCCAAACTCTTCTAAATTTTGGGGTAAGTTGAATGCGTTCCAAAACCTGATTCAATGGTAAATTATAAGCTTCGGCCACAGTCATTTTACCATCAGATATATTGGCATAAAGGGGTTTTATTTTTAAACCTTTACAGTCTTCACATTCAAGAATGATATCTTCAAGATATTGCATTTCAATAACAATAGAACCGCGTCCCTCACACCTCATGCACATTCCTAATTCAGAATTAGGTGAGAGATGTCCCTCTTTTAGATTCATACTTTTTGAAATTGGAAGTTTTAAAAAGTGCTTACGAATAACTGAAGCAAGTTCAGTTATTGTTCCAACACTTGATCTCGACGTAAATCGATTAAGATCAGAAGCAATAACGATGACGTCATCAAAGGACTCAGGTGTTTTAACAGATCTTACCTTAAACTCATCCTCTTCAAGCCACTCTCCATAAATTTTATGATGAAGAGAGTTGGCCATAATTTTAACAATGGCAGAGGATTTGCCACAACCAGAAGGGCCTGTAACCCATGTGAGTTCATTAAGCGGTATTTTAAAATCATCATAGGCCTTTCCATAAATCTCGGCTCCAGAGACTTCAAGATATTGAGGATATTTCGTGGAAGGTTTTCTTTTCTGCCACTTAACTTCTTCTTTGGTTTGGAAATATTTTTTTGGAGATCCCTCAAAAGTTATCTCCCCGCCCTTTTTTCCAGAACCGGGTCCCATTACAAATAAATGATCTGATGCTTTTTGAACATATTCTGAGTGATCTATTAGAATAACAGTATTACCCTGAGCAATAATGGCCCTTAGCCCTTCTATCAATTTTGAAAGTTCTTTTTCAGACAATCCTAAACTCGGTTCATCTAAAACAAATAAGCTATCTGTTCCCTTAAATGATAAATATTTTATGAGTAATAATCGCTGATACTCACCAGCAGAAAGAGTCTTGGCCTTTCTTAAAAGAGAGAGATGGTTTAGCCCCATCTCTGTTGCCATTTTTAATTTCTCACACACATCAGTAAAAAGCCTTTTCTCATGTGATGAGGCCAGGGATCTCGTTTCAGAAAAAAGTGGATACAATTCCTCTATGGTAAGGGCCATCAGTTCTTGAAGCCCCCAGAGATTGCCCCTTAGTTTTAATTTATAGTGATGAATATTTTTATTAAGTCTTGAGGAATGACAAACTAAGCATGGCTCTTCTTTTTGAAGATTACGGATATATATTCGCACTGATGGTTTATATTTTTTACTATCTAGGTATCTTTTTAATTCTCCATACCCAGGATACATCCCAAGACCATTTTCTAAAATTTCAAAAAATTCTTTAGGAAGTTTTTTTATTGGCACATCTAAAGGTAGCTTTTTCTTTTTTAAGATTTTAATGAGTTCTTCATAGGCATCTAGAAATGGTGCGTAATTGAGGAGTTTTAATCCTCCCTCATCGATTGTTAAGTCCTTATTTATCGTTTTCTTCTCGTCATAAACAAGATTTGCACCATATCCATTACAACTTGGACATGCTCCTAGTGCACTGTAGGGGGAAAAGGCACTCACTGTATGGGCCGGAAGGGATTCAAAATCACACTCCGGACAAACTTTTTCGAAGCGAAATTTAAGAAGCTGAGGCTTCTTCATATCCGTACCCCAGAGATAGAAATCTAATTGATATTTATCTAACTTCAATTCTTTCCAGCGCTTCTCAAGGGTTAGTAGATTGTCCCACTTGAATCTTAATAATTCCCAAAACTCATCTTCCACATTAAAGGCATCAATCGTCTTTCTTTTTTGGGAATAGGATCTTGGTGGAAGAAAATCCATGCCATTGACCCTTTGAAACTCATTGGGGCCAAGGAAAATATAAAAAATACCCTCTGTTTTTTGTGGTGCCTGAGACTTTAATTGATCTTGAATAGACTTAATTTCTAATTCAACCTGGTGCTTGGGACACAATTCCTTTGAAAAAGAAAAATAAATATTCTGAAGACTATCTGTGAGCCTCATCACGTCACTCACGACAGTTCTGGATCCCATGACGGGGTTGATTTGGGGAAGACCAAAAACCGGTAATACTGGAAAAATCTGATCTACATCTACAGCAGCTGGTCTCTCAGTAAAAAACTTCATTGAATTTGGAAATGAATTTACGAATCGACGCTTAGACTCTGTTAAAAGTGTATGAAACGCGAGTGATGTTTTACCCGAACCTGAAGGGCCAGCAAAGCAAACCAGCTTCCTTAGTGGAATATTGATGTCTATATTTTTAAGATTATGAACTCGTGCACCACGAATTTCGATCGAATTAATTTCGTGCTTTTCCATAAAGGATAATATGCAGGAATGTAGAGAGAGAGGAAATAAAAAAGGCTCCGTAAGGAGCCTTCTTTGGATACTGTTGAAGTAATGTACGAATTAACGTTTAGAGAATTGGTACGATTTACGAGCACCAGATTTACCGTACTTCTTACGTTCAACCTTTCTAGGGTCACGAGTTAAGAAGCCAGCAACCTTAAGCTCTTTTCTTGCATTTGGAGAAAGCTTAAGAAGTGCACGAGCAATTCCAAGACGGATAGCACCAGCTTGACCTGTTACTCCACCGCCCTTAACGTTGATATTAAAATCGTAGCTTTCATTCACTTTTAAAAGATTAAGTGGTTGAAACACGATGTAACGGCTAGTTGCCTTTGGGAAATAGTTTTGAACGTCACGAGCATTGATAGTAATTTTACCATTGCCACGAGACACGTAAATTCTAGCTACTGCTGATTTACGACGTCCGATAGTGTGAAGATCATAAGTTTTTGCTTTGCTCATATCTTTCTACCTTTAATTAAAATTTGAAAGTTAGGGTTTCAGGCTTTTGAGCATCGTGGGTATGTGTTGGACCTACGAAAACTTTAAGCTTGGTAAATTGGCTACGGCCAAGAGTATTTTTGCCAAGCATCCCGCGAACAGCTTCTTCAACGATAGCTGTAGGATTCTTTACAAGTTGCTCTTTTGCTGAGCGCTTTTTAATTCCACCGATATGGTTTGTGTGCCAGAAATAATCTTTAGCATCCCATTTCTTACCAGTGAATTTAACTTTCTCTGCATTAACGATAATAACGTAATCGCCAGCATCATTGTGAGTTGTGAACTGAGGCTTATGTTTACCTCTAAGAACTTTCGCAACTTCAGATGCAAGACGACCAACAACTAAATCTGTTGCGTCTACTACGTACCACTTTTTGTTCGCCATTTCGGCTTTTGTGATCGTATAGGAATTCTGCTTGATCATAATCAACCTTCCATTAATTAATAAAATTTGTCCCCTTATAATGAACTTTGCGGCCATACGTCAAGAACTACTCTCTAAGCCAACTTGCTAAGGGTCAGCGGGAGTGCTCAGGCTCTTTTAAAATTCGGGGGATTAAAAGAAGCCGATTGACACGTGGAAGCGTCCGGGGTCCTCTAACCTACCACTAGCATCTTTATTTCTCAAGAGTTTTATTCCGTAGTCAAAGTCTAGGGTACCGACGGGTGTGACAATCTTAAAGGTGACTCCGGCCGAGTCCCTAAGCTCTCCTAAATTCATACGTTCGGCATAAACGCGCCCAGCGTCATAAAAAACTCCGGCCATGAGCGCATCATTTATAAAGTAGCGAGGTTCAAATTTAAAGTTCGCAATATAGGCCTTATCGGTAATCCGTACATCCGAAATATCCTTGCCGTCAGGTAGGCGGTTCATTTCTTCATCGGTGAATCCTCTAATGATGTCCATACCAGTTAATCTAAATACCTTGATCGTAGGAATATACCCTGAGGTTTGCTGAACTCCATTGACGGTAATCCTATCCCTAGCGAGGTTTTGCTGAACTCCACCCACTAATGAAATGGCGAGGGTTCCATTTTTAAAAGGAACATAGAAGCGATTTCTTGAAACTAACTTATAGTAATCAATCGTTAGATCCGATTCTTTTTGGGAAAGTAAATAAGGGTTAGCAAATTCACAAGATAAATTAAAGAACGCACCTTTAGTTGCATTAATTTGATTATTTCTTAAATCATATGTGAGTGTTGGGGTAAGTGATCCGATTTGAAAGCTTCCATTATTGATCTCTTCCGTTGCACTATACTGAGTGATGTCCTCGTATTGGTAACGTATGGAGGTTGAAACTCTCTTTGTAAAATCTCTTGTTAAAGTTCCATTCACTCTGAAAATATTTGCATCAAAAGAATAAAATCTTCTCGTTTGATAGGCCGCAGTTGCCGCACCATCAATCATTGTATCAAAGAGATCTCCCTGGGTATAAGAGATTGAAGTATTATGTTCTAAAATGTGCTTAATATTATTTCTTCTTTGAGGATCAATGGTCGTAAAACTGGTTCTTCTATTGAGCTGACTTCTTAATGAGATGGATCTGTTATGGCCACCTATGTTCTGATAGGTTACGGTTCCAGTTAATTTAAGACCAATATCAGTTCTATATCCTGGAGCAATTTCCAATAAACCGTAATCTCTTTCTGATACTTTGACCAATAGGTCTGTAGCAGCATTTTTTGAATTATGCTTCAAGGGAGCAACACTAACTGTATTGAAAAGGCCAGTTGCAGAGATCGCAGATTCAATCTCTTGAGTTATAATGGGGGTAATTAAATCACCCTTCTCAAGTTGAATTTTTTTTGAAAGAACTTTTCTATTTGTTTTATCATTACCTAAATAAAGAACACGATTCAGTCTCACAAGAGGACCTGGATCTACTTTAAATAGAATATCAGCACTCGTACCTGCTTTATTATATTTCACCAGATCTGAATCATTTGCATTGAGAACTTCGGCATAATAATAACCACGATCCTGTAAAGAGGACGCCACTTTCTTTATATCATCGGCCATTTTGATTGGATTAAATGGCTCTCCCACCTGAGTGACGATTTTATTTAAAATGGAGGATTCAAGATCATCGGGAACTCCAGTGAATTGAATTTTTCTAACAAATGCCCTCTGACCTTCCTGGACTGAATATTCAACCTTCGCGGTTCCTTTTTCTTTATTTATATTTGTTTTGGGATCGAATACTTTTGCCTGAACAAAACCTTTTTCAATATACTGATTCCTTAAATATTCTTGAAAATAACTAAAATATTCATCATCGTAGTAATTTACAGAAGCAAGTTCAAATGCTTGATTTCTGAACATTTCCTCAAGATTGTTTGTCGAGAAATAATTATTCCCAACAAACCGGACATCCACTAATTTCGTTTTCTCTTTTTCATCAAACGAAATCCGATAAAGATAAACAACTTCCCCGTAACTATTTTTAGTCTCAGAAATAGTTATATAAACTTTTGAATCCAGAAAGGCCCTCGACTTATAAAAATCTCTAACTGCAGAAGATAGGGTCGACTCAGTTAATGGCCGCTTATACTTTCTGAAAAGTTCAACGACCAATCGATGGACATCGTCTCTATGTTGACGTTTTAATTTTATAAAATCAAAAGCATAGATTTGCTCATTCATAACTTTAATAAATGGGATTACCCGATGTTTTTTATAAATAGGGGTAAACTCCAGATTTATCAAAAAATAACCATAAGTAAAAAGTTCTTTCTGAGCTTCATCCAAATAAATTTTAAATGCATTTAGGTCAAACGGCTTTTTATATAAATTTAAAAATTTCCTTTTTAAATAGTTCCTCACAAATGAGGACTTACTATCTGTAGAAATATTTTTGAATATTCGAGGAGTTCCTAGTTCAACATTAATAAAGATATTAACCTTATCTTTCTTTTCAACAACTTCATATTCGTGTGTATTTAGGGGATATCCAAGACTATCCAATCTCTCCTTTAGACCAAGAAGACTCTCTTTTAATTTTTGAATCTCAAAGAATTCTCCCTCACGTAGGCCGATTAATTGAAAGGAATCCATGGTAAATTTTGAGTTTTTAAAAACTAACTTCACTTGATTGATTAAGGGCTTCAATTTAAAATTGATGTATAATGTGTGCTTATCCTCATTCTCTTCAAGTTTGTACACAAAAGATTGATAACCTCCATCAGAGGCCATAACTCTTAACGTATCTTTTAAGTGAACAAGACTTCTATACTCACCCACCAAACCCTTAAATCTCGTAACTCTCTGATCACAAGGTATCGATTTTGTGCACTCCACGAGAACTTCTTCCAAGTTAAAAGAATTCGCGGCAAGAGTGAAAAGACTGCTAAATAAAAGTAGAAGGACTATCATTTAAAGGTCCTTCTAAACTTCAAATCTCCACCGATAGAATTATAAATAATATCAGCTTCTCCCTCTTCATTTGTTCTTAATTCGTAGACCCCTTCAAGTTGGATATTTCTCGAAAGTCCGTAATTCAAATTCATACTTTGTCGCTGACCGATACTTCCACCCATTGTGCTAGAGACAGATAATGTCAATGCCTCATCAAGTCGTTTTTTTAGTTCAATCTTTGTTGCAGATCTTGTTCTTCCAAGGGCACCAGCAGTTTGACCATTACCACGTGACTGGCTCCTACCACTTAATAAACTATCGGTCGAAGACTGTTCAATGACTGTTCCAAGATTAACTTGGAGTCCAAATTGTTTATTTAAGATATCACTGATTTTAAAACGATCAAATACAAAGGATCCAACTCCTACCTGAGTTAAACTTCTTTGGTCTTTAGCATAGAGTGCTGTTTGAATTTCATCGGTATAACCAAATGCAATAAGAGAAAGGATTGAGTTCCTTGGCAATACCGGTTCCGATGTTAGATCAAAGTTGAATCGCTCGAGATCTCCGTATGCCTTAGGGTATATTTTATAATTTGAAATAATAGTTAAGGCCTGTATATCAAAATCAGGGTTTGTAATTTCCTTTTTAGGACTGAAATTAATGTCTGCACTAATTATTTGATACTCGTTATTTTTAAAAAATATACGTGAGGAATTTATGGGAGACGACAATCGACCTTCACCCTTCGGTCGTGATGGGTTACCGGTCAGACGAATTTCACCTACAAAAGCGATATCCATTAGTGAGTTTGAAATGCGGACAGGATTTTCAGCTTTTAAATTTAAATTTATATTGAATAACTTGCCCACAACAGACTCTTGATTTTTTGGCAAAAACCTCACCTGAGAAAAGGCAGCTGATTTCGAGCTAAATTCATTTAACTCCTCAACAATATGTCCTTTGTTGATGACAATTTCTCCACCAACTGTATACGGGTAATTATTACCTAAAATGATACCTTCACCCGAAATATTCATTGAAGAGTCACCGACAATCGGAATCTCTGCTTTATCTAGTGCAAATTTCAAATTTACATCAGGATGTTCACCATCAAAAAAGACGTCTCCGAGTAGTGAAAAAGTTCCATTATCTAAACTTGAAGTAAGCCCATGAATTTGTAACCTGTTATTTGCGAATTCGATATCATATTTTAAGTCATTAATCTGGACAGGTAATTGCTCTACAGATAAGTCCAAATCATTTGTTTTTGAACTTAACGAAAAATCGAACCTAGAACCATTTCCATTTATTCTAGCAATATTTCTAATAAAACCTTCAGATGATAAAATTTTAGAACTTAAAATTTCAAGAATTTTCGAATTGACGTGAAATTCTTGAATCATTGAAACTCGACTACCAAAAGTACCCTCTCCACGAGTTTCAACGAAAATATCTGGTTGTTTTATTGCTAAGGCCCATCTTGAAATTCTGCTTCCCTTCACCAAAAATTCAGGCTTCGAGGATTTATAATTTATATTAAATTCAGGGTGATTAAATGAAAGATTATTCAGAGTTGCTTCGAGATCAACATTTTCAAAGCCATAATCGAAACTACTCGTTGCCTCAAAATTTACACTACCGGAGAAATTCTCATTTTCTAAATGTTTGCCCAACATCGCAATGAGAAACGGCTTTATGTTTAAGGTTTGAAATTTCAATTCAAGATCAGACTGAGACCCCTTTCCAAGACCAAAATCAAAATCGGTTCTAAAAATATTGCCTAAAAAATTCGCTTTCCCTTTTATTCTTTTCGGCTGGATCACTAAGTCTAGATTCGAATCCTCAAATTTATAATTGAGTGAATGTGTATCAAACGCGGTTGATTCTACATTTAACTTGTAGTCATTTATCCCCCCACCGCCGGCAACTTTTCCCGAAATCAGCGTATCGAGATTTAAACCAAGTGTTTTTGCAATTTGTAATGATTGAAGCTCAAGATTTTCCCAAAACAATTTGAGATTAAAACTCTTGTCGCTTAAATCAAAAATGATATCGCCATCGAGCGAACCTCTACCTTTAATGCATTCTATGTTCTTTACTGATATGATCTTGTTTGAAAGTGAAAGGTCAAAAGATCCACTATTTATAGTTTCAGTAGCAACCGTTAAATCGTTAAAATCAACTCTTGATCTAATTTTGAGATCTTTAAAATGATATTTTCCAAATATATCGACATCTACTTTAGCTTTAAAATCTAAATCATTAGGCAAGAAAGTAATATCCTTAAAAATGGGATCAAGTATTTGAATGAGATCTCCTGAGTTTGCATCATTTGAGCTAATACCAAGAGCAATTTCAGCATCATTGTAATTGACACTTCCGTTGCCTGAAATGCGTGTTTTACCGACAATAGAATCTAATTTATCAATTTCTACCGTTGACTCCCCTAAGTTTATTGTAATGTTTTTATCAGTTCTATCGAGATGATACCCAAGAATTTCAAAGGCCTCTGTTTTTCCCTTTATATTAATCTTGGTTTCTTCAGGGGGGCCACTGACGTCAATTGCTAAAACTCCATTGCCCTTAATATCCAAATTCGAAATATTACCAAAATCAGTTAAATCAATTTTGGAATCAGGAACTTTAAAACTAACCGTTTTTTTATTTACAAATCCTGTAACGTTTAATTTTGAATTTTTTAGTTCAATAGCAGACTCAATGAAAAACTCACCATCATGAACCTTAATCGATGTTTGAGAAAGCGAAGCTTTTTTGATCATTAATATGGTAAAACTTGTTTTTCCATTACCAGTAACGAGTCCAAGATTGTTAACAATGAATTTATCTTTGGGAATTATATCTAGATTTTTATCCTTGATTTCAATCTTGAGCTCACCATTCAATTCGCCCTTTAACGTTTTAAAGTTCGGTCCCAAAGACTGTAGGACATTTGGCAAATGGAGGTTTTGAAGATTTACCGACAAAAGAATATCTGGTATTTTCTTCGTTTCAAAATCGTATACTTCTACTGGTTTTAATAAATCTAAGCTCTCGGCCTGATTTTCTAGTTTTAAGCGACTGATTTTAATTTTACTGTTTTCGATTTCTAGCGATGACCTCATTTCAGAGGCGGTAATAAAGCTAGAATTAATTTCCTTTAAGAAAATATCTGCTTCACCCTGAAGATTTTCTTTCTCATACTTGATTTTAAATCCAATCCGGCCAGAACCCTCACTTACAACTTGATCATGTGCAGGGAAAAAATCACTCAATATATTGGGTAAATAAACGTTCATTTCACCATTAAAATCGGCCGACGCTCCCTTTATTTTATAGTAATCTTTAATTTTACCCTTGATCAGCACTGTCTGAACATCTTGCTGAATCTTCAATCGATAGATACTTATATCGTTCTTTGAAATTTCACCATCACCCCAGACTTCATCAATTGTATGCAAGGCATCTTCACTGGGCTTAATATGCGCAAGGTGAAATCTCGTAATAAAACTTTTTTCTTTTTTATAAAGCTTAATTCTCTTAGCTTCTAACAATTCATAATTATAAAAAACTTTAGTGTTTTCAATAACGACTGTGTCCAATCTGATTGGCAACTGGTCTGGAACTTTGAATATTTTGTCAATAATTTTTTTATCAATTTCTTTTAACTCTTCTTTTTTTTCTGGGCCAACATATTTTATATAACTATCGGAGATTTTAATTTCTCCAAGGGTAATATTTTTCTCCTCCAACTCGATTAGCCCTAGATATATTCCTATCTTTCCAAACTCTGCTTCCACATATTCATTTGCTGCAATCTTTTTTGATACATCAACATCATTAAACTCTATCCCGGGGGGGAGCATGCTCAAAGAGATGTCTCTAATCTTTAATTCCGTCTCAAATTTTTTTTGAGATAAGTCGGAGAGAACATTTGTCATTACTCGGCCAAACGATTTGGTTTGAATAAAAACGATGAAGGCAATAAAGCTTGCGAAAAGAATAAAGATGAATGCTCCAAGTACACTCTTAAATCTCATTGAGCTTCTCTAATCTTTCTTTTGCGAGTCTATATTTTTCATCAATTGCAACGATATTTCTCAGGACTCTCTTTGCATCGGACTTCAAGTTTAGCCGGATATAGGCTTCCGCCTGAGAGTAGAGAAAAGATAAAATATCTTCTTGTGATTTTGCGCGGTGGAGGGCTTCCATAGATGTATCAACGGCTGCCCTGTAATCATTCAATAGCATCTGACAAATTAACTTCAAATAACTTGCTTTAAAAAAATCATTTTCACTTTGCGAAGATGACACAGCTAACTCACTTGCAGTTAAGGCGACTCTTGGCATATCACTTTGAATAAAACTAACCGCGAGATCGCAAAGCTGCGCCGAGGTATAATCCTGGTATTTAAGAATATTATTATATTGCGTTACATCCACTTCCACTTCATATTCATTGACTGGCGGAAGAACTTCAGATTTTAATGATTCCGCCATTTCAAATAATGGCTTAACGATTTCATTTGTTGAATTTAAATCTTCCTTCAATTTCTTTAGAAAGAATTTTTTAAGGTGAGGATAAAACTTTTCCAGGTAAATAAATGAGTATTCTTTACTGCCACGAACAGTGATGGAGTAATCTTCTGCTATTTCACTAAGTTCTAACCTTAACAAAAGATCAAGCGTGATAACTTGAAACTTAAATTCTTCAAAATAAATAATTATTTCAATTAGTTTCTTGTAATCACTTTTATCTTGAATACCACGGGTAAATAGCTGGCAGAAGTTTTGATAAATTTCCAGACGGCCCTTGTTACTTGCGTTCATTAAAACTTCTGAGATTGCATTAATTTTTTCTTTAATACCCCTGTTCTGTGAATTTTCAACGCTTGAAACAATGATACTCTTTATAATGTCTTCTGATTTTTTGAGATCATTTATCATTAAATTTATCGATAATAATTTTAAATTCAGACCAAAATCATTTTTAAAGTATCTCTCAACATAATTTTTCAACCAATCTGGCAAACAAGGAACTTGAAACTCAAATAATCTTATTAAGTATTCAGACAAACACTTATACATTTCATCAAAGTTTCCGTTTGCTTCAACTAATTTTAATTTTAATTTTGTTACACGAGAAAAATAGGTAGTACTAATTTTTGTTTCAAGTAATTCGAAGGCCAACTTATGATCATTGTTTTCAAATGATTTTTCAGCTAATTCGATTTGCTGCTCCGGTTGGAGTTTTTTATTTTGAGGAATGAGTGATTCTAGATAAAGTTTTAATAGGGTGTATTGGGGCGATGAAGTTATTTTTAATTGAACTTCAATCAACTTTTGTGCTTCAAAATATTTTTGTTCGGCCATCATTTGCCGGATTTGATCAATAGCTTCCAAATGCCCCTTCCTGGTGCACATTAAACTCTTAATTTTATTATACTTTTAAATGAGTTTTTTGGATAAATAATTGGTTGAAAAACGACTTTCTACAAAATCGGGATCATTTAAAATATCCCGGTGTAAATCGATGTTCGTTTTAATTCCACTCACCACCGTTTCATTAAGAACTCTCTTTGCTCTCATAATGCAATTAGTTCTGTTGTCCGCCTGAACAATTATTTTAGAAATCATAGAATCATAGTGGGGTGGTACTGTATATCCCGTATAGATATAGTCGTCTGTTCTGACTCCTAAACCTCCAGGTCTATGATAATGCGTGATATGGCCTGGAGAAGGCATTCCCGTTTTTGGATCTTCGGCATTTATTCTAAATTCCATCACATGGTTTCTGAATGTTATATCAGACTGTTTAAATCGACATTCCTCACCTTGAGCATGACGAATTTGCTCAGAAATTAAATCGACTCCAGTTCGCCCCTCAGTCACCGGATGTTCTACCTGGATGCGGGTATTCATTTCCATGAAGTAGAATTTCTCAGAATCAAGATCATAAAGAAATTCAACCGTTCCAGCAGAGTCATAATTTACAAATTTAGCGAGCCTTACAGCAGCATCGCAAATTTCTTCTCGGACTTTTTGCGAGAGAACAGGTGAAGGCGCCTCTTCTAGTATTTTTTGGAAGCGACGCTGGATCGTGCAATCTCGCTCGCCAAGGTGAATCACATTCTTATGCTGATCCGCTAATATCTGAACTTCAATATGACGAGGATTTTGAATATATTTTTCAATAAATAAAGTTCCGTCTCCAAAAGCAGCTTTAGCTTCTTCTTGAAGACGAGCAAGAGCTGGCCAGAGCTCATCGAAGTTTTCGATTCGCTTCATTCCTCGACCACCACCACCAGCAGAAGCTTTGATGAGGACCGGGAAGCCCATTTTCTCAACTTCTTTTTTGATAGCACTTTCATCAGCATCTTTTACATAAATGGGTTCAAGAGTGGGAACATTCGCTTTTTTGGCAGTGATTTTTGATTCAATTTTATCACCCATTGCCTGAATACATTGAACTGATGGGCCAATAAAAGTAAGACCCCATTTCGCACACATTTCAGCAAATTCATCATTTTCTGATAGGAATCCATAACCCGGATGTATTGCATCGGCACCCGTTATTTCAGCAGCAGATAAAATTTGAGGAACATTTAAATAAGAGTAAGTTGATTTAGCGGGGCCAACACAAACTGATTCATCTGCCATCTTAACATGCAAAGAATCCTCGTCAGCAGTTGAATGGATCGCCACTGTTTCGATGCCCAATTCTTTACAACTTCTAATGACACGAATAGCGATTTCACCGCGATTTGCGATAAGTACTTTTTTAAATTTCTTGATCACGTTTGCTCCGAATCTAATTACGCCTTGATCTTAAATAGTGGCTGCCCGTATTCAACAAGAGATTCGTTCTCAACGCAAATCTCAACGATTTCACCATTCATGTCCGAATCGATTTCATTCATGATTTTCATGGCCTCAAGAACACAGAGGGGCTGCCCGACTTTAACTTTATCTCCCACTTTTACATAGATTGGCTTTCCAGGTGATGGAGAAGCATAAAAAGTTCCGACAAAAGGAGACTTAATTACATGAAGACCCGCGTCTGAAGCTGTTGCCTTCGCTGGAGCTGATGAAGCCTGTGGGGCCGGTGCTTGAACAGCAGCAACCGGGGCCGCATGAACCATCGGCTGGACATGGTGAATCTGAGCAGGAGCTGTCGCAAAATTAACTGAAACTTTGAAGTCTTTTGCTTCTACCTGTAATTCAGCTACACCCTGATCCTTAGCTACTTTTACAATTTCTTTTAGGGATTCGATGCTTAATGTATCTAGTTTCATAAATTACACCTTTGCTCTTTCTAGATATTCTCCAGTCCGAGTATCGATCTTTAAGATCTCGCCTTCTTTAATAAATAGGGGAACGTTTACTTGTAGGCCTGTTTCAAGCACAGCCTTTTTTGTTCCACCAGAAGCTGTATCTCCCTTTAAACCAGGATCCGTTTCTACAACTTTTAAGTTAATGAAGTTTGGAAGCTCAATCGAAATCGGGCGCCCGTTATAATAAAGAATATAAACTTTAATATTTTCTTGGAGATAAAATTTGTTGTCGCCAACTTGATCATGAGTAAGGTGAACCATTTCAAAAGTTGTCTGATCCATAAAGTTATAACCATCAATATCAGCGTAGTTAAACTCCATTTCTTTTTCTTCCATGTCCGGCTTTCCAACAGTTTCAACACCGGCCTTGAAGGTTCTTTCAATCGTCTGATTTGTTTCAAGATTTCTAATTCGAGTACGAACGAAAGCAGATCCTTTACCAGGGTTCACGTGTTGGAAATCAACGATAATCCAAGGTTTACCTTCGATCTCAATTTTAAGACCTTTTCTAAAATCAGTTGTTTGGTACATGAGAATGTTCCTTTAATCGAGGAGCGACTGTATCGCTCTGTAATAACTCTGTTTTCCGAGCCCGCTCATTATGGCGGATGCTGCTTTTGCCGTCAACAAAGTATGTCGGAACTCTTCCCTCTTATAGACTTGGCTTAAATGAACTTCAATTACTGGAATTTTAAGGATTTTCAGAGCGTCATGGATGGCGACACTGGTGTGAGCGTAACCACCAGGATTAATGACGACAGCGTCAAACTGTTCTTTAGAGGCCATCTGGATTCGACTGACAATTTCACCTTCCACGTTGGATTGAAACCAAGTGGTTTGAGCGAGTGAATTAATTTTTGAATCAGTCCACACTCGAATATCTTCTAGTGTATCTGTTCCATAAATTTCTGGTTCTCTCAGACCTAGCATATTAAGATTCGGACCATTAATAATTAAAATTTTTTTCATAAATAATTACCGGTAGTGGCTCGCCTTATCTTTGACCAAATTCAAAAATTTATCAAAGGCATACTCAACTTTTATTTCTTGAGAAGATTTGACTTTAACTTGGTTTTCAATAATTGAAATGAGTTCGTTGTGGCCAGCTTCTTCGGTTGAAACAACACCTGAAAAAGAATGCTTCATTTTTAATTCTTTAACACTAACGAGTTTATGTCTTGAAGAGAGGTCATCGGGATTTAATTCCAATATTTTTTCTAATAGTTCTATCGCCTTGTCATAGTAGTGTTGAGCACAATAGAGATCTATCAGAGTATGAGAAACAATGGGTGTGTCCGAGGACAAAGAACTTGCATTGACCTCATCAATATCACCCTCTTCTTCAAATTCATCAGCATAAAAGTCATCTTCTAAACTTCTTTTTCGAATCTGGTCTTCTTTTAGAATTGGATGATCAACACCTGTTGGGCGCTTCATCACCCACTCGTCTTCTAAATCTTTTTTAACTTCCCTGTTTTCTAGAAGCGGTTTTTCTTCTTTAGTTTTCTCAGAACTAGAAAAGTTAACTTGGACCCAATCATCATCAACTGTCGGTGTCTCTTTAAATTCTGGAATATCTGGAGATTTTATTAACTGGTCAAGAGTCATTTTCTTATGACCTACCATGAGATCATCTTCTAGTTTCTTCACCTGATCCGCAAAATATTTTTCTTTGGGATTCATGAATAAGAGATATTTAAACGTATCTAAAGCTTCTTCAAGATGTCCCAAGTGGATACAGGCCTGCGCGAAGATCTTTTGCAGTGAAATATTATCAGCATTTTGAGAAATAATAGGACGTAGAGTATTGTAGGTTAATTCATACTTCTGCTCATCGTAATAGCAATGGGCGAGCACAATATAACCAAGAACGTAGTTAGGGTGGTGACGAATTCCCTCTTTAAGAATTTTATAAGCGTCTTCAAGCATTCCAAGCTTACGAAAAGATTCCGCAAGAGGAGCAAATACCCTCGAGCGTGGATTCTTTTTGTACATGTTGAAATATTTTGCCAATAAGGCGGATTGATTTTTTTTCCCTAACACGGGTCAACCACCTTAAATTTCTTTTGAAAGTATTGAGGAAGAATTTTCGGCCTTCCTGTCAGACAGACCAGCCTCATCCTGATTCATAATTCTAGGAGTGAGGAAGATAATCAACTCGTTCTTAGTCGTGTCTGGGGCGTAAGGGGTTTTAAATAACCAACCAATCAATGGGAGGTCTTTTAAAAAAGGAATTCCCGATTGTGTTTCTAAAGATGCCGTTTGGTAGAGACCACCAATAACAACAGTAGATCCATTATCCACCAACACATTGGTATTTACGTTTCTTGTTGTAATATTTGGAGGTGCATCAGGAGTTGGTCTCGTTCCGAAAGCTGATTTCGTAAGAGCAATTTGCATAGAAATGGCTCCATCATTAGTCACCTGGGGAGTAACCTGTAAGTTAAGAATGGCGGAAATATTTTGAAATGTGGCAAGAGCTGGCTGTGCAGTTGTAGCAACCTGCTGTACCCTAAAACTTGTTTGCTCGGTACTTGTAATGGTAGCAGGTTTCTTATTTTGCGCCACGACCTTTGGAGTTGAAATAATTCGACCTTTAGATTCAGACTCCATTAATTGCAGATTCAAATCAAGATTGACGAGCCTTTTATAAATACCAATCGTCATACCAGCCACAGTCGGAGAAAAAGCAGATGGGCCAGTACTAAAAGAAAATCCAGGTCCTGTTGGAACGAGAGCAGATGTATCCCTTACTGGGTCATAACCAAAGCTAACACCCCTTGATAAACCAATTCTTTTTGAATAACTCTCATTCGCTTCCACGATCTTAGATTCAATGAGAATTTGCGGAGTTTGTGTATCTAAGGTATCAATGATCTTTTTAATTCTTTCAATCGACTCCACAGTATCTTTTACGATGAGACTATTTGTCCTCTCATCCCTCTGCATCGCTCCGCGCTCTTTCGTCAAATAGTCACGAATAATGATTTCAATATCAGGTAGCGTTGCATAATTAATTAAAAAGACTCTTGTTACAAGAGGCTCAAGTCCTTGTTTTAATTTTTCGGCAACGAGAAGCTCTTCTTTTTCTTTCGTTGCAACAGCAAGTGTTTTTACAACAAGGATATTCGCGTTTTTTTGAGCGACCAGTTTTGATAAACTCATCACAGTGTCTAGTGCTTGATCCCAGGGCACATTCGTTAACGTTAAAGTTAGAGGAGGAGAGGACGTTACACCTTGATCAATGATAATATTAAATCCAGAAGTATCAGCAATCATATTTAAGAGATCAGGGATAGGGATATCACGAACGTTAATTGAAATTCTTTTTCCAATGTATTTCTTTGGACCAGATAAGGTTAAATTCTCTAAAATATCTTCAACTGAATTGGACTTAGGAACGTTGAGTCCCACAATATCTTCTGTTTTCGTATCAGATGCCCCTGAAGTATTTTCAGATGATCTGAGCTTCGTTTGAGAAAATACGCCGAACCTATTCTCAATATTAAGAACAATACTTTTTCCTTTGGATTCAAGAATGGATCTGACATTATCCCTGAGCTGAATGGCAAATCTAACATCATTTGCTGATCCTGGTTTTTTGTAACCAGAAACAAAAACGGCGCTCCCAGGAAACTCAGAAGTATCGATACCACGTAAATATTTAGGAGATACCTTAATATTTTTTAAATCAAGAATAATTTGCTTATCTTCTGAGACATGAAATCTCTCGGCAAGAGTATTATCTTGATCAGTTTCAATAATAAGCTTACTAACTTCGCCTTCTTGAACGAAATTAACACTTTTGATCTCTTGAGCCGCTAAATTCCGCGATAAAAGAGTAGAGAATAGGAGTATGAGGAAAAATCCATTTTTCATGCTTTCTCTTCCTTAAGATGAGCCTAATTAAATTCTAAGAAGATTATTTCGAAATGGGTACCACTGTTTCCAAAAATTCTTCTTCTCCATATACATTAACAATTTTCTCAACTAAAACAATCCCCCCTGGCAAGATCGCTTTTAATTCGACCATTTCTGGACCTATCTTCATCCCCTCTTTGAGAATCGTTATTTTGTTCCCACCGGAGGTGACCATAGCACGTCTTTCTTTACCGATCAGAACACCAACAACCCTCAACGTCTCTAAGTTTAACTGCTCGAGTGAGGTTTCATTTATATTTGAGTATTCACCCTTTCCAGTAATCTTGAATCCTCTGCCAGTTTTTTTGACATCTGACTTAGTCTGTGGGGCCTTAAATGGATCTCTCAAGTTAAAAGGATTATCAATAGTCGTTTTGTCTTTAAAGAAGTTTCTGCCTTTTTGCGAGACGGTGGTAGACTGTGCCCCTAGAGAAAAACAAAATAATATAATCCAGGCTTTAAACATTCTAAAATCCTCGATCTACTCTAAAATCAGGATTAAAGCGATAAGCTTGGATCACTCCCTCTCCTGAAATTATTTGAAACCTGCCCTTTTTTCCATCGGACAGTGAAAAGAGTTTTAGTTCCTTGATATTATAAATACGATCTGCCTTACCTAACCTTTCAAGAAAAATAAGGAACTGCAAGAACGTGCCCTTGCCCTTTAAAGTATAGTCTTTTGAAATAAAGTAAGTGGATTTCTCTTCTCCACCAGGAACAAAATTGGCATCCATTATGTTTAATGAATTAATCTCAGACTGAAAGTAGGTCAGAATCTGAGAATCATTCGTATCTGCTGGAAGCTGCTTTTGAACTGTTTCAATATTTTTGGCAACTTCCTCAACCCTTGTTTTGTACTCATCTGTCTTCTTAGAAAATTCTTTTATCTCTTTAACTTTTTTCCTCGTTTTTGCAATCTCTTCTTCTAGACCGGCGCCCCGTTCAATAATTTCAGCTAACTGAATTGAATGTTCATCATACTTTTCATAAGCAGTCCATAGACCCCAAATCAAGACCAGAAAATGGAACTTTTCAATAAAATTATTTACGAGCTCTTTCATTGATCGAACCTTGAAATTTTAAACTTCACTTCGAAACTCTCAATCCGTCTTTTATCTATTTCTCGAACAGCACTTGAGGTACTTGTAATATTGGCTTCCCTGACAAAAACAGATTCTTTCAGCATAGTCACAAAGTTTCCTATGCTGGTGTAATCGAGGGCATCTCCCTTCACCACCATCTCATCCTGCAATATGGAAAGTTCTTTAATCCATAGTTCAGGAGGGATATTTTTTGCTATATAAAGTAATAGCGCAGATGGATTCTTTTTCTCAGATATCGCCTGCTTAACCGCAGTGAGTTTTTTCCCTAGATTTTCTTCCTGGGCCTTCAATTCTCTGATTTGCTTTTCAAGATCCATTGATTTGGTGATTTCTTTCTTTAATTTTGAGAGTGTTCTTTGAGTTTGGCCAATAGTCGTTTCCGCCTCAGTCCTTTCAGTTTCCCACAAATCATAAAGAAACAAATCTGGGATATAAATGATAAAAACAACGAGTAAGAGGGCCTTGATTTTAAGTCTGGTGAAATCAAATCCACCAATATTAGAAATATCGACGCTTTTCTTGGCATTACTGAGGTTAATTTTAATCATTAATTAAATTTCCTCATGGCAAGTCCAATTGCGACGGGAGCTACAGCGGCCAATTGATCCAAATTGTCTCCTATCTTTTTTTCATCAATTTTAATTTTTGAAAAAAGATCCAGCCTTTCTACAGGAACTCCAGCAGCCCCAGATAATTTATCCACTAACCCAGGAAGTAATGATGAACCACCAGTCACAAAACAATAACTAACCTTTTCTGCACTCCCTTGGGTCACGTAAAAGTTAATGCTTTTACGGACTTCAGCTATTTGTTGATCTAGCTGAGTATTGATAATATTTAAAATTTCTTCAGGTAAGTTTCCATTTTCATCAGTTGTCGTTTTTAAATCTTCTGCTTCCTCGTAACTAACTCCCATCTGGCGCTGGATTTCTTCAGTGATGAGTCCTCCACCAACTGAAATTTCTTTGGTAAAGATTGGACCACCCCGCTTATAAACAACGATTTTTGTACTCTGTGCACCGAAATCGAGAATCAATGAACCATTTGAGTATTCTTCGAGATTGTCTCCAGCAAATTCTTCAAACACATTTGAGAGAGCAAGTACATTGAGATCAACAACCTTTGCCTCTATCTTTGCAGACTTTAATACGACTGAAAATCTTTCAATTAAATCGTTTTTAGCCGCTGCTACGAGGGCATCTTTACCGCCGCCTTCATTTTCTCCAAGCACAAAAAAATCGATAGTGGATTCATCGGCACCAAAAGTAATGTATTGTTCCGCTTCCCACATAACATGGTCTGATATTTCTTCTTGCGTCCCCTCCGGTGTATTTAATCTTTTTGTCATTGTGTTTGGGCCATAAAGACCCAGGCAAACGACTTTGGATTTAATATTGGAAGTTTTTAAGGCTTCGATAATACCATCAGTAATTTCTTGAGGTTTTTGAATTTCATCTTCGATGATAGCTGCTTCCGATAAAGTAAAAATCCCAAATCTTTCAACCTTCAACTTTCCAATAGAACCAGAGAGTTCACAAACTTTAATACTATGGGCCCCGATATCTAGGCCTACAATGGATCCGGGGTTGAGTCTCCCAAGAAAATCATCGAATTGTTCTTTTATTGATGGTCCCGCCAAAGTCGTCCCTGTCTTTAGAGTAAATAAACTTATTTAGATTATAGGTTGAGCCAATCTGACTTTTCAAGCATTTAGTGCAGTGCCTAAGCCTAACGATGTTCTCTTGAGTGCCCCTACGGGTAAGTGAATTCAGAGGTTATAATTTAAGTCCAAACTTACGCTCGCACAGAAAAGTTTTTTGCTGAAAATTCTCATCAGAAAAACCAGGATTGGACTATTTTTGCCAATTCAGGGAAATAAATTTGGAAGGCAGCAACTAAAATGATTGCTGGCCCAAAGGCCATCGGCTTATCTTTGCTTATTTTTTTAAATCCAATGAGAACACTCCCAATGACTGCACCAACTAATGAACTTAAAAAAATATTAAAAACAATTCCCACTGGGCCTAGATAGAGCCCCAGAATGCCAAATAATTTAATATCTCCACCACCAAGACCAACCTGACCTCGAATTTTATAAAACAACCAAGTTACGAGAAGAGGAACACAAAACCCAATAACTCCACCAATGATCCAATGATTAAAGCTTGAAAAAAATATGACGTGGCTCAATACGATTAATAACAAGTAGATGTTAATTGAGTCCAAAAGGAGCTGATGATCAAGATCAATCATGAAATGAACGATAAAGATGCAAGCAACTGTAAAGTAAAAGAAGTATTGGGTTAATGCCAATGAATCGATTTCATTTGGGCACAACCAAAAAGAGATGAGGCCAGTCAATAGCTCAATAAGAGGATAACGCCAAGAGATAGGTGTTTTGCAAAAAGCACATTTACCCCTAAGAAAAATAAATGAGAATACTGGAATGTTATGGTACCAAGCAAGCTGAGTCCCACACTGAGGGCAAGCAGATCTCGTTTTCACTATGTCTTTTTTTAATGGCAACCTAAGGATAAGGACATTGAGAAAACTTCCAATCAGAAGGCCAAACACAAATGAATAAATGCCCAAGAATAGACTCATTAGTCCAAGTTCTTTTTATTAAAAAAATAAACAATCATCAGAAGCAAGAATAACGAGTATAGAATCCCATGGCCACCACTCATAAAAAGATAACTTGAAGTTATCTTACTTTTATAAATGACTTCTGATTTAAGATTTAATTTATAAAAAGCTGGTAAAGCAAAATGATAGGAATCTAAAAGCTTAACTAGAACTGGATTTGTAGCAACGAAACTAATGTCTTGAGTTTCTCGGATGACATGTCCTAAAAGAAGAAGGACCACAGATAAGAGAACTGAGAGTACGGTATTTGCAAGAAGTGAGATGAGTACTACAACGAGGAGAAGCATTAGTGATTCAATTAAGGTAAAAAGAATTGCCCAAATAAGAAGTTCCGTAACTTGACCACCCAGAAGAATAGTCGCAGTTATCGTCATCATACTTAAAAGAAGAACGTTAACGACTTGGATACCCATTAGCCCAATTATTTTACCTAAAATGAAGGCATACCTAGGAACAGGACGAGAAATAACCATATAAACGGTTCTTGAATCAATCTCTTTAGAAAGAAGCCCTACACCAAGGAAAAGTGAGATCCCCAGGGATGATAAAGAGAGCATCCCAAGACCAAAATCGAGGGCCACTCTTTCGGGAACTCCATAAGTAAACTCAGTGGCGACATAGGTAATCACCATCATCGCGAGACCAATTAAAAAGACATTCACGAGAATTTTACTTTTCCAAATTTCTTTGAATGTCGTTTTAGCTATGACAAAGATTTTCTCCAAAGTCATGATCTTGTTCCTGTATGATAAAATATATCTTCAAGACTTGGTCGTATGAGTTCTAAATTATGAATGATGCCCTGGGATTGCACAATCGACTGAACGAGTTTGTCTTTATGTTCAGATGGAACTGTTATCTTCAAAATATTATCCGGAAGCTTAATTTTATCTTTTATGAGTGCACTATCAATCTCTAAATTAGAAGAATAACTTATTTCATAATCCTGATTTCTAGCTTGTTTCATAAGAGCACTTACAGAGCCATCATAAGTGAGTTTCCCTTCTTTTAAAAAGATCACTCTGTCACAAATCTCTTCTATGTCTGGAACGATGTGCGTACTAAAAAAAACCGTTTTCCCTTGTTTATGAACTTCAACGATCACATCCTTGAGTTCTTTTCTTCCAATGGGATCAAGACCTGATAGGGGTTCATCAAGTATAATAATCTTAGGATGGTGAATAATGGTGGATAGAAAACCAATTCTTTGTAGCATACCTTTGGAATAAGTCTTTAGCTCTCGCTTTAAGGCATGATCAATTTTAAATCGAGGGGACCAAAGAGTTATCTGCTCTTTGATATCACTCACTTTCATATCTGAGAGCTGGCCCATAAATATTAAAAAATCTTCACCCGTTAAATTGGGATAAAAATAGGGCCTCTCAGGTAAGAATCCAATATTTCGAAAAACTTCCAATTTATTTTTTCCAAGAGTTTCAGAAAATTGAACAGAACCATTACTTGGACGAATAAAATCCATGATAATTTTTAGCGATGTCGTTTTCCCCGCTCCATTAGCACCTAAAAAACCCACCATAGAGCCTTCAGGTACGGAGAAGGAGACATTGTCTAATGCTATAAAAGGTTTAGTAATTAAGTCTGATTTGAATATCTTTGAGACTTCATTAAAATTAATCATAATATTAATCTATGCAGATATCTTCATTTAGAAAACAGTTTTTTAAGAGGGATGACATTCTTCTCTTTATCGCGATCGGATTTTTTATAATCGCAGGAAGTCTTAATAATAGTTTTAAAAAGCCGCCTCTTATCCTTGATAAACAAGAGACTGCTATTAATTTAAATAAGGAACTTCTCATTTTTCTCTCTGCCGGTAACAAACAACTCATCACTGATTTATTATGGGTTCAAACGTTACTTGAGTCAGATATTGGCCACTACAATAAGAAGGACCTCAATAGCTGGATGTATCTAAGGTTTCTCACCATCTCCTACCTTGATCCTCGCTTTTATGAAAATTATCTCTTCGGTGGTCAATATTTATCTATTGTTAAAGATGATCTTTTAGGAGCGGTGAACTTACTCAAAAGGGGCATCGAGTTTTATCCCACAGATTATCAACTTAGGTATCATTTAGGTTTTACCTATTTCTATGAACTTGGTGACACAAAGAATGGAGCAAAATGGCTTGAATCCATTATGAATCATCCAAAGGCACCATCATTTATTAAGCTCATTGTAGGGAAGCTAAACCTTGAGCTAAATCAAAACTTTGACGTCACAATTCTCTTTTTAAAAGATTTAATTGCAAGTACCCAGGATAAATATTTAAAAGAAAGACTTATTAAAGATCTATACGCTGTTAAGGCAGAGAAGGATCTCATTTGTCTTAATAGAAACCAAAAAAACTGTGACAAACTAGACTCTCTTGGGCTGCCTTACTTGAAGAAAAATAACATTTACGAAGCTCAATTAAAATTCAAGCAATTTCGAGTCAATAGAAAAAAATAATACTTCCTTAAAATCCATTTCTCACTATTGAGATTACTTTATCTTCATTGATAGTCATTGATGAAACACTATCAGCACCCGCTCCCGAACTCGTGAACTTTTTATGAACAATACCCGCTGCGCCTGCTGTAAATGTCTGTGTACCATCATTCAACTGATCTGCCAGAGCAGTATTATTTAATAACGACACGATAGTTAGTCCATTAGCAACTCTCTTACCGGCATTATAAAAACTTACACCATCTGCCGCTGCTGGGGCTGCAGCACACTCAGTTCCCGATATCCCAGAATTTAAAGCAGAAGTATAAGCCGCATTTGAAGCAACATTTGCTAAGTAAACCCAACCGTATAATAACGAGAAGCTTTTTCCTCAGAAGGATCGTACCCCATGTATCTCAGACATGTAGCATAATATTATAGTCTGCATAGAAAGCCTGCTCAGCCGTATAAATTGCCGATAACTGCAGTTTTGCTTCCGCTGTCTTGGATCTAGCTTGATATTTTTGAAAATTAGGAATAGCGACTGCTGAGAGTAACCCAATGATTGCGACTACAACCATTAGCTACACAAGAGTAAAACCTTTGTTGTGTGAAATAAGAATTTGATTTTGTCTTATAAAGCTACCAAAACTTAACTAGAGAGGGTAATCCTCTCTAGTTAAGTTAAAGATTGCCTAAAAACCATTTCTCACTATTGAGATTACTTTATCTTGGTTAATTGTCATAGAAGATGCACTATCTGCAGCTACACCAGCGGTCGTAAATCTTTTATGAACAATACCGGCAGCTCCAGCAACAAATGTTTGAGTACCAGCAGCCAGCTGATCACCAAGTGCGGTATTGTTTAAAAATGTGTTGTTTGTAAGACCAGTTGCAACCCTTTTACCAGCTACATAATAGTGTAAGTTTGGTGCTGCTGCAGCAGCTGCGGCACACTCACCAGTCGTCAACCCAGAATTCACAGCCGAATCATACGCTGCATTTGCAGGTACGTTAGCAACATTGAATCCAACAGTGTAATAACGAGAATTAATTTCTTCAGATGGATCGTACCCCATATATCTAAGGCAAGTAGCATAAATATTGTAGTCAGAATAAAAAGACTGTTCTGCTGTGTAAACCGCTGCCAACTGAAGTTTAGCCTCAGAAGTTTTGGATCTTGCTTGATACTTTTGAAAATTCGGAATCGCAACTGCAGAAAGAAGACCAATAATCGCGACAACGACCATCAATTCCACTAACGTGAATCCATCTTGTCGCTTAAGCGACACGTAGAAACTTTTCATAAAGACTCCTTATACTCAAGATCATTAAGAGATCTTGGTTAATATTTTGATTCATCAAATGGATTCATATTAAGAATGAATCCGCTGACTCCCCAAAAACAATTATATTACAAAACACAATTCATTATCTTAAATTCTAACTCTTAATAGATTATTAAATACTTAGGAAAAAAATACCATAAAAATCCTTAATGATGGTCTGGTCCTATGGTTTCCCCATGCCCCAAGTTTGTGGCGGCTACTCTTGAACACCACCCGCAGACATGAAGATTGGCATATACATGGCAATCAAAACGAAGGCGATGATACCACCCAAGACGACGAGGATTAACGGTTCAATTAACTTCGTTAAATTCCCGACCAGTTCTTCCACTTCCTCTTCAAAGACGTCTGCGACCTTGATTAACATTTGATCTAGGTTACCGGTTGATTCACCAACTTTAATCATTTGTGTCACGAGTGGCGGGAAGTAAGTGATTCGGGCCAAGGGCTCAGTTATAGACTTACCTTCAATAACGGCTTTTCTCACCTTCGTAAGATCCTTCGCTATTTGAGTATTATCTAAAGTTTCAATACAAATCTCGAGGGCGTCAATGATAGGAACTCCTGCGGCCAACATGGTAGCAAGAGTTCTAGTGAAGGAGCCCAAATTTCCTTTAATAACGAGCATCCCAAATAAAGGTGCTTTCATTGTAAACTTATCCCAGGCCTGCTTTCCCTCCGTGGTCTTAATAAAATTTAAAAAAAACATCCCACCGGCGACTAAGGCCGCAATAAGAAGAAGAGTGTAGTTTTGAAAAAACTCTGAAATATCAATCACCGTTTGCGTGATCCAAGGAATCTCTTGACCTGAGTCTTTTAAAATATCGACAAACTGAGGAACAACAAACGTCATTAGACCAAAAATAACGACAATACCTACAAAAACAACAATGACTGGATAAGTGAGTGCCGACTTTACTTGTTTTTTAAGTTTTTCAGCTTTTTCTAAAAACTCAGCTAACTTAATGAGAATCGAATCCAAAATACCCGCCGCTTCACCTGCCTTAACAAGGGCACAGTAAAGCTTATCAAATCCTTGCTGCTGAGACATAGCATCGAAAAGTGACTTCCCTTCTTCAATCTGCATGGAAATATTTTTTACAACTCTTTTAAGAACCATATTTTGTTCTTGCTTGTGGAGAATTTCCATACATTCTAGGATGGGAACACCGGCATTAATAAGGATCGAGAGCTGACGAGTAAATCTCATAAGCTCTACTCTTCCAAAGGGACGAGCAAGCCCTTTTTCAACCATAAATTCGCCTAAATCGACTTCGAAGAAAGAAGGTGCGATGACCTTTGTCGCTCGAATGTTTTGGCGCTTCAGGATCTTTTTAGCATCTCGAATAGTATCCGCTTCGATCGTATTTTCGACCTTTTTTCCATCAGCGGTAAATCCGGCATACTTAAACTTAGGCATGGACTCTTAACCCTTTTTTCTTGGGGAGTTCGTTATCCCAAGCATCCTCGTTAACTCCTCAGGGTTGTTTGAGTAGGACATCGCCGTTTCTGGTGTAATAAGCCCTGAATCGAGATGCTTTTTAATATGTTGGTTCATGGTATTCATTCCTGTTTCTTCCTGACCAATCTGCATCTGGGAATAAATTTGATGAACCTTATCTTCTCGAATTAAGTTTCTAATCGCGGGAGTAATTCGCAGTATTTCCTGACACAGGACCCTTCCCTTAGGGACCCTTGGTAATAACTGCTGGGCGACCACTCCATGAAGAACAAATGACAATAAGGTTCTAATTTGTTCTTGTTGTTCGTGAGAGAAAACGTTGATGATCCTGTTAATCGTTTGAATGGTGGAATTCGTGTGAAGTGTACCAAAAACGACGTGACCGGTTTCAGCAATGGTGAGAGCAGCTTCGATGGTTTCAGGATCTCGAAGCTCACCCACAAGAACAATATCTGGATCTTGCCGAAGAAGGGACTTGATCCCTTTTCCAAAACTCAATGTATCTGCCCCCACTTCTCTTTGATTCACTAAAGAGAGTTTATGCTGGTGAACAAATTCAATTGGGTCTTCAAGTGTAATAATATGTGAAGCTGAACCAGAATTTAGTTTATCTATGATGGAAGCAAGAGTCGTTGATTTACCAGATCCCGTTGGTCCTGTTACGAGAAACAATCCAGAAGACACATTCACCATTTCTAATAAAACTGGAGGAAGACCCAAGGCCTCAAAGTCTGGAATCAAACTTGGAATCTGTCTAAAAACTGCTGCCACAGCACCTTTCGAGTAGAAGACGTTTGCCCTAAAACGGGCCAGACCCTTAATTCCGAATGAGAAATCGAGCTCGAGGTTTTTTTCTAATTCCGCTTTCTGTTTCTCTGTCAAAATTTGGTAAATAAGCCTTTTAGTGTCATCAGGACCCAAACTTCCAACCTTCACTCTGACAATATCACCACTAATTCTCATGCCTGGAGCTGATCCGACTGTTAAGTGTAAATCAGATGCACCATTATCAACCATCACTTTAAACAATTGTTGGATTTGTAAATTTCCAATACCCTGCTCAGTGCTTGTGCTCGTTTTGGTACTTGTATCTGTACTATCTGCCATAAAAGCTCCTAAAGTTGATCTGAGGCTGAGTTAGAAACAGCTTCTTCTAATGTCGTAAGTCCCTGCGCAACTTTTGTGAGTGCACACATACGAAGCGTTTTCATGCCGTCTCTGATTGCTTGTTTTTTAATATCATCCGCCGAAGCATTCCTTAAAATAAGTTCCCGCACTTTGGGAGTGACCTGAAGAACTTCGTAAATCGCGACACGGCCCTTATAGCCAGTGTTATTACAAATATCGCACCCCTTACCCTGATAGACCTTAATCTTTTCAGCTGAAGCAGGAGCAAAGCCACAAGCAATTAATTCTTCTGGAAGGGCTTTTCTTTCTTCCCGACAATTGATGCAAATCTTCCTGCAAAGCCTTTGGGCCACAATCACGTTTAAAGCTGCGACGACAAGAAAGGGTTCAATCCCCATATTAAGAAGACGAGTGACGGTCGCTGGGGCATCGTTCGTGTGAAGGGTAGAAAGAACTAAGTGACCAGTAAGAGCTGCTTCAACTGCAATTTCTCCAACCTCTAAGTCTCTTATCTCACCCACCATGATAATATCTGGGTCTTGTCTTAAAAACGCTTTCAGTGCGGTCGCAAAGGTAAGTCCAACTTCTTTCTTAACGTTAACCTGGTTAATTCCTTCTAGGTTAAATTCGACCGGATCTTCTGCTGTGGAAATATTATTATCTGGTGTATTTAAATCTGCGATCGCTGAATAAAGAGTGGTTGTTTTACCAGATCCCGTTGGGCCAGTGACAAGACACATTCCGAAAGGTCGGTGAATCCCCTCTTTAAACACGTCAAGTTGTTTTTGCTCAAAACCAAGCTTCGTCATATCAAGCTGGAGATTAGTAGAATCCAGAAGTCGTAGAACAATTTTTTCTCCAAAAAGAGTAGGTAATGACGAAACCCTATAATCAATTGGATTACCACCAATCATTAATTTAATACGTCCGTCTTGAGGCTTTCGTTTTTCCGAGATATCCATTTGGGACATAATTTTTAAACGCGATAGGACTGAGGCCATCATACTCTTTGGAGGAGTAGCAATTTCAACTAAGTTTCCATCTATTCTAAAGCGAACTCTAAAAACTCTCTCGTAAGGCTCTACATGAATATCTGATGCTTTCTTAACAAAGGCTTCTGCAAGAAGCCTATTCACAAAAGTTACGACGTCATCAGAAATGTCCTCAGCTTTAATCGATTCTTCTTGTGTCGAATTTGAGGTGACTTCTTGAATATTATTAATGAGATCATCAACGGACTCTTTAATGCCAGAAAATAATTTTCTCCAAGAAGAAAGGTTTGTAAGGATGAACTCTGCTTGTTTTTTATAAACGTCCGACAGCTCTTTGGTACCTTCAGAAATAACACTCGGATCAAAAGTGGCGAGAGTGACTTTATTGGCCGTTTTTTGAATTGGAATGGCCCTGTACTTGATGACCAATCGTTTTCTTAAAGAAGATAGTGTTTCACTAGGAACTTTGGCATTTCTGAGATCAATAAATGTCACAGCAAATTTTTCAGAGCATATTTTTGCAAATTTATGCTCATCAAAATAGGGCATTTGAAGAAGTTCAAATTCATTCACTTCATCGTCCTTACCCATAGAGAGGCGGCGCATCTCTTTGAGAGTCGCCATCCCTGTATTGGTAACGATGTCGATAAATTCTTTACGAATCATGAATTATGTAACCCTTTAATAGTATGTAACCTATTTCGGATTATTCACTACTTAAGTTTAGGGGTAAGTTCTTCCCAAAATTCAATGGCGGAGATTGCCTGGAGCTCTAGTAATTCCTGACCATCAATATAGGTTTTTACAAGACCAGGAAGGTGGGAAGCATGAGGAGGAAAGGCGTAGTTATAGTCCCAAAATATTTCTTCACCTGTTACATTACCTGTGAAAATAAAATCCCTGGAACAAGCATTAATAACGATTGGTTGTGAGCCTTTTTGATAATACTTCGAAAGATTTAATTCGTTAAATCCATGACAAAGTTTGCGCGAGAATTGCTCAAGCGGAAGCCCAAGATGACTTGCAACTACTCTAGTCAAGTTTGCCATGACTCCATCACCAAGAAGTAAAATTTTAAGATGAGGGTATCGAGTTTGAAAATTTTTTAAAATCTTTTTTACAGCAATGAGATCCGTATTCGTACCAAAAATTCCCTCAGGACTAAATCCAATTGTATTGATAGCACCAAGGTTCATGACTGAAAGATCATTTATTTCCACCTCATGAAAGAAATGAGATTTGTAAGGTGAGGTGATGTTTAGGCCATCTAATCTAGATCGGAAATAGTTCAACTCCGGAATCAACGTCTTATTTTCAAAAGAAAACAATTCATAACTAGAAAGGCGAGAGGCGAGATGTTTTCTGTAAAGCTCGGGTGATTTTGAGTGCTGAATTGGATAGCCCAGAAGTCCAAGTCTCATCGATTCGCCAAAATAGTCTTAGCGGAAGCGACATCTTTTTTTATTTGCTCAATAAGATCGTTCACTGTTGAAAATTTTTTCTCATCTCTTATTTTGTGCAAAAACTCAATATGAAGAACTTCTCCGTATATATCATTATTAAAATCAAAAAGATTCGTTTCAATATGAATATGTTCAGTATCCTTAAAAGTTGGATTATTACCAATATTCGTTACAGATTGATAAACCATCTCTTTATAACTTGTCCTTGTAACATAAACTCCTTTTTGAGGAATGATCAAATCAGCACCTATCTGGATATTAGCAGTAGGAAAGCCTATCTTCTTTCCTCGGCCCTCACCTTTGACAACAACCCCTTCCACATGGAACGGACGATTAAGAATTGTTTCTAATTCAGTAATTTTTCCATCCCTAAGTTTATCTCTAATTAAACTCGAAGAAACCACGTCACCTTGAAACTCGAATTTTGGTTGTATATCAACCTCAATTCCCTTTGGATAACAAAGGCCGCGGACAAGATCATGCGTTCCCTCTTTGTTCGCACCGAAGGCAAAATCATAGCCTAGGTAAAAGACCTTCAATCCAGGATATGAAAGGAGGTACTTATTTAAGAAATCCTCCCCCTTAAGAGTACTAAAATCCCTGGTGAATTTAAGCTCAATTAAAATATCAACACCCATTTCTTCTAGTAATTTTCTTCGATCTTCATAGGTATTAATGAGGAGATGAGATTTTTCAGGCTGAAGAATCTTTTGAGGGTGGGGAACGAAGGTCACAAGAGTAAATTTTAAGCTTTTAGAAACACAATCCCTGCTAATTTTTTGCAATAATTGACGGTGGCCGATGTGCACTCCGTCAAAGTTACCAATCGTTAAACCGATCTCTGGTTGGTTGCCAAAAACATTTTGGATCTCAGAGAGATTATTTAAAACTTTCATCATTTACACTCTCAATATATTTACCGAGTTCTTTGAAAGGGGCCGATCGGTACTTAAAATCAACTTGAACCTTTTTAGATGAGTACTCTTTGTAGTCATTTGCAGATAATAAATCAATAAAATAGGCCTTAGCTTCATCTGAGAGACTTGATTCCTTTATAATCACTAAAGGAGATTTACCAGTTTCCTTGATTATTGGGCCTAGCCACTGGACGAAGTGATTAAGTTTAAACTCGCCCTTCTTAAATGACTGCGGGATATTGATCTTTTTCTTAAAATTAAATCTTTCCGCTTTAAATGCCCAACTAATTGACAAAAGAAGGGCGAAAATCCCAAGAGATAAATTTAAAAATGGTAGCCATTTTTTCCACTCAAGCCCTTCAAAAGAAATAGGTGACGCCATATCTTTAATAACGGGAAGAATATCTTTGGGTTTAGCGATTCCCGCTTTATCTTTTTCGACAGGAGTTTCATTTTTCTTCTCTGACTTCGCTTGCCCCCCAGCAACTGTAATATCAGGAATGCGTAGTTGAACTGGAATATATTTTTCCAATCCCTGATCAAAGTAACTGAGTGTAATGTCCTTACCAGGGAGATTTAAATTTTCTTTGGCAAGAAAAGTGTAGTCAAAAACCTTGGTGGCACTATCCGCGTCTGCGATCTTCAAGTCTCCATTTGACTCAAATTCTTCTAGGCCAGGGTTTTTTATTAACTCAGGAGCTTCGAGATTTTCAAGTGCACCGACACCAGTAACGGTTAATTTAATTTCAAGTGGCTCATTTACAATCAACTTGGAATTACCAACCTGAATTTGGATATCATGCTGCCCAACCAATCCAGTGAAATGAGGGGGGATTGGCCCAGGTAAGGGCTTAACCTCAATTTTTATCGTTTCACTACTCATGGTTTTAGTTTTGAAATCTCTATTCAGTCCAAAGGCACCGAAGGGGTCATTTGATTTGGAGCTCGGATAAGTTGCTGTAAGGTGTAGGCTATCAATTTTTTGTTCTCCAATTTTTTCAGGAAATAGTTTAGCCGCATATATTTGAGTGCGCATATACAGCTGACCTTCAACAGAAACTCTTTCCGTTCTTTCTGGCTCTTGTATAAAACGTTTCAAAAAATGATTAAGTTTTGGATACTTTTTCACGTCAAGATTACTCACAGGAACTTTACTATAAAGATAATAACGAACAATAATACCCTCTCCCAAGAACACTGATTTTTTTGGTACATCGGCCATCACAAAGACATCATCCAATTGCTCAGCTTCCTTCAAAACTGTGATTGAAACGGCTGAATGCCTAAGCGTTCTTCCACCAATCTGAACAGTTATATCCCTAAGAAAACTTGTGCCAGGGCGAGAGGCAACAAGATCATAAACTAATGTTATCTCTCTCGTTACAGTCAGTTTCCCATTAGCGTAAATTGTTCGAGTTGAGATACCTTGGTTTGATTTTCCAACAACCTCCACGCCACCAGGGCTAAAATTCACCAAGGGGTCATCAGCATCTGAAGTAAAAACTCGAAAGTAGGCTTGAAAAACTTCTCCCGCTACCGGTCTTGTGGGATTAAGTTCAACCCTAACTTCATCGGCGAAGAGATTTGTACATAAAAATACTAACAATAGTAAAAGTTTCATCACCAGTCCTTACTCTTTCTTGATTTTCGTCGATTTAAATCCTTCGTCCCATTTTCGATCATTTTCATTTGTAACTGTCTATCATCTGACATGAGTTGTTTGAGTTTTGCAGGAATCTTTTGTGGTGGCAGAGGTTTTCTATCCTCATCACTCTTCTTCTCCTCTTCGGGCTTATTTTTATCCTTCTCTTCTTCTTTATTCTCTTTATCCTTATCCTCACTATTCTCTTTTTTATCAGGTTTTTGGTTTACATCATCATCGCTTTTTTTATTATTTTGATCTTGCTTACCGGATTTGCCATCCTGTTTTTTTTGCTGATCATTACTACTTCCACCTTGGTTTTTTTTGTCATCTTTCTCTTGATCCTGATCTTTCCCTTTAGACTTTTCTTTTTTTTGTTGTTCTTGTTTTTGAAAATAAGACAGAACATTTTTATCCATCATCTCTTTAATTTTTTTTGATTCGGTAGATTCATTAAGACCATTCCTGAGCTTTTTGTAGACCTCTAGGCCTTCTTTTACATCTCCCTTTTCGAGTAATGCTGTCCCATAATTCAAATATGCCTCAGGCGGAATAGAGGGATCAAGTTGATCTGAGAGTCCTTCTTTAAAAAGAATGAGGGACTCGTCTTTAGCACCAGACTTTAGAAGGTCGTCTGCAAGTTTAATTTTATCTAATTTATTCAATTTCCCTTTTTGAAGTTGATCTAATTTAGTCACAGTCTCGGTTGAAAGCTTTGGCTGATCTTCCTGGGAATAAACGGGAGAAATTATTAAAAGTAATCCTAAAGTAAAAACTCGGATTGATTTAAAAACGTATGACAGTAAAAGAAATAAAAGGGAAGGAATTAAAATCCACTCAAGAAGAACTGGTCTTATCACCATATCTTGGTTGTTTTTTCCTTTCTCCTTTTCACCATTAAAGAATTCAAGGATTTCTTCTGAGGGAAGTGAGTAACTATTCGCCAACCAATATTTAACAGAGGGTATATCGGAACTAACTTTTTTAAAAAAGAGTTCATTTAAAGTAGTGATAATATCTCTTCCCTTATCTTTTTTATATCCATACCTAAAGCCTCGTCCATCATCCAATGGAATTCTTCCACCTTGAGACGTCCCAATTCCAACTAGAGCGACATGAATATTTTTAGGTACCTTTAAATCTATGCCCTCCGCAGTTTCCTCTCCGTCGGTAAAAATGAGAATGTTACCCCTTGTTTCGCCTCCGGTTTCCTGAAAATATTGAATACTTTCTTGAATAGCGAGTGAGAGTGCTGAAGACCCATAATGATTTCTGAGTGTTTTAAGAGAGTCTAAACGAGCGTCAATAAGATCTAAATCATTTGTAAACGGAACGATCTTCTTTTGAATTTCAGCGAACGCAACAATTGAGAGTTGATGCCCAGCTGCTTTCCTAGCAAAGTGCTTTGCAATAAGTGCAGCTTTTTGTAATCGGCTAGGTTTAACATCTTCTGCCAGCATACTGGCCGATGTATCGATGAGAATAATGGTTCTATCTGTTGGGACTTCCGTTTTTATTTTTTCTTCGGGACCTCGAAGATCTAGAAGACCTAGAAGTAGTCCCGCCATACCTAACACCAAAAAAAAAGAGGAAATATAACTTAAAATACTTCTTTTATAGAACCAATAAGTCCTGATGAGATTGAAGAACTTTTTTTCCTGATTTAACAATAGGAGAACATATAAGACGAACCCTGCAACTAGAAAAGGCCAATAATGGAGATGATTAAAATTCATACCACATCCTTTAAGAGCAATTTTCTAAGGATCTCAACAAGGAAGATTAATCCCACTCCTATTAATAGGAATTCATAAAACTTTTCATCATAAACAATTCGATGATTTACTTTAATTTCTGTTTTTTCAAGTTTCTGAATGTCATCTAAAATATCTTTCAGGGCCTTTTCACTTTTGGCGGGATAAAACTTTCCACCAGTTAAATCTGAAATTTCTTTCAGAACTTTGTAATCAATAGAACCACCTGGAATAAGTTGGTACTGCGTCCCAAAGACACCATTTCCAACAGGGATTTTTGCCTGTTCATCCGTTCCAAGACCGATCGTATAAACTTTTATTCCAAACTTTTTAGCTTCTTCAGCAGCTTGCATCGGGGTCATGGTTCCCACGTTAGCAACACCATCAGTTAAAAGGACGATCACTTTATTTTTAGTTTCACTATTCACAGCACGTGCCACACTTAGTGCCAGCCCATCACCGATGTTTGTTCCACTACCAAGATAACCAATACTTATTTCGGATAGAACCTGGTCAATAAGGGAAGGATCTGTGGTTAATGGAAGAAGGGTAAAAACTTTTTCTGAAAATATAACAATTGAGATTCTATCTGTAGGTCTCATTCTTGCAAATTCTCTTATTCTCTCTTTTGCAACTTCAAGACGATTGGGCCTTATATCTTCTGCCAGCATCGATCTAGAAACATCAATACATAAAACAATATCATTTACTTCAACACTACTTGGAGAGAATTTTTGAGGCATTCGAGGTTGCATGAGTGCATAACTTAAATACGCCCATCCTAAAACACCACCAACAAATAAAATGACTCTCAGACTCTTTTTCCAAAATTTAATTTCAATCTTTGAGTTTGGAAAATAGATTTGAGATTTATGAAAGATCTTCCAGAAATCTAATATCCAAAATAGACCTGCAGCGACACCAAACCAAAGAAATAATGGATTTTTAAATTCCATCCAAGTCTCCCTTGATTTGATCTAGAAAAAATTTATAGGCTTTTTGTACCTCTTCTTTCTCTAACTCCGACTGTACCGGCTTAAATTGAACCTTAAATAATTCTTTCTCTAGATGGGAGAAGGCACTCGAAAGATTAGGATAAAGGTTGAGAATCTCGTGCTTTTTCTTCCATATTTCGACAATACTATGGTAGTCATTTGAACTTAGTATCTGATCTTTTATATTCTTAAGATATTTTTTAATTTTTAATTTTTGATCTCTTGTTTTTTTTAATTTGATCCCAATAAAAACCAGAAATCCGAAGACAATTAAAATGAAAAGTCCCCAAAATATATTTTTAGACCTAGGAATTTCAAAATTTCCAAACAAAAAATTCTGAGACGCTTCAGTTGGTGAAATCTCATTATTTTCCCATTCTACACCGATTTTCCCTTTTGATGTTTCAATTATGGCAGAATTTTCTTTCGGTACTTTTATGAAGACAACAGTAGCATTTGCTTCAAGATCATTTGAATTATTTTTTGTAAAAGGCGATACAGACTGAATATAAAGAGTTTCATTAATAGTTAAACCTATCAGCTTAAAGGAATCGAGTTTAATAAAACTTTCTTCATCAATTAATAGTTTTACGCTCTGTAAACTTCCCTGGGTAATTTTGTTCTCAGAGAATTTTATGACGATCCCTGCGGAGGCGGGGCCTACAAAAAAAATAAATGAAAGAAGATATAATAGACGCTTCATTAAACTAATTCTTTTACAAATTTTTCTAAGTATCTTTCATGAACACCGATTTCTTTAAATCTTTCTTTCATGAAAAATGATTGATCTTCATCACCTTTAAGTTCTTTAACGGTGGATTTATTTGTTGTCGGATTTTTTACTTTAAATAAAAATGGCACTTCCGTATTTTTGTCTACTGGTGAAAAGACTCGGAAGCAATGCATGTTTTTCTTATCCATGATTTTGCTCCAAACCTCCTTATTCTTCATAAGGCTTAGGTCACCAAGATAAATAACTTCTTTTCTTCTCGCTAAGAATGATTTTAATTGAACAATCTTACTTTCTTCTGTTGTCTGATTGATCACACCACTTTGAACCAAAATGACTCTTGCTTCACTGTCAATAAAACCCATTTTTTCAAGCATCGAAATAAATAACGTTAATCCTTCACGCCCTTTTTTAGGTGGAAGATTGATTGTTTTATCTCCCCAGATGACTACTCGGACGAGATCGTGAGTCTCACCCGCCAAAATATAAATGAGGGCCACAATTTCAATAATGGCCTGCAACTTTGATACGCCTTCATAGCCATAAAACAAAGTATGGGATAGATCTATACAGATAACGATTTCAACATTCCTTTCTTCCTCAAACGTCTTCACATAGACATTGGAAGACCTGGCAGAAAGTTTCCAATCAATGAATCGAACATCATCGCCAGGAACGTAGACTTGGTGTTCCCTAAACTGAAGGCCTGACCCACGAAAGTGAGATTTCAACATACCAGTTGAAAAAGCATTCGAATTTTTAAAAATGTGCGCCTGAATTAAACCGACGACACGCTCGATTTCCTTAAGATTCATTTTAAATTACACTGGCAGCAATTGTTGCGACTAAGTTTCTAGTGTTTAATTTATCAATCTGAGCTTCATAAGAAGGAATCACTCTGTGACCCAAAACCGAGGGAACAATTGAAAGTATATGTTCTGGTGAGACAAAATCCTTATTATCCATAAAAGCCTTAAATCTAGCTATTTTATAGAGCCAAATCGATGCCCTTGGTGATGCACCCGCAGTAATAGCACCATCAAATTTTTTTGGGAAAAACTTATTTCCAGGTCTTGTCGCGTGGACAATTCTTATAATCATGTCTTTTATCTTTTCATCGACATAAATCATTTCTACTTTTTCTTTCATAGCGATCAAATCATTTTGATTAATCACTGGCTTTAATTCCATTTGCGATGGTTTTAGACTAAGGACACTTTTTTCTGCCTCAAAATCAGGGTAATCAACAGATATTTTCATCATGAATCTATCCAATTGCGCCTCAGGTAAATTATAAGTTCCTTCTTGTTCAATAGGATTCTGAGTTGCAAGCACTACAAATGGTGTTGGTAACTTGTGGGTTTTGTCACCAATGGTAACTTGCTTTTCCGCCATCGCCTCTAAAAGGGCGGCCTGGACTTTGGCGGGTGAACGATTAATTTCATCTGCAAGTACAAGTTGAGTGAAGATAGGGCCGAATTTTGTAGAGAATTCTTGTTTCTGCTGATTGTAGATCATCGTTCCAATAAGGTCAGACGGTAGAAGATCTGGGGTAAATTGAATTCTTTGAAAATGAAGATCACAAAGTCGACTCATGACTGATACACTTAAAGTCTTACCTAGTCCCGGTAACCCTTCAATTAATAAGTGTCCTTCACAAACTAATGCTGCCACAATGGATTCAAGTAATTCGTCCTGTCCAAATATAATTGTCTTTGCTTGTTTGATTATTGAATGTGCTTTTTCCTGTAATAGCATAGTTTACTCCACGATATAAAAATAACTCTTAATATAATTAGAACGATCACTCAGTGAACTTATCGGATGGTCAAAACCTTGAATTCCTGCATAAATTAATTGCATTGAACGGTTTTCTTTTCTTGCAGCATCTAAAATATTTTTTTGAAACTCTTCATGACTTACATAGTGAGTACAAGATGAAAATGCAACCAGTGCTCCACTTGAAGTCACTTTCATAACCTTTCGATGTAATTTAGTATACCCTTCAAGTGCTTGCGTTTTCTGTAATGCGCTTTTTGCGAAAGCAGGAGGATCAGAAAGAATAAGATCAAATTTATTCTGAAGCTTAATCTCCTCGTCTAAATACTTAAACACATCCATTCTATGAAACTGACCTCTTTTACCCATTTCGTTCAGTTTCAGTGATTGTTCGACCTCAATCGTAAAATCACCCTGGTCAACAAAATGACAATGCTCAAGTCCAGACTTTAAGGCACTTAATCCCCAGGCACCAACATAGCAAAAGAGATCAACGCCTGTTTTATATTTTGTCTTCATTCTTGAGAGCAGAGTCATGAGTTGAAGCCTGTTTTCTCGATGGTCATAGTAAAATCCTACTTTTTGTAGAACCTCTGGCCTAATTTTATAGTTTATTTGATTTTCTGAAATTAACAGTTCGGGCAGATTTGTAAGCTCGAAGTATGGTAGTGATTCTTTTTCTCGATATTTTGGATTATCTAAGTGGTAAGCAGGAAGTTTGGTTAAATTCTCAATTAATTTTTTTATCTGATCTCTGTATCGATCTATCCCTGCCGTGTTGATCTGAATTATCGAAGCATTTTGAAAAACATCAATTATAAGTCCAGGGAGTCCATCACTGACTCCATAAAATAATCGCGCATTATTTTCGTAATCTCTAAACTTTTTTCTTTTAAGAATTGCAGTGGAAATTTTTTTAAGAACATATTCTTCAACGTTAAAGGCTTGAATTTCTAGCCTCTTCACTCTTTCCACTAAATGGGCACAAGTAAAACCTTCACCGACTAATGAGTTAACGAAAACAAGACCAGATTCATTCTCTGAAATATTAATTGCGCACCACTCACCCGGTGGTATCGGGTTTATAGAGTCTTCAAAATCGGAAGACTTTAATTCAAGTTGGCGAGAATGGATTTTATTCAAACCACTTTTTGATAGATTAAGAGTTCGCACTTTGTACCTACAATTTATTTGATTATTATAACTTGTATGAGTGCACACTCAAGAAATAAGGTAGCGGTGGCACCACTGTACTGTAATGATCAACTTTATTGAATTATTTCTTGGATTTCATCGATTCGGATGCTTTAGACTCACCAAGAAAGTATCTTAGCGCCTCTCCCTCGTTGATTTTATAGTTCTTAAAAGTTACTGACTCCGAGGTTTTGACCACTTTGGAATCCTTCCCTTGAGGGATAAATTGAGTATTCACTGTAATTTCAGCCAAAACACCTATGCCTTGGCTTTTATCATAATCTAGCTCTTTACTTACATTAACAGTTTGACCATTCTCAGTCGATGTTGTGACCTGCTCACGCAAAACCCACTTACCATCTGAGAAACCCATTTTTTCATAAGTAGGCTTGACCATTATTGAACTAACTGGTTTATGTCCTATCACTTCAATCAGTTTATCCTGCTCATCAAATTTAAATGTAAAACTTGGTATAGAAGCAAGCCCGGTTAGGTCCTGTGCCAAATATTCTTTCGGTTTAGCGCCTGGAGCGAATTTATAGCCATTAAATTTTTGAGCAAAACTAGGCGGAATTAAATTTTCTATTAATGGGAAAATACCCATTTTTAATTCCTCTTTAAACTCAATAAACCCCTCGGGGAGGCCCAACACTTCGATTGAAATCCTCTCTGGCTCAGCAGTCCAGTAAACTCTAAACTTTAATTCCTCAATTTTACCAAAACTTTGCTGATCGCTTACTTGCTTTGTTAAGCGAGTATTCTCTAGGTCTACAACAAAATCTTTAACTCCCTTCGTCTTAAGCGAATAAACCTTTGAATCAAAAATTTTAAAATAGGTTGATGGTTCCTGGGCAAAGGCCCCAAGAGAAAACAAAAACAATACTACAAATAATTTCATATCAATCCTTAATCACCATCTCGAGGGAAACATTCTGGCAGCGAAGATGCTTTTCTTTTTTATATGTTACCATACCTGCACTTCCTGTAACACCCTTCAAATTTTTTACCTGGGTATGTATAATCGGTATCCAGTCATTGTTATATTGAGAAAAACGGGCAACTATTGATGCCGCCAAGTTTAATATATCTGCTGACAAAATTGTTCCTTCTGGCAGTTTTACAACGACATGGGCACTTTTCATTCCATCAAGGTGAACCCAGTGATCATTTTTATTTGACCATTTATTTCTCAGCTGATCATTTCCATAAGCATTCATTCCGACACCGAACTGTATGTCCTCAAATGAGAAGATCTTGAATTCGGTAGTTTGTTTATCTTCAATCTTTTGAGTGGTTATCTTTTTTTCTTCACCCCAAACAGGTTTGATCATAGGGATTTGAGTCGTTCTTTTTTCACTAGGTTTTTTGCCTACTAACTCCTCTTCCACGAGGTTTAGCCTTTCTGTTAGTATGGAGACACCCTTTTTGAGTTTTTTAATTTTATTATGGATGAGATTTCTTCTTTCAAATGAATTAAGGTTTCCCTCAAATTTTATTTTCTGATCCTCTATTTTTAGTTCATAAATATCTTCGGTGGATTTGCCATTATCTAAAAAGGATTGAAGTTTTTCCCATTGATTCGCTCTTCTTAAATCTTCTTTTATATTTTCTTTTTTTCTTAGGAGAAATTGTGGAGCAGATTTTACAATTTGAATGTTGGCCAAGTTGGCCTCTTCATGAATGAGCATCTCTGCTGTTGGAAGATCTGGAGTTGAAAAATCATGATTCATCTCACTGTTGCGTCCAATTTCGTTAAACTGATCAAAGAGATTTATTGAGTCATCCATTACAACTGACGACTTTGAACGCCAACTTTTTAACATTTTAAATGAAGCCCCAGGGGTTTCAATAAAATGGTGCAAAAAATACAGTTGCCTTCCTTTCCAAAACCAAAGGAACGAATTTTTTTGACCATATTTTAAGTATTCTAGTTTAATTATTCGATCATATTGATCAATTGAAATACCCAAGAAACCGCAAGAGCTTAAATGCTTTCTTAAATATTCAAGGAAGGTATCTTTTCGCCTCAGGGAACTTGGGGGTGCGTGGTCTGAAGGCCAGAGGCCTTCAAACCCACCACCACGGCCAATAAAAAGATGCCAGTTTTTGCCAAGTGCTCTTATGGTTAAGGATATATAAAAAGAAGTTGAATAAATCTTTTGTATTTGACCCTGATTAAGGTTGTTATCCCTTAAAACTTTGACCTGCTTTTCCAAATCAAGATAGTATTGAATCATATGACTATAAACCTCATCATGTCTCAAAATACCATTCATCATGGCCAGGTTGAATGGGACTTACTTTCAAAAATTATATCTCAATTTGCTTATTTTGATTTCAATAAGAGCGAACTCGTTAGTAAAACATTTTATGGCAAAAGTGATGATCTTCAAAATGAGCTTGATAAATTAAAGCTTTATTTGGAGGAATTCCCCCAAGATTACATGGTCCTAATTAGGCAACTATTCTCTCGATTACCTGCAGATGAAAGCCTTGACAAATATATCAATTATCTCTCAAAAGAAGGGGTCTTAAGCTTTAGTGAACTTAATCGGGTTACTCTTCTCATCGAGTCTGCTCTTTTCATAAAAAATGACATACCCCAATTGCCAATTTCTGAAATACGCTTAATCCAAGAGATCGATTTCTTACCTATCCAACGAAAGTATTTAAAAGAATTTCGTCACCTCGTGGATTCTACGGGTGATGTTCATTTTGATAAGCACCCTGAGTTATCTGAACTTAATAAGAAATTAAGAGAATTAGAAGATCGTCTTAGAAAATCAATTCAAGATTGGATTAACCAACCATCCAATTCTAAAGTTCTACAGTTTACAAGCTACGATGTTCATTATGACCGTTTTGTGGTCCCGGTTAGATCCGATTCTTATCGATCCGAGCTTGGCCTTATCGTTTCTCGATCAGAGTCAGGTCAAACTCTTTTCGTCGAGCCATTCGAAGTAAGAGAAATGTGTAATCGCAGAATCGAAGTTATGGCGAAGATTGACGAAATCATTAACAATCTTTGCCTTAAATTTTCAAGGCAAATTGGAGAATTTTCGGATTTAACAAAGAATATTTTAATTCAATTTAAATTGTTTGATTTTTATTTTTCTAAGGTTGCATTTACTGAAGAGTATTCCTGTAACTACCCCACAATAAGGTCCACTCCTGGTTTTAGATTTAGTCAGCTGTTTCACCCATTAATAAAAAATCCCGTTAGAAATGATGTCGATTGTGAATCAGATGTTCACGGAATTGTCATTTCTGGACCCAACACGGGCGGAAAAACTGTTTTTTTAAAATCTATTACATTGAGTTATTTACTGTTTTTTCACGGTTTTTTTGTTCCAGCTAGGGAAGCCGAATTATTTCCTTACGAGGGACTATTTTACTTTGGAAATGACCTGCAAGATCTTAAGCAAGGCTTAAGTTCATTTTCTGGCGAAGTTCGAAATTATATTCAGCTAATGAACAATATCCTTTCCTCAAATTTAATCTTGATTGATGAAATATTTAACTCGACCTCATCTGATGAGGCTTCAGCATTATCTTTAGCCTATTTTGATGAACTACATAAGAGATCCCAGTGTCATATCGTTGTATCGACCCATCATCAAATGTTTAAAACCTTAATTCATCAAGATCGAAACTATCTTTCATGCCATGTTGGATTTGATACAAGCCTTTTCAAACCTACTTATAAGATCATTTGGGGTACGCCCGGTGCCTCAATGGCGATTGATATCTTTAAAATTATTTCCAGGGACACAGATCAAGTGAAAGATGTGCCCAAAAGAGCGATAGAGCTATTAAGCGAAAAAAATATTAGCTATGAAACTCTCCTTCAAAAAGTGACTCAAAAACAAATTGAGCTTGAGAAAATTATTGAGAGTAATCTTAAAATAGAAAGAGATTTAAAAAACCAAAAAGGGGCCATGGAAGGTGTTCTTAATCTCAAAATGAATGAAGAACTTAACAGGGCAAAAAAAGAAGTAGATCGAATTCTTAACGAAGCTAGGACAATGGTCGATGAAGTTCGAAAGAACAGTGACATTAAAATCAGAAAAATTGATGATAAGTCCCATCAGCTTAAAGTCGAGATCAACAAACTTCAGGGATCTTACCAAAATGAAGAACAATCTGTTCCAACCAGTACACTTGCCTTTGAAGACTTAAAGGTCGGTGATCCGGTAGTTTCGTTAGTTTTAAATAAGGAATTTACTGTTTTCTCTCTTGATGTACGTAAAAGGGATGTCACTATTGCAAAAGGCCCCATAAAATTAACTGTTCCAATTAGCACCTTAACAAAGTCCACTAAGGGGAAGAGTTTTTCTAATGTAAAAGTTAGCATAGAAAAGTCATCGGATGCATTTCTAGAGCACGATGTAAGAGGAATGCGTCTCTCAGAGTTTCAAGGATTAATGGACAAGGCCCTAGGAGATTTACTCGCAGGGGATGTACCATACCTAAGTATCATTCATGGCCATGGCGATGGGATTCTAAAAAATTGGCTCCGTAGCTACCTAAAAAGATCAAATGACTTTTCTACTGCAACTACGGAAAATGGAAATGATGGAGAAACCAAAATTATATTAAAATGAAACTAGATTTCAAATCTCTAAGATTACTTGATTAGAGTCCCAATTCTCCATGGTCTAAACTTCCATGATTCCTGCTCATCTTCGCTCCATGGCCATGGAACTGAAAGTGAAAACCAAATCATAATGGCCTTACCCTTAATATGCCCAAAGGGAACTGTTCCCCAGCGTCGGGAATCTGCAGAAAAATCTCGGTTATCACCCATAACGAAGTAATTATCTTTAGGAACAGTAAACTTATAGTAGTTAGCAAAGTAATCATTACCCGTATCAACTTGGCTTATGTGTGTCTTATCCCCTGTTTTTGTTTTTAAAAATTTAAACTGATAAGACTTATAGCGATCATCCATGTCTTCAATGATTTCTTTGCCATCGATTTCTTGAGTTTCAATGGGCTTATTGTTTACATAGACGACCTTGTCGATAACTTCAATCGTATCACCAGGTAACCCAATCACTCGTTTAATGTAATTAAGATTTGTATCTTTAGGATACTTAAATACGATGACATCACCTCTTTCGGGTTGCGCCGGGCCCGTTAAATAAATCGGGTCAGTAAACCAATCACTAAAAGGAACCTTAAATCCATAGGAGAATTTATTTACAAGAATAAAATCACCAATGAGTAAAGTCGGTATCATTGAACCAGAAGGGATTTTAAATGGCTCAAATAAAACAGAACGAAACATTAGGACAGAAAAAATAATTAATGTGAAAGACTTTATTTCTTTAATAAACTTTTCTTTTTTAGAAACTGTCTTCGTTACAACGTCCGCCTGAACCTCAGGAGTAGGGATCGTTTCATTAACCCCGGGATTTGAATTGTCTTCCATTTTAATGACCTTTTATCTTTTTTGTGAAAACAGATTAGTGTAGTAGTATTCCATTATATTTTTAGCAATGAGTGACGATTTTACGTACCACTTTCTTTGATTAACAATCATCACACAAATTGAAATACCCTTATCATTTTTATCTTCAAGTGATTTCGCATAACTTACAAACCAGTCTCTTTTACCATATGGTTCTCCACCAGTTAAGCTTCCGGTTTTTCCGCCTATCTCAAGTTTTTCCAAAAGATATTTACTTCTTCTAAACGAGGCTCTTGCCGTCCCCTGACTGATCGTTGCCATGAAAAGTGTTCTTAAATCTTCGGAGGTTCTCGGAGTAAGAACGACTTCATCTTTTTTTACCTGGGGGAAAATAACTTTTTTGTCTGAATGTCCTTCGAGAGATTTAATCACAACGGGGTATCGAAGGATTCCACCATTAGCGACGACTGACCCAATAACGGCGCCGTGGACTGGACTCATCAAGGTTTTATCATTGAGGCCAGACGAAAATTCGGCAAGATTATATTGATCAGAAGCCATGTTAAAAACTGAAGGATGTAAATTGACTCCTTCTACGAGGCGCTTATTGAATCCAAACTTTTCTGCCATTTTTTTAAGTCCAGCGGGAGTGAGGTTTTCAATCGCAGTTCTTCCAAAAATAACGTTATTTGAAGTCGCAAAGGCTTTTTCAAGATCCAGAGTTCTAAGATGTCTTCTTCCGGCAGGTTCTTTTAACTGGTGTCTGTAAAGTGTTGTGGCCCTACCCGTGAAGCTAAACTCAGTATCCGTTTTAATATGAGTATTTTCTAACAGATCTGCTGCCGTGATCACTTTAAATATACTTGCAGCTGGATGGCTATTCGTGAAGGCGAGATCTCTACCAAAAACATTATTTTTCCTAGCATAGTCAACAGCAGCTAAGATATGGCCTGTTTCATTATCCATAACAACAACGGAAGTATAATCGGGCCTATAGAGCCCTAGTTGTCTTTTAACGAATTCTTCAAGTTCTGAATTAAATGTGTATTGAACATTGTACTTAGCACTGTCGTAATCAAGTTGCTCTGACCAGCTTTGGTGCTTAGAAAGAATTTTAGTAAAGTCATTATTTACAGACTCCAATTTCATTGGAATCACAGGTTGAGCAAAAAGAGTATTATCTTTGATAAAATTAAGATTTCCCCATGCGGGGGAGATGGCCAGGGCGATGAGCCCCAAAGCTATATAAATCGAGCGGTTTAAGTCCTTAAAAACCATGAAAGCATTATGCCTTAAACTGCTTTCCAATGACAAAAAATTCTTTACTAATACTTCTGGTAGATTTGGGCTTTAAATAATGGAACTCTTTAAACAGGTTTTTCTGATCTTTCAGGTAGTTCTGGGCGTTTTGGGAATCAAAGACCTTAATCACAAAATTTCCACCTGGTTTTAGGAACTTTGGGAGAAGACCAAAGACTGATTCAACTAGATTAAGGCTTCTATCTTGATCTAAAGACTTAATACCAGTCGTATTTGGCGCCATGTCAGAGAGGACGACATCAAATTGACCATCCACTTCCAGTTGCTTTAAATCCTGAATGTCAAAAATATCCTTTTGGTACACTCGTACGTTTTTAATACCAGAAAGCTTTTTATTAACTTCTCTGACATCAATACCTACAACCTTTCCTTCGTCTCCAATGACCTGACTCGTGTACTGGATCCAGGAACCGGGATGATAACCAAAATCAACAACCATCATGCCTGATTTTAGAATTTTATATTTTTCATCTATCTCTTCGAGTTTATAAATACTTCTGGCGAGGTAGTTCTCATTTTTAGCTTTGTTGAAATAGTGATCTTTGACTTTGAAATTACTCATACATCTTTTTATCAATCTTTGAAGAAATAGGCCAATGTTGGTATCTTTAAAGCTATGAAAAAATCTGAATTAGCGACTGAAATTTATCTTCGACTTAAAACTGTTCACCCTGATGCTCATTGTGAGCTTCATCACACTAATCCTTATGAGTTGCTGCTGGCGACAATCTTATCCGCCCAATGTACTGACGTCCGAGTCAATATGGTCACTCCAGCTTTATTTAAAAAGTACCCAACGCCTCAAAAGCTCGCTAAAGCAAAGCTCGAGGATGTCGAAGAAACAATTAAATCCATTAACTTTTTTAGAAATAAAAGTAAAAGTCTCATCGGATGTGCTCAAAAGTTAGTTGCTGATCATCATGGGAAAGTTCCTCAAACAGTCGAAGAATTGAGTGACCTTCCAGGAGTCGGAAGAAAAACGGCGAATGTCGTTCTTGGGAATGCATTTAATATCAACACCGGAATCGTTGTTGATACCCACGTCAAAAGAACTGCACATCTTCTAGGACTCACGAAAGAAACTGATCCGGCCAAGGTTGAAATTGATTTAATGAAACTTTATCCTAATGAACAGTGGACGGATCTATCACACCTATTGATTTTTCTTGGAAGAAGAACGTGTCTAGCGAGACGCCCCCAGTGCGATCTTTGCAATCTTAAAGACATTTGTATTTCTAAGGATAAATTTTTGAAAGCTCGTCAAAAAGCGAAGGATGGCACCAAATTAAAGGTGGTTGGTAAGTCTTCTCTACGGAAGTAACTTCTTTTGCTTGTGAATAAAACTTATATCCAGCCTTCTGACAAAGCAGAGTTCCGCCTGCAATATCCCAAATATTTTTGGGCCTCAAACTCACAACAAAGTCACATTTTTGTGACGAAAGTCTTCCTAGTTTATAAGCAATACTCCCCATCGGTTCAAGGTGATACTTGTCTGTCGTCTTATTCTTTAAAAGACCTTTATCCCACTCTGATCGAGAGACTTCTCCGCGATAAGAAATCTTTTTTTCAAATGGGACCAATGTTGATTCTGTAAATATCTCACGGGTCATAGGATTATAAACCCAACCATCACCATCAAAATTTTCGTTTTGAAATAAACCTATAGAGATGGCCCACTCATTTCTACCTTTAATGTATTCAAGCGTCCCATCCAAGGGATCTAGAGCGATCAGAGGAAAGTCCCATGATGAAAATTTTTCTTCCGAATAAAACGTGGCCGTGGGGCTAAAAACGTTCATGAGTCGTTCAATTTCATTTGATAAGGCCTCATCGAGCCTAGTTACAGGTGAGCCATCACTTTTGGTTGAAATCTCAGCAACCGGAAACTGACGCACAACCCCATCAAGCTTTTTTACATTCAACTCTAAAAATTTGGCCAAAGAACTCATTAAAAATTGTTGTTTATCCACAAATCTGCCTTAGTTTTCCACAATCTAATTTATTGTGAAAATCTATACCAATCTTACAATGAACCCAAGTGCTTTTGAAATATCAATGACATAAAAAAGGGGAACTAAAAAGTTCCCCTGTAGAATTTTTAAGAACAGTTGTTGACTGCTTTACTTTTCCCCAAATAGATATCAACTCGCCTCATGGATCGCCAACATTTCTACGAATCCATCTTCGGCCATCGACATGGCAAAGATACCGTCATTCATGTCGGAATTCTCGTCAACCACCCCAGTCACAAGCTTAACCCCGTCGGAGTCAACGTAGACAAAAGGCTGATCTAAATTTCGAGAGTTTCGGGAAGCGAAGTGCTGGTAACAGGAAGAGAAATCTTTAAACACAGTAGCGGTTAAGGGTGCCTTGTACAAAAGTCCTCCTTGATCGCGAAGAAGAGATCCATTCTCTTCTCGAGTTTCTTAAGTTTATTGTATCAGGCCAAATGAAAACGGTGCAAAAGAAATCTTTAAAAAGTAAGCAAATCTAAGATCTTAACTTATTCCTGACGATTGATTATCTCAACTATATCAGGCGGTGATTGATAGAAATTATAAAGAATGCGAAGCCTTCCCTCAAAATGTGAATCAAGTAAACACACTAAAACATAAACCAGGTAGATAAAATTTCGTCTTGAGCGAAGGCGAGAAATACTTTGGAAAATCCACTCTAAGGGAAGAACACTAAGGAAAACAACAAACCACATTAGACCAAAACTATGGATAAGATCCTTTTCAACAAAAATCCCCATTAAAAGAATACAAAGTACGAGAAGACTAAATTCTCTCAGTCTTAAAACATCAATCGCTAAAACAGTTAAAAGTTTTCGATTGGGCTTAAAAATCATTAGTAATAATATGATAAGTCCCAGAAACGAAAGCGCATAAAAAGACTTTCTTTTGATCATGATTCCTAAATGGGAGTAGAGCTGCATCATTTGAAATGGGCTTTCAAAAAAACGCAGATCTATTTGTGTAATCATCGTCACGAGAATCAAGAACATACCAAGCATTGAGTACTTAACAAATTGGGCCCGATACCAGTCTGTACTTCCCTTTAAAAAAAAGAAATAAAGGAGTCCAAGGCCAATTGGAAATAAAAAGACATAGTTGAAATTAAGAACAACTCCTACGTAGCAAAGTAATCCATACATGAGTCCGGATCGATAAGTGGAACTCTTAATACACCAAAGTATTGACCAAACCCATAACACTGAAAAGCAATTGGTAGCGCAAAGAAAAGGGTCTTTCTTTAAATAAAGTGAAAATGACCAAGTAGAAATCAATGCAAAGAGCCCAAGGATTGAGAGTCGTCTTGAGATAAAAAATCTCATAATTCCGTAAAATGCGAGCAGATAAATACTAAAATTAATAAAATAAAAATGCATACTCCATCCAAGATTCACCAGGTGGGGAAATCTTTTAAATGGAAAGAAATTCATGTGAAGATAATTCCAGATTTGCCCATGCATTTTTTCATCTGGATCAACAATTAGCTTCAAGGTTTCAAGGTTACTCATGAAAGGAAAGCTGGGCATACTTGTTATGAACATAGCAAGAGTAATGAATAGAACTGTTTTTTCAAAGGAATCGAGATATTTATACTCAGTGAATTGGGTCGATACCGATTCTTCAATTATTTTTCCACGTGTTGGCCAAGAATAAAATAGACCAATGACTGCAAAAAAGCCCCAGAAAAAATGTCTCACAATGCTGTCTGGGATAAATGACATGAGATTAAAAACAATCATCATGGTGGCATTGCCAATAATGAGCCGATAAAGCACACGATCAATACTGGAGTTCGCCCGGAAATAAATTTTAAATCTGTGATCTATCTCCTTCCCGAGAAGATACCACTGCCCCCCCATGAACAAGAGATAGGCCAGCATGAAAAGACTTTGTCCCAAGATATTAATCTGTAGGGATTTCTGGACCCAAATCGGAACAAGCAAAAAAGCGAAATAGATAAGTAGCCGATTTACAAAGAATTTAGACTTATCCCAAACTATATTTGATCTTTTTACTAAAGTATCTTCCATAATATCCGATTAGATTGATGGGATAAGATAAAAATCAAAATCCCAGACCTATAGACGAAATGAAAAAGAGAGGGGAAGTTGTTCATCTCCTCTCTTTTTCCTTTTCACTTTCTTACCTATGGTAGCTCACTTTCTTCCCACTTGCGACAACTATGTCCCGTGATACTCTTAGGATGGGTGTAAAGGATTTATACCCGACTCCAATCGTCCGCTTACTTTCATGGAGGAAAGATTTGGGGATTTCGTTCGGATCAATTAATTCAGGTCTTCCTAAGGACATCGTTCAGCAAATCATCGAAGCTGAAAAGATTCCTATTCAGCAAATGGAAACCAGAAAATCTAAAGTTAATGACAAGAAAGCTCTCGTGCAACAACTGACAACTCTCGTAGAGGGAATGCGTGCAGAGATTTTAAAAAATAAAAACGCAAGAAGCCTTCGTGAATTAGCGATCAATACGGGTGACAGTAAAAACATCGGAGTCACTGCCGATAAAAACGTTGCGGATCCCGGTAAGTATCAACTTGAGGTTCTACAACTCGCTCAAAAATCGTCCGCATTTAGTAACGGTGTGGAAGACAAAGAAAAAACATACGTGGGAGTCGGCTATATTAAAGCTGTTCTACCTAATGGCGATAAAAAAGAGATTTATGTTGATGAAAAACACGCCAACCTCGCCGGAATAGCAAAACTAATTAATAATGATCCTGAACTCGGAATGAGGGCAACAGTTGTAAATGATGGTAAGGGAGAGGACGAACCCTGGAGACTTATGATCTCCATGAGTGAAACTGGTGATGAACAAAGAGTTGAATTTCCCTATCTCTATTTAGTAGACGGAGAAGTGGATCTTTTTTTTGAACAAGAACGTCCAGCTCAAGATGCCAAAGTTAAACTTGATGGATTTGAAATCGAGGTCCCAAGTAATAAGATGACAGACGTAATACCTGGTCTAACGATTGATTTAAAAAAAGCTAAACCTGGTGAAGAAATTACCCTAGAAGTCACAGAGGACGTTCAGAAAATTGGTGGAAAAATCAGTAGTATGATTGATGGCATCAATAACGTTCTAAAATTCATTAAAGACCAAAACTCACTGGATGAAAAAACAGACACCTCTAGAACACTAGGTGGTGACTCAACATTACAAACGATTGAAAGCCGAGTTCGTTCTGCTGTCTTTGCAACGATCAAAACAGATGCAGGGCCAATGAGAGTTGGAGACCTCGGATTAACCTTTCAACGTGATGGACTATTAAAGTTTGATCAAGCAAAATTTGAAGCCGCTCTTTCTAAGGATTACAAAGCCGTCACACAAGTTCTTACAGGCAAATACTCTCCGGAGGGCGGAAAAACAAATGGATTCATTGACATCCTAGATGAGACTGCAAGAATTCTATTATCACCTCCAAATGGAGTTCTCCCCAACAGGAAGGGTGGTCTCCAAAGTCAAATTGGTCAAATTGATCGTCAGATAGCCAATAGACAGAGAATCGTTCAACAAAAAGAGGAAGTTCTAAAGGCAAAATTTGCCCGTTTAGAAGAAACCATTTCTAAAATCAAAGGTCAGGGTGCTGGGCTTGCAGGTTTTGCCGCTCCACCAGGAATGACTCAATTATGATAATATTAAAGCGACATCGGAGGAGGGTCCAATGAGCTATGGTTTAGGTGCATATAAAAAAACTTCAGTAGAGACAGCAAGTAAGGAACAAATTTTACTTATGCTTTATCAAGCAGCTATCAAAAACTGTAAAAAAGGTATTGAGGCCATTGAACAAAAAAATCTTGCAAAAAAAGGTGAATACATCGGAAAAATGCAAGATATTATTGTTGAATTATCTAACAGCTTGGACTTCGAAGTTGGTGGTGAAGTAGCTAAAGAGCTCGCCTCTCTCTATGATTATATTCTCTACTCAAGTACACAGGCGAATATCAAAGTTGAAAAATCACATCTAGAGGGATGTTTGAAAGTTTTAAATACTCTTTATGATGGATGGACCGAAGCCATCAAGAATATAAAAAATCAAGCAAACAACACACCTTCAAAGAGCGCCTAATGAGTCATATGCTTTCTTTATTTGATGAATTTGTGATGAAGGCCATCACCATGACTGAAAATTTTCTGCATTCGGATTTTTCCGCTGAAATTAATTTGGAAGCATTCACAAGTAACAGAGAAAGACTACTCATGGTGATTGATCAAATCTCAAAGCAAATTGACTGGGTCAGTGTCCCCGATTTAACCAAAAGTGAAATGAATCGTCGAATTGAATACATTAAAAAACTCGATGAAAAAGTTGTTGTAAAACTTCAAGAGTACCAACAAGAAGTAAAACAAGAGATTGAAAGAACTGTCCGACAAAAAGATAACATTAAGGGCTACAACCTTAATGATGTGAAGTGAAAGTGAAAGTGAAAAAGCTTTTAATCATCCAAAAAGATGAAGCCTATTTTCTATTTGAAACACTTCAGGTACTTGAAAAAAACCACCAAGCCTTTAAGGATTTTCAATTAACTATTCTTGCTGACTCCGTTGCGATTAAATCCAACAGAGAGAAACTCAATCCCTTTACGAAAGCGCTAACCTCCGAAATAGGACCCGTCTTAAATGACAAGTTTGATATAAGCGTTAACCTATCAATGAGTGAATCATCCTGGGATCTACACGGGGAAGTTAAATCTGACATCAAGATCGGACCATACAATAAAGAGGGTCAACTTGTTGTTGAGGATTTATGGTCTACTTATCTTTTGACCTTGAAAGCGAAGGCACCCTTTTTGTCATTTCACCTTCAGGACATTTATAAAAACATTTTTGGTATTAAAAATATCATTAAAGAAAATCACAGTCGGACAACAATAAAGCAAATCGCTATTGGAACTTGCTCAACACATTTTTTTTCCGTTAATGAACAAGAACGATTTATAAATCTTATTTCAAATCGCTTTCCAGGTGTACCACTTAAAGATCTGACTGAAATTGATCTGATTGATGATGTCTCAAGCACCTTATATATTGGCGCCTCTAATCTTGAATCACTAAAACTTTGTGAAGCTGGTGCAAAGGGGATTTTTCTTTTTTCAAGCTTTCAAGGTTTCAATCTTGTTCCCTTTAGCGGACAACATCTGATTGTTAGCTCCAATGGGATTCAATTAAATGCTGATCATGTCCTAAGAATTGTCGACTCCGAATTATCTAATAAGAGTTTTTTCGAATCCGCATACCCTACATATAGAATAGATCATGAAACTTTTCATGGTGCCTATATAAAGTCATTGAACCACAGTGATAACAACTACCCCTTTTATCAAGCACACCTAGTACTCTGGAATTTTTTACTAAATGTAAGTGATGTTCAACTAGATGTTTCAAAATGCAGTGACGCTCAACTGGCATTATTAAAAACAAACTATGACATCCTGACAAAATTTATAAGACTTTATGATTACGCCATGGCCTCAGTTGATACAATCCATCAGGAATCTAAATCAAAACTTATGGATATAACAAAAATTGAAGGTCATTTAAAAAATCTGAAAGAAATTGATAAAATCTCAGATCAGTTAGCATCTACACAGTCATTACTGAGACCTTTTTTGGACTTTTATCGTATAAGAAGATCACAAAACTTTGGTGAAAATCTTTTTGATCAATCTCAGACTAGTTTTCTAACCTATGCTGAAGAACACCATGCCCTGAAGGGGCTACAAGAATTATTTTTTGTGACTTTGAGGAAAAACGAAGTTAATCTTTGATTATACATATCAAGGATGAACCTATGTCAGGGATGACTACTTCGCCAGCCAGCAATCTGAATTTTTATTCAGAAACTGTGGGCCTAACCTTAGAGTTTTTGTCGGATATCATTTTAGATAGCCAGTCAGTAGGGGAATTCACTCCAGAGAAGGAATTCTTTTGGAACAAAAAAATTATTAAGCTTACATCTGATATTGGTCAATTTGTCGAACTAACAACCCTTCTTTCAAAATTAATCACTAAAAATACAAACCAAACGATTCAAGGGATAAAAGAGTCCCATATTCATCTTCTTTTTCTTTTGAAAGCAATGAACCAAGCGCAACTTAAACAAGACTATATAGCTCTTGAGGAATTGATTAAATACGAATTAAAAGATAATTTAACTCAGTGGAAAATCAATCTTATACCTCAAATAAAGAAAGTTCTGATCAACTCGTGATCTATATTGATCCGGAAATTAGAGCTGAATTTGGTAACTCTTTACCACAAAATCTCATCATCACAGATAACCAGCAAGCTAAAACCTCTGTTTTTAAAAAAGGTAATCGCCTTTGGGTGATCTTTCCTGATGGTGATCATTGTGATTTTCCTTATTATTTTAAAAACCTAAAAACGATCCTCGAAGGTTTGTCGGCGCAGTCAAAAAAAACCAATCAAGAACTGGCCTTTGACAGTTTTACCAAAACAACAGAGCTCATTGAAAAAAAGATTTTTTCTGGAGCCTCACTTTCTCCAGAAGACAACGTCAAAGATCTTTGGGATGAAATTATAAAGAAGGTCAACCATATTTCCGGTCAATCTCAAAGCCTTCGAAGTTTAATGGAAAAACTCTTAGAGGTACCATTTCTTCAAAACTTTGAAAGTTCAATGGTTATTATTCATTTAAAGGGTAAGACCAAGGCAGAACTTTTGGGAACAATTTGGAGACAGGACAAAACACAATCACTTATTGAGGTTAAAGAGTTTAACACTTTTTTTAATTCCATAAAAAAATCAAAGATAAAATCATTTTCAACTGATTCATTCCCCAGAATAGAACTTCCATTTAATGGAAGTTTTCTCGCCAAAGAGGTCACTTCTCGAAAGTATAGTTTGATCGCCATGGTTTCTCGTCACGATTTTTTAAGTTACAGCAAAGATGAGATAGAGCTATTTGAAACTTGTATTGGCCTACTCCAACCCCACTTTGAGCGACTTATAGACCAGGAATATTCAGATAAGAGGACTTCTGAACTGAGGGTCTGCTTGAAGGATTTTCCATTACCATTAAGAATTACTGACAATGTTAGTGGTACATCTTTTTTGAATGATCTTTTCACAAACGAACTTCAGGAAAAAGATATTTTTTTTAATAAGAAGCTCAAAAATGCTTTCACCATCGATCTTTATGATAGTGACGAATTGAGGCACTATGCATTTGATCTATTTCATTTTCAACGTATTTCACTCCTCGGTGAACTCCTAAACACTTTGAGGCACGAACTTAGTAACCCACTTTTTGGACTTAAACTTGGATCCCAATTATTTTCAATGATGGATACGAGTAAAGACAACAAAGAAATCATGGCGGAAATTGAAAAGAATATTAACCGCTGCCAAGTCATTATAGAAAACTTTTCTAATCTCTACCAGGTCGATACAGAAACAAAACCTGTCAGTTTACAAAAGGTGATTGAAGAATCAATTGTACTTTCAAAAAGTGAATCGAGAGAGGTTCGGAAGTTTGTTAATTTTAGTACTCAAGCTGAGGACTTAAAAACTGAGCTTCCCATGATCTTTGTGGTTCAAATTCTTTTCAATCTTATCGTTAATGCCTCTCAATCACTAAAAGGTGTTAACTCCCGAAAAGAAATTACTATCAATATTGATTCCGATGAAAAGAACATTTTTGTTGATGTCATCGATAATGGCCCAGGGATTCCAGAAAATAAACTATCCGAATTATTTAAACCCTTTTTTACGACTAAGAGTCAGGGCACTGGGCTTGGACTAGTCCTGTCGAGAAACTTAGCATTAAAAATGGGTGGAAATTTAGAATATATACCAAATTCAAACAAGGGTGCTCACTTCAAACTCACCCTACCGAGATCATGAAAAACATACTAATCATTGAAGATGAGATTCTTATTCAACAGTCATTAAAAAAACTTTTCGAGAGGAGAGGATTTTTAGTAGATGTCTCTGCCAGCGGCAAGATTGCTATCGATTATATTTTAAAAAATAGCTATGATAGGATTATTTGTGACCTCATGCTTCAAGACATTTCAGGCTTTGATGTCATAGAGGAATCCAAAAAAAAGTTCACCCAGGATGAAATTAGTAAAAAGTTTGTAATTATGACTGCCTACAATTCACCACAAGTCCTAAGCAGAGCAAATTCCTATCAATGTAAATTATTAAACAAGCCATTTGATAATCTTGAAGAGGCGATGAAAGTTATGACGGAGTAATGATGAGTAAAACTAAGTCTATCAATATCGTTGGTATTACCCTAAAGCCAAATTCCACGCCGGACTTCTATCATTTATTGCCTAATCTTTGTTCGTGGCTATTGAGGAGAAAAAAACAAATTGTTTTCCGCGAGGAAGACAAAAATAGAGTCATTAAATTTTTTAAGAATAAATCAACTGACTCTCTCCAGTTTTGGAATTCTAAGGATTTCTATAATAAAGTTCATCTCATGCTATCGCTCGGAGGAGACGGGACACTTATTGGTGTTTGCCGTAAGATCAATACCAGAATCCCTGTTCTTGGAATTAATCTCGGAAGATTAGGCTTCATTACTGAGTTTAATAAAAATGAATACTTTGATCGTCTTGAAGGTATTTTAGATGGAGAATTCGAAGTAACAGTAAAGCCATTGATTAATGTAAGTGTAATAAAAAATAATCAGAAATATTTCAGTGATTATTTTTTCAATGATGCAGTTCTTGCCAAAAATGATATCGCTAGAATGATTTATTTAAGGGCGGAATTAGAAAAAGAGCATATTTATAATCTCGCAGGGGATGGGATTATTATATCAACGCCCATGGGTTCGACAGCTTACTCCATGGCCGCCGGAGGTCCAATTGTACACCCAGAAGTTAAAAGTTTGATTATTACTCCCATTTGTCCTCACTCTCTCATTCATAGACCATTTGTGATCCCTGATAACGCTCCCATGACTTTAAAAATACTTCCCCCTTATCATATCGTTACACTAACTCTTGATGGCCAGGTTGCGGTTAACATTGACGAAAAAGACATCGTTCTCATAAACCAGGAAAAAATGAAAAAAGTTTCTCTGATCAAAAATCCTGATCGTTACTATTTTGAAACCATTCGCGAAAAGTTTGTTGTTTCAAAAAAGGAATAGATTACGTAAAGAATACGCAAAAAGCTTGACTCGTCCGTATTTTATCCGTAACATAAACGTACGGAGTATTTATGGAAGGTTCATTTTACTTAGAACATTTAGTCATTCAAAACTTTGCCACATTTAAAAATCAAACCATCAGCTTTAGAACGGGTCTCAATACCATTATCGGTGAAACGGGATCTGGTAAAAGTTTAGTTCTGGACGCCCTTCAACTCATACTTGGAGGTAGGGCAGATAAAAAAATTGTGAGAAAAGATACAGACTATGCACTTATTGAAGCTCGCTTTATTTGTACTGACCTACTGGTTAAGCAGTATTTAGAAGCAGAAGGGTATCCGACTGAGACCAACGAAATTGTCATTAAGAGAATGATCTTTAAATCTGGTCTATCAAAAAACTATATTAACCACTTATCTTGCACCCTCACAATACTTTCACTTTTTTCACGAAAATTTATTGATCTAGTTGGTCAGTTTGAAAACCAGAAATTACTCAGTGACAGTTATCAACTCTACCTTTTGGATCAGTTTACGAGAGAAGAAAACTTGATAACTGATTATCAAAGAATGATTAAAGAGTTTAAAAACACCAAAAAAGAATTCAACTCACTTATGCAGTCCAAGTCTCACCGTGATCAACGCTTGGACTATTTAAATTTTCAACTTCAAGAGATTGATAAACTCAATCCCTCCTCCCAGGATGAAGAAGATCTCTTGAAGAAGAAAAATATTCTCGTCAATTTTGAAAAAATTCAAAAATTGAAATCTCTTCTTGATGAACAATTTGATGGATCAGAGAATACTATTGGTCTCACTACTCAGTTAAAATCTATTCATCACATACTTTTTAAGAACGCAGAGATATTTAGTGATTCAATTGAGTATATTGCTGAACTCGATGACAAGCTCATGAACCTTAAGCTTCATCTTGATAAAAAGCTTGATATTGAAATAGATCCAACTAATCTAGAAGATGTGCTTGATCGTCTAGATATGTACCAACGACTAAAGAAAAAATTTGGTGGAAGCACTGATTCGATTCAAAAATGCTTGTACGAATTTAAAGAAGAAAAGAACCAACTTGAATCACTCGATATTAACTGCGACGAACTTGAGATACGTCTTTTAAAAAATGAAAAGAAACTTTGGGAAATAGCCGAAAAAATTCACTTAATCAGAATAAACCATGCGAAGAAATTATCAGACGTATTAACGTCGAAGGTGCGTTCGTTAAAGATGACTGGAGCGACACTGAAAATTGAGGTTCAAAAATTAACGGAGCTCGGAGACAACGGGATCACTCAGGTCCAATTCTTGGCCGAGACGAATCCAGGAGAAGGTTACTTTAAGATAAAAGAAATTGCATCAGGAGGCGAACTCTCCAGGATTCTTCTGAGTCTTAGGCAGATCCTTTCCGCCCATGATTCGATCAGCATTTTTCTTTTTGACGAAATCGATACGGGAATTGGTGGAGAGACTGGTGCTTGTATTGGAAAGGCGCTCCAAGAAGTTGCAAAAGATGGACAAGTCATAGCCATTACCCATCTTCCCCAGATTGCCCAGTATGCTGACACGCTAGTCATAGTCCACAAGGATATTCAGGCAGACAACGAAGTATCAAGAACCGAATCAAAGGTAAGACAGGTGACTGGAAAAATGATCATTAAAGAAGTGAAGTCAATGGCACAACTAGTTCAGTGAAGAAAACTTAATTTTGTGTCCTTCAATATGAATAAATGTTTTCGTATGGGGAGCATAACCATTGTTGACATAAATTGATTGAGTTCCTGGAATTTGAAATTGGTCTTGAACATGGCTGTGGCCACCAAGAACGAAATCAACATTCTCTTTTACTGTTTGGGTAACTCCTGATCGAAATCTTTCTCTCACTTTATCTGCATTAAATTTTTTTGAGCCTTTTTTACGCGAAAACCTTGAAGCGTTTTCTCCCATAAGCCTCAATAAGTTATAAGGCATCACATGGTTTGCAATAAATTCAAGGGGGGCAGACCTAATGAATTTTATATATTTATGATAGGAGATATTATCGACCTCGTGCTCATCACCATGTGAAAAATAGTAAACTCTTCCATCAATCACTTCAAGAACCGGAGCTTGTGACACAACGACTTCGCGATTTGGCCAGACTTTAGTAAAAAGCTTTTCTAGATGAACGTCGTGGTTACCTTCAAAAAAATAAATCTTCTTTCCTTTTGAACCAAGGTCTCGGAGGAGTTCAAAATGATGATGAAATAGTTTTAAATATTCTTCATGTTGTCCGCACATTAGGTCATAAATATCACCTAAAAGCAGAATGTAATCAGCGGATAATACTTCTGGATGGGACAAAAATTGAACCAAGATGTGATCGGAAGTATCACCTGGTTTTTTCACATGAACGTCTGAAATGGCCACAATCTTTTTCACACTTCATTTATAACACGAAGATCTTGATTTATCCTTTCAAAAATATATCTTTCCAAATACTTTCTACTGACCTGATCAATAGTGTTAAATTTGCAGTTAATTCTCCACACCTTGTAAGGAAGCCCATTGTAATCGTCTGGTGAGATCTCCAAAATTGAACTCACCTGAACACCTACCTGAATTGATGACTTATCAAATTTAACCTTAACTTCTGGTATCTCATCACCAATTTGGAAATATTTTAATTCTAATTTAGACACAAAAAAAGAAAAGCCACCTGAGCTAATATCAATGCAGGGTTTTGAAAAAAGCTGAAGGCCTACAGAGCGTTTGGATGATTTTGATAAATGAACTTGAATTGAATTAGAATCAGTAATAGTAAGTCTTAAGACTTGCCTTCTTTCTAGCTGAACAACGAGGCTAGGTATCTTTAGATAATAACGGAGTCCCCGGTCTGTAGATTTTAAGTCACATCTGAGCAACATGGCACAATCAGGAATATAGAGATCGACGTGACCTAAACTTCCTACAATTTCTTTTACTAAGTTTTCGTTCTCTTCAACAGAAACAAGGCAAATAACATTATCCGTCTTTCGTATTGATTCCACTCTCATTTTACCCAGGTGTTTTCTATTTCCAATTAATCTCCAGACAAACACATCTGAGTCGTTTTCTTTTGCTCCAGACAACAAATTAAAGATAGTCACCTTATCTTTTACTTCTTTAAGATTGTTATCAGTATCCAAAACTATTCTCCAAAAGGACCCTCTGGTATTGGCCAGAGGGCCTTGGGCTTAAGTCAACAAAAACGGATCAAAAATATATCTTAACCAATAAGTCTCAAAGCAGAATTACCTAGGGCATTCGCTTGAGCCAAAGTGGACGTACCAGCAGCATTCTTGATCTGAGAAGATGCAAGTTTAGCTGTCGATTCAGCAACATCCACGTCTTCAATTCGAGAACGTGCTGATTCCTGGTTTACTACTGCAACATCTAAGTTATTTATCGTCGAAGTCAATCGTGATTGAATCGATCCGAAATTAGCTCTAAATGCACTTACCTTGTTAATTGCAGCATCAATTTTTTCAAGGTTATCAATTGCATCAGATTTGTCGCGGACGTTGGTACCTGAAACACCAAGACTCTCTGCTGAGGCATCCGTCGAACCAGCGTCGAGTTCAATCATATTTTCTTGGCCGCCGTAAGCGCCAACCTGGAAAGAAAGCATTTCTCCCTGACCTTGGAGGAGGGATCGACCGTTAAACGAAGTTGTCTTCGAAATACGATCTGCTTCTTGTACAAGTTGCTCATACTCTAGTGAAAGATAGCCTCTCTCAGCTTCTCCCACAGTATCGGAACCGGCCTGAATGGACAGTTCACGAAGTCGAGTAAGAATACTACTTGTTTCGTTCAGACCACCTTCGGCCACCTGAACGAGTGAAATGGCATCGTTGGCATTTCTAGTTGCCATACGAAGACCTTTTGTTTCCGCTTCCAGTTTCTTGGCAATTGCCAAACCTGCGGCGTCGTCAGCAGATTTTGTGATCCGCTTACCAGACGACAATTTGGAAAACTCAGCTTCCTGGGAGGCATTACTCACCCTCAGGTTCCGCTGTACCTCTTGCGAGGCAATGTTAGTGTTGATTCTTAAGCCCATTAAACGTACTCCTTGAAGAATCGTTAAAACCCGACCACAATAGTAAGGTTCTTTTCCCTTATCGAAATAGTCGGATTTAAGTTGAGGATTATTCGGAGTAATTGAGTAAAAAAATTAACTTTTTTAATGAAGTCGACTACTTAGACTGAAGAAGGAGCTCCCTAAGGGCCTGGAATGACATCGATTTGTCGTCACAATTAGACTTGATAAAACTTAAGGCCCTTGGAGTCATCCAAACCCACTCCTTAGCTACGCACCAGCGCTTAGTTGGATCCCACTGGGGTAATGTCGTTTGCGGTGTCTCCAAAATAAGAACTTCATGCTTTCGTCTTAATGAAGCTTGAAAACAAATCAACCAATCTCTCTCAGGACAAGAGAGCGTATTGTCTCTAAAAAAAAAAGAATACAGGTCTAATTTTTTTTTAGGAAGAATTTCTAAAAAGAGCATCAGTTTTCTTGAATTTTATGAATGATAGATGTGGTGGAATAACCATCTACGAAATTAAGAGAAAAGACATCACCACCATTAGCGATAACTTCTCTCGCTCCGACGATTTGATCAATTTTCCAATCACCACCCTTAACTAAAATATTTGGCAGAACTTTAAGAATTAAATTAAGGGGAGTATCTTCATTAAATATCTCTACGAAATCCACTGACTTCAATTGCGAAAGCACATACAGTCTATCATTTTCATTATTAATGGGCCTCTGAGGGCCCTTAAGACGCTTTACACTCTCATCTGAATTAAGTCCGATCACAAGGAGATCGCCCAATTTTTTAGCTTCGGCCAAATAAGTTACGTGGCCACGGTGAAGGATGTCAAAACATCCGTTCGTGAAAACGATTCTTTTCCCTTTATTCTCCACAAGAAATTGGTCTAACTTTGTTGAGAACATTATTTGGTCCGAACAACTTTAGAAGAAGTGATCTTGTTCTGAAGGTCAAAATATGAAAAAAGCCCAAGGCTAATGAAATTTAAAATTCCTACCAATGAACGTAAAATTAAAACAGATAGGGGAAGTATTTTATTATCAGTTGTTACAACTCTTAGACCGAAAATATTTTTACCAAGAGTTGATTGTGCCGTTTTTTCGAAAACAGAAAAATAAAGAATATAAAAACCACAAAACAAAGTGATGACCAGCGGGGTGATCTCATTAGGGTATGAGGTCCAAACATCTAGTAGATCCATACTAATGGTCCGGGCCATAACGGTTAAAATCATGCCCAAAAATGAAGCAACCAAAAGAAGATCTGTGAGGTAAGCATAGATACGAAGGGCCTTCGGCGCCAGTATGTAGCTTCTCTCTTTAGTTTCGCGCGTATCAATTTGTACTTCTTGAGAAGTGGGTGCAGAGGCCTGGCCATAAAAAAGCGATAAATCATTTTGATAAAGATTCATTTCTTTTTTTGGGGCGATTGTATTTTGATAAGGACTCACGGTAACTGTTTTCTCAACAACCATGGGCCTAATATCTGTAGGCTTTGAATGATTAAAACCAAGTCCAGAGGTTATAGGTTTAAAATCAAACTCAAAGTCATCATTAACGGGTGTTATATTTTTCTGAGTTTTAATTTGTTCTAAATTCATGCTCTTTTCCTTTGAACCATTTTAACAGCGGTACAGTCACTTAAGCAAACTTTCCATCATGATTCCAGCACCGGTTGCAACTGCAGTTGGTGATCTCAAGATTGGTGTTGGTAAATTGACAATTTTTATATTGGCCTGGGAATGCAATAATTGTATTTCGAGGGCGGAAAATCCCCCCTCAGGGCCTACGATTAAAAGTTCCTCTGATCCATCACGAATGTCACCCTGGGATTGAATATCCTTTGTTTGCGAATCTAAAAGAAGCACTCTTTTATATCGATTTAATGGTATTTCACTCCATTCTGTGAAAAAAACTTCAGGTAAAAAGGGGGCATTAGATTGCTCTAGTGCTGAAATAAGTAATTTTTCTGTTCGCTCTTTATCAGGAAAGCGCATTTGAGAAAAGTCAGATTTAATGAGATAGACTCTTCTGAAACCCAATTCCGTCGCCTCTTTAAGACAAAGCTCCAAGGCTTCTCTTTTTGGCATTCCCAGCGCAAGATCAAATTCAAAATGGCGGACCCCACGACGTTGACCAGTTTTTTTAAGGATCATTTCTCTTTTTGAGATCATTTCTACACGAGTTTCGATAATTAATCCCTGACCATTAAGAAGAAGGAGCGGTTCTTCTTTCTCAATTCTAACCACATTTACCAAATGATGTAGTTCATCACCCTTAAGTGTATATTGATCTTCAATTTCTAAGGAACTAACCCAGTGGGCCCTCATGGCTTAACCTTCTTCAAAAGAATCGCTCCCCAATCACCCTTCTCTAATATTTTAACCAATTTTAAATTTTCACCAGTAAACAGGTCGATAATGCCGTTTATTTGTGGCCTCAAGAGTCCTGACAAAATAAGAAAACCATTTTCTTTGGTAGTTTTAATCAACGATTCTTTTTCCTGAGTCAGAATGCTCTCGAGAATATTGGCAAAAACCAGATCGTATTCTTTGTTCAATTGATCACGTACTTCAGGAAGTAAAAGTTTAAAGGAGGAATTTTCCAGCTCATTTATGAGAGCGTTTTGATAACAATTTTTATTGGCCTCTGGATCTATGTCATAAAAATCGACTTTAGCTTCAGGAAAAAATTTAAAGACACTCAACCCCAAAATCCCAGAACCAGATCCGAAATCAAGAGCTGTGTTTATCGGTGACGAAAGAACATCTTCAGTAAATAACTTTAAGCAGAGATAGGTTGTTTCATGACTTCCAGTGCCAAACCCCATCCCTGGATAGATGTAAATTTGTTCTTGGCTAAGAGACTTATATTCTTTTTGCCACGAGGGAATGATCTCCAGTTTATCACTTACTAATATTGGGCCGTAGTGCTTTTTCCACTCAGCATTCCAGTCTTGAGTTTTAATTTCATCTATTTGCGATTCGCAAAGACAGGCCTTTTTAACATAGGATAGAAAATCATTTGCATTTTTATGATCTGAAAAAAAGAATCGATAATGGCCAGGAGTATTAAAAACCTTAAATTCTACCTCATCCAAAACTTCTTGGGGTAAATCACCACCCGAATAAGATCGTTCACCCAAGATTTCATCCACCTGGGGCTCATCTAACGAGAACTCCTCAATACCAACTGCTTGGAATTCATTGATGACATCTCTCTCAATGACAGACCATTGTTCTTTTGTAGGTTGGTAATGAAAGAGTGTTACGACCCAAAATTGATCCATAAATATCCTTTAAAAGCGCTTTATAGCCCAGATCTGATTACTTGGGAGGATAAAAAATTTACACTTTAAAAGGTTTTCTTGGGCATATGCTGGATTATTTGCTAAAAAACGAATCCGTTATGCAAAAAATCTATTTAATTGGTATCGCAGGCGGATCTGGATCTGGGAAAACAACCTTTGCCCAAAAGGTTATGAAGGCCATAAGCCATACAGATTCATCCCTTCTCCACATGGATTCATACTACCTACCAACAGTTCCCAAAATAAATGGAAAAGTAAATTTCGATCACCCAGACGCCTTTGACTGGAAGTTGTTACGTCATCATCTCGCAGAGTTAAAAAAAGGCAATGCGATAGAGTGCCCAGTTTATGATTTTTCCACTTCAACTCGTACGAATGAGTTTGAAAAAATAGGGCCTTGTAAGATTGTCCTCTTTGAGGGAATCTTCTCTCTTTATGATCAAGAAATTCGTGAATTACTTGATATCAAATGCTTCCTTCATGTTGATTCAGATATTAGATTCACTAGACGCCTACATCGAGATGTAAAAGAGCGCGGACGTTCTTTAGAATCAGTCATTTCTCAGTACTACGATACCGTGAGACCCATGTATCAAAAATATCTAGACCCTCAAAAGCAATATGCAGACTTTACAGTTGGCGAAGAAACAGATGTGGCAGCACTTATTCTTGCAGCAAGAATTAAAGAATTTGTCATGAGAGAAACGCAAACTGAAGAAAACACAGAAAAGTCTTTTCTGTGAAAAATAAATATTTCAGTATCTTACCAATAGGTGGAGTTCAAGAGATTGGGTCAAATATGACCCTCATACGTACTCCCTCAGAGGATATCATTATTGATTGCGGAATGCTTTTTCCGTACGAAGAGTGCTTTGACATCAATTATCTCATTCCCGATTTTTCAATTCTTGAAATTGAGCGCATTAACTCCATCATTATAACTCACGGCCATGAAGATCACATTGGGGGACTCGCTCACTTACTGAAGGCCTTTCCAGAAATTAAAGTTTTTGTCACGAAGTTTACTCTTCACTTAATTCAACGAAAATTAGAGGAACATCAATTAAAATTAAATTATGTTCTTATGAACGATCAGTCCGAGCTCGAATTTAAAGATGTGGATATTTTTCCCGTTCATGTCAACCACTCGATCCCAGAGACTAACGGTCTCATCATTCGTTCCAAAAATAAGGACTGGGGCTCTCTTTATATTTCAGATTTTAAAGTGGATTTAAGTTCTCGTCATGAAAAGCCTTTTGATTTTTCACGTATTAAGGAAATATTAAAAGAATGTAAATCCACGGCATTCTTTTTAGACTCAACGAATATTTTAAATGATTCCAAGACTACTTCCGAGGGAGAATTACACCAAGACATTAAAGCCTTGATGAATCGACCCGAAGAACGAATTTTCATTACGCTTTTTGCTTCCAATGTCCATCGGATGAATGTCATTTCAAAATTTGCTAAAGAAGCAGGAAGAAAAATCGTTATCATGGGTCGCTCTCTCAAAACGTATATGGATTCCGCCGTAGAGACTGGGCATGCTGAGATTTCATCGGAAGAGTTATTTTTACCTGATCAAGTTAAAGGCCAATCTGGAAAAATGCTCATTTTCCTTTCAGGTTGTCAGGGAGATTTTCTCTCCGCCCTTAGACGATTTAGTTTTGGTGAAGATGGAACATTTAAGCCACGCCCCAAGGACTTAGTGATTTTTAGCTCAAAAGTTATTCCAGGGAATGAAAAGAAAATCTATCGCATTTACAATAAACTTACTGAATTTGGTGCGACGATAATTACCGCCAGTGATTTCTTAATTCATGCATCAGGACACCCCGGTAAGGAAGACATTCGAATTCTGCTAGATCATTTTAAACCGAATTTTTATTTTCCCATTCATGGTGAATCTTATTTATTAAAAAAACATTTCGATTTTATCAGTGAAGCCTTTCCCGATATTTCAACTCATCTTATTTATAATTATAAAGAAGTGATTTTTGGTGAAGGAACAATAAAAATCCAAGAACATCAGCAAAAAGAACCGAGACTCATTCACGGTAAATCTCTTGAAATTGAAAAGACTCAAATCTCTCAACGCCGAAAGATGGCAACCCAGGGTGCTGTTTTTATAAGCTATCACAAGACTTCAGGCAAGATTGAAATTACGAACATTGGCCTACCTTTGATCGCCAATGAGATGCTTGAAAATTTGAAGCGTAAACTTCTTGAGCAAATTAGAAAGGATTTGACCTCTAGGGAAGAAAACTATTTCAAAGATCAACTCAAGATTTCAACGCGCCAATTCTATAACAATTTTCTTGGCTATAAGCCTGTTACGGAAGTTCATTTACACTAGTATTAATTGACGGTTGTTTTACAATAGTACTCATGGAAAATACGGCACTTATTCTGATTGGAGTGGCACTCTTTTTACTGGTCATTGTTGTAGGGTTACTCTCCATCCTCATCTATAAACTCTTTAAAGATAAACCACAGGCACCAATCGCCAAAACTGATTCAGAATATCATCCCGCGATCCTTGATCGAATGAAAGATCTCGAAAAAGTTAAGATCAAAAGAATTGATTTGTTTTGTCCCAATCATCCTGAAGAGCCAGGGGAAGTTACTTGCTCTATTTGTGACAAAATATTTTGCAAGGCATGTATAAAACCTTTTAAAACAATGCACTTTTGTAAGGAACATCTTCCCCTTATCATGAAGCACGACTGGGAAGAGATTCTAACAATTAAAACCTCGACCACAGATCCTGATCAAGGTGTAAGGCTTTACGACATCAAGAAATCAATCTTTGAAAAAGAAGAAATTCCCACCTACATTGAAACTCACTACAAGATTAATGTGGATCAAGATTACATTGAGACTTATCTTGTCCTTTTCGGTATCAAAGAATATACTTTAGACCTCAAACAAAAACTAAAAGAATTTATCTAAAAAAAAAGCCCTCCGAAGAGGGCTTTTTTTAGATTTGCGAATCGTGGTTTCGATCGTTCTTTTTCATAAATGAAGGTGTATCAAATTCATCTTCATCAAAATTAAAAAAGCCCAATTTTTCAGCAATTGACTTGATTCGACTTTCTCTATTTTGAGAGGCTTGATTTGAAACATTTCCTTGAGTCTGTTCAGAATTATCAAAGTGAGATAATTCTTGTCTTTCAACTACTGCCGGAGCTTTAGGGGCAGTTGGCGCCGCAGGTCTAGTATTGGTCGTTTCAAAATTCTTTTGAGACTCATACTTTGATGCGGCCGTTTGTAGTTTTTCCGCCCAATTAATTTTTGGCTTAATGTTTTGTGATTCAGAATTTCTTTGATCTTCAAGATCAAAGCTGATTTCTGATTTCACAGCATAATCAGTTCTGATGGATTGAGCAGGTATTTCTTCACGCATTTCCTGTTTCGGCATTTCCATCTTAGGAAGATCAATTCTTGGAGCTGGTTTTACTTCAACTGGCTCTTGAACTGGAGCAACGTATGCAGGTCTTGCTGTTATATATCCACCGACATTAGCTTCTTTGCGTGCCGTCTGGAGACCGGTAGCAATAACTGTGACCTTAACGTTTTCGCCCATATTATCATCAATAACTGTTCCAAAAATAATTTCGGCCTCTTCATCAGCTGCTTCCATAATGAGTGTTACAGCTTGATTTGTTTCATGCATCGTAAGCGATGAATTACCAGTAATATTAATGATAATTCCTGTCGCTCCATCGATTGAAACATCTTCAAGAAGTGGAGAACTAATAGCTTGTTTTGCGGCCTTAACAGCACGATCTGAACCTGTGGCAGTTCCTGTACCCATGAGTGAGAGACCTTTATTCGTCATCACTGTTGATACGTCTGCAAAGTCCGCATTAATATGACCCGTATTATTAATAAGGTCAGAAATACCTTGAACAGCATTTAATAAAACTTCATCAGCTGCTTTAAAGGTATCAACTAAAGAGAGGTTTTCTCCAGCAAGTTGAAGAAGGCGCTGATTGGGAATACAAATAAGTGAATCAACAGATTCTTCAAGTGATCTGATTCCTTCATCAGCTTGGCGAGAGCGCTTTTTACCTTCAAACATGAATGGTTTTGTGACTACGCCAACAGTAAGTGCACCCATTTCTCGAGCTAGTTTTGCAATCACAGGAGCAGCACCTGTGCCTGTTCCTCCACCCATTCCAGCTGTAACAAATACCATGTCTGCACCTTCTAAAATTTCAGAAAGTCTTTCATAGTCTTCAATGGCGGCCTTACGTCCAACCTCAGGGTTAGCACCAGCACCAAGTCCTTTTGTTACATTTCCACCAAGCTGAATCTTTGTTCCAGCAAGGTTGGCGGCCAGGGCCTGTGAGTCTGTATTAGCAACAATATATTCAACACCAGTTAAACCAGCGCGGATCATTGTATTAACAGCGTTACATCCGCCTCCACCAACACCAATAACTTTAATTTTGGCGCCAGTTGAAGCAGTCGAATTGTCGGCGATATCGAACATAAGCAGGTCCTCCGATATTAAAATATTTCTCTAAAGACATTTTTTATTGATTTACCTAATTTATCAAACATATCAACTTCATCTTCTTGTTTCTCATCAAGTGTTCGTGCATTTGATAGATGATTTGATTCTTGAAGAAGTCCTAAGACTGTTGAAAACTTCGGGTGTTGCATCGCTGTGGTCATTCCACCAAACGCAGCTGGATAACCCATCTTAACCGGCTTTTCTAAAATGTACTCAGCAAGTTCCGGCAAATGCTTAATGAGTGCTCCTCCACCAGTGAGAACAAATCCACCGGTGATCTCATCTTGCAAATTCTTCTCCAAGATCATATTTCTGACAACTTGGAAGAGTTCTTCCCCTCTAGACCCAAGAACATCAGCGACAAAGCTCAAAGAGACTTCACGAGGTCTAGTGCCAGAAAGGCCCTGAACTGTGAGATAAGTATCATTTAACTGGTTATTTTTTAGGACCGTTCCGTGGGTCGTTTTGATTCTTTCGGCCTCATTGTGAGGTATTTTTAAAGCAACTGCGAGATCATTTGTGAAGTGATTACCACCCAATGGAATAATCTGAGAGTGAAGAAGACTTCCCTCTTTCCAGACAGCAATATCGGTTGTTCCGCCACCAATATCAATAAGGACGACTCCAAGTTCTTTCTCTTCTTGAGAGAGAACTGATTTTGAAGAAGCTATTGGTTGAAGAATAACTTCATTGGCCTGAAGGCCAGCTTGTTCTACACATTTAACAAGATTATGAATAAGCGGAGTTTTGCCAGTCACGATATGAACATTAACTTCAAGGCGTGATCCGCACATCCCGATAGGATTTTTAATTCCAACAGTGTTATCAACTTTGAACTCTTGAGGAATAACGTGAAGAACTTCTCTGTCCGAAGGAATTAATACCGCTTTAGCGGCTTCAATCACGCGATCAACATCTGATTGATTAATTTCTTTGTTCTTAACCGGAACAACTCCAGAGGAGTTAAAGCAATAAATGTGATTACCGGCAATGCCCACAGTTGCAGATTCTAATTCATCAATACCGGCCATGAGTTTTGCTTCTTCAATCGAATGACGAATGCTCTCGACGGTTTTTTCAATATTAACAACAGATCCTTTTTTAAGACCCTGACTTGGATAAGATCCAACTCCAAGAATGTCGAGATTTTTACCAGACTTTTGGGCAATGAGAGTGCAGACTTTTGTCGTTCCGATATCCAAAGCGACGATGACACTTTTGGTACTCATGAGATTCCCTTCTCAAAAACTCTTCACATGAAGAGGGCAGATTCATTCTGACTAAAAACTGGCGATCTTCGCCTCATCTAAAATTTTAGATTTTGTCAGAAAACTTGACAACAACCTTTTTTGAATTGACCAAATTAATACTGGTTGGGAAACGATTATTCTTTCCCACGTAACCCACTATTTTCGTGAGCTTTGAGAGTTTCTCTTCCCAAAGATCAGCTCCCATAAAGACACTTGTCGCCTTCCCACCGAGAGCGAAAATAATAGTCAACTCACTGTTTTTACTTAATATAATTTCAGAAATCTGCTTTCTTAAATCAATATCTATTTTCTTAATAAAGTTTGCCAGCTCTGTAGGGGCACTCCCCTCAAGAAGATCCATCGAAATCGCCATCAGTGGAAGAGCGTGATTTAATTTTTTTTCTGCCCTCATGAGATTTTCATACTGAGGTTCATACATCCGAGCATTTGAAGCCAAAATAGCCGAATAGTGTTCCTGACCATTTGTTCGATACACCTGAACTTTGGCAAGTGGTTCTGGACACTCAAAGTGGATCCTCAGTGTTTTTACAACTGGATTATAAGAAATACGGTAATCACTTAAAAAGAACTTCTCATCTAACTTTTCGGACAAGATTTTTTCTTTCACTTCCTTAAGGGAGTGATTCTTTTCAAACTCTTTCATGAGTATCAAAGTGATCATACCTGAAGACTTTGATGGGCAATCACCGAAATAGGTACGGTAATTCACATTTTTCTGAGTGAATCGCTCAGGAACACTAGATAGAACAATGCTAGGGAAAAGGATCAATATAAATACTAAAGATGATCTAAGCATGAATTAATGATAGGGGATTTTTACTTCCAATTCAAATTCAATTCCATAGAAATGGTCCATGTTAGATTTTATGATATTAACGAGGGATTCAAATTGATCCCAATTTGAAGTTCCTGTGTTCTCAATAAAGTTAGCGTGCTTAGGACTAATTCTTAATCCACCGACACTCAGACCCTTAAGTCCCATCAGATCAATGAGTCTTCCCGCCTGAAATTCTTTGGAGGGATTTTTAAAAACACATCCGCAGTTTTTGGTCGCAAGAGGCTGAGTCTTCTTTCTATATTCTAAATAGTCTTTTATTTTTTGAGAGATCGCAGAATCAGTTCCGTTATGAATGAGAGTTGCCCCTACAATCACTTCTCCTGGTCCTACGAAGTGATTATGACGATAAGAAAAACTTTTCGAATGAATGTCTTCAATTCGAAGATGTCCGTCCTTTGTTACAAGATGAACGCTTTTCACAAGATTCCCAATTTCACCAAGATTAGTCCCGGCGTTCATAAAGAGAGCTCCCCCAAGGGAGGCAGGTATCCCGGTGAAGACTTCCCAACCCTTAAGACCAAATTTCACCGCAACGCCTGTTAAGTGATTGAGTCCAATAGAGGCAGGAAGAACGTATTCGTCCCTCAATTCATTCAAGTAGTTTTGATCAAACGGAAAGTCTAAATGAATCACGATATCTTCACATCTGGCAGGAAGAATTTGATTCGCTCCCCAGCCAACGATGAGATATTTTTTTGAATAGGCATTCAATAAAGGCAATAATTTTTGGAGTGACCCAATGGACTTAACTTCTATCAGATCACCACGAGACGAAAGTCTCATCGTCGTAAATCCAGTCAAGTCATAATCTTGATGGTATTCTAGTTCAGAAATTTCTTTTACTTTTTCAGTTAAGCTCATAGTGACTTAATAATCTCCCGGATTTTTTTTGAAATCGCACCAGCTCCAAGAGTGACGAAGACCAATTCTTTATTTTTTCTATCCGTAATTAATGTTTTCATCTCATCCAGGTTTTCAATTAAGAACACATTTTTACCCTTAGCTTTCATTTCTTTAATCAGAGCTTCAGAAGTAATTCCTTCTATCGGATTCTCAGACGCAGCATAAATAGGCGTTAGATAGAGCTCGTCCGCTCCTTCAAAACATTCTTGAAATTCTTTCCAGAAATTCTGTGTGCGAGTATAGCGATGGGGCTCAAACACAACACAGAGAGTTCTTTTATCGACTCTTCTGAGTGTTGAAATTGTCGCCCTCACTTCTGTCGGGTGATGTCCATAATCATCAATAACAACGAATGAATTTTTTTCATAGAGTTTTTCAAGTCGACGACCGACTCCTTGGAAACTTAATAACCCTTTTTGAATGATATCCCAATCGAGTCCCGCTTCTCTTGAAATGGCAATGGCCGCTAGAGAGTTTGAGATATTGTGGTAACCCATGAGATTGGTTTGAATGCGAGCGATCTTTTCGCCTTTAAAATAAAGATCAAACTTCGTCCCCGATGCCGATAGTTCCACAGCATTGGCGACGTAATCAATATCATCGCCGCCAACCTCAATTCCGTACCAAACAATCGGGCGCTTAACTTGAGTTTTAATTTCTACCGATGTGGCGTCATTGGCATTAAGAGCAACCCTTCCGTAAAAAGGTGTCTTATTCACAAATTCAATAAATGCTTCCACAATTTTTTCTTTCGTGCCGTAGTGATCAAGATGGTCATCATCGATATTGGTTACGGCCGCCATGATTGGATTAAGAAGAAGAAAAGAACCATCAGACTCATCCGCCTCAGCGATCAAATACTCTCCGTCACCTTTTTTGGCATTTCCACCTAGGTTTCTGACAATTCCACCAATAATATAAGTGGCATCAAGTTTTGCCTCATGAAAAATAGTTGCGATAAGACTCGTCGTCGTAGTTTTACCGTGAGATCCAGCTACTGCAATTCCAAACTTTAATCTCATTAATTCCGCCAGCATTTCAGCTCTTCTAATCATGGGAATTTGAAGTTGTTTGGCACGTATAACTTCAGGATTTTTATTATCAATGGCAGAGCTATAAATAATAAGTGCGCATCCTTCCACGTTCGAGGCCTTGTGGCCTATGAAGATTTCAGCACCTTTATTTTTCAAATTTTCAACCACTGGTGAGGAATTCAGATCTGATCCAGATACGGAGTAACCTAGATCAAGGAGAACTTCTGCAATTCCACTCATCCCAATTCCGCCGATACCAATAAAATGAAGTTTTGTCGTTTTAAGCCATCCCAACATGCGATTTAATCTCTCTTAAAACCTCATCACAGGTATGATTCCCTGGAGAGGGGGTTTTAGAGTACTTTAACTCTTGATGGCTGGCCTTGAAAAGAAAATCCTGTGTATGCTTAACGCATTCGGGATGAGGCAATTTTGGATCGAGCAATTCGACAGTAAAATCAGATTCTTCCTGAAAAATTTGAGCATTATAATACTGGTGATTATCGGTCGCTGCGGGATAAGGGAAGATCAAAACCGGCTTTTTAATAATCGCAAGCTCTGAAACTGTGCTGGCACCGGACCGAGAAATAATCACATCACACCACTCGTATTCTTTTTGCATATCATCGATATAGCCCAGAGGAATGTAATTCGCTGTGGTTTTAATTTCTGGAGCTTTTACATCACCGCCTAACTGATGATGAATTCTTAGTTTTTGAACAGAAGGGTTTTGAAGCACTTCCCAGATGACCTTATTTATTTGTGAAGCACCAAGACTTCCACCGAAAACTAAAACTTTGAGTTCACCATCAAAAGATTTTGGCAAAACTGGCTGGATCGACTTTCTGGTCGGATTACCCACCACCCGTACTTTTTTAGTAAGACTTGGAGAAAGACCTCTCGTTTTAGTGAAGTGAACAAAGATTCGAGCAGAAATCCACCCTAATATACGGTTTGTTAGCCCCATAACTGCATTTTGTTCAATAATAAACACGGGAATGAAAAGCAAGAATCCAGCAAGTAAGGTTGGGCCACAGACGTAGCCACCGGCGCCCACAATAAACTTTGGACGATGAGATATAAACTTTAAAAGAATCGTGAAAAAACTAAAAAAGTTTAAAAGAATGTTACTTATGAGCTGAAATGGATTTTTTGTTCGAAGTGGTTTTGAATCAAGATGAATCACTTTCTGTTTTTTAAACAACTTATAATCGAGAGGTCTTTTACCTGTGAGATATTGAATATCCCAGTCTTCCGATTGCAGAGCTTCACCAATAGCTAATGCCGCATTGATATGCCCACCTGTACCTCCAGCAACTATGACTGCGTATTTCATTAGCCGAATGCACTCCTCAATGCTCTTATGGGAGTTTGTTTTCCGAGATTTTTAACTTCTTTGGCATCACTTGGCTGAATTTTTACACACGCAAAAATGAGTCCCAATGCCGCTAAATTAGCAACCATTGAAGAGCCACCATAACTAATAAAGGGAAGATTCAGTCCTTTTGTAGGAAGAACACCAAGGACAACACCCATATTCATGAACGCTTGAAAGCCAATAGCAAAAACAATCGCTGCCACCATGATACTTCCGACTCTTGATTTCAGAGAGATTGCTATTTTGAGTCCAATAAAAATAAAACTAATAAACATGAGAACCGTAACGACAACTCCTATAAAACCAAGTTCCTCACCAACGACGGAGAAAATAAAGTCGTTATAAGCTTCTGGAAGATAAAATAATTTCTCATTACTATTCCCTAAACCTTGACCAAAAAAGGCTCCGTTAGCAAAGGCGAGAAAAGACTGTATGACCTGAAAGCCAGCACCTCGTGGGTCCTTCCATGGATCAAGAAAGGTGAGAAGTCTCTTCACGCGATAAGGCGCAGAAATAAGAATCCCAAAAGCTCCAATCATTCCCATAACCAGGGCCGAGTAAAAGTATTTCCTTGGAAATGAACTTAAAAAGGCGATGAACCCGATTATAAGTGCAGAAATAAAGAACGTCCCAAAGTCAGGTTGAAGAATAAAAATCGCCAGGGGATAAACAATTCCTGAGAGATAAACAACTCTTTGTTTTGGTGAGTAGTTATTAAAATTCTCAAAATACCGAATCGCCGCAAGCATCAGAGTGTATTTTAAAAACTCTCCAGGCTGAAGATTCATAAAACCGAGATTCAACCAACGCTTCGATCCCTTAATCACAACCCTAAGCCCCGGTACAAGCGTGAGAGTGACTAAAAATCCAAAGAAGGCGTTAATTTTGTAGGCCTGTTTATAGAGATAGAGAATTTTAAGTTTTGAAAAGACCAAGGCGATAGCTAAACCCATGGCGATAAAAATAAGCTGCTTTATAAGAAAAAAGTAGCTCGACCCCATATTCTCTGTGGCGTACATGTAGCTCGCAGAAAACACCATGATCACCCCGAAAAGGATGATAAAAAAGACATTTATAAGAAAGTAGTTTGTTAACTTTTCTAGTCGATTATTTTCACTCATTGAAAACTACACTGTTAGAGTTTCTTTCAGTGTAACGCGACTTCTTTTTGTGCTCAATATTAATCGGAGGAAATTATTGAAAGAGAGTGCCCCTACGGACACTCTCAAAGAAAATGAAATTAGAGTTGGAAAATAAGTTTTTTGTAATAGTTTCCTTTCTCTTCAAAGTCACGAAACACATCTGTGCTATCGTTTCCAGGACAAAGAAGGATCGTGTCGCCTGTTCTTGATTTTTGGTAAGCAAGAAGAACCGACTCGTCAAATGATCCAACAAGATAAGTTTGAGTCACGTCACCAAGAACTCGGTTCATCGTTTCTTTCACTTCACCCACGAGAACTAAAACACGAACTTTTTCACGAATAATATTGGCATACTTATCAAAAGGAAGACCTTCGATTTCTTTCCCACCAGCAATAAGAATTACTTGGTCTTTAAAAGCATCGAGAGAGACCTTCATCTCATCCATTGTTTCAGATTTAGAATCGTTATAAAAACGAACGCCATTTTTTTCTACAACAAATTCAAGACGATGTGGGATTCCAGGAAATTTCTCAATACACTGCTGAATAGCGCTATCAGAAACTCTGAGTGCCTTACAAGCAGTGATCGCGGCCATGAGATTTTCGCGATTATTAACACCCACAATTCTCATATCTGTGACTTTAAACTCTGAGTGGAAGTGGATATTTGAGTGGATTCTCTTATCGTGGAAATGAGTTCCTTGAATTTCAGAAATCACTCCCATCGTTACGAATGATTTTCTTGAATACCAGAAGGTTTGAGCTTGAGAAGACCTTAAAACAGAATTTGAAGCAAGCTTATCAAAATTTACAATTAAGTAATTTTCAGGGCCTAGATTTTTTGCAACTTTAAGTGCTGTATCAAGATATTCCGCAGAGTTTTTAAAGCGGCCTAGAAGATTTTTCTCTTCCAGGTTTGGATAAACAGCAAGAATCGGTTTAAAACTTTCAACAGTCTGAAGTTGTTGTGGAGAAACTTCAACCACACAGTAGTCAACCTCATCTCTTCCTTGCATTGTTAAAAAATTAATAAACGGCTCTTCAGAAGTTCCGCCAATAAAGACATTCTTTTTATCAAGTTTTAATGTGTAGCCAATCATATGTGCCGTAATCGTGCGACCATGAGAACCGCAGACAGCAACAATAGGTTTATGACAGTTTTCATAGGCGAAAGCGAAATCTGAATAAACGGCTCTACCATGTTCACGGGCAACACGAAGCTGTGGAAGGTTCGGATCTACTGAAGAAGAATAAACAATAATTTCTGCATCGATAAAATCTTCGTCTTTATGCTCTCCAAGTGTCATCGTTGGAGTTGGGTTAATTTTCTTAAGTCTTTTAACCTGTTTATTGAGGTCAAAAATGGGCTTCATATCTGTGACTTTTATTTCACATCCCCACTGAGTAAATAGATTAATCAGGGCAAATCCTGTTTTTCCAAGACCAACAACGAGGACTTTTTTCCCTTTATATTTTTCCATAAATGCTCCTTAAATTTTTATCTTAGTTTTAATGTGGCGAGTGCAATAATCGCAAAAATGAGACTTACAATCCAAAATCTCACAATCACTTTAGTCTCAGGCCATCCCATCAACTCAAAATGATGATGAATGGGTGCCATTTTGAAGATTCTTTTGCCACGAGTTTTAAATGATGCCACCTGAATAATAACTGAAAGTGCTTCAATCACAAAAATTCCACCAATTAAGACGAAAAGAAATTCGTTCTTTGTGAGAACTGCAATGGTTCCTAATCCTCCGCCTAGCGATAAGGATCCAACGTCGCCCATGAAAATCTCGGCTGGATATGCGTTGTACCAAAGAAAGCCCACACCGGCCCCAATAATAGCAGATACGAGAACTAATAGTTCTCCGACATCAGGGACATAGGGAATAAAAAGATAATTCGCAAGCTCAGAGTGCCCAGCGAGATAAGCAAGTAACCCAAGAGTCGCTGCAGAAGTAATCGTTGGACCGATAGCGAGACCATCAAGTCCATCAGTTAAATTGAGAGCATTAGAGGATCCTACGATAACGAAGGCCGCAAACGGAACATAGAACCAACCAATATCGATCACTGGATCTTTAAGAAAAGGAAGATAGATTTTTGAATCCGTAACCCCCCACTTGATCATAACGTAGGAAGCGATAAGTGCCGTAGAAAACTGCCATACTAATTTTTGTCTCGCAGAAACACCCTTCGTGTTTTTCTTTAACACCTTGAGGTAATCATCAAGCCCACCCAAAAAGAAATAAGAGACAGTGACAAAAGCAGCAATCAGAAAAGGAAAGGAAACGAAATTTCCACAAATCAAACAAGCGACCGCAGCAGAACCCAAAATAAAAACTCCACCAAAAGTCGGAGTCCCCTTTTTCTTTTTGTGCGTTTCAGGGCCATCATCTCGAATCGTCTGACCAAATTGTCTGAGTTTCATAAGAGCAATAAATCGCTTACCCCAAAAAATGGAAACAATAGTTGCAATAATGAACGCCAAAAAAGATCTAAAAGTAATGTATTTAAAAAGATTAAATAAATGAAACTTTTGACTCAGTGGGTAAAGCCAATGATACAGCATGTTTATCCCTTTAAAAAAGATAAACTTAAGTTATATCGAACAGTGACTCTAATTGTAAAGAGCGGGATCCCTTAATGAAGTGAATTGGGAATTGTTTTAAACACTCATTCCTGTACTCACTTTTAAATTCGGCACTTGAACTCTTCTTCTGTCCGTGGCGACAACCCTTCATATAATACTCAGCAAACCGGCCAACAAAATAAACATTATCGAAACCCAGTTTTTGCACAAATGACCCAACGTCTTCGTGATACTGAGGAGTTGTCTCACCTAGTTCGTTCATGTCCCCTAGCACAATACAAGCTTCCGACATTTTAAACCCCTGAGAAAGGACACTCTCTTTAAAGCCCTCGAGTGCGGCCTTCATCGAGGAAGGGTTTGCGTTATAAGCATCCAAATAAACTGAACGATTCTCAAAGTGGATCCACTCTGAGCGATTTTTTGTGGGACGAAAGTTTTTACACGCCTCAACAAATTGAGATTTGTACTCTGGGTACATGCGTGAGGCGATTAATAAACACGTTATGAGGTTAAGCTTGTTATGCTGACCGGTAATGTGTGAATTTCGAGCGATTAAATCTATTCCGCTAGAGTGAATCTCTGCTCCATCATCTAAGAAAGAAACTTTTGCCATAGCAGATGAGGACGTTCCGTACGTAAGAGAACCAACTGTCGGTCCTAATGATTTTAAATAGGGGTCATCAAGATTAATGAGATAAAAACCTTTTCCACCAGTCACTTCCTTCACAGCTTGGTAGAGGTAAGCTTCTTCTTCAAAAACCTTTTCTTCGGTCCCAAAGAACTCCATGTGAGTCGCACCAATATTTGTTGTTATACCCGCATTAGGCTGAGCGATGTCACAAAGAACTTTGATCTCTCCAGGATGGTTACTACCTAACTCGAGAACAACAATTTCGGTTTCTTCGGATACACCTAAAAGTGTAAGAGGGACGCCAAGATGATTATTGTTATTTTTTTCAGTGGAAATAACTTTCTCTGGCATGACTTCTTTTAAAATAAATGAAAGCATCTCTTTATGGGTCGTTTTTCCGTTTGATCCCGATATCGCAAAGACTGTATTTCGAGGATTATTTTTTTTCCATTCTTTAATGTGCTCATGTGAAACTTCTTGAAGAAAGGTAACACTATCAGAAACAGGAACAAACTCTGTCTCTGGATAATGTGAACTTAAGGATCTCACCTTCTCATTGTTAATTGCATCTTCTTGAAAAAAAACTAAGGGGCATTTTTTTTGAAGTAAACCATCAATAAGATCCAGTGGATTAACCTTGGCTCCAGGGATAGCAACAAATGCACCTGGGTGTTGATACCGCCTTGAATCTGTACAAAAATGTAATTTACCTGACTTAAGAAAAGATTTCTTAAGAGCATGACAGTTTTTTAAAAGACTTAAATTAATCATGTATTGTCCCTAAGAAGAAAAGCTTCAACTTCACCAATATCACTATAAGGATGCTTAACGCCATTGATGAGAATATAATCCTCGTGACCCTTGCCGGCGAGAAGTAAAATTTCATTATCTTTTAGTTCCGAAAAAGCAATTCTAACAGCTTCTCTTCGGTCGACTATTTTGTGAATATGAACCGAGTTCATCCCTTTAAATATATCTTCAATTATTTGATCAGGATTCTCGGAACGAGGATTATCACTGGTAAGATAAATTTCCGATCCAAATGTTTCTGCAATTTTTCCCATGATAGGTCGTTTTGTACGATCCCTATCTCCGCCACAGCCAAAAAGAACTTTTAATTTATGAAGCGGAAACGCCTCTTTTATACCACGACAAATATTTTCTAAAGCATCAGGAGTATGGGCAAAATCCACGACGATGTAATTTGATTTGTAGGGACGAATAAAAAATCGGCCATCGGGCGGAATAATTTGATTAAAATCAATTGTATCAGTTAGTCCAAATGAACTCTTGATAATATCTAAGGCAACTTCCAGATTATTTCTATTAAATGTGGTGCTAAAAAAAATTGGTAATGGTTGATCTATCGTTTCAGAACGAGCGACTTTTTTTGTTACATGATGAATTTTTGAATATAGCTCATTCTGCTCAGAAGGGACGAATACCCTGGCCCCTTCTTTTAAGTAATCAAAGAGAAGCATCTTTGCGGCAAAGTACTCTTCCATTGTTTTGTGATAATCCAGATGATCTTGTGAAAATGAAAGCCACGCCCCCATATCAAACTTTAAACCATAGAGTCGACCTTGAGTTAAAGCATGAGAGCTCGCTTCAAGAACACAAAACGCCTTATCTTTTCCGTAGAGATTTAGAAATTTTCTTAAATCAATATAACTAGGGGAAGTTAAGCCGAAATCTACAATCGTTTTATAATATTCACGAACACCGAGGGTGCCAATACTTAGACCTTCTTTGCCAATGAGATGACCTAGCTGAAGCACCAGATCTGCAGTCGTTGTTTTACCATTCGTCCCTGTGATCGCAATCAACTTTAAACTTGGCATAGGGTAGAGTTCATCAAGAATTTCTTTTTGAATTCTAGGCCACTCCGTTTCTGGAATTACCGAACTATTCATTGGTCTTGAGGGGTGATCTGTATTAACCACCAACCAAGCAAACTGCGCTTTATCTATTCTTTCAGTAAACGTATTTTGCGACTTCTCATCCGGGAGGATCTTATAAAAAAGTATTGAATCTTTAGTAGAATCCTGACCTTTCCAGTGGATATCTCTAATTTCTAAATGAGGAAGATTTGTATTAAGTATTAAATTTAATTTTTTATCATTCAGCATAAGTTGGTGCTTCAAATTGCAGTCTTATTGATGCCCTTCCATCAATAACGGTCCCAGGTACAATTGATTGCCTCTTAACAACTCCATATCCATAAATTTCTAATTGCAAGTTTCTTTCTTCAGCAAGTTGAATGGCACTTGCTTTATCTAGGCCAGAAAAATCAGGCATAAAGCCGCTTCCAAAAAATTTTGTCGTTTGAGCTTGTTGAGTTTGAACCTCATCAAGATTCTTAGTATTTGATTTCTCATCATATTTTGCAAACTGTGCAAAATCTTTCTTCTTATAAAGAATGTATTGAGTAATTTTTCTAAAGATAGGTGCTGCTGTCGCTCCACCGTAATATCCATTATCAGTGGGATGGTCCACGTACACCATCACAACAAACTTTCTATTCACATTTACTGGAAATCCTACAAAGCTTCCAATATAGCCAGAATAGCCTCCAGTCGGTGAAACTCTCTGGGCCGTTCCCGTCTTACCAGCAATTTCATAATGAGGAATTCGAGCGTTATCACCAGTACCTTCACTCACAACGGAGACCAACATTTTGGTCATTTGTTCAGAAGTTTGCGTGCTGATGATTTTATTTTCAGGCGTAAGTTGTGATGTTTCATTTTTCATTAATGTTGGTTTTACGAGATAGCCACCATTCGCAATAGCAGCGTAGGCCCTCATCATTTGGATGGCGGTCGTAGCAACTCCTTGTCCGAAACTAATATTACTCAGAGATAATGGGCGAACTTTGTCTTTGGCCTTAAAACTCAAAATCCCCTTAGACTCCCCCTTGATTTCAATTCCCGTTTTTTGAGCAATTTGAAATTTATCTAGTGTTTCTCTAAGCTTTGGGTACTTGAGTGCAAAAGCTACTTTCGTCGTTCCAACATTTGAACTAAATTTCAAAATATCAGATACCGTTAACCACTCAAATTTTTCGTGAGTTTCAGCTTCAGAGATCCAGTGATTCTGAACTTTCATTTTTCCATATTCACAAAAATATTTTGTTTCTGGCTTAGCAATTTTATTTTCTAAAGCGGAAGCAATCGTCAGTGTTTTGAAGATTGAGCCTGGCTCAAAAGGATCTGTAACAAAGGCCAATTTTCTATTTTCAAGTGGTGAAGAGGTCGCTTGATTAGGATCATAAGTTGGGTAATTAGCGATCGCAAGAATTTCTCCTGTCTCTACATCCATAACTCCGGCCCCAGCTCGAAAAGCGCTGTGATGAGAAACCGCTTCTTTTAAGTAACTTTCAAGAGCACCTTGGATATCTTTATCAACAGAGAGCTCCACATCAGGAGCAACTAGCTCAGACGCCTTCGTTTCATATTTAATCGGACGCCCCTTAGCGTCTCTGATATATTTAACGATTTGAGGCTTACCTTTAAGTTCTTTATTAAGACTATTTTCAATACCCGCAAGACCTACATTATCAAGCCCAACAAAGCCAATTGTTTGGGACAATAAATCTTTGTTTGGATAAACTCTTTGTGAATGAGATTCAACAAACACATTATCTAGTTTTTTAATCTTTTTAAGTTGTTCTTCAGAAAGGCGGATTTTACGAGCTAGCCAAGTGTATTTATTTCTATGTTGAACAAGTGAGCGTAGTTTCTGGTAAGGGAGCTCCGGAACAGTTTTAGAGAGAGTCTTTAATTGATTATAAAATTCCGTATTCTTGTTTCTTGGAATGGTAAATAAATTATAAACATGAACATTGATCGCAAGAGGGTTTCCATTCCTATCAAGAATGTTCCCTCTGTTTGGATATTCTTTAACTTCCCTAATAAACTGAGATTTGGCGTAAGAAAGTAACTTTCCTTTATTCACCACCTGAATATAGAAGGCCTTACTGACAACAACAGAGAATAAAAAACAAAATATAAGGAAGCTTATAAATATTCTATTCTTCACTATGCTTCCTAAGGGATAAGGATAATTTGTTCAGGACCTGGTTCTTTCAGATCATATTTGACTGCGAATTCACGCAATTTAGGAACAGACATATCACGCGCTCTTTGGGCCTTTAATTCTTTATTCTTTATTGTTGCTTTATAAATGTCACTTTCAATGGTGTTGACTAAATAGGCTTGTTCAATTCCCTTCATCCTGAATCCAACGAATAAAATAGCGAGAGTTGTAAAAGTAAGGGTAAAAGGAAGGGCGCGTGGATTGAATAAGAATTCAATTAAACGATTATTAAATTTGAGAGTACCTTTTTTTCTTAACGCCATCAAACCCTCCTGGTTGAGAAACTCGCTGTAATAAACGAAGCTTGGCACTTCGTGAACGAGAATTCTGAGACAGCTCTTCATCCGTGGCCGTAAGTGGTTTCTTAGTTAAGATGATAGCAGGAAAATCTTTTTTCTCCACTATTTCTTTAAAAGTATGTTTCACAATTCTGTCTTCCAAAGAATGGAAGCTAATAACAGCAAGGACACCACCCGGAGAGAGATACGGCAACAGTTTTGGTAGAGTATTTTCTAAGACCGTCAATTCTTCATTTACAGCAATACGAAGGGCCTGGAAAGTTCTAGTCGCAGGATGAAGTTTTCCATGTCGATCTTTAGCAGGATAAGAGTGAAAACAAATATCTTCAATTTGACCAGTTGTGGTTATTTTCTCTTTCTGTCTGAGTTCAACAATTCTTGCGGCGATCTTTCTAGATAGCCTCTCTTCACCATAGTTAAAGATGGTATCAGCGATTTCTTTTTCAGAGAGAGTATTAAGTAAATCTGCGGCGGTAGGGATTGATGGATCTCCGTAATTCATTCTCATATCTAACGGTGCATCGGCCCTGAAACTAAATCCTCGCTCCATCTTATCAAACTGGTGTGATGAAACACCCAGGTCCATTAAAATGCCTGCAATTTTCCCGTGCATTTGATGTTTTTCACACCATTCTGGAAATTCTTGAAAATTCATAGGTAAAAGATGAATAATTCCCTCTTTGCCCCTACGCTTTATATTTTCCTCACCATTTTTTAGTGCATCAGGATCCTGATCAGTTGAGTAGATCGTAGAACCACTCACGTGGTCCGATAGAGCGAATGTGTGACCTCCGGCCCCGAAAGTTAAGTCTGCAAATATTTTTGAACCAGAAGTTTTAGAACCTAATTCTAAAGCTTCGAGACATTCCTTTAATAAAACGGAGTAGTGTGAAAGATATTCAGTCATTATTTTAAAACGACCTCTAAGATTTCTTTGTGATGGTCCTTGTGGAGGCTTGGATCGGTCATGATCGCATATTGATTTTCAGGAACAAAGGTAATTGGATTTTTTACTATGTTAGGTATCGCAATTTTAATTAATTTTTGTGCCGAGATATAATTTGATTTCATCACGTCCATTATTTCTTGAACCGTACAGTGCTCATCTTTCCAGCAATCATAATCTGTGACCATGGCGACAGTAGCATACGCTATACCTGCTTCCTTCGCTAAGAAAGCTTCTGGGACATTTGTCATGCCAATTACTGAAGCACCAAAACCTCGATAAATCTTTGATTCGGCTTTAGTAGAAAACTGTGGGCCCTCGATGCAAAGATAGGTTCCACCGAAGTGAGATGTGACACCTGCAGTTTGGCAAGCGTCGAATAATCTTTTTGAAAGTGAAAGCTCAACGGGATTTGCGGCCGAAACATGCCCAACAATCCCCTCATCAAAAAAGGTTCTTTTCCGTTGTCCCTTGGTCCAATCAATAAATTGATCAACCATGACAAAGTCTTTAGGTGCATATTGCTCTTGAAGAGAACCCACGGCGGAAATGCTGATAATCGTATCAACACCTAGTTTTTTTAAAGCAAAAACATTAGCTCTATAATTCACTTCACTCGGTGTGTAGTGGTGCCCGATACCATGCCTGGGCAAAAAGTAAAAAAGAGCACCATCTACTTCACACTCCATAACCTGTGCACTTGGTTCGCCAAAGGGAGTAGAAACCTTATGGTGTCGAACAACATTGATGCCTTCAAGTTTATATATTCCTGAACCACCAATGATAGCTATTTTAATAGCAGTCATAATTTCCCTTAAGCTAGCATTCCAGTGAGGTCTAAAACTTTACCAAGAGACTTTGATTGTCTTCCAATAAAGCTAGAAGACTCATCTCTTTCTGACTCTTCTTTGCAAATAATACACATCTCAGCAGTTGGACGAGCGAGAAGTCTTTCGAACTTAATCCAGCACCCACAATCTGTACAAAGTCCAAACTCATTAGAATCAAACTTCTTGAGGGCTTTTTCAATTTTTTTTGCGTAAAAAACTTCACGATTTCTAAAACGAAGCTGATGTGAGTTGTTGTAATCTGTAATAGATTGCTCTACGTCGTCACCACCATTAAGAAGTGCCAGATCAAGCTCAGCACCTTTTTCTTCGTTAAACACTAAGCTATCTCTTTCCTCCATCAGTTTATTCTTTAAAGTTTCAAGTTGCTTCTTAGTTAACGCTTTCATTTTTTCGGCCATGTGCTAACTCCTATTAGAGAAATAAAAACTATTCCAGTCCGCCCTTAATATTAAGGAGAACTGATTTAGATACCATTTTTAAAGTTTCAAATACGCCCTGACCTGTTGTCGCAACAGCTTCAAAGGCAGGAAATTTTCTTTTATTCAATTGATACTGGAGATCTTCAGCAGGGACAATATTTGGAAGATCTCTTTTGTTCCATTGCATGACCATTGGAACTTTTGAAATATCGTAACCCTGTTCTGATAAATTTTTTTCTAGTCCCTGATAGGACTCTATATTGGCCTCCATTCTTTCTACTTGAGAATCCGCCACAAATACGAGGCCATCTACACCTCTAAGGATGAGCTTTCGGCTAGCTTCATAAAAGACTTGCCCAGGAACAGTGTAAAGGTGAAAGCGGGTTTTAAATCCTCTGATCTCTCCAAGATCTAATGGCAAAAAATCAAAGAACAATGTTCTTTCATTTTCTGTATTAAGAGTGATCATCTGGCCTTTATTTTGAGAGCTTGTCTTTTGATATATATACTGAATATTTGTTGTCTTACCACCAAGGCCTGGCCCGTAATAGACGATTTTGCAGTTAATTTCTTTTGTATGATAGTTAACAAATGACATATTAAATTCTACCCGGTGAAAAGAGGCGATCTATTTCTTCGTCTGAAATATCCTTAAAAAGGAAACCTTCACGATTTGTTGTTATTGTTTTTTTTGCAACAGATGCACTTTCAGAAGAAAATATTTTATCCATTTCGTCCTTAATAAGTGCGACTTGTCGTTTCAATTGACCAGGATTTAGACAATCCTGATAAATCGCTCCAAGAAAATATCTCTTACCCGCAACATTGAGTGGGAATAAATAAATACCTTGTGAAGAAGTATCAAATCCAAAGCGAAACTCCATGATCTCTTGATTTGGATTAGCAATTCCTATCAAGGCTTCTGAAGCTTGCCAAACTCCGCTTACAAGAGCTGAAACTGATGTTGTTGTATTATTCTGAACTGAATCGTAGATGGTAATTCCGTCATCTCTCGTAACAAAAAGTCGTGCCTTTAGACCCATTTTTTTGGGTTCTAAAATCAACTTCATTTTTTCAGTAATATTCTGTGGCTTCATTAAAATCTTTTCCGGTTTTCTAAAGCTTTCGTAATTGTCATGGGATCAAGGAACTCTAAGCTTCCTCCAATAGGCACACCAAAACCAATTCTTTCCACCCTTACACTCTCCGGTAGAAGAGACTTTAAATAAGAACAAGTCGCATCACCTTCAACTGAAGGATTGATCGCAAGTATCACTTCCTGAACATTCTTTTCAATGATTCTGTTTTTTAATTCATCCATTCCCAATTCATCAGGACCGACACCAAGAAGTGGATTAAGCACTCCACCCAAAATGTGGTAGATTCCCTTGAAGTTCCCGCTCTTCTCAATCGCCATGAGATCAGAGGCATTTTCAACGATGCAAATCACTTGAATGGACTGACGATTGGTGTCTGAACAGATTGAACAAAGTAAATGATCAGCGAACATTCCACATTCTTCGCAAAGTTTAAGATCCTTAAGTGCAATCAAGGAAGATCCAACAGTATTAAGTTCCTGTTGTTTCCAATGTGTCATGCTCATAACCATGCGAAACGCGGTCTTCTCACCCACGCCCGGTAGCTTCGTTAAAGCAAGAACAGCATTTTTAATCACTTCAGGAAGTTCAATCATTAAAAAAGTCCTGGAATATTCATTCCACCAGTGACTTTAGACATTGCCTGTTGAACCATGTCTTGTGATTCCTTCATCGCCTGATTAACAGCTGTGAAAACCAATTCTTCCAATGTGGCAACATCATTAGGATCAACACAATCCTTATTAATAGAAACACTTATGAGTTGTTGTTTTCCATTCACTTTAACTTTAACCATCCCGCCACCTGCAGAGGCTTCAACTTCTCTTTCTGCTAATTCATTTTGAAGCATGGCGAGCTTCGCTTGCATTTGTTGGGCCTGTTTCATTAAATTATTCATATTCATAGGTACTCCTATTTTTTATTTTAAAATAATTTTATCAATCTTTGAGTTGAAAATTTTTTCTGCTTCTTTAACAAAGGGATCATTTAATATCTTTTGTCGACGAGCTTCATTTCGGTTATTCATCGCCTCATCATCAAGCTCAACTTTTGTTTTAAAGTTTTTATCTATTTTCTCTGCCTGAGTTAACAAATGAGTTTTAAAGTTTATTTTCTCAATATCGAGTTCAAAAAAATCGGCCAAATGATTCTTTAATCGGGCCCAAGTTTCTCGCTCATCAACATATTCTTTAAAGACTGAGGCCTCTTCTGGAAATGCCACTTCTATCGTTAATGGCACAGAGTTTGGATCAATTTCATGCAATAAGTTCGCGTGACCAAGGTTCGCCGAAGTTGCTGGAGACGTTTGGGTTAGATAAGTAAGAAAATCGTTCCAACTCCTCGCTTTCTTTGGTGCAGCAATAGGAGCGCTCTTCATCACAGGAGAAACAATTTCAGACTTTCCAGTTTGAGGGATCTCCCCTAGTTTGAGATCATCACCATTTAAAATGGATCTTCTAAGACAAATCTTTTGAAGAATGATGAGGACCACTTTATCAGGATTCATCGTGGACAGTGCCCAGTTAAAATCTTTTGCAAGGGTTTCATAAATCCAGAAGAGCTCCGAAATACTGATATCCTCTAAAGAGCCTCGAGAAATATTTTCTTCTTTGTATAATAGTTCTTGGTCATCAATCGAATTAATGACTATGTAGAAAGCATCAAGAATTTGATCGCAAAGTTTCTTGAGATCAATGTTTTCCTCAATAAGTTGTTTATAGATCTTAGAACAAGTTTTTGCTTCACCTGTAAGGAGACTTGAAAGTAATGCCTTCATGGCCGAACCACTGGCCAACCCAAGAGCTAGCGTGAGGGATTCCTCGGTAATTGTATTATTTCCAGAAAGCCCCAAAACCTGATCAAAAATAGACAAAGTGTCTCTGACAGATCCCTTTCCAAGTTCGGCCAACTTATGAGCAATCTTTGGAGTTGAAAAAGTAATTCCTTCAACTTTTGCAATATGCTCAACATGTTTTGAAAGGACGTCTGTTGGAACATTTTTAAAATCATAGCGCTGGCATCTAGAGATCACAGTCCCCAAAAGTTTATGCGGATCAGTGGTGGCGAGAATAAAAATAGCGTGAGCAGGTGGTTCTTCGAGTGTCTTTAAAAGCGCATTAAAGGCAGACACCGAAAGCATGTGAACTTCATCAATCACGTAAATCTTATGTTTTCCACGAGTCGGAAGATACTGAACATTATCAATGAGAGCTCGGATATCATCGACACTATTATTGGAAGCTCCATCAATTTCAGTGTAGTCCATAGAACTACCTGAATCGATATCTTTACATGATGGACAAATTAAACACGGATTAAAATCTGATTTGCGATTTTCACATCGAATGGCCTTCGCAAACAAACGAGCGATAGAAGTTTTTCCAACTCCACGGGTTCCAGTAAAAAGATAAGCATGAGCAAGCTTGTCTTGTTTTATCGCGTTTTGCAGTGTCCGGGTCACGTGACTTTGACCAACAACTTCTTCAAATTGTTTTGGGCGCCACTTCCTGGCCAGCACTTGATAGGCCATAACTCTCCAAAAATTAACGTTTTGAGAGCTGCAAAATAGGGGAGAGAGAAGACGAAGTCATGGCGCAAGTGCTTCGAAAATGAAGTAAATTCACGATGTAAGAAGTTGTCAGAAGAAACAAGAAATATTTAAAAAGGAATTCGGTTTATTAATGGCTTAATTTAGCAGCAGCCTGGTCCCAAACACAACATCCCAAACCGCTACCGTTGCTCCATTCCTGGCCTGGCGGAGTTGACGGCGAAACGCTCATCTGAGTCAGACTGCCGGTAGTGATACTAGTCTTGAAGGTCGGAGTTGTAAAGAATGGTGCAGAAAAGAAAATGGCTATGTCGTTGGGGCTTGCCTTGCTTAAAGCGTAGTTCCAAAGGAAAAAGCACAGAGCCGAACAAACGACGGCAAGAAATACCATAGCCCCCCAAGCGGCAGCAGAAGCGTTTTGCATGGAGTTGATTGAAAACTCGGGCTCGAAAATCGCAGTACAAGCACCAATCAACACGGCCCCGATCAGCATCGTCCAGAATGTGAGGCTACCGGCGTCGAGATCAGAGCTTGCTCTGCGCGTGAGGATTGCAGATGCGGCAAGGCAGAGTGAGGCTGCAAGTGTAAGTGCTGAGCCAAATAGAAGGTTGGAGTTGCCAATCGAGCCAAGGTCCAGAAGGCTCTCCGAGAGCAGCGCAAGTCCGCCGACGATGCCGAGTCCGATAGCCACGAGTTTGCGCCGTGAAAGGCATTCGCTCATGAATACAGCCCCGCCGAGGATCACAAAAAGCGGTGAAGTCAGCATGACGGCGGCTGAGAAACCCGATGATACGAATTTCAGGCCCGCAAGCTGGATCGGGTAAAGCAGCCCGAAGCCTACAGTGGCGACGGACGCGACTCTCAACCAAGCCGCAATCGAGCGAGGCCTGCTGATTTTTCTTCCCGTAACAAGCAGTCCTAGGCCAAGCAGGAGTGTTGCTAGGGCGAATCTCAATGCGGATGCTCCGAGCGGCCCCCAAGCTTCCAGGGTGGCCTTGGACGCGATAAACGAGGCTCCCCAAAGGATGTTGGCGGCAAGGGCTGCCGCGAATCCAAGGGAGGTCTTGATCTGACTTCGATCTGATGTCTGAGATGTACGTTCTACCGCTGCGTTGATCGAAGTCAGCCCTATAGTAGGAACTGACTTCATGGTGGTCTCCAATCGCAAGATGACATATATCCAGAGACGTGCAATGCGTCAAGTATTTAAATTAAATGAGACTTGTGTCTCAGTTGTGAGACTTAAGTCTCACAACTGAAGTGTCGAAAAAGCTGCCTTTTAAAGTAGGGATTCCGGTAATTCTTCTGAATTGTTGGCCATTTTTGACTCAACGCCTGCTGTTTAGTTATTGGTTTTTGAATTATCATTTTAAGTCGCGTATCCTTTAGAGCGTATGAAAAAAGTTGTTGGAGTCGCAGGTCTCTTCGGCATTCTGAACGTTTCAGTTTACGCCGCTGGGAATGAATTTCTTGATACTCCGCTCTCAATACGGTGGCTTTATTGGACTGTCGCTTTACTTCCACTAGTAGGTGGCGTGCTTTCGTTTATGAGGTTCCGTACTCGCGGTAAGAATATTTTCGTGAGTGCCGGACTAGCTTTGCTCACTCTAATTACTATTGCCGTTTTAGGGTTTCCATTGGGTAATCTTGAGATAGTGTCAGGAATACTCAGTCATTCAAAAGAGTTCAATGATTCAAGGCTTTGGGATCTGGTAGCTTCGATGATGATTCAGATCGTAGTAGTCTGGTTTCTTTGCAAACGCGCTCCCAAATCTGATCGTGTTGTTGATCCCTAGATAGGCGGCACTTGGTTACCCCATGCCCACGTTCAGATTAGGGTCAGCTGGGCAACAAAAAAAACCCTAGCATTCTTAGTCCCTCAGCAAAGCTATTCAACACGCCTATAGGCCACAATCAAACTTAACTCCAAAAGCACCCGAGAATTAATTACTATCGTCTGTTGAACTCGTACTATCGTCTGTTGAACTCGTACTATCGTCAGCTCTCAAACTTGCACAATTTTCGATGCAACGGTTATTAATATCACGGACATCTCCTTTGTAACTCCCATTAGGTGCACATTGAGGTTTCTCAGTTCCTTTCCAGGCACCTAACCATAAATCTTGTATATAATCGACTCTACTTTCACAACACGCCAGGCACGCTTGCCTCTCTCCAAGCGACGAGCAGGCATCCACTAAATTATTTGACGTTAAAGCTTTTTCGCCATCCGACAAAATACTGCATTCGTCGGAGTTGTATTGCCCTTGGCACATGTCCTCAATTGCGGTTTCGGCGCTTGAACCTTTGCAGGTTTCAACATCATCTACAGAACAAACGTGGTTGGTAAAACATTTTTCCTTTCCACTTTGAGGTTCGACGACACACCAAAGATTTTGCGCGGCATCTTTTAAGTATATGTTAATCGTGTGATTAGCTAAGTCGTTTACTACGTCTCCCTGGCACTCCACCGCTCGACATTGCTGCGCTCCTCCCACTTTTGCACAGAACTTGTTGGCATGATCATGACAATTATTACTAGGACCATATCTTCCATCCACCACACAACTCGTATCTAGATTGCCTGAGTTGGAATTGGGAGTAGAGGGGCTGCTTGGGTTGTTGTTTGTACCGTTTCCTGTTGTCCCAGAGTTGGGATTCGTGTTCGGATTGTTTGAACCAGGAAGTGGGACTGTTAGATTTAAATTTTTCTGATTCCAGTTTAGGTATGCAAAATTTACATCTTCTACATCACCTCCGCAGTAGGTCTTGGCTGGTAGAACCTTCACATATTTTCCTGCGACGGCTTTGGCATTGTAGCTAATTAAACGGTGCCGACGTTTCCCTCCTTTTGAAGTTTTAGAAGGTTCTGAATCGTCGCAGTCTGGCTTTACGTTGTTGGTAAGCCAGTTGATATCCTGGTAGCGAGCTAAGGGCACACGCCCGCCACAATAGGATCCGAAAGATTTTACAAAATATCCGTCTCCATCCTTGTCGATGGCAGAGTAAGAGCGCTTGATAAAAACTTCTGATCCACCTTTTGGATTCTTCCAACGACGCGGACTGTCGTCGCAGTCGTCTCCTTTTACAGCACCTTCAACGTACAATCGGTAGGGAGCGGGTGGCTCTTGGTTTGGACAAAGTTGTAAGAATCTAAAGTGACCGCTTTTATAGCCATCACCATCTTGATCAATATAAACTGTCTTAGGCGACTTTACCTTACAAGTCGTAGCTGCAGCTGAATGAAATGTCAGAAAGACCGTTACGCCTATAAGAAGAAGTTTTTTAAATTTTAACAAATTTTTTTCACAACGGCATCTCATATCATAATCCTATCAGATAATTGAATCTTTTTCAAATTAGTTGTTAACTAAAATAATCAAATATTTATAAAGAAGGCCTCGAGAGAGGCCTTCTACTTTCCTTATTGTGGAATCTCTAACAAATTTGTGGGTATTTAAGTAGTTGAAGGGCCTTCCAGAGGCTGAGTAAAATAAAAGGACTCTCACATCTTTTTATTAACTTAAGCCAAGGCAGGCCCAGCTATGTACTTACCACGAGTCAT
>CANEUH010000011.1 GCA_947441615.1 Bacteriovoracaceae bacterium | reverse complement strand
TCCTTTGTGATGAGTTTTTTTTGATTAAGTAGTTGAGATGATTTAATTGTAAAAAGATTGGTCACAATAAGGAAAGTAGAAGGCCTCTCTCGAGGCCTTCTTTATAAATATTTGATTATTTTAGTTAACAACTAATTTGAAAAAGATTCGTCGAATTTGGGGTCGAAAGTATCGTTTGGCCTTGAAGATGATGAAGAGGGGGCGGCCTAGTTAGAAAAATTTTTGCATCCGATATCCTCTGGAATGCTGTCGATCTTTGAACTAAGCTCCGTTGGAATCATCCATTTAGAGTAACTAAAGAGACTAAACTTCAATCCATTCCATGAAGCGTTGACTTTATCTTTTGGGTTTCCACTTAAGGCCATTGTCGTCGATGTCGTTATATTGCAGGAATCATAATTTACTGAATGTAAGATCACACCGTTACTATCTTCTGTAATATGACCAGTTTTTTTCTGGTAAGACCCATTAGCAAGGTTTCCAGCTGAAAAGTTAATCTGTTTTAAAAGAAATGACTTATCTGCAAGATATTGAAAATCTAAGATGCGAATATCTTTTTTAGGCCCATAATCCTTTAACACTAAAAAATAGGATCCTGGTGTGTAAGGGCCTTGATAGGTAGAAGTTGAAGGTGGCAGTTGGGGAACAAAGTTATTGGAAAATTCTGTGACAGTTTTCTTTGCTTCCTCAAGTTTCCCACAGCTCAGCGGCAGTATCAAAAGTGGGCATAATAAAAATAGGTTTTTCATCGATTCTCTCAAAGATAGAACGTTCACCAGTTTCTATTTTAGTTCAGGAAAGCCAACTGTAATGGAATAAAAGTACGGCAATAACTGCCTGAGATAACTCATTGATCTTACAAGTTAAGGGTGAGAATTATTTTCCCCAACCAATAATCCAAAGTGCAGTAGAGTAAATGAGAACCCAGGCAATAAGAAATGCATCTGATAAATAGTCAATGAATGTATTTTCTTTTTGACCTTCTTTAAAAATTTCTGAAATAAATCCTTTTGAGTAGACTGAAATACTTATAACAGAAATAAAACCCATGAATCCCAAAATAAAAAATGCAGTCCACCATAGAAACGTTTTACCTTTATTTTCTTGTGTTGTTGGGGCCTGGCCTTTTTGAGAATTATTTTTAACGTTTAGACTTTTACTCTTTTCAGGAATAAGGGTTGTGAGAACTTTATCTTCCTCCTTCATTTCCCCGCGAGCGACTCTCTCCCTTTCTCTCATGTAATTAGTGTCTGGGATCATGTGCTTATTATCAGGTGTTTTAAAGTTTAAGGGCTGGACTTGAAAAGTTCCCCAAACCTGAATAAGGTCCCCAACAAGGTATTTGCTATCAGAAAGAGTTTTATTCCATTTGATTTTAAAATCACTTCTTCGGATAGAAGTTTTGAATTTTACAAAGCGACTTATGTAATTCCATGTATCTTTTACTGGAGAGCTTAAGCTGAATTCAACCTTATAAGGTCTAGAGACGTCTCTGATTGTTAACATCCCGTTAGCGACGAAAGATTGATCTTTTGTCTGAATAATTGAGCTGGAGCTGAAAGTGATTTTTGGGTATCGCGCTTTTTGGAGGAAATCATTTCCCTTTAAATGACCATCTCGCATCTTATTTCCGGTTTCAATTGAGTCGACATCGATTGATAAAATTAAATGGATGGGGCGGTTATTGTCGTTCAGTGTAAGTTCCCCATTAAAGCGTTGAAATCTGCCTGTAACCTCTGAGATTTTAAGATAAGGAACCGAGAAAAAGACCTCTGAATGGTCTTCATTAATGGCCCATTTTTGGGCATGGGTTGTTTCTGAAATAAAGATTAAAAGGAATGAAATGAATAGGCTTTTCATACTTTAAGATTAATTGGTTTAGAGGTTCTTTAAAAGATCGCTTACAAAGTACTGAAAATATTTCAAAACTTCTATAGTGGAGTGCGTTTTCATGCTAGTTTCACTTAAATTTTTTATTTGAGGTTATATGTCTTTTAAGACGTTTCTTTTATTTTCACTTCTTTCCTGTACTTTTTCCGCTTTTTCATTTGATAGGTACAAGGTTGTTTCTAATGTGGACGGTGAAAGACTCTTGGCCATGGATGTTGTAAATTACATTGAATCTTTTGTCATTACTCCTGGAATTGAAGCTATTTTAAAAGCAAAAGCAATTGATGAGGGGAGTGAATATAGGGTTGAAAAAGATAAGCTTATTAATCATATTTTTCTCCCTATCTCAGAAAAGATGACCTTAACGAGGGTCCTTCAAAAAAATGCAATTCTTAATAAAAAGAGACAGTTTTTTTCTTTAACCAAAGATAAATTGGATAAACTGGTTACTCTACAAATTTCAAAAATTACGAATACTCTAAAAAAAGACAATATGTCTGATTTAGATGCCAAGATTGAATTATTGTCGCAGTTAAGGAAATCACGAATAAATTCAGATCAACTTTCAAATATTGAATTGTGGCAAAATTTTAAAAACAAAATCAAGTTCAAAATCATTGAGCGGTATAGAGAGAGTGAAGCCCTTCGCTACTTATGTAGTTTGGGAAACTGTGACTTTGAGGGGACTCATGAAATTTTTAAATCTCATTCTAAAAGATTCAAGCGCTCTCACTTTGTCAGTTTTGCTGTTGATTCGGACACTGTTTTAAAAAATGCAGATGCAATAGATTATTTTTCTAGAGGTCCACTAAACTTAGAGAATGAAGTCAATCAAGAAATACCTCAGGATAATCGTCCGCGCCGATTCTTATTTCTTGGGGAAATCATTAGTAATAAAGTGGAGTTTAGACATATTAATGATTGGGACTTAACTTCTGGTATTGCGCCTTTACTTTTGGGCTACCCAAGAACAGATGATCAAGGACGTACTTCGGGTTTAAACTTAGCATACGAGTCCAGAGGAACTAATGGCATTTTGTCTTTAGAGTTAGAAAATTTTCTTTTTTCAAGAAAAGTATCAAGGCAAGGACATTTAACTTCGCAAGAAATCGAAGAGGATTCATCAATAAGATTAGTTTCGAGACAGTTTTTAGATGAATCAGGGAAAAAATGGATTCTTCTTGGCGTTTCAGTTGGCCACAGAACTCAGAGTGCAGGTATTCATAGTTTTATACAAGCAGCTTTTCATACGTTAAATCCAAAAACATCCGACAGGGAATACTTAGATAGGGACCATACAAATCTTTTTGTTCAGGGTCTTATTGGAATAGGTGGAAAATATTCTCTCATCGATACAAAGCATGTTGATCTCATCATCGGTGGGGAAGCTTTACTTAATCCAACAATCGGTTTGAGTGAACGAAATAGCTTTACTGTTCGCTCTTCCATTGATCTCAATATATCTGGCTCTTACGAAAACTACCCAATTTTAAGTATTGGGCTCTTTGGGGAATATTCTTTTATGGTGAATGGTACCCAAGAGAGTGTCGTTGGTGGCAAAATCTCTTTGGGTAAGGTTTTTCGAAGCGTTTATTATCAGGCAAGCCTCTTTGTTGTTAAATGGGATAGGGATCTTGATAGGACCTACGAAGGTGCAGCTTCTTGGACGACCGGTATTTCATTATCCGCGACCTTTATTCATCAGAGGCCCGAAATTGAATACGTGCTTAATTAATTGATCTTATCTACCTGATTTTACAATAAGTTAGGACTAACCTCTTAAATTCTTAATGAGCTTTAGTCTTATGCCGAAAAGATATCAGTGAAAATACTGATATTTCTATTATTTTCAAGTCTCTATTGTCACCCTTCCTTTGCCTCCTGGAAGGATCCTAAAGAATATGAGTTTTGGGAAAAAAAAGTATTAGGTGAATTAAAAGAACTTGGCCCTATTTCAAAAGATAAAGAGTTCATGCTGTTTATGATCGCTGGAAGGGAGCTTTCAGCATACGGGCTCAAGGATAAATCAAAAAAGTATTACCTAAAGGCCTATGAAGTCGAAGGTACTCAAGATAAAACGGAAGCTGTCATTCAATTAATCTCTCTCAACCTCGAAGATAAATCTGAATTAAAAAAATCTATTGCACGATCTCGGGAATGGTTTCAAAAAAATCCAGGGAAACTAACTCAAGAAATGGATACCTGGATAAAAATGATTGATGGATATTCTAAGGGAGAAACCCCAATTGTTGGGCATCCATCTTTTTCAACTTGGGCAACCGACGCTAGAGTTGATGAACTAATCAGTGAAGGTAAGACTGAAGAAGCTCTCAGTATTTTGGGGCCAAGAAAAATTGAAAATGCCAATATCAATGTAAAAGTACGACAAGATATCTTGAATATCTCTGTTCTTGGTAAAAAATCTCCTCCACTATGGTGCGAGAAAACGCTTGATAAATATCCCACCTCCATGACTTGGACCATGCGAGTTTGCCGCTATCTTAGGGATTGGAAGACGGGTAAAAAATCAACTGAAAGTATTAAAACGATTAGTGATCAAATGGAGTTGGAAAAGACTCCTCATAAAAGCTGGATAAAAGTTTTGGAGAAAATTTAATGAAATTTATTTTTTTCATTATTCCACTTTTTGTTCTGACTTCCTGTGAACAAACAGGTCTTGGAGTAACTTCTGCTATAAAAAATGTAGCATTATCTCCCATTACTGCAGTTGGAAATATTTTTTCAGATAAAGAATATAAAAAGAACAAGGAAGCGACAAAAAAACAAAGTGAAGAATCTGAGGAAGAGGGCCTTAAACAGTTTTGCCTCGATCAAAATAATAAACCACTTCCTATGAATGAGGTTGATCAACTGCTAGGTCTCAAAAAAAATATTAGGCAATCCGCTTGCAAGTGCGTTTCCTGGGGGAATTGCCCTGCAGAAATATGTTCCTGTAATATCTTATGTCCCGAAGGTTTTGCTATATTTAAGCATCCAGCTGAGATGACCAGTAAAAATCTTTCTCAAGAAAAGAATGGTCTCGCATTTCGAAACGATTCAATACCATCTAAGCACCAACAGACTCAAGGATACTGCTGGGGTCATGCTCGGATGACTTCACAGTTTAATCGTTTGGCATTTTTTAAACCAAAAAATAAACCTCCCTTTAATCTTAATTCAAGTAATCTTAATGAGCAAAATAAGGCGATTGAGTTTTATAAAGTACTTATTGATAAAGTTTCAAAAAATGAAGCTGTTGATATCCCGGGTTTTCCAGATCTCATGTCTTTGTCTGAGCACCCTGCTTTTCAGTCATACATCGGAGATAAAGTCGCAAAAAGTTGGGCCGACAATGCGATGAGCTGGCAGGCCCTATCGAGTGGATTAGGTTCAGCAAAACTTTCAAATGAAAAATACCGTAAGGCATTTTCAGATATCAGAGAAAGGATTGATATGAATATGCAGCCCACTATTGTGTTTACTTCACGGGATTCAAAATTCTTCACGCATGCTGTTCTCGTCTCTCACTACGAGGAGCTTCAAGATGGTAGTGTTAAGCTTTGTTTAAGGGATAATAATAATTCAGAATTAAATGCATCAGACTGTACTGATTCAATGACGATTGATCCAGAAAAGGGTCTCATCTATTCTGATTGGGGTGAGATTGGAAGTATAACAGTTGCTCATAATGAAAATTCGGATGCAAATGCTCAAGCATCTTCCTTAAAAGAGAAATGCAAAAAAGAAAATAAATGTCCTTAGTCTTATCTAATTTTCTTCCATTGATTCATTTAAAATGGTGCAAACCTTCTCGGCAAGATCTTTCGCCGATTCACCACAAAGGTGAATGTTATCATTTTCAGCAGCACCACCACATCCCGCTTTCCCTTGAATCAAAACTCTTCTAAGGAGTTCTTTTCCATCAAAATATGGAGAGTTTTTCATTACCTCAAGGCCATCGATGTGCTGACATTTGTTAAGTATGGTATTTGAAATAATATTACGAATGCGTTCAGTGTTTGGGAGATTTTTTCTGGTGACATTTCTTTTAGTTTTAACTTCCATCTCAAAACTTGGAGTTAAAAAAAAGCAGTTTTCACGATAAATGTTCTTTTTAGAAATAATTTCTAATAAACTCAACATCTCTTTTTTTATTTCCTCATCAGAAGATGCAATCATGTTATCACCAAAAAAGAAAAGAATCTTTTTTGGGTTATATCCCTCGATCATTTCGGAGAGTCTTTTCTGACAAAGAGGTAGAGTAGGACCAGGCCCTAAATTGATGTGAGGATTGACGGGGTCTCTTTTTACTATTTCGACGTTTTCAAGTCCACCGGTATACCAAGTCCTCGGATTACTTCCGCCTTTACCGAAAATAACAAATTTCCCATTCAAGCATTGTTGGAGGAAATTACCAAAATAACTTCGTGACCACGTCGCTCCTGTTTGGGAATCTCCAATAACCAAAAGGTCTTGAGGTCCACCGCAGTTAGCAAATGATGAACTAGAAATCACAAAATGAAAGATGAAAAAAAACTTTTTCATTTGTTATATAAGCTTAATAAGTTTGATCTTAAATGATTGTTGACTGCCATCAATGGTGATTTCACTTACCTGAAATGACGGTGGGCCAGTTAGGATTCTGGGGTTATTTGAAAAACCAAAGAGCTCCTTTGGTATCCCTAGTAAGTTGGTATCCAGTTTGTTATTACCGTTTTCATCCAAAAAAACAGACATTGCATAGTCACCCTGAGGGAGGTCTAAGTTCATGGTTGTGCTACCACCCAGTTCACTAGAGATTATTTTTCTTAATATTGATTTTTTGTCGGGAAACTCCCCGGGATCATTGAAGACGGCAATTAAAATGTTCCCTGTTTTTGAAGGGTTATGCTCAATCGTCAATTTAACCGTTTCGGCAAAAAGAATGAGAGGGGTACAAAATAAGAGAATTAATGCGTATTTCATGTGGGCATTTTATCTGAAATTCCCTTAATAAATACGAATCTTAAAAATATTATAGGGTTTGACTAAATTTTATCGTATTGGATTTATCTCTTAAGTGTGAATCAAAGCACATGGCCATGTTTCTTATAAAGGGTTTACCCTTCTGCGTGATTTTTATATTCTCATTCTTGTCCTATATCTCTTTGGGATGTTTCAAGGACATTCTTTTTATGTCGTTACTTTGAGTTAGAAGTCAATTTCACCATCATGTGACTTTGTGATCGTTCGATGACATCCGCAGTTATTGGAAAGGCTTTCGTAAAAAATAAGTACGTGATGTATAGGTCTACTTCATTTGCACGACTCATTACGAATGAAGATCTATAGGAATAAAAAAGGCCCACCTAAGTGGGCCTCTTTTTGCTTAAAATCTAATTAAGATTATTGAGCAGCTGGAGCGTCAGCTGGAGCTGCTTCTGCTGGAGCAGCTTCTGCTGGAGCAGCTTCTACTGGAGCAGCTTCTACTGGAGCAGCTTCTGGAGCAGTTTGTTCAACAGTTGTTCCTTCTGCAGGAGCAGCTGTTTCTTCTTTCTTGTTACAAGCAACAGCTAGAACAACTAGAGCAGCAGCGATTAATAAATACTTAGACATAGAATTCTCCTTTTTTGATTCATCCAAATGACAATTATCAGATGATTCTTAATTCTTGATTGATTGCCTTTAAATTTAGCGAAACTCTTTTTGTCCCGCAAGAGATTTGACTCAATTATTTTAAGCGATTAGTTAAAGTTCTAGTTGTGCGACGCATTACAGGTAGTATTTCTTCACTGTCCCTAGGCACTTCATCTTTGTGAGGTATCTGGCGCCTTCAAAGTTTACCACTCATTTCTAGATGAAGATTAAGTTCAACAAAAATGTTGATATTAACGATAAGACCTGCCAAAAGTCATGGCCATTTTATGAGCACTTCTCTTATTAAATGGACGGCAAAAGTGGATCAAAAACTGCAGCGCCAGTGTTGGGGTCAACGACTTGCATCTTATTATGAACAGCATAGTCATTGGCGATATATTCGTGAGTCCCATCAAGGGTAAAGTTATAAACCTTGTCTTTGATATTCATCGAATCAAGACTCAAAACAACCTCGACACCATCTTTTTTAAGTAAAATATCACCCAACATCAAGTGAGACACCTGAAGATCTGGAGCTTCTTCCATCGACTTCTTTGGATCAAGTGACTTCCAACCACTCGTTGTCAAAAAAGGGTGGTTCGGAGTGAAAAAGTAAGGTCCACCATTAATGCTGTAAATAGGTCCCTCATAGTCATAAGAGATGAGTTTTTGGACTTTAACTTTAGACCCCTTAAGATCAATTAAAGATTCACCTAAACCAATGTCCTCGATATTTTTCTTCGTTCCATCAAAAAGTGTGATCTCTGTACCCGCAATAAAGCAGCCGCCTCCGCCGCCAGTTGTGGCTCCGCCGCCAGTTGTGCCTCCGCCGCCAGTTGTGCCTCCGCCGCCAGTTGTGGCTCCGGTAGATGATGAACAAGCAACTTGAGAGGCTGGGCAGGACCAGTACCCACCAGTGCATAAATACATGCAAGCTGCATCCCCTCTCGCAAAGGTTCCATCTATGCAACCAACGGAGCGATTGACACATATATTACCTTCGCACACGTCAGTAGAATTGGGACAGTCACACGAGCTTGTACAAACACCGCAGGAAATTCTAACTTTCTTTATCGCTTCATCGATAACAAATCTTACACTAGAGTTAATCGGGCAAACGGGGGGCATTGATTGATCCAGAACTTCGGTAAAATCCATCCAGTCTCTGATGTCTTTGCATTTTACCGTACCGTCTTGGTCGATCCCTGTGTAGATTTGTCCGAAGGGGCATTGAGCATTGGGTACACAAAGACTTCTGTTTTCATCCCACGTAAAAATACTTTGTCCTGCTCCTGTTACCATCTCATTACACATCTCTTTAGTAATGTCATTGCTGGCCTTAACAGGGGCATTAATGTCATTGCCGACCTCAGAAGAGGCGACTCCAAATAGTGCAGTTTCGGCAGCAGTTATGGAGTAGCAGGAGGAAAATGAGTTATCTGATCGGTTCTTTTGAATCCTGACAGTAAATGTTCTATCAATGTTGTTACCACCGTAAATTCTTTTTCCTGTCTGTTTGTTGTTATTTGAAATTTTGCTGTAATTAACCTTGAAAACTCTTGTCCCACTGTTGAGGGGGGGTGGTAATAAAACCATTGAATTAATGATGATAGTATCATTCATGTATTTTTCACCAACAGTGGCAACCGTTCTAGCAGTTCCTGAATCGTCGTAAGATTGAATCATACTTAGATCCAAAGCATTGTTAGTGACAATTTCCGCCTGATACCCATTGGCGAGAATTGTTTGTTTGCAATTTTGCTTATGTTGAAGTGTTGAGTAGATCGTTTGGTGAAACTCTTCAAGTTTATCTTTTACTTCAGCTGTTTTTTGCGCCTTTTTTTGATCATTCATGAGACGTGTTGTGACTAAGCTTGAGCCCGCAACGATACCAGCGACAATGAGTCCTTGAACCATTGAAAATCCAGCAGCGTTTTTAATGATTAATTTCATAATCTAATCATAACCATAAAAGCTATTGTTATGATTAAAATTTTATCTTCATGTACCCTTTGAATGATTTACTAAGTCCTCAAAAACAAGGCATCTGCCAGATTTGAGAGGAGCCGAATTGAAATAGTCAGCTATAAGTAGCCGAAATGTATAAAAAAATTGGTTCTGACTTAAAAAGGATTTATCATTAAGTCTTAGAAATGAGGAGAGCATGTGACCTTTAATGGTATAAAAAGTATTTTTTTAAATCAGCGAGGCTTCTCTCTAACAGAAGTTATGGTCGGTGGTGCTGTCCTTGCTGGTGTTGCTCTTTCGGCATCTCAACTATTTAAGGATCAGAAATTTGCTCAGAGAGGAATAACTGATGACCAAAAGTTGGCACTCTTTCATGGGGAACTCGTTAAAACAATGACGAATCCAAGTAACTGTAATGCAACCATGAAGATACTCTATTCATCACCTCAGTCAATCTCAAGTAGATCTGTTACAAAACTTTACAAATGCACTTCAGGCTGTGTTGACACGAATGCAACTTCTGATAGAAGTTATGATGCCTACACCACAAATGCGTTCGTGGGAACAGAGTTTTTATCTGTGGGTCAAGGTACAGACACTTGGTCAACGACGACTACAGATAAAGGAGTCACCTGGAAAATTGAATCGATGAATATCGTCGGCACACAAACTAAAACCGGTCCAGTGACTTTGAGGATAAAATATAGAAATAGTTTTTTTGATGGTAAAAGTATTTCTAAAGATATTATTCTCTCGACTAGGTTTCATAATGGAGTTTTCAAAGAATGCGTTTCTTCCCAGATTAGTTCCATAGATAATTTTAATAATGACTTCTGTAAAACCTTTAATTTTTCTGAAACGACAGCACTTAGTGATGGTGTAATGGCAAGGTGGGATGAGGCCACTCAAACTTGTAAATTTGATGGAGCCAAAGACTGTGCGTCTACTCCAGGGATGCATGCCGATGGTATCGGGTCTGACGGGGTTGTGAGGTGTAAGAGTATAACCACAGAAAGGGATGCGATTCATCTTCAAAATTCAGCACAGACGACTTGTCTTCCTCCTCGTAGACTGATGCCCATCTACGATACCAACACTAGAACTTTTGGTATCCAATGTATTTAGAGACCGAGCGAGGTTTCTCGCTGACTGAGATAATGGTTACAGTTGGGATCTTGGGAGGAGTTGCCCTCGTCACCATGAGATTATTTGAAGATCAAACTAATAATGAAGCTCTTATTAGGTCGAAGTCTGAAATCCAGAAAACAATTTCACTCGTAAAGCAAAGTCTATCGAAACCAGTTAATTGTAGATTGAATTTAAATCCCTACACCATGACTGAAATTCAAGCAACTGGGACGAATGGTCTTAATCACTCAAATTTAAAGACTTATGTCTCAGCTACTAATAGTACAAAATTACTTTTGGGTTCAGCAATGAACTATAATCATTTTAAGACGGATACCCTTAAGCTCTTTTCTGTTCCGGGAGAGCCTAATAAAGTGCGTCTACAATTGAAATTTTTGCATAAAAAAAAATCATCTGATGGTGCTGTCACTGGGAATTGGTCCGCTGTACAGGAGTCCCTTTTTTATACTGTTTCAACGAACAGTGCTGGAAGAATTACAGATTGTGGCGAAGTAGTTAGTGCCGGCAATGCCACCGCAAAAGAAAAATTCTGTAAATCACTTGGCTCGGCCGCAATCTGGAATGCCTCTACCGGTAAGTGCATCTTTTCCCAGATGACGTGTCCTTTTGGTCATGTTGTCATGAAGCTAAATACTTTCGGAGGAGTTCAGTGCGGGCCTATTAGAGACCATATAAAATTAGACACTCTTTTTGATGTTTCACCGTGCATAAACCACTCTGGTAGATTCAGTATCATTTTCAACCCAGTTAGTAGAAAGTTAAAAGTTCACTGTGTGCCTTGATATTATTCTTTGACCCTAAGAAAATCTGCGTTATCTTGTAAGTATGCGTCTTGAAGTTTTAATTGAGAATGAAGATCCAGTCGTTTATCCTCTAAGTAATCAGAAGATTACCATAGGGTCTTCTGATAATTGTGAGATTGTTCTAAGCACCGAGGGTGTTAGCCGGAAACATCTAAGTATTATGTCTGAAGGAGATGTCTTTTTTGTCGTCGACCTTGGAAGTTCCAACGGATCTTTTATAAATGAGGAGCGACTAATCCCCGGTAAAAGAGCAGAGTTCACTTCTTTCTTTCCCATTAGACTTGGTCAAAATGTTTTATTATCCCTATTAAGTGACGAAGAGGCACAGTCTGAGGGTCATATCGAAGTCCCTCTCGCTTTTAAGGAAAAGCCTGTTGAACTAAAAGCTGATGTAGCTAGGGATCAGACGAGGATCATTAATCTTCATGATCTCTCCAAACAGACAACTGAAAAACTCATCTCCAATCGAAATGAAAAAAGAGTTGAGTTAAAAGCAAAATCTTCGAAAGCTCCGCCACAAAAAAAGCAATCCAATGTTCTTTCCTATCTGGCTTTTTTAATTCTTATTGGTGGAGCAGTCTATAATTTTTTAAAACTAAAAGAGAATAGAATTGATACTCAAGGACTGGGAAAAATATCAAATTCTTCGCCTAGTAAAACTGATCCAATTAAAACGGAAGAAATTCCTCAAAATGAATTGAATGTTCATTCTGATTTGGTTTCTGAAGAAGACTTAGTGAAGAGAACCTCTTATGAGTCACTTATTAATGATATCAAGTGCGCCACAGACGAAGAGAAGTTTTTGTGTTTGTATTTCCCAGGCTCAACCGAGAGACCTTTTGGAGTGGTGCAGGTTGGTTTAACCTTAAATATCCTTGCTGATGGTTCGGTGTATATTGATCACGCCAAAAGAGTTGTTAAGAAACCCGCTGATGAAAATCCTGAAGTCCTAGAGGAATATCAAAAGCTTGTTTATGAAACAGCTGCTTATATTTATTTATTGAGAGCTACTGCTGCAAATCCACTTGATCTTTCGAAATATAAAGATATGCGTCTTTCAATCGCACTATATAATAAGACCGAAACGGATCTTAAATTGGCGATTGTCGTGGCGATTAAGCCAGATGTCTTTAACAGGCTTAAAGATGTTCTTTTTGAGGGCAACTTAGAATTAATTAAAACGAATGGACCCTCAGCTTTTGAATATGTTAAAAAACTTTATATCACTTATTAAAGTGTTTTCAAAAACTCGATAAGTTCTAATTTTTCGTTGTCTGAATAAATTTCCTGACCATTCTTAATGAAGATCCGCTCATCATGTCCGAGGTTTGATAGACCTTCTTTTTTCGTGTCATAGAAAAATTCAGGATCTTGTTTCCAATTATCGGGCGTCTTTTCTCCCATTGGATAACCAATGCAATTTTGATCAAAATCAGTTTCTTTATTTAACGCTGGTCCCGCCCAATACCCAGAAGGCCTATGGCTTCCTCTGGTAAGAAGGGCACAGAGGTTAGGGACTGAGTTGTTGTGAAAATAAGGCCATCTTGACCATATTCCATCAAGTGGTGGTGGAACATAGCCTTTTTGTGGAACAACGACTGTTCCGATTGTTTTTGAGATTTTAAGATTATTTAAGTCACTCGCAAACTCATTCATGCCTAAATATCTTCCAGGGTCTGTTCCAACATCTTTAACAGGTGTTTGAGTGTGATAAGTGACTTTAGAATTTTGTAGAAGCTCTACTTTAGTAAGTTCAGAAGCGTTTTCAAGTTCCCATCCCTTTTGGTAAGTTCCGTGACACTTCTGGCAAGATTTTACGAAGTGAACCTGGCCTCTTTTGGCCTTCTCAATATCAATCGCATTTTCACCAAAAAATGTTTCATATCTTGGTGGTTTAGAGGCGAAAACTGCTGCAGTTAGGGCCTCAATTGTTTGAGAATTTTCAACTAACCATCTCTCAAGTAGTTTTAAGTCAGTTCCTCTACCAATTTCATTCCATAAAAAGTTAGTATGAACAGGATTTCCACTTACGATTGAGCCATCAGAGAGCCATCGATTTTTATATTTTAGGTTCCACCAAACAGCTGGCTTTGAATCAGAAACCATTGTTTCTAGTTTATTTTTTCTAGGGAAGCGATGAGAGAATGTTGTTCTCGTCGCGTACTCATCTTGGTTTCTTTTTGCGAGTGAAAGAGCGACTTGAGCTAGCGAGGTATCTAGGCCCACTGAGATTGGGGGTTTCGCCCCTACATATTTAAGATTTTCTTTTGCTCTTACGAGCATCAATCGTTCACCTTCTGTCGTTTGGAGCATATTTTTAAACACAAAAGAGTTCACATAAGGTGCCAGCGCAGCGCCTCGACGAAAAAATTCGTTTGCTCTTGGGAACCTGTTTGTTAATCCAAGGACTTTCACTCCAAATAAATGAGAGGAGTGGCAAGTCGCACACCCAAAGGTGAGTCCTTTTCCGTATTCATCCTCTAGGATGGTGGCGCCCATAGGAAGTGAGGTTTCTTCTGTGCTTAGTGGCGGTAGTTCATTTGGATTTTCTCTTTGTATCGAAGTTGGGTATTCATTGAGTCCGAGCCACTTAAAGACTTCTTGGATACTTTGAAATGGTGAGACTACTTTTGCTAGGTCGAATAAGAGTTTTCTAACAGGGTCGTTAGGAGTTGTTTCAAAAAAATCACTTAGTGGCCCGTAGGGAATTCTAAGATAACTAACTGAGACTGGGTAAATGAGGGCATGCCTTCTTCCGAGGAGAAGTGTTTTATTTAATTCTTTTTCAGAAAGTTCGTAAATATTCTCCCTAGGAGAAGTCACCTCATAGTTCTCTGTCCAGTTGGGACTAGAGGATGCAATTTGAGAGAACAAGAGTGTAAATAAAATAAGTTTGATCGAGTCTACTAGCATGCCAATATTCTGATAATTAAGATAATTAAGGTCAACTACTCTTTTCTAACTTCTTGATTGGAGTAAGGTGTTAGAAAAAAAGTTTTCTAGTTTGTTGACGTGGTCGTTAGCTTCACTGATGATGTGTTCGAAATCAAAGCCATGATTTCACTCCCAGGTAATTGCCCTCGCATGATGATGTGAGGGCCATTATTTAAGAATTGAAAACTCGAGTTAATTCCCTTCCAAATTTTTCTGTATCAATTGGTAATTGATAATAACCATTGGCACCGTAGGCCGTTTTTGCATGCATTTTTGCTTTTTCTGGAGAAATATTTTTAGCGATGATGACGGTTTTAGTTAGCGGAAACTTTAACTTAATCTGTGCGCACAACTGGCCTACTGCTTTTGGATTGGCGTCGTAGTTAAATACAACGATTTGTGGTTCTTTAAAACCGAGGAGCTTATTGAGTTCTGGAAGTGTATTTACGATCTGAAAATCGAAACCTTTTTTCGGAAAATCTTTAAGAGAGCTTTCAAAATAATTTGACTGAAAATCAAACAAGATGACCCTTATTCTTTTGGCCTCTTTAATCTCATCAATCATTTCGTCCGAAGGTGCTAATGGGACTTCGCTTGAACTTACAGCAAACTCAAGCTCCTGAGCTATATTTGCAAGCTCCTCTTCTTGTTTTAGTTTTTGCTTTTTTAGGGCGTTTAAATCCAAAACTACCGTTGGCTTATCTTCCTCGTCATCAGGACCAGTCATCTTATCCCTTCGAATTCATAATTTTCAATATCTTATCTACCTTTCGGTTGATTGAACCAAAGCTTTAACTTGTACGTCCCTTAAATGCCGTACTGAGCTTAAGTTTCCCCAATGAAATCCGATAGGTAAGGTAAGGATAGGTAAATGAAAAATGCCTTTTGATGATTTAGATCTCGAATTTGAAGACGAGGAAGAGTCGAAGAAGAAGAAAAACGATGCCGTCCAACAGGACGTTGATCTCGAGTTTCACACTCCTGAAGCTGCTAAACCTCGACCGCACCCACAGGGTCCACCTGCACCAAATAGTGCTGCGCCTTCTGTCGTCCCAAAACCTCCATCAAGACCACCTGGAGAAGTAAGAAAAATTGAAGAAGCAAGAGCGGCCGCTGTACCTGCCGCTCAACCAACACCTGTTAGGCGTCCCCCTCAGGCCGTGGCCTCATCTGGGCCGATGGTGGATGGTTCAAGTGCTCTGAAGGAGCAACCAATTTACGATCTTGAGTCACAACAAATTGTTGAACTTCAAGATCAAATGAGAAAAATTCAACTTGAGTCAGAAGTAAAGGTCGCCGTGGCCGAGTTTAAGATGGAATTTTTAACTGAAATGCTGAGCGACATGAAATTATTAGAGCACCAAATTGGACAGTTACTCGTTCGAATCAATGCCAAACACCCAGATATGAAGAATGAAGCGCTTATGATCAAAAAGATCCTTGCCGATTTCACTGCGAAGAAAAGAAAATAGTTCATGCCCTTTTAAAGGAATGAACAGCATGGCTTTATTAATTATTACACTTCTTACAATTTCATTTCATTCAATCGCTGGATTTGAAAAAGTCTTTGTTCAGAATTTAGATTTAGATTACTCGGCACCATCTGGAAAAGGGATGGTAGAAAAAGTTGGGATCGGATTAAATTTAGTCTCAGTTCCTTACCCTGTCGAAATTTCCCGTACCGATGAGTCTTTTGAGATCTTCTCACCATACTTAGAGTTTTCTTGGAAAAATCCCACTCGCTTTATTTATGATATTGAAGCTTTTTCTGTAAAACGAACGAGTGCTGGGATTGGGATGAAAATCCAGTCCATTGAAAGTGACTACCTCATGATGAGGCCTAAAGGCAGGGGAGAGTATAAAGCCGAAAACATCCGAGGAATTTGCGATGGAGCTGCAAGTGGGACAATCGGAGAAAGAGTTTTAGAAGATTGCCGCCGATCCATGGATCTTTCAATCAAAAAGGTCGTGATACCAACTGACTTTATCCTATATAAGCTTATCGAGGGGCTACCTTTAGAAGACGCTGAAGCTGGGCAAGTGAATCTACCTGGCGAAGATATTTTACTTAAAATAAAAGAGGGTGATTTTTATTTCCAGATTTATATTAGGTATTGGCTCCGAGCTGGGCTTAGAGTTTGGGGTAAGCTTCAGTATGAAGATAATTTTGAAACAATTGCCATTCGAGTCGATGAAATTAAGTTCGGTATTTTGCCTGTGACTTCATTTATTATGAAAAAATTAAAAGAAATCAACAATAATACCAATGTCATTGTTGATCCTCCTTGGATCAGAATTAAACCAGCTGGGAAAAAATGAAATCAAGTCGAGTTGATATCTCTGCAGTCGAGTGCCTTCAAGTGATCGGAGATGATCCTTCAGTCGCGATTGTCCTCCTTCATGGGTACGGTGCTAATATGCACGATCTGTTTCCACTTTGGGAGTTATGGCATGAAAAATCCTACAACTGGTATTTCCCAAATGGAGTTCAGTCACTCAATATGGGGTTTTATGAGGGGAGAGCTTGGTTTTCAATTGATGTTGAAGAACTTCAAAGGGCCATGGCCCAAGGAAGAATGAGAGACCTTCGGAATAGTCATCCCCCAGAATTAGATCAAACGATTATCATTTTAAGTGGTCTCTTAAGAGAATTGTCTAAAAAGCATGAGACCATCATCCTAGGAGGATTTTCGCAGGGAGCGATGTGTGCCTCACATTTGGCCATGATTGAGAGTCTAAACATCAAGGGACTTATTTTAATGTCCGGGGCGCTCATTTCAGAAGACAAAATTCCTAGAAGTGCTAAGTCTATTCCGTTTTATCAATCCCATGGATCAAAAGATCCAGTTCTTTCAATTGAAGGAGCAAAGGATTTAGAAAAAAAATTATTGGAATTAAATTTTTCTGGAAAATTACACACGTTTAACGGAGGGCATGAGATCCCTCCCTCAGTCATTCACGAAGTGAAGGATTTCCTTCAATCCCTGACTAATGCTTAAATAGCATTTGAACGGCCTTCTCTGTTGAGGTCGAAAATCGAGCTCTAATAGTCTCAAATGATTTATTGAAGTTGAGGCCTCTTAGGCCAATATTCGCTCCACAGTATCCAGCATAGATATCTCTCACTTTCTCTTTAGATTTAATCGTCATGGGATCAAAAAATAAATATCGATAATCATCTGCCGAGGTTAAAAACTCGTAAGTCAATGTAAGGAGTAGAGGAGCTACATATGCCATATCATCTTTCACCCCGTCTTTTTTTAAAGATCTACTGATGAACATGGGAACATAGTAATGATAGATACTCTTGTTCATTTCAGTTTGAATTTCTTTTGGATAAAACAAAGGTTTGTAAGATTCTTCTGAGGTGTCTAAAATTAAATTAAACGTATCGATAACTCTACTGAGTAATTCTTTGTTCTCTATAAAATTCTCTCCACCCCTAAGTGAAGTGTGTTCAAGATAAGCAAGATGGAGTTTCTTTATTGAGGTATCTTGAAAAAAGGCAGCAATAACAAGAGAAGCAGCGTAGTCTGATTTAAAGTGAGATTTCGTATAATCCCAGAGATTAAATTCAGGATTATTACCTAAAAGATAGAAGTAAAGCTGCTCATTAAGGCCTCTAAGATATTGAGTTGATTTTTTTGTATTGAGAAGCATTAAGAGATTACTTTTAAAGGCTACAAAAACAAAAGAATTTGGCGACCAATTATCTGGTGCCGATTCTTTATCCCCAGTCAAAACAATGTCGAAGTCTAACTGTAAGACGAGACTTGCAACAGCTTCTTTACAAGGAAGTTTTTTTTCTGGCGTCATATAGCGTGAACATCTAGTGGCCAAAACTGAGTAAAGTGCTAAGTTTCGAACGTCTCGGTTACCTGAGAGAAGTTTGAGTATTTCTTTGACATGACCTGGATTATCACTAGGTGCAGCAAATGAATAACTTGAGATAACTAAGAGTAAAAAAGAGAGGATGGTTATTTTCATATCCTTAACGGTGCTTTAATTGATTTCTTTGGTCAATCAAAAAAAGCTAAACACTGCACAGTGCAATAAACTTAACTCATCAAATTTCTTGGTTTTAGATTTTCACAAAAAGAAAGTGATGCCTTATAATTATCACTAACATTAACCCCTCGTTTTATTAAGAGTCCCATTATGACTATTTCTCAAGATTTTTCATACGTTTCTTCTTCTGATAATTCATTTATTGATGGCCTTTATATGGATTACAAAAATAATCCAGACTCAGTAGATAGTTCATGGAAACAATTTTTTAAAGGTCTTGAGTACGCTCTTGTTATGCCTACCTCGGCATCTGACTCTACTGCTCAAGGGGTTTCATCAAACCTTTCAAAAGAATTTAAAGTGTATAGATTGATTGAAGCCTACAGGGCCAGAGGTCACCTCATTTCCACTACTAACCCAATTAGAGAAAGAGTTAATCGTTTCCCAAAACTTGAATTAGAAGATCATGGTCTTGCTAGTGCAGATCTTGAGGAGAGTTTTGTGATCAGTGAAGTTCTTGGTCAGAAGGGTGCTAAGCTTAAAGATATTATTTCGCATTTAAAGTCTATTTACTGTGGAACGATTGGTGTTGAGTACATGCACATCAATGACTCAGAAATTAGAGAGTGGTTTCAGACAAAAATTGAGTCTAACTCATCTGGAAGATCCTTTGGTATCGATAAGAAGAAGCGAATCCTTACTAAGCTTAATGAAGCCGTTGCCTTTGAAAACTTCTTGCACACCAAATATGTTGGCCAAAAAAGATTCTCACTTGAAGGGGGAGAAAATACGATCCCAGCTCTTGATGCTATCATAAATACCTCTGCTCAACATGGAGTCGAAGAAGTAGTGATCGGCATGGCCCATAGAGGTAGATTAAATGTTCTAGCAAACGTCATGGGTAAAACTTACGAATACATCTTTAATGAATTTGAAGGACAAGCGACTCCCGATTTAACGATGGGTGACGGAGATGTGAAGTACCATATGGGCTACTCCTCTCAGGTAACGACTTTTGGCGGGCAAAAAGTTTATTTAAAACTTATGCCAAACCCATCACACTTAGAAGCTGTGGACGCTGTGGTCCTTGGGTACACAAGAGCCCAAGGTGATACGCTTTATAACGAAGATCCTAAAAAGCTTTTACCAATTATTATCCACGGTGATGCCGCAGTTGCTGGTCAAGGTATTGTTTACGAAACCGTTCAGATGTCTGGTCTAAAAGGCTATAACGTTGGCGGGGCGATCCATTTTGTCATCAATAACCAAATTGGTTTTACAACTGACTTTGATGATGCGCGCTCATCAATCTATTCAACCAGTGTGGCCAGAGTTCTTGAAACTCCAGTTCTTCATGTGAATGGAGATGATGCTGAGGCCGTTGTTTATGCTGTGGAGTTAGCGACTGAGTTTAGATCAAAATTCCATAAGGATATTTTTGTCGATATGGTTTGCTACCGTAAGCATGGGCATAATGAATCTGATGAGCCAAGATTTACTCAGCCTAAATTTTATAACCAGATTTCAAAGCACTCTAATCCTCGTGAAGTTTATAAAGATAAATTAATTGAAGGAAAACAAATTGAAGCCCAATTAGCGGTTCAGATGGAGGAGCAATTTAAAAATCTTCTTCAAGACCGCTTCAATATGGTGAAACAGAAACCTCTTCCTTATCTCTATCAAAAACCGGAAGAGCAGTGGAAATCTTTCCGTCGATCTAATCCAAAGGATTTTGACTATTCACCAAAAACATCAGTTTCAAAAGATATCTTGGAGAAAACTCTTAAGGCACTAACGATTCTTCCTAATGGGTTTAAACCCATTCAAAAGATTGATAAATTACTTGAAGAAAGATCAAAGCGTTGGAGTGATGATCAACTTGATTGGGCCATGGGGGAACTCATGGCGTATGGATCCCTTCTTCAGGAAGGAATCAGCATCAGAATGTCTGGACAAGACTGTATTAGGGGAACATTTTCACATCGTCATGCTGGTGTTGTAGATGAGAATTCAAATACAAGATATCTCTTTTTAAATCATTTTGCCGACAAACAAGGAAAGTATAAAATTTATAACTCACTTCTTTCTGAGTACGCAGTTCTGGGTTACGAATATGGTTACTCACTAGGGTCTCCGAGTTCTTTAAATATTTGGGAAGCTCAGTTTGGTGATTTCGCTAACGGTGCTCAAACCATTATTGATCAGTTTATTTCATCTGGAGAGTCTAAGTGGCAGCGTCAATCTGGTGTTGTGATGATGCTTCCTCATGGTTACGAGGGTCAAGGCCCTGAGCACTCAAATGCCAGACCCGAGAGATTTTTGCAACTCGCTGCTGAGTGGAATATGGTGGTGGCGAATCTTACAACCCCTGCGAATATTTTCCATATCCTTCGTCGTCAGGTGAAGTGGGACTTTAGGAAACCACTTATTATTTTCACTCCAAAGTCTCTACTCCGTCACCCGGATTGTATTTCTTCAGTCAAAGATCTTTCTGAAGGATCGTTCCAGGAAATTATTGATGATTCATCAGTTAATTCTAAGGATGTTAAGCGCCTTATTATGTGTACGGGAAAAATCTTCTACGATCTAAAAGCAAAACAACTTAAAGATAAGCGAAAGGATGTGGCGATTGTTCGTCTTGAGCAGCTCTATCCAATGCCAGAGGAGCAGAGCTGGAAGCTTATTGAAAAATACAAGAATGCCGAGAAAGTTTGGGTACAAGAAGAACCAAAAAATATGGGCGCATTTACTTTTTTACGCCGTTACGTTCAATTTGATGAATTTAAATTAATTGCTCGTAAATCATCTGCTTCTCCGGCGACAGGGTACGCAAGTGTTCATGCTCAAGAGCAAGCAAAAATTGTGAACAACGCTTTTTCTGAAAAAATCGAAACAGTTTAATAGATATTAAAAGGATGAGTTATGGTTGATGTCAAAGTACCGAGTGTTGGAGAGTCTATCTCTGAAGTCACCATTGCAAGTTGGATAAAAAAAGATGGAGAAATGGTCAAACTTGATGAGGCGATTTGTTCTATTGAGTCGGATAAGGCAACTCTTGAGATTTCTGCCCCAAAAGCAGGGAAATTAAAAATTCTTGTTAAAGAGGGTGAAACTGTTGCGATTGGCACTAAGGTTGCTGAAGTGGATGAAACAGCTACTTCATCAGCGGCTCCATCCCAAGAAGTTAAAGTAGCCCCAAAAGAAACTCTTGCAAGTCAGACTGAAACTAAAAATTTTCCTTCCCCCGCTGCTCAAAAAATTCTTTCTGAAAAAGGAATTGATTCAGCTTCTATTAACGGTTCAGGCAAAGACGGTCGTATTACTAAAGGTGATGCTCTGTCGGCCCAAGCCGTGCAAAGCTCACCTAAGGCAGCCTCAGGTGAAGAGTCAGTATTAAAGGCACTCGCTCGAGAAACAATTTCATCTTCATTTTCTCGTGAAGTTCGTCGTGAAAAAATGACAGGATTAAGAAAAACAATCGCTTCTCGTCTCGTTGCTGCAAAAAATACGACGGCGATGCTCACGACTTTTAATGAAGTTGATATGTCTGCCGTGATGGAACTTCGTAAAAAATATAAAGATTCATTTAAGGAAAAACATGGAGTGGGTCTGGGCTTCATGAGCTTTTTTACAAAAGCTTCATGTGCTGCCTTAAAACAATACCCGGCCGTTAATGGCATGATTGATGGGACTGAGCTTGTTTATCACAATTATGCTGACGTGGGAGTTGCGGTTTCAACACCAAGGGGTCTCGTTGTTCCTGTGATTAGAAATGCTGAATCCATGGGGATGGCGGCGATTGAATCAAAAATTATTGAACTCGCCACTCGCGCACGTGACGGAAAAATCACCATTGAAGAAATGCAAGGTGGAACTTTCACTATTACGAATGGCGGAATCTTCGGCTCTATGCTCTCGACTCCGATTCTCAATGCTCCTCAGTCAGCGATTCTTGGACTCCACAATATTGTGGAAAGACCTGTGGCCGTAAATGGCCAGGTTGTCATTCGTCCCATTATGTATCTCGCACTTTCTTACGATCATAGGATTATTGATGGCAGAGAATCAGTTTCATTTCTAAAAGCAGTTAAGGAAATGATTGAGGACCCATCTCGTTTGTTACTTGATATTTAATGAAGGAATAAGATAATGGAACAGTTTGATCTTGTTGTTATTGGATCTGGTCCCGGTGGATATATTGCCGCAATCAGGGCCTCTCAGTTAAAAATGAAGGTCGCCATTATTGAGCGGTATAAAACATTGGGTGGAACTTGCCTAAATGTTGGCTGTATCCCGTCAAAGGCGTGGCTCGATTCATCTGAACGCTATCATGAGACGGTTCATTCTCATTCACTTCATGGTATAGAAGTTTCTGGGGTGAATCTCAATGTTCCAAAAATGTCTGAAAGAGTGGCAAAAGTTGTTGAAGGCATCACTGGTGGTGTTTCTTTCTTGATGAAAAAAAATAAGATCACGGTTTTTCAAGGACACGGGTCTTTTAAAGATAAAAATACAGTTATTGTGACTTCTGAGAAAGGCTCCCAAGAAATTGGTTTTAAGAATGCCATTATTGCAACTGGTTCAAAGCCTTCAATCCTACCCGGTGTTACAGCTGATAAAGAAAGAGTCATTACTTCTACTGAAGCATTAAAACTTAAAGAGGCTCCAAAACATCTCATCGTCATTGGTGGTGGTGTTATTGGACTTGAACTTGGTTCCGTTTATAAGCGTCTTGGTTCAAAAGTCTCTGTGGTCGAGTTTGCTGACTCTTGTATTGCAGCAATGGACTCTGATCTTGGGAAAGAACTTCAAAAAGTTCTCACGAAAGATGGAATGACTTTTCATATGGGTCACGGAGTTTCTTCCGTTAAAAGAAATGGAAATGAGGTCGTTGTTAAGGCCAAGAATAAATCTACCAATGAAGAAATCGAGCTCGTGGGAGATTATTGTTTAGTTGCTGTCGGAAGAAGACCTTATACGGATAAATTAGGTCTAGAAAATATTGGCCTAACTCTGGATGAGCGCGGAAGAATTCCCGTAAATGATCACCTTCAAACCACTCACTCCCATATTTATGCTATTGGTGATGTGATTAAAGGGGCGATGCTTGCTCACAAGGCCGAGGAAGAAGGGGTTTTTGTTGCTGAGTATATGGCCGGTGAAAAACCGCATATTAACTATAATCTCATTCCAGGTGTCGTTTATACTTGGCCTGAAGTGGCCGGAGTTGGATTTACTGAGCAAGAATTAAAGCAGAAGGGAGTGGATTACAAGGTTGGAAAATTTCCATTTCTTGCCCTTGGTAGAGCTGTTGCCTCGAATGAAAAAAATGGCCTCATTAAAGTTCTTGCAGATAAAAAAACAGATGAGATTCTTGGTGTTCATATGATTGGCCCAAGAACGGCCGATATGATTGCTGAAGCTGTTGTGGCGATGGAGTTTAGGGCAAGTGCAGAAGATATTGGTCGAATATCTCACGCACATCCTACTTATTCAGAGGGCTTTAAGGAGGCTTGTTTAGCTGCTACTGAGAATAGGGCGCTGAATATTTAAGCTGCTTTTTTAGATAGTGCCTTATTTTGGTGGGTTTCAATCCACTCCTTTATTTTTTCTGAATCATCAATAAAGTAAAAGGTGACTTTACCTTGATCTGTTTGAAGCACCATGGTTGAAAATGTTTGCCCTGGCCCATTGATCTCGATGTGCCAGATGTTATCAAATGAGATGGTTTTTTCTGATCCTAAGAAACGAATATTTAAAGTGCCTTCATTGAGAATGACCTGATGTTTCACATCATAGGTGATAAATCCAGCGATCATAAGAGCAAGAAATCCACCAAGGATACTTAAGCTTATTGTGGAAAAATTTCCAGGACTCACCCTCATAATGACAAAGCACTGAACAGCGTAGCAAAAAACGATAAAAGGGACGACCCTGACCATGTGATCTAAATGTTTTTCTCGAGTTATGGTAAAAGATTTTCCACTTTCCATGGTGAGCTTATCGACTAGATGACCCTCCTACTTGAAAGGTTTATTTTAAACAGTAAACTAAAGTGGTCAGGAATTGGTCTGGAGCTATTTTCGCCTTCTATTTCTCATAGTCACCAAGCCCCTAAAGAGTTAGAATATTTCATAAATTTTCTAAATAGGAGTGTTCTGTGTCAGACAAAAGACTCGATTCTTTCAAGACCCGTAAAAATTTAAAAGTTGGTAATAAGTCTTATGATTATTTCTCACTTAAGGCCGCAGAAGCAGCTGGAGTTGGAGACATTGAGAATCTTCCTTATTCACTAAAGGTTTTAATGGAAAACCTCCTTCGAAATGAAGATGGTTTTACTGTTTACTCAGATGATATCAAGGCCATGGGTCAATGGACAAAAGATAAAAAATCGACTCGCGAAATTAATTACTATCCAGCTCGAGTTCTTATGCAGGATTTTACAGGTGTTCCTGCAGTTGTGGATCTGGCAGCAATGAGAGATGCCATGAAGGCCGTCGGCGGTAACCCACAAAAAATTAATCCTCTGGTTCCGGTTGATCTTGTTATCGACCACTCTGTTATCGTTGACTACTCAGCTTCTCCAGATGCTTTTACAAAAAACATGGATCTTGAATACGAAAGAAATGGTGAGCGCTATAAGTTTTTAAAATGGGGACAGAAAGCTTTTAAAAACTTTCGTGTGGTTCCTCCTGGGACTGGTATTTGTCACCAAGTGAACGTTGAGTACCTTGCCCAAACTGTTTGGACCAAAGAAGAAAATGGAACAACTCTTGCCTATTGTGACACGTGCGTTGGCACAGATTCGCATACGACGATGGTCAATGGCCTCTCTGTTCTTGGTTGGGGAGTTGGTGGTATTGAGGCGGAAGCCGCGATGCTTGGACAAGCAGTCACGATGCTTATTCCAGAAGTGATTGGATTTAAACTTACTGGGAAAGCAAAGGAAGGTGTTACTGCAACGGATGTTGTTTTAACTGTAACGAATATGCTTCGTAAAAAGGGTGTTGTTGATAAATTTGTTGAATTTTTTGGCCCAGGTCTAAAAGATCTTTCTCTTGCTGATAGAGCGACAATTGCTAACATGGCGCCTGAGTATGGTGCGACTTGTGGATTTTTTCCTATCGATGAAAAAACAATTGAGTATTTACGTTTTACTGGACGTGATGAAGACAGAGTTCAACTTGTTGAGGCTTACGCTAAAGAGCAAGGTTTTTGGAGGAATGATTCAAAAGATCCAATATTCACGGACACTCTTGAACTAGATTTATCTACAGTTGAGCCATCACTTGCTGGACCTAAGCGTCCTCAGGATAGAATCTCTCTTTCTAACATTGCTGAAGGATTTAAAAAAGATCTTATTTCTGAAACAGGTTTTAAAGTGAAATCCGATGACGTTAACTTCACTCAAAAAGTTGATGGTGCTGATTTTACGATCACTCATGGTGACGTAATGATCGCTGCGATCACTTCTTGTACAAATACTTCAAATCCGTCGGTTCTTGTTGCCGCCGGTCTTGTTGCTAAAAAGGCGAATGCACTCGGTTTAAAAACTAAACCATGGGTTAAAACATCTCTTGCTCCTGGATCTAAAGTGGTGACTGATTATCTTGAAGCAGCTGGGCTTCAAGGTGAACTTAATAAACTTGGATTTAATCTTGTGGGTTACGGATGCACCACTTGTATTGGGAACTCTGGTCCTCTTAAACCAGAATTTTCTAAAGCGATTAAAGACGGAAACATCACGGCTTCAGCAGTTCTTTCTGGAAATAGAAACTTTGAAGGAAGAGTGTCTCCAGATGTAAAAGCCAACTATCTTGCTTCTCCTCCACTCGTTGTCGCGTATGCCATCGCTGGAAACGTAAAACTTGATTTAACCAAAGAGCCTATTGGTAAAGATGCTATGGGGAACAATGTATTCCTTAAAGATATCTGGCCTTCATCTCAAGAAATTCACGATGTGATGGCAAAATCGATCACTCCTGCAATGTTTAAGTCTCGATATTCGGATGTATTTAAAGGTGATGAGTTCTGGCAGAAAGTTTCTGCTCCAGAGGGAGAAACTTTTTCTTGGGATTCAAATTCAACTTATATCAATAATCCTCCTTACTTTAAGGGGATGAAAAAAGATCCTGAGGCCGTTAAGGATATCGTTGGAGCGAATGTATTAGGTCTTTTTGGTGACTCAATTACTACCGACCACATTTCTCCGGCCGGCTCATTTAAACCAGAGACTCCAGCTGGATCTTATCTTGTTGGAAGAGGTGTGAAACCAGCTGACTTTAATCAGTACGGTGCTCGTCGTGGTCACGATGAAGTTATGACTCGCGGGACTTTCGCTAACATTCGTCTTAAAAACGAAATGGTGAAATCTGGAAAAGAGGGTGGGCTTACGACCTATGTTCCAACTGGTGAAGAGAGTACAATTTATGATGCTTCTATGAAGTATCAACAAGCGGGTAAGCCACTTGTTGTTTTCGCAGGTAAAGAATATGGAACAGGATCATCTAGAGACTGGGCGGCCAAAGGAACAAGACTTCTTGGAATTAAGGCCGTGATCACTGAGAGCTTTGAGCGTATCCACCGTTCAAATTTAATTGGTATGGGTGTGGTGCCTCTTCAATTCACCGAAGGTCAGACTAGAAAATCTCTAAATTTAGATGGATCAGAAGAAGTAACCCTCCACGGTTTAACTCATATGAAGCCCAAAGAGCAGATTTCAGCTGAGATTAAACGTAAAAATGGAGAAGTCATTAAGATTCAATTGCAGTCTCGTATTGATACGGCCAATGAACTTGAGTACTACAAGAACTCTGGAATTCTTCACTACGTTTTAAGAAAGCTTAATGCTTAATTTTTTTAAGGACCTTCTTCCTATGGAGAAGGTCCTTTTATTATCTGTTCTTTTTTCTGGGATTTTTCACCTTAGAATCACAAACCTATGTTTATTATTTTCTCTGCAATCTTATTCGATCAAATAGATTTATTTTTCATAAGATAAGGAGCTTCTCCTTATCTCATTTTGTTCCGTATAATATATCAATGGGTCTTAACGAAACTGTTCAGAAGAGGCTTTTTCAAGATACTATTTAAAAAAAAGTTTTAGTGTTTTTGACATTAGAAGCGCTGATGCTATCTTTTTATTTGAAGGTCGTAAATAGGAGTTCATATGAAGCGAGTTCTCATTACTGGAGCATCCTCTGGGATAGGTCGTGCCTTAGCTGTTATTCTTTCTCAAAAAGGGTATGAATTATTTTTACTTGCTCGAAGGGAAGAGAAACTTCAGGAATTAAAGAGTGAATTAGGGAATTCCAACATTCACATTATTCCCTGCGATTTAAATGGCCCTAATGCCTTAAATGAAATTAAAACGATGACAAATTGTCATATAGATATTCTTATCAATAATGCGGGATTGGCACTAGGCAGAGATAAAGTTCAGGAGAGTCAATTAGACGATTGGTCTCAGATGATTGAGACTAATGTGACTGCTAACTTTCGTATGGTGCATTTAGTTCTTCCTTGGATGATTCAGCACGGTGGGGGAGATATTATAAATCTTTGTTCCATAGCAGGTCATTATGCCTACCAAGGTGGGGCAGTTTATTGCGCTACTAAGCACGCGGTTAAGGCGTTTACGAGAGCATTAAGAGAGGAAACGGCAGGACAGAATATAAGAGTTATGCAGATTTCTCCTGGCATGGTTCATTCTGATTTTAGTAAAGTTCGTTTTAAGGGCAATGATGAGTTGGCCGATTCTGTTTATTTAGGAATGACACCACTAACTCCTGAAGATGTTGCAAGCATGATGCTATTTATGCTTGAGAGACCTCGGCATGTTGTGATTGATGAAATTATTACTATGCCCCAGGATCAAGGTTCCCCAACAACGATCATGAGGAGAAATGTTTGAAAATCATTGATGCTATCTGCGTAACATCCTCCTATGTCAAAAGACAGCAAATTGCTTTTAATGAACTAACTCAATTAATTGAAGATGTTGGTGATTTAGGAATCCCTCGAAATAAAGTGGATTTCTATTTTAGTGATGATTGTCTTCTTTTTTCTGGTATGGGGGATGTTCACATCCATGCTCGAGAAGATGTTTCTGGGAAGAATACTTATAAGGAAGATTTCACATCCGCTCGATTGGCCATGCATAATGGGGGATTAACCCACGCTGGAGATATGCCAAATAACCCCATTCCGCCAGTTGATGATAAAAGTTACGAAGATAAGTTTCGCTTAGCAATGAAAACAAATGGTGAAATCTGGCTTTATGCTGGGATAGGGCCAGAAACACGACCACTTAGTTTTTTGGTTCCCTACAAAGTCTACATGGGGCCATCTGTTGGAGAGTTATTTTTTAAAGACCTTTCAACTCTGGATAAAACACTCTCATTTTATAAAAACCAAGTGGTAAGCTTTCACTGTGAAGACCCTGAAATTCTTGATCAATCTAAGCATTTAGAAACTCATCAAATGAAAAGGCCTGTGAAAGCAGAGGTTGTAGCAACAAAAGATGCACTATCTCTGATTGAGAAATATGAATTGAAAGGGAAGTTATGCCATTTTAGTTCAAGTGAGGGATTAAGATTAATTAGGGAAGCTCGTCTTCGTGGAGTGAATGTCATGATTGAAGTGACTCCTCAACACCTTTATTTCGATGTTACTTCAATCCCCTCTGAGGAATTAACTAGTTTTCAAATGAACCCTCCAATAAGGTCTACTGAAGATCGTTTGGCCTTACTTAAGGCACTTAAAGATGGCGAAATTGATTTTTTAGCTACAGACCACGCTCCCCATTCACCAGATGAGAAAGAGAAGGGGATTTCTGGATTAACTGGGCTAGATACGTTCGGGGCCTTTGTGACTTGGTTGATTCAAATAGGAGTCGATCCAAAAACAATTGCAAAGGTTTCTTCTGAAAACCCTGGTGATTTTTTTAATAAATTTTTACATTCTTGGGGGAGAATATATTCTCCTTTTTCAAATTTTGGAAAAGGTCTTGGTCATTTAGATAAAAATTATCGTGCGAATTTCACCGTTCTAAATTTAAATCGTCCCCTACTCATAACAAAAGAAATGCTAAAAACCAAAGCTTCTAGCTCTCCCTTTTTAGGGATTGAATTCCCTGGCCAGGTAGAGGCACTTTTTATTGGGGGAAAAAAGGTATGAAAATGATTCTCGGAACAATCATATTTTTTCTTTTCTTCGTTTTCATTTTCCTTTCATGGTCTTCTTATCCCTGGAGCCTAAACAAGGCCACAGTTCAATCCACTATCATAAATATTGAACCTGAAATGATGGTTGACTTTGAAGAAATACCATCAGTGATTAAGATTGTTACTTTTAATATTGGTTTTTTGTACGGAAGGGGCTCTGAGGGAAGTGGTTATGAGCATAGAGGTATTGAGTTTTATGAAAAGGCCCTTGTTCATGTATCAAAAGAAATGATTCAGTGGGATGCAGATATTGTATTCCTTCAGGAAATAGATTTTGATTCATCTCGTTCACACTATATTGACCAGGCAAAGTTTATTGCCACGAAGGCCGGTTATCCTTTTGTTGCTGAGGCCATTTCTTGGGAGGCGAATTATATTCCTTTTCCATATTTTCCTCTTCGAAATAATTTTGGGAAAATGAATTCTGGTGGAGCTATTTTGAGTAAATATCCCCTAAGTGACCATCAAGTCACTCTTCTTACAAAACCCTTGTCCCAGCCCTGGTGGTATAATCTTTTTTATCTTCATAGATATTTTCAGAAAGTGTCGGTCACAATTGGGGAGAAGAAATTTAATCTCATGAATCTTCATCTCGAGGCGTTTGACAAAGCTAATCGTAAAGAGCAAATAGAGATTTTGTTGGAAGAAGTTAAAAAATCTCAAATTGATTTTATCGCTGGTGATTTTAATATGGTTCCTACGAGCGCATTAAAAAAATCAAAGTTTTTCAACGACGATGATTATGAGAATGATCCAAGTTATGAGCTCATGAAAAAATCAAATCTTTTTGAAGTTATACCTGAAGAGATTTATGGCAAAGACGAAGCTAGATTTTTCACTTTCCCAGCTTGGAGACCAGACAGAAGACTCGATTATATTTGGTACAATTCATCTCTAAAAATGATAAAGGCCGAAGTGTTACCTTCGGCCTCGTCGGATCATCTGCCATTGGAGGCAACGTTCCAAATTAATGGCCCAAGATTTAATCCATATTCACAATAATTTTTTGACCAGGATAAATGTCTCTTCGTCTTAAAGAATTTAATTTAATAATTGTTTCTAAAGGTTGCTTTAGATCTCTGGCAACTTTTAGAAGACGGTCACCTTTTTTTACTGTGTAAATTCCCTTCTTTGTGTCAGGCAAAATTATTTTTTGTCCAATAATGACACTTCCTTTCTTAAGGTTGTTAGCCTTTTTGATTTTAGAAAGTTTAATATCAAAAAGTTTAGCAATATCAGTTAAATTATCCCCGCGCTTAATTTTGTAAACGATAGGGCGATTGGTCACTTTTAAAGAAGGTCTAGTCGTTTTTGATAGGACTCGCTCATGCTTAACTTCTCCAGAGACTATTATCCTCTGTCCGGCCAAAACATTCGTCTTCCAAGATTTGAACCCATTTAGTTTGGCAAGTTGTCTTGGAGTGAGTTCATATCTCCTAGCGATGGAGAAAAAAGTTTCACCACGTCTAACTTTATGAATCTCAGATCTCGTTTCAATAGGATTAGGTTCATAAGATTTTGTAGAGATCGTTTCTTCAATAAAAGCAGTTCTTCGATTTTGTTCTTTTCTTGATTCAGGTTTCACAAGTTTTGCCATCTCCGTTTCAGGAGCAACATCTTGAACCTTGTAGCTATACTCGCTCTGAGGAATTCTTAAGTAATAAGTTCCTGGTAGGTATCTTGGCGTATAGTTTCCTCTAAGTTCTGGATTTAATTTTTTAATTGTGTAAGGACTCACATTTAATCTTTTTGCAACGATCGAGAGAGGCATGTTCTTTTTTACGGGTGCAAGTCGAGTAAGATCAAAAAGTTTATGTTTTTTTCTTGGTATGACAAAACCATATTTTTCAGCATTATTCACTACGTGCATCGCCGCAAGAACTTTAGGCACATAATTAATCGTTTCTGAGGGAAGTTGTTTATTTCGTGATAATTCATAAAAATCACGTGTCCCATGCTTCATGATTCTTCTGATAATTCCGTATTCGCCGGCATTATAGGCCGAAAGGGCGAGCTCCCAGCTAGAAAAGACATTATGAAGATCTTTAAAATACATTGCAGCAGCTTTTGATGCTTTAAAAAGATCCTGTCGTTCATCAATTTCGGGAGTGATCTTTAATCCGTATCGCTTACCTGTTCCTCGGATGAATTGCCAAGGACCAACGGCAGAAGCATGGGACTTCGCTCCTAAGTAGTAACCTGATTCAATCAAACCAACGAAATAAAGTTCTTTTGGAAGACCATGAGATGCAAATACATCTTCAATGATCTTTCTATATTCTTCCCCGTTATTGATAAACCTTTGAAAGCGGGCATGGTTTTTCTTAGTAAAATAGTCGACCCAGAATTCCATTCTTTTCGTATTCTTTTGGGCCAGAAAGTTTCTTGCGTAAGGGACCTTATCATCTATTGTTCCAGGAAGTTCTTTATCAATTTCCGTGACTCCAACTTCCTGTTTAATTTTTTGGTCATCAGCATCGGCTTCCGCCATCTCATGAGTATATTCGTTACCAATATCATAAATTGAAACAGGGTTATTTTTGTTTTCTTTCTTATGAAGGATGCTTGTGAGATCTGTTGTTGGTTTTTGTTGTATCTTAGAATTTGCAGTGGTGCAGCTAGATAAAAGAGTTACAGAAAGAATAACCGACGAAATGATTGCGCGTTTCTTCATGAAAATGAACCTTTTAAAGATTTTAGACTTCTTGTCATACTAACTTATTGTATCATTAGAGGCAGGCATTGCAACAATTCTTAACAAGAAAAATCATATTTTGTTATAATTCATTCTATGGATAAAGAAGTAAATAGTGATTCAAAAATTATCGGCTGGAGAGAATGGGTTTCTCTTTCTGAGCTTGGAATCGTAGCGATCAAGGGCAAAGTAGATACTGGAGCAAAAACTTCAAGTTTGCATGCCTTTGATATTCAAGTTTACGAAAGTGAGACTCGACCCTTTGTAACCTTCAAAATTCATCCCATTCAAAACGACACTTCTGTCGTCGTCGAATGCAGGGCCCCTCTGGTTGATAGAAGGTCTGTGACTGATTCTGGAGGTCATAAAGAAGAGCGTTTTGTCATCCGTACAACGATGGTCATTGCTGGAAAAAAGAAAAAAATCGAACTGACTCTCACTAATAGAGCATCGATGAAATACAGGATGCTCATTGGCCGGGCGGCCTTGAAGCAATTCTATATTGACCCCACCCAGTCTTATCTGTCTGGAAAATCATTGAAACAAAAACGTTTTTTAAAAGAGTTAAAAATTACGACTTCTGATGATTAAAAAATATTTCTGAAATTTTTGCGGCTAGAATAAAGTCATTTTCTAATAAGTTATTATTTGTATGGGTCCATATTTCTATTCGGCACTGGCCCCAGCTGAGGTGAATTTCTGGATGGTGCTTTTCTCTTTCGGCAATTTCTCCAACCTGATTTGTGAATTCAAGTGCTTTTTTAAAATTTTTAAATTTAAAAGTTCTTTCAATCCTTGAACCTTCATGAGTCAGGAGCCATTCATTTTTTAAGTCATTAATGAATTGATTTTTTTCTATCTGACTAATAGGGGGAATATAGCTTGTACACGGGACACATTTTTTATCTTTAAGTTCCATTTCCAATCTCCTAGACTCTTCAAGTATCTTTTAATTCTCCGGAGTCGTAAATGTTAAGAGTTTTATTGTTGATTTTCTTTGTCGGTTGTTCCCATCGTGTAAGAATTGTCACCCCCTCTTTAAATGATAGCAGAAATGATCATGAATCTTTTGCATCAAAGACGATGGTCACTACACAGGGTAGAGGAACGACAGAAGCTGCATTAGAGACTTTTAAAAATGGTGGAAATATTATTGATGCCTTTGTAGCGGCTTCATTTGCTATTTCGGTTGAGAGGCCCCATTCGACTGGAATTGGAGGTGGTGGTTTTCTTCTTTATTTTTCTAAAAAAGAAAATAAGGTTTATGCTTTCGATTTTCGTGAAGTTGCTCCAATCGCAGCTGTAAAAAATATGTATTTAACTAAAAAAGGAGAAACGCAACCCTTACTTTCACAGGAAGGGGCGCTGGCCGTAGCAAATCCTGGTCTCGTAAGAGGTCTTTTTGACATTCATAAAAGATTTGGAAAACTTTCTTGGGCGGAAACAATATTGCCGGCCATCAGATTAGCTCGTCATGGTTTTCCTCTTTATAAGCAACTTCAAGTGGCCCTTTTAGATAGAAAAGATCTTCTTCTATTAGATCCAGAGGCGAAAAAAACCTTTTACCTTCTAGATGGATCGATCCCATCTCTTGGTTCATTGATTATTCAAGAAAATCTCGCTAAAACTCTAGAGATCATAGCTGAAAAAGGTGCTGATGGTTTTTATGAAGGGAAAGTGGCCTCTGCAATAATTAAAACGATCTCCAAAAAAAGAGGACTCTTGAGTCACCGGGATTTAAAAACCTATAAAATGGTCGAACGTATTCCTGTCACTGGTATTTATAAAGGGTTAAAAATTTATTCAATGCCTCCTCCGAGTTCTGGCGGTATTCACGTGATTCAAATTCTTAAGATGCTGGGCCCTCACAATCTTAAAGAAAAAGGACCCCAGACAGCAGAGTCCATTCATCTAATGGCAAATGCCATGCAGAGAGCTTTTTTAGATCGAGCAAATTACTTAGGAGATCCAGATTTTAATAAAATCCCTACGAGTTCATTAGTTCATGAGGAATATCTTTCAAAACTTTCTAACTCCATAAATACCCCAAAAGCTCTGAAGGATGGATCTTTAAAAAAGATTGAACTCCCCTATGAATCAACAGACACCACACATTTTACGATTGGGGATGAGGAGGGGAATCTTGTGGCCTCGACTCAGACGATTAATGGCTGGTTTGGTTCTGGTGTGATCGCCGAAGGAACTGGAATTATTCTTAATAATGAGATGGATGATTTTGCTCAAAAAGTTGGGGCGCAAAATCTATTTGGTGCCGTCGGTGGTGAGTTCAATTTAATTGAACCAAGAAAACGACCCCTCTCTTCCATGTCTCCTACTATTATCACCAAGGACGATTCACCATTTATGGCACTCGGTTCCCCGTCTGGAACGAGAATTATCACTTGTGTTGCTCAGACTATTTTAAACAGTGTTGAATTTGGAATGCCTCTTTATGAATCAGTTGCTGCAACTAGAATTCATCATCAGTGGCAACCTGACGTTTTAAAAGTGGAATCTCCTTATCTTGATCCAGTGGTTGAAAAAGAGCTCCAAGATAGGGGCCATAAAATTATTCACGAAAAACTTGGCTGTTCAGTCCAGGCCATTAAAAAAACAAAGAATGGCTGGGAGGGTGTCTCTGACCCAAGAGGTGAAGGCTTCGCAAAGGGCATTGATTAAGAGTCAATTCGAACTGACCCATATCAATGGTGTTGAAACTTAAAATTCACCAGTAATGTCCGAGATTTAAAACTTATTTTGAGAAACTGCCCTGAACGAGGACACAAAAAACCTTTCTACTATATTTACTTGATTCATCCTGGCACTAGCTCAGTAGTGTTTACTAAATCTTGCGCCAGGATGAGACGGGTGAATTTTTAAGTTCACAAATGAAACGATTTTTCAACACCATTCAATTGGGTCAGTTAAAGTCAATTACTCTTTGGAAGTTTGTTTGGGGTTTTTGGGGTCAAGTTGTTGCTGCCAAATGGGCCCCTCAGGAGTTGGAAAATAGGCCTTATCAAAAACGACTCCCTGAGCGTTGGCGATCTTTTCAATTGAGTAGCCAGTTTGTTTTTGTGAAATTTTCTTATTCACCCATTTGTACATGAGGTCTGGGTCCCAAAAAGTAAGTAGCTTATGGGGCTCATTATCTTTTGCCCAAGATTTAGAGTGGGTTAAAATTTTAAACAGACTTACACTTTCTTCTCTGACTGGCGGACCGGCCAATTCAAGTGGTATTTTCACAGATTGAGACCAAGAGAGTTTCATGTCATGATCAAGAATATTCAGAACATCGACAAAACTTGCTCCAAAGGCAGAGCATCCGGAACCTTCGCCCCAGCGCGGTCTATTGGCAAGACCATAATATCTTCCAATGTTTAGTTTTCGGTACTCTGTTGCGTATTGATAAACCCTATTGCATTGAGATTGACTTAAATTAAATTTTACAAAATTTATTCTACCTTCTTGGTAGAGCTCTTTTCTTTCAGCTTCGATATCAGACTTCGTTTCCAGTCGACCTTCAAAACTATGATAAAAAACTCCAAGTCCTCTTTGCTGAATGAGTATCTGATTTAAATAATCTGGTCTTGCAGCAACCATTCCTGTGAGTTCATGTTTATCACCACATTTTATCTCGACCCAAACATGCCCCATGAAGTGAGATTTAAAACTAAATTTATTTTTAGCCGCAGTGATGGCAAGAGAAGAAGGTGTCGACCAGTCGATTCCGTGAGGGGAGGGAATAAAGTAAAGACCAAGCTCTGACGGAGTAGCAGAAAACGCCTGAGTGGAAAGAAAAAGTAACGTAAATATAAGTTTTTTCATCATTTTATTATAAATGATTTTTTGTCGTTCTCTAGAGGGAAAAAACTTTACAGAAAGTGCTCTTAACTGATTTCATTGGAGGATGAATTTAATCCTTTTTTCTATGCTTCTTTTGGCCTTGCCTGCATTCATCAATGCTTATGAAAAAAGATTCAAGCTGATTGAATGGCTGAGTCCCGTAGTCTGCTGTTATGTTGTAGGGGTTATCCTTGGAAATATTCCGTCGCTAAAATGGGATCCTTCTTTGGCCCGAACTTTTTCAGAAGCGAGTGTTATGCTTGCTTTACCTATGCTTTTACTCGCTACGGATTTTCCAGCTTGGTTTAAATTGGCAAAATCAACCATTCTCTCATTTGTACTTCTTATTATTTGTGTCATGTTAGTCAGCTATTTATGTGGAATTGCCTTTAAGGGCTATGACCCTGAAGTCTGGAAAATGGCCGGGATGCTCGTTGGTGTCTATGTTGGTGGAACAGCAAATTTAACAGCGATTGGAAAAATGTTAGGAATTCGCGAAGAAGCGTTTATAACTCTCAATGCAGTTGATTTAGCTCTGGGTGGGGCCTATCTTCTTTTTATTCTTTCCGTGGGTGTTAAAATTTTATCTAAATTTTTAACTCCTTTTAATCATGAGTTAGCTCAAGATAATGAAATGGATATTCTGCATTGGAGAAATTTATCCACACTTAAAAAAATTCGAAATTCTTTGGTTCTTATTATTTTTTGTGGACTAGGTATTGGTATTTCATTGTTCTTATCAAAAATGTTTTTTGGTGAGGAGTCCGTGGGACTTATTGTTTTATCCCTTACTGTCATGGCACTGGGACTGTCCTTTATTCAAAAAATCAGGCACTTTGAGGGATCTCAAGAATGTGGTCATTATTTTTTATTAGTTTTCTGTGTGGCGGTTGGATCCCTTGCAAACGTGAGTGAACTCTTTACCGGTAAAATGTGGTATTTTCTCTTTTGTAGCTCAGTCATGTTTGGCAGCATTGTTTTGCATTTTCTTTGTTGCTTTTTTCTTAAAATTGATAGAGATACTGCCATAATAACCAGTATGGCCGGTATTTTTGGACCAGCTTTTGTGGCCCCAATGAGTGATGTATTAAAAAATCGGGCGATTTTAGTTAGTGGTATAACGAGTGGTCTTGTTGGGATTGCTGTTGGAAATTTCGTAGGTCTTTTTGTTGCCTACCTCTTAAAGTAGCAAAGGATTTTCTTAGATGAATTGGGAACTTTTCGGTATCAGTGCTTACGTCGTTGGGATGATTGGAATGGGATTCTATTTTTCTAAGCGAATTAAAAATGATGACGATTATTTTTTAGGTGGTAGAAGTCTAGGTCCGGGGCTTGCAACCTTTTCAATCTTTGCAACTTGGTTCGGTGCCGAAACCTGCATTGGTACATCTGGTGCCGTTTATAGAAATGGACTTTCAAGTATTCACGCCGATCCGATGGGCTATACAATTTGTCTTCTCATTATGGCGATTTTCTTTTCTAAAGTCTTATGGCGAAAAAAGATTACGACGATCCCCGACCTCTATCGATCTAGGTATTCAAGTGTCACTGAAAAACTTGCCGCTTTGATCATGATACCAAGTTCAATTATCTGGGCCGGAGCTCAGGTACGAGCCCTTGGTCAAATTCTTCATTCGACAACTGAATTTGGTCCAGTCATCGCGGTGACTGTCGCTGCCTGTGTGGTGATCATTTACACCATGTCTGGAGGGATGCTTGCCGATGCTTATGCGGATTTAATTCAAGGTATTGCGATCATTGTTGGGCTCATCTTTTTAGTTTCTGCAATCGTCATTGATCTAGGTGGTGTAGGTTCTGCTTTGGCCCTGATTCCAAAAGAAAAACTCTCTTTTGGCGGAGGAGAGATGAGTAGTCTGAGTTTTATCGGTCGGCTAGAGTTATGGATGGTTCCTATTTTGGGTTCTGTGATGTCTCAGGAGCTCGTTAGCCGAGTCGCCTCAAGTCGATCTGAAAAAATTGCCCATCATTCTGCTCTTAGGGCAGCCGGGATTTACTTTTTAGTGGGGTGCATTCCCGTTATTATTGGTCTTTTAGGTGCTAATTATCTTCCAAATCTTCAAGACTCAGAAACCCTTATGCCTGTGCTTGCGAAGACTCATCTTAATTATGTCTTTTATATTATTTTTGTAGGTGCACTCGTTTCAGCGATTCTTTCAACAGTGGATACAACTCTCTTAGCAAGCTCTGCACTTCTTTCCCATAATTTAATCTACCCATCATTTCCAAAAATTAAAGACAATAAGAAAGTCTTCATCGCCCGAATTTGTACTTTATTTTCTGGGATTGTTGCCTATGTGATTGCTTATTCTTCTGACTCAATTGTTGGGCTCGTGGAAACAGCTTCAAGTTTAGGTGGGCCAACTATTCTTGTGATCACCATCGCCGCTCTCTGGGACAAGCGTGGGACATCAGTCAACGCTATCATCGCAATTGTGATGAGTTTTATCTCATGGGTTATCGCTCATTTTATTATTGAGATGGAGTTTCCCGTTATCTTTACGGTGGCGGTATGCTCGGTTTCTTATTTTGGATCTCTGCCCTTCACTCGTCCACAATTTGTGGAAGAAGAAAAGGCAGAGGTGGAAATTAAATTAGGCTAGAGTCGTTGGAGCTGTGAAATCTCTGTCCATGACAGTCTTTCTCTTATCTGATTTTGCATTCTCAATCGCCTTAAGACACGCCGTCTGAACTCGATTCGTAAGTTGATCAATTGCTTGAGAGGAAGTCGAAAGTCCCGCTTCATCCTTAATGAATTTTTTTACCTTTGACGCAACAACCAAAGCTTCATCAAAATGGACATTTTCAATGTAGAGATTAAAATCTTTTCCCATCACTGTTTTACGGCCAAGTTTTTGAGTGTGATTTACTGCATCGCGACAAGCCTTCACAATATCGGCATTTAGAGGTTCAAAGAATCCAGCTGAGGTATTCATATCTGCTTTATCTTTGATAAATTTCTTAACTTTTGAAATAACGATCAGACTTTCCATTTGGAACTCCTTACATGCTCATGGGGAATAACTTAAAATTTAGTACGCCCTATGATGACTTAAGGTCGCATGGAAATCAAGCTGCACATTCTTAATTGTTATCTGTACAAATTAAGACGGACAGGCTAATTTTTCCCATTATTTTCATTCAATAGTCTTAGGAATTTTTGTCATGAATGACACGCAGCGAATAGTAATGACCGGCATTGGTCTAACAGCACCTAACGGAAATAATTTAACTGATTTCAGGAAAGCACTCCTTGATTGCAAATCTGGTGTTAAGCACCATGAAATTCGCTATATGGGAAAACAAGTTGCTGGTATGTGTGATTTCGATGAATACAAGTACCAATCAAAAAAACTTCGTCGTCGAGGGACCCGCGCTGGTTCAGTTTCAATTTATTGTGCTAATGAAGCGATTCAAGACGCAAAACTAAATTGGGAAACAGTAGATAAATCGATGGTCGGTGTTTATGTGGGAATCACTGAACACGGTAACGTTGAAACTGAGGAAGAAATTTTTCAGATGCACCAAAATGGTCTAGATTGGAAATTGTGGTCACCACATCATAATCCTAGAACTGTTGCTAACTCCCCAGCTGGTGAAGTGACGTTAAATCTAAATATCACAGGCCCTCACTACACTCTAGGCTCAGCCTGCGCGGGTGGAAATGTTGGGATTATCCAAGGTGTTCAGCAGCTTCTCCTAGGCGAAGTTGATCTTGCACTTGCCGGTGGAATTTCTGAATCTTCTCAAACCTTCGGTATTTTTGCTGCATTTGCGGCCCAAGGCGCCCTAGCGCAAAATGAGGATCCTTCAAAGGCCTCTCGTCCTCTCGATAAAAATAGAAACGGTATCGCTATCTCTGAGGGCGGATGTATGTACGTCCTTGAGCGTCTTTCCGATGCAAAAAAACGAGGAGCAAAAATTTATGCAGAGATTGTTGGGTACGCCATTAATTCAGATGCAACAGATTTTGTTAATCCAAATAGCGAAAGACAAGTTCAGTGTATGCACAAGGCAATCAAGCGCGCGGGTTTAAGTGTTTCCGACATTGATATCGTGAACATGCATGCCACCGGTACAGGGACGGGTGATGTTAATGAGTCTGAGGCCGTAAGATCTGCATTTGAGTCATCAAATAAAACATTCGTTAATTTTACCAAAGGTCATATTGGACACTGCATGGGTGCAGCGGGTTCTTTAGAGTTAGCTGGAAATATCCCAAGTTTTAACGACGGGCTGGTGCATCCTGGAATGAATTGCACTGATCTTGATCCTCAGTGCGCGATTAAAAATTTAGTAATAAATGAAGCTAAAAATGTTGGAAATATAAATTATATTCTAAACAACTCATTTGGGATGCTTGGGATTAATTCAGCATTAATTGTTAAAAAGTATACGGTATAAGGAGATATTTATGGCAGACGTAAGACAAATTGTTATTGATATTATTGCAGACATCGCTCCTGATGAAGATGTCTCAAATCTTGATGATGTTAAATCACTACGTGAACAACTTGATCTTGATTCAATGGATTTTCTCGATATCGTTATGGAACTAAGAAAGCGTCACAAGGTTGAAGTTCCTCAGGAAGATTACCCAAAACTTGCGACACTAGCATCTTGTGTCTCTTATCTGTCGCCAAAATTTGCAACTGTTTAAGCTCTAGATGAATTACGATGCGATTGTCATCGGCGCTGGGATGTCGGGGCTTGCTGCCGGCATCCGTTTGGCGATGTTCGATAAGAAGGTTTTGATCCTAGAGAAGCACTCCATCCCTGGAGGGCTTAATTCATATTATCAGCGAAAAAATTTTGATAAAGGTGGCATACGGCAATTTGATGTAGGTCTTCATGTCCTGACAAATTTTATTAAAAAAGGTGAGAAGGGAAAGCCCTTTTCCAAACTTTTAAAGCAGCTGCGGCTCTCATACGATGATTTTAAGCTTTGTCCCCAAACTCATTCGAAAATTTTATTTCCTGACGTCGAGTTAAAGTTCTCAAATGAGTTTGAGCTTTTATTAAATGAAGTTTCAGAAAAATTCCCACAAGAGATCGACAATTTTCTCAAATTGACTGAGAAAGTGAAGACCTTTAACGAGTTAGACCTATCCATTGGTTATTCTTCATCAAGAGAAGCTCTGAAAGAGATTATTAAAGATGAGCTACTGATTGAGATGATCCTCTGCCCACTTTTAATCTATGGCTCCGCTTGGGAAGACGACATGGACTTCGCTCAGTTTGTCATTATGTTCAAGTCTCTCTATTTTGAAGGATTTTCTAGACCTGAGGGAGGAGTGAGGACGATTCTTTCTCTTCTCATGAAAAAAATTAATGACCTTGGAGCAGATATTCGCTTTAAAACGGCCGTAACAAAAATCCTCATAAAAGACTCTGGTGAGGCATTCGGAGTCGTTGCGAATGGTGAAGAATTTTATGCGCCAGTTATTTTATCTTCAATTGGTTACCCAGAGACAGTTCGTTTAACTCCAAAAATAGATTTGAATCCACGCATTGGTGCCATGACGTTTCTTGAGAGTATCTTTGTTTTTGATAAAAAAATTCCACTAGATCAAAATGATTCAACTATTATTTTCTATAATGATTCAAAAAAATACTCTTACCGACCGGCAACAGATTATTTTGACTCTTCCTCTGCAGTCGTTTGTTTTCCTGATAATTATGAAACAAATAAACAGGATGGAGAGGGGACTGTTCGCATCACTTATATGGCCAATTACTCTCAATGGAGAGATTTAGAACGTGCCCAGTATGACGAGATGAAGGAGAAGGTCGGCCAATCATCTTTATCTCTCATAAGATCATTGTCTCAGGGTTTTGATGGAAAACTATTATTTAAGGATATTTTCTCACCTATGACAATTGAGCGTTATACTTGGCATCTTAACGGTACCGTGTATGGATCTATAGACAAAACGCGCGATGGGAAAACACCATTTAAAAATTTATTTATTATCGGTACTGATCAAGGTTTTCTCGGAATTGTCGGGGCCATGTTATCCGGAATTTCTATGGCCAATCTTCATGGGTTAATGGGGGCAAATGAAATTTGAAAATCTAAGGTTACATTCATTTGGATATGAAGAACCCGAAAAATTTATGTCTTCTGATGAAATGGAGCAAAAGCTTTCACCACTTTATGAAAGGGCCAAGTTACCTTATGGCCGACTTGAACTTCAAACAGGTATTAAGCGCAGAGGCTTTTGGCCTTTAGGGACTCGTCCAAGTACGATTGCCTCAAAAGCTGCTGAGAAAATCTTAAGTAAATTTCCAAGAGATAAGATTGATTTACTTCTCCATTCTTCTGTTTGTCGTGATTTTCTTGAACCAGCTACGGCCGCTCAAGTTCATCATAACTTAAAACTATCTCCACATTGCATGATCTCTGATCTATCAAACGCCTGTCTTGGGGTTCTCTCTAGTATTCTGATGGCCGGACACATGATTGAAAAGGGTGTGATTAAAACGGCACTTATTGTTTCAGGAGAAAATGCTGGTCCCTTGATTGATCAAACTCTTCAGCATCTTCTAAATGATCCAACGATGGATCGTAAAAAAATTAAACCTTATATGGCCTCGCTGACTATTGGTTCGGCAGCAGTTGCATTTTTACTCACTCATTCAAGCCTCGCTCCAGATGCTCCAAAAATTGTTGGAGGATCTACTCTTACTGATTCAGGCTCTGTTGAACTTTGCCAAGGCGATGGCTCTACCGAGGGTCTCATGATGGCAACGGACTCAGAAGCTCTTTTAAAGGCCGGAGTTAAGCTTGCATCTGAAAATTGGGAAAAAGCTAAATTGGTTCTTGGTTGGACTAATGATGATGTTGATAAAATTATCCCCCATCAAGTTGGAACTGCTCACAGACTTGCTATGTTAACGAGCCTTGGTCTACCAGTGGATCGAGATTATCAGACGTTTGAGCAGTTTGGTAACACGGGATCAGCAGCATTGCCTCTAACTTTGATTAAGGCCAGTGAAGCTGGTTTTTTTAATCGTGGTGATAAGGTTGCTCTTCTTGGGATTGGTAGTGGTTTAACAAGTACGATGCTGGGGTTGGAGTGGACATGAGTGCATTGAGAGAAAATTTTAATAAACTAGGTTTACAAAAAGTTTATCCATTTAAATCACACTTTTTACAACTGGGAGAAAATAATCTCCATTTTGTTGACGAAGGCAAGGGGCGGCCAATCCTAATGCTTCATGGCAATCCGACCTGGTCTTTTTATTATAGAAACTTGATTCAGACTTTTTCAGAAAAATTCAGGACGGTGGTTCCCGATCATATGGGGTGTGGGCTTTCTGATAAACCTCAGGATTACGAGTACTCGCTTGAAACTCATATTCAAAATGCTTATCAGTTAATTAAATTTTTAGATTTAAAAAATATTATCTTGATTGTGCATGATTGGGGCGGGGCCATTGGTTTTGGATTAGTCACAAGATACCCTGAGCTTTTTGAAAAGATTGTCATCCTAAATACTGCTGCCTATCCTTCAGAGCATATTCCTCAAAGAATTAATTTACTAAGACAAGGAAAGTTCGGAGAGTGGCTAACAAGAAAACTTAATCTTTTTGCGTGGCCCGCAACTTTTATGACGACACAGAAAAAACTCCCTCTGATGATTAAGAAGGGTTATCTCCTTCCTTATGATTCTTGGAATAATCGAATTGCAGTCGCACGCTTTGTTCAAGATATTCCAATGGAAAAAGACCACAGGACTTATGAACTTCTTTCTGGAATTGAAGCCAAACTTAAAGATTTACCTCAACCAAAATTAATCCTTTGGGGAGGAAAAGATTTTTGTTTTAATAAACACTTCTTTGAAAAATGGGTTGAAATTTATCCAGAAGCGAATGCCCACTGGTATGCCAATGCTGGCCATTATATCCTTGAAGATGCTCTGGAAGAAGTTTCTACTGAGATTTGGAATTTTATAAAGTAGATATGAATATTTCTTATCGGATTAGTGAAATCTCAAAGAAAATCCCAAATAAAAAATCAGTCGTTTTGGCAAAAGACGGCTCTTTTTTAACCTTTAAAGATTTTGATGATCGATCTCATCAAATAGCTAATAAGTTATTTAATCTTGGTGTTAGACCAGGGATGAGAACTCTTCTTTTTGTGAAACCCTGTCTAGATTTTTCCGTCATCACGTTTGCCCTTTTTAAATTAGGTGCTATCCCTGTTCTTATTGACCCGGGAATGGGAGTAAAAAACCTTCTTAATTCTGTCAAACAAGTGAAACCTGAGGCGATGATCTCGATCGGTATGGCCCATTGGTTAAGGCGCTTTAAAAGAGATTATTTTAAGAGTGTAAAGATTAAAATCTCTCTCGATAGAGTGGGCGGCGAGACTCATTTCCTTTACAAAGATCTTTCAAATTATTCTAATACATTTAAAATTTTCGAAGCGGGCCCAGATGATATCGCGGCGATTCTTTTTACTTCCGGTGGAACGGGGATACCAAAAGGTGTTCTTTATACGCATGGGATTTTAAGTTCCCAAACAGACGCTCTTATGGAGATGTTTGATCTAAACGATAGTAATATTGACCTACCGGGTTTCCCACTTTTTGCATTATTTACTCTTGCGATGGGGATGACATCAGTTATTCCTGAAATGGATCCAACAAGGCCTTCACAATGTTCGCCTAAGAAAATTGTGAAAAATATAGTTGATTATAAAGTTTCATTTGCTGCTGGTTCTCCGTCGATCTGGGAGAGAGTTGGGAGATATTGCCTTGAAAATAACATTCAACTTCCTTCAGTAAAACAAATTGTGATGTTTGGGGCACCAGTTCGTTATGAAATTCATAAGATGTTCAAAAAAATTTTAGTTGATGGTGATACATATACACCCTATGGGGCCACTGAGTGCCTTCCAGTGTCTTTAATTTCGGGTACTGAAATATTGAATATTCATCTTCCTAAAATGCTCACTGGCTCAGGGACTTGTATTGGTAAGGCAGTGCCAAAAGTTGAGATTAAAATCCTGAAAACTTCGGATATTCCTGAGGGTGTTTTAAATGAGTTACCTCAAGGAGAGATTGGTGAGATTGCAGTCTGTGCCCCTCAAGTGACTCCTGGATATTTTGAAATGCCTGACGAGACCAAGAAAGCAAAAATTATAGAAAATGGAAAACTTTGGCATCGGATGGGAGACCTAGGGTGGCTTGATCAAGATTCCAATTTATGGTTCCTGGGTCGTAAGACTCATCGAGTGACTAGTGGTGAAATCACTTACTATCCTATTCAAGTGGAATCAATTTTTAATCAGCATCTTGAGATAAAAAGATCTGCTCTTATTAAACTCAATATTAATGGTGGGATCAGACCTGGTCTTGTGATTGAACGTTTTGATAAGAAGACTCAAATGTCTGATGATTTTTTAAAGGAACTTTTTAAACTAAAAGACTCACAAAATTTTACTAAACCAGTTGAGCATTTTTTTCTTAGGTCCGATTTTCCTGTTGATGTGAGACATAATATAAAAATTGACCGAACAGAATTATCCAATTGGGCGCAAAATCAAATAGGTTAGGTCATTATGCGAATTTTAGTCACAGGTGGCGGCGGGTTTCTTGGTACCTCAATTATAAAAGAACTTATTAAAAACCCCACTTACGTTGTCACTAATTTTTCACGCCATACTTACTCTCATTTGGAAGATATCGCTGTTCCAACAATTAAGGGTGACTTGAGAATTAAATCTGACGTTGATCGTGCGCTTTCTTTTGGGTTTGATGCTATTTTTCATGTTGCTGCACTCGCTGGTGTTTGGGGAAAATACCAAGACTTTTTTGATATTAACTATCTTGGAACAAAAAATCTTCTTGAGTCAGCAAAAGCGAATGGCATTACAAAATTTATCTATACTTCAACTCCTTCGGTTGTTTTCAACAAAGAAGATCTTTTAGGTGTTAATGAATCGACTCCCTATGCTTCAAAATTTTTAAATGCTTATTCTGAAACCAAGACGATGGCAGAAAAACTTGTGCTTGAAATGAATGATCATCAATCGTTTTTAACTTGCGCCATTCGACCCCATCTTATTTGGGGGCCTGGAGATCCGCATTTGTTCCCTAGAATTATTCAAAAGGGTAAGTTAGGAAAACTTCGTATCGTAGGAGACGGAGAAAATCTAGTTGATATCATTTACGTCGAAAATGCTGCCAAGGCGCATGTCATGGCCTTTCATCACTTATCTCCCCAATCACCGGTCTGCGGGCAAGCTTATTTTGTTGGCCAGGAGAGACCAGTGAATTTATGGAATTTTATTAATCAAATATTAAATACGGTAAAAATTGAAAGTGTTTCAAAGTCGATTGATGTGAGTTCCGCCTACAGGATCGGATGGTTTTTAGAAAAACTCTATAAAGGACTTGGGATTAATCGGCCTGAACCCCCGATGACTAGATTCGTCGCTTTAAATTTAGGTAAATCTCATTACTTCTCTCATGATAAAGCAAAACGTGATTTTGGTTACGCTCCAGAGATATCAATTGAAGAGGGTTTAAAGAGAACTTTTGCTTACAGAGAATATATCAAAGAGTAAAAGGTATAATATAGGCCATGATGATGACAAAGTCCTTGGCCGGATCTTTACGAATAATATTCGAATCTACTGAATATTCATTTCTGTTAGTCCAGTTAACGGCAAGTTCAATCCATGATTGATTTTCTAATATCTTCCTATTCACAAAAAAAAGATCTATGTAGTCGTTGTTTCCAGCCCCATCCAAAGTTTGAAAAGTGCTTCTCGACCTGATACTCCCTTTCTCTCGATCAAAATAATTAAATCCAGCATAGAACGCCCCATCCATAGATTGGTTATAACTCCAATCGTAACCAACTCTGAAGTAAGTATACCGGCTATGATAACCAAAGTAGTCATCCATTAAAGAAAATTCAAAATTTACATGGTGATGTTTTAATTGAAGGTTCCATTCGTCGGTATCAAAGACTCCAGCTCCTGGAAAAAAGAACTTTGAGTAATAAAGCTGAATTTCTGCTGAAGAAAAAATCCATCTCTTACCAATTGTAACATCAACTTCTGAAGTTACTTTTGCATACTGATTTAATCCTTCGTCCGAAAATTCAGCATTAGATAAAAAACTTCCAAGATAAAAACCATTCTCTTCCTGAAAATCAAACTCACCCTGAATAGCAGGCCTGTGCTCTGTAAAAGTGGTTCCACGCCAGATAAAGTCAGAGTAAGCTCCAAATTCCGCTTCAACTCCAGAGAATGCCAATAGTGGGATAAGAAGAACAAAGAGAATCATTTTTTGTTAAATGCCTTTACTATGTTTTGATCGAAGTAGTTTGAACTCATGCCAGCATCAACAATAAGAGTTGAAGCATTTATACCAGAACTTTTTGGTGAAAGAAGGAAGCATACGGTGTTGGCAACTTCCTGGGTTTCCAGTGAAGATTTTCTTAATGTGAGTTCCTCTGCATAAAAATAATTATCTATATAATTGGGAATCCCAGCTGAAGCAGAAGTCTTTAAGGGCCCTGCTCCCACAGCATTGACTCGGATTTTAGAAAATTCAGAAAATGATTTTGCTAAAAAAGGAACAGTGGCATCAAGCATGGCCTTGATTGGACCCAAATAGCCATAAGACGTTGCCTTGGTATTCGAAATGGAAATAGTGACGACACTTCCTTCAGGGTTTAGGATTTCTTTTAACTGGTGACTCATTTCGACAAGAGAAAAAGAACTAATCTGGGAGGCCTGAAGATAGTCCTCTCGTTTCGTTTCAATAAATGATTTTGGTCCTTCGGAGAAGTTAGCAAACGCGAGTGAATGGAGAAAACCATCTATCTTCTGATTAATTTTCAAGGCGAGATCTTTATCCTTTTCTACGTCGAAGACAAAGACAGTTGAATCTGGGAAAAGCTTTTTGATTGATTCAATCTGAGACTCGGCCTGAACAGAGAAGATACACTTTGCTCCATTTTCAATTAATGTTTTTGCTGAAAAATAAGCGACAGATTTTTTGTTTGCAACTCCTGCAATGTAAAAGGTTTTGTCTTTAACACCAAGAAAATCCATTACACTTCTCCATTTTCGATCAGGGTGGCAGCGAACTCAATTGTCATAATAGTTTTTCCAGCAGAAGTGATTTTACCTTTCATAAAAGCAGCATTCGCTAGCATTTCAACAAAATCGACAGTGATGAGAAGTAAATCACCGGGTTTTGCCATGTTTTTAAATTTGGTACTTTGAATCCTTGTAACAAGAGCGGTTTTACTGTTTCCAGCGGCCTCACCTCTGAGTGCCATGAGAAGAGCACCAGTTTGGAAAACGGCTTCGCACATGAGAACTCCAGGGAAAACTGGGCGACCAGGGAAATGGCCTCTAAAAAAATCCTCTTCACCAGTTAACTTTTTGGATGTCGTGATAGAGTTTTCACTTCTTACAACAATATTTTCAATAAAAAGAAATGGTTCACGTTGTGGAATATTATTTAAGATTGTTTCAAGCATTGAGGCCTCCAGCGATGTCTAAAGTAGCTCCTGTGATATATGAGGCCTCTTTCGAAGCAAAAAAGAGTACAGCATGGGCAACTTCGTCAACCTTTCCAAATCTTTTCATAGGAACTTGTGATTTGTATTCTTTAACTTGATCCTCAGGAAGGTCTGAGAGTAATTCAGTTTCAATGAAGCCAGGGCAAACATTGTTGATGGTAATATTTCTTTTTGCGACTTCTTTTGAGACAGAAAGAGAAAGGGCTATTTGTCCTGCTTTAGATGCGGCGTAATTGGCCTGTCCTGGTAGACCTAATTTCCCCCCGACGGAGGACATATTAACAATCCTTCCAAAGCGATTTTTCATCATTTGGAGAACGGCAAATCTTGTCATGTTATAGGTGCCCTTAAGATTCGTATCAATCACGGAATCCCATTCTCCCTCTGACATACCAGCAACAATATTATCTCTTCTGATTCCTGCGTTGTTAACGAGGACTTCGAGGGATGAAAATTGTGATTCATAATCTTTAAAAAAGTTTTCTACTTCTTGAGTTTTTGAAACATCAAATTTTTTTAAGATAAGTTTTTCTCCGTAGATGGAGTTCTTCTCTTTAAAGCTATTGGCCTTCTCATCATTACCTGAATAAGTTGCAACAACAGTAGCACCGGCCTTTAAAAAAGCCTCTGTAATTCCGGCACCTATACCTCTTGTTCCACCAGTGACAACGACATGTTGATTTGTAAATTGATACATGACTAAACTCCTGTTCCTAAATAGCTTTCAATTGCATTCGCCTGAATCACCCCGTAGTTGGCAGCTCCGAGCCAGCCTGACATAATTATTCCAACCGATCCAGCGTGAAATAAACCTGGTATTGTTTTATGTAAATTCATAGAAACCTCTAGACCCTCAAACTTTGTTCCAAAAGAAGTTCCCTTGGGATGTAGTGTGTACCTCTCGACAGTAAGAGGAGTTGCCGCTTCAATGATCTCAAGTTTATCTCTAATATCAGGTATGAAGACTTCAAGACCCTTGATTGTTTCTTCGATCATGAATTTTTTTTCTAGCTCATAATCCTCTGGAGTAAGATTTTTCCAATCATCATATTGGCAGTTTGTACTTGAGACGATCGCAACTCTTGCATTTTCCTCTTGAGGTCTACTTTCTTCGGGATAATAAACAGAGAATGTTCTTGAACTGACTTTGAGATCTAATAATCGAGCTGGATCATAGGTAGGGTAGCTTGAAGTAAAGACCAGCTCACCGATATAGGGAATTTTTTCTCCCTCTTTAAGTCCCATGTAGACCTGGCAGCTCGAAGAGTTAAGTCTTGTTCCCTTGGTCTTAGAAAGAAAGTCTTTTGGAAAGAACTCCTCACCAACGAGATCTAGAACGGTCGATCGAATGTTGCTGTTTGATAAAACAACTCTAGAATTAATTTTTTTTCCATTTATAACAACACCAGAAGCCGCATTATTTGAAATGGTGATTTTCTCTACTTTCGCTTGAAGCTTGATATCAACATTGTTTTTAAGTAATTCTTCCTTCATCTTTCCAATGAGTGTGTCTGTGCCACCTCTGAAGGTGTAGACGCCTTTACTCATAAAATTTGAAAAAACAATGCCGTAAGAGATTGCAGGATCCTCTAGCGTTGAGCCGTTAGCGTATGTAATTGGCTCCATTAAGAATCTTATGACATCATTTCGGCCAGGAAAGAATTTATTGAAAAGCTCTCTATTGGTCATTTGTGAATTATCGTAAAAATTCATCTTTGAGAGAAAATCAAAAAAAGCGTCCACGGTTTCACGCTCAAGATGAAATTTTTCCACCATTACATTAGTGTAATCTTCTTTTGTGAAGTCGGTTTGAATCGTGAATTGAGGATTCACAAATCTCACGTCTTTAAGTTGTACGATGGAGTCAGCAATCTCTTTACTCCAGTATTTCCTGCAAGTTTTGATCATTCCTACCGGAAATCCATGGAGGGAAATATCAAAGACGTGATTCCTATCATTACGGTAAAACCAGGTCGCAAAACCGCCAAGTTTGTTGTGAGATTCCAGTAATAATACCGAATGCCCATTCCTTCCAAGTATGTTGGCAGCTGTCATTCCCGCTAGCCCTGCTCCAACAATGACGACATCATAGTTTTTAGTGATTTCATCTTTAACTTTATAGAGCATGGTTGTTCTTCCTGCGTTGCGCCAAGGGGATGTTTATTATCCGAGAACATTAGACGAATCTCTCGAAAAAGTCATGATTTCCGTTACAATATAAAAATAAAGTCTAACTCGATAAAAAGGTTCTTATGCTTTTTCTAAAGCACTTAAAAAAATCATTTAGTTTTGATCTGAGATCCCTCGCCCTTTATAGGTTTCTCTTGGGTCTTATCGTTATCGCGGATGTTATTTATCGACTTCAGGATTTGACTAATTTTTACACCGATGTTGGTCTAGTACCAAGGAGCATTTTCATAACTGAAATGGCGATGCCTTGGTCTTTTTCTTTCCATTTAGCGAACGGAAGCTTCGGGTTCGCTGTTTTAATGTTTGGCCTTCATTTAATTTTTGGAATCATGCTTTGTCTTGGATATAAGACTCGTTGGGCCATTGTTGGTGCCTTTGTTATGGCGGTCTCAGTTCATAATAGAAATTGGCTCATAAATAACGGTGGGGATGACGTCCTTAGGGCGATTCTTTTTCTTTCCATTTTTCTCCCAATGAATAAGCGCTTTTCGATTGATTCAGCACTTTCTAAAGAGAGGTCGGCGAATAACGAGTATTTTTCAAGCTGGGTCATTACTTTTTTTCTTCAAGTTTTTGTCATCTATTTTGTGAGTTACGTTTTAAAAGACTCTGACATCTGGAGAAAGGATTTTACTGCATTTTTCTTTTCTTCTAGGCTTGATATTTTTGCAGCACCTTTAGGAGTGTGGCTAAGGCAGTTCCCATCATTCGGTCAATTGATTACATTTTTTAGTATTTATCTTGAATGGCTCGGACCAATTTTTTTATGCCTCGCTTTTTTATTCAATAAATCTTGGTGGAAAGTCAGAATCTTTTTAGTTGTTTTATTTATTTTATTTCATTTCGGTATTTTTCTTACAATGAATATTGGGTTGTTCACGTTTATCTGTGAAGTCATGTGGCTACTCTTTATTCCTGGAGAGTTTTGGGATTTTTTTCAGCGTAAATCCATTCAAAAACATGATGATAAACTTGTTATCTTCTTTGATGACGAGTGTGACTTTTGTTTTAAAGTTGCAAGAGTTATGAGAGAGTTTTTCCTTTTAAATACTGTTCAGATAGTGCCAGCTCAAAGTAACAGCGTGATCTTTAATGAAATGAAAAAAATGAACTCCTGGGTTGTTCGTAACGAGACAGGGAAGTCTTTTTTTCATTTTGACGGATTTTTAGAAGTTTTGAAACATTCACTTCTTGGAAGGTTGATGTATCCTTTTCTTTCTTTAAAATTAATGAGATCTTTCGGACAAAAAATATATCGTCTCGTTGCAAGTAACCGCAAGTTTTTTGCAAAATTCTCTCAGCTCTTTCCATTTACTGAAGCTAGAAAGGAGATCCATTCTTTGAAATGGATCACTGAAATGTTGGGCGTTTTCATTTTCGCTACGCTTTTAATGTGGAATTTAACAACTATCAAAAAATTAAATATCTCGGCACCTTTTTTCCAGAATGTGACCAGATGGCTTCATCTCTATCAAGAATGGAATATGTTCGCCCCTTTCCCAAAGATGGATAATATTTGGGTCGAAATTCCAGCAACTCTTAGTGATGACAGTGAAGTCGAGTTACTTTCTCAAAGTTCTGACATTTATAGTATAAAAGAAGATTCTTTTTATAAAGGAATAGCAAATGAGCATTGGAGAAAATTTTATTTAAATTTATCAGATAGAACAGATTACGCTAGATACTATGGAGGCTTCTTGTGCCGCCAATGGAATGATCGTAAGATTCAGTACATTCCAGGTAAAGAGCTAAAAAAATTCGAAATTATTGTTTATTCACAACAAAATCTACCTACCGGAGATAAGGGCGGAATCGCTCGTAAGCTTTCTTGGAAGCATTGGTGTTTTGATAAAGATTTTCAAGCTGAAAACTCGAAATCTATTTCCCGGTAGTATCAAGGTGAGGTTATTTTTCAGTCATCACTGTAACTTCGAAGTTTTCAGTAATGAGTTCAGGTGAATTGATAAACTTTTGACAAAGCTCACTGAGTCTTTTGACGGGTTTGTCTGAGTCATTCTTTTCTAAGAGGTGATCAAAGATATCTTTAGCGGACGTAAATTGTTTTTTCTGAAAAAGAGCATAGGCAAGTGTATAACTGGCCAATGCTTCAGGGGTTTTCATCATCCAATGATTGTCATGAAGAACTTCATGTATTCCAACTGCATGAGATTTACCCTTAACGACGACTTTATCGATGGGTCTAGTTTTTATATGGGTGATATCTATTCGTTCAAGTGTCATATCTGAAATTAATATTTGTGTTCCATAGTGCTTACAGAGGGATTCAAGTCTTGCACCGAGATTCATATTATCTCCCAAAGCTGTATAGGAGAAAATTCTTGTTGAGCCCATGTTACCCACTGAGCATTCTCCCGAATTGAGACCAATTCCCACATTAAATTTTGGTCTTCCCAGTTTTTCAAATTCCTCATTTATTTCAGGGAGTTTATTCATCATTTGAATAGCGGCATGAACTGCAAATTGTGCGTGGTTACCAATGTGCAGGGGAGCACCCCAAATTGCAACGATCGCATCACCAATATATTTGTCTAGAGTCCCCTTTGTATCAAAAACAATATCAGTCATTGCACCCATATAGGTATTTAAGGATTGAGCTAGTTCCGTCGCCGTCATGCCTTCAGAGATTTTTGTAAAATCCCTAACGTCAGAGAAAAGGCATGTGATATCCATTTTTGTTCCGCCTACATGAAGCTTCTCAGGGTCTTTGAGCATTTCATCAACAATGGTTGGGGCCACATAGCGAGCAAATGTTCCTCTAATTTGTTTTTTCTCTTTATTCGCTTCGTAGAATTTAATAAAAGTATTCCACGAATAGCAGGCGAGAATACAAAAAAAGCTATAGAAAAGTTTAAGTTCATAGCCTTGAGGGAAATAGTAATATTTATCAATAAAATGATAGATGGCCAAGATAGTGATGACGATAATCGCGTCAAAAAAAGCATTTCCTCTTCTCTGAACAAAAAGGAAGACCATCATTGAGATAACTAAGAAGACAAGAGAAATGAGAAGGGAGTCGGAGTTCTTTTGGTAAAAGTACTTTTTAAGAAGCATATGGGCCATATTAAGATGACTATAAACTCCAGGCATCTGAGGATCAATTGCTGTTGATCTTAAATCATGGGCGCCTAAAGCTGTTGATCCGACAAAGACCATTTTATCTTTTATAAGCTCAATCATCTTTGGGTCGTTTTTTTTCGCCTTTATAAGGTCATAAAGTGAAACAGTATTAAATTGATCAGTTCCACCGATATAACGAATTTTGGTTTCTCCACTTTCTGATACTTCCAACTTCTTTTGATCAATTTCAAGCTCTCCGGAGATACCATTTTCATCTTCAAAAATTTTGATATTTTTCTTTTCACCTGTATAGGCCTCGTAGGCATTCAAGGCAAGTGAACCATAATAGATAGTATCAATATTAGAAACAAGTTGATACTGCCTGAAAACACCATCTGAATCCTGTTCGGCATGAATATTTCCAAGACCAACACCACTTTCAAGAATTTCTTTTATGGGGAAAGTATATTTATTAATTTTCATTTGAGATAAATTCGCTTCACCTCTCGTGTTTATCATATGGTCTAACATTTGATCAGGGATCTCACTTAACGCCTCTTCTGCGTTGTGGACTAAAGTGTAAGCAATAAAAATTTCGCCACCATTCTTTTTAAAATTTTTTAGAGAATTTACAAAAACTTTGTCCGGTGAAATCTTTCCAAAGTCTGGAGATCTCTCTGGATAAAAGATATCTAGACTCACAACCTTCGCACCGAAGTGACTTAGCTGATCAATCATTTCAGCATGAATCGTCCGTGGAATAGGCCAGGAGCCAATTTTTTGAAGTGAGTAGTCATCAATTTTAATTAAAGTAATTTCCTTGCTTTTAAAATTCGGATCTAAAAGAGATTTCATCCTAAAGTCATAAAATCTTTCTTCAAATGACCTTGAATAGTGGTGAGTAAAGGCAAGGATCTTATAAAAAATATTTTCTTCCTTAATATCCGATGGTCTTATCGTTGTGGTAAAAATACAGAGAATGGCGAATACGAAAATGAAGAAAATACCCGTTTGCCTTAAAGATTTGGTTAAAAACTTTTGTAACAATGGATGATCCTCGTTAAGTTTGAGAAATTAAGCTCTGCGTGAAAATTCAATACTAGAGACAGTAAATCTCTTGTGATAGTCTTCATGAGCTCAATAATTTATGCCTACTTTCTTTTCGAAGAAATCTTGCGGAGACTTTATGGATTTAGCTCAAAAAAAAGATTTATTTCACCAACATGTTAAGAACCTTCAAAACAAAATTACTCAGGAAATGTTAATTATCGACCCGAGTCTAGTGATTAATGAAGATCCCTGGTCTAGACTGGATCATTCAAGTAATGAAGGCGGTGGGGGAATTACGAGAGCTTTGACGGGGAAGCTTATTGAAAATGCTGGAGTGAACACATCATGCGTTTATGGAAAGATTGACCCTCAATTTGCTAAGCATCTTCAGGGCTCAGGTGATGAGATGTGGGCGGCCGGTATTTCTCTTATTATTCATCCCATGAATCCCAGGGTGCCAACCGTTCATGCAAATTTCCGCATGATCCATCAGGGTGATAAGTTCTGGTTTGGGGGAGGAGCAGATCTCACCCCTTATTATCCCTTTGAAGATGATTTTTCCTATTTCCACGGAGTATGGAAAAAGGCAGCAGGTTCAAAGTATGTTGAGATGAAAAAAACTTGCGATGATTACTTTAATAACCACCATAGAGGCCTAGAGATGCGTGGAATTGGTGGGATCTTTTTTGATCACTTTAATTCTGGGGATATTGAAAAAGACATGAGCGAAGTTTTTAATCTCTCCAATCATTTCATTGAATCTTATTTTCCTATTGTTAAAAAGAGAATCACTGAAACTTGGACACCGGAAGATGAAGACTTCATGCTTCACCGTAGAGGAAGGTATGTTGAATTTAATCTACTTCATGATCGTGGAACCCTCTTTGGTCTAAGAACAAACGGTAGAGTGGATTCAATATTAATCTCTCTTCCCGCGAGATGTAAGTTTACCTATCAGTTCAAACCGAAAAAAGGTTCAATTTACGAAAAAATGTGGAGCTATTACACGCCAAAAGATTGGTAGAGCTAATCTTGAAGAACAAACTCAAACATGACATAAGCGGCAACCACAAGAAAACCCAGGGTCATGATGATCATCTCTCTCTTTTTAGAAGTCGCTTTTTCGACAGAATCTTTTTCAGGTAATTTATTTTTTGTTAATTTCTTTTTCTTATCAGCTGGAAAATCAAGCTGAAAACTTACAGTATCAATTTCACGGTCTATATTTAGATTAGAATTAGATTCTGACTTTGAGCTGATTTCAGTTGGATTTATTGTAAGGGTATATATATTCGAAAGGACAATGACACTTGAAAGATCTACTTTGATTTTCTCGTTTGGGACAATTCTCTCCCGGTCCACCCAAACACCATTACTGCTATTAAGATCTGTAATGTAGAAGTCTCCGTCGATGAGTTCCAGTAAGCAATGCTCTCTAGATAAATCCTCTAGTGGAACAGAAAAATCACAGTTTAAAGATCTTCCAATTTTAATAGATGAAGAATCTTCTTCAGACGAGAAGGTATAGTACTTACTTGGTGATTTTAAAGAGAGGCAAATCGATTCGGGCACACTTCTCCTTGGGAAATACTTTCTTATTAATATTATCTAATATTTTTTTATAAAACCAAGATTTATATTACCTGACTAAGTGAAGCGTTTATAGGTCTGGGGCCAGGTACACTTCAACCTGAGGATTAAATTCATCCCTTAAAATTGATCTAATGGCCTCAAGTGTTCCAGTTGTGGAGCTTGGACAAGTTCCACAGGCACCTTGGTATTTAACGATAAGAACATTGTCTTTAAACTCCTTCACCGCTAGGTCACCACCGTCACCCTGAAGGCCAGGCCGAATTCTTTTATCTAAAATTTCTTCAATTTGTCGAAGCTCTGGAGAAAGATTTGCTCTACGGTCAGCTTCTGGGTCAATAGTTTTAAATTGTGGATCATGATCTTCAAGGAAGCTCTCAATGCAGGTTTGGACCGCTGGTTCTAGGTTATCCCATTCTTCAAAACTAAATTTACTGACTGTGATGACATTTTGGAAAAAATGGATCTGATCAACGCCTCTTAAATCAAAAAGGGCGGCTGCAAGAGGAATATCTTTACAGTCCTGTGGTGTCTTGAATGAAACTTTTCCATCGGTCTTAACATCTTTGTCTAATATAAATTTGAGAGCATTTGGATTTGGTGTTGGTTGAATTGTAATTTCCATAAAAGTCCCTATTCGAAAAATGTCTTTATTTTTAAAAGTGAATTATATAATTGATCAATATCTTCTTGATTATTGTAAATTGAAAAAGAAGCTCTACATGTCGCAGGAACCTTGAAGAATTTCATTAAGGGCTGTGTGCAATGATGTCCGGTTCTTATGGCGACCCCTTCTTTATCTATGAGTGAAGCGATGTCGTGAGGATGAATATCTCCAAGGCCAAATGAAATAACAGAGGTTTTATTTTTTGCCTCTCCATAAATCTTAAGACCACTTATTGTCTTAAGCTTCTGGGTCCCATAAGAAAGTAAATCACTTTCAATAGAATGAATTTTATCAAGACCAATCTGATTCATGTAATCAACCGCAGTCCCAAGTCCAATAACCGCGGAAATAGGAGGGGTCCCGGCCTCAAACTTGTGAGGAAGAGAGTTATAGGTTGTCTTTTCAAACGTCACCACATCAATCATGTCTCCACCACCCTGGTAAGGCGGCATAGAATTGAGAAGATCCAATTTCCCGTAAAGAACACCAACACCAGTGGGAGCAAACATCTTATGGCCCGAAAAAGCGAGAAAATCAGCATCAAGATCCTGGACATCAATTTTTAGATGGGAAATCGCTTGTGCGGCATCAACGAAAAACTTAGCACCAGACTGGTGGGCAAGGTGAATCATCTCTTTTATAGGGTTAATTGTCCCTAGGGCGTTAGAAACATAAACAACAGAAACTAGTTTTACATCAGGGGTGAGTAATTTTTTATATTCATCCAAAATAATGTCGCCCTTTTCATCAATTGGAATGACTTTGATTTGGAGACCTCTTTCTTCAGCGACCAGTTGCCATGGAACAATATTAGAGTGGTGCTCCATTTGAGAAAGAAGAATCGAGTCTCCTTTTTTTAAAAAAATTCTCGCATATGAATGAGCAACAAGGTTAACGGATTCAGTTGTCCCTTTCGTAAAGATGACCTGAGTTCTATCAGGAGAGTTTATCAGAGTTGAAATTTTATCCCTGGTGGATTCGTATTTAGACGTCGCATTTTCTGACAGCCAGTAAAGTCCTCTATGAATATTGGACGTTTCTGATGTGTAATGCTTTTCAACTTCTTTAATAACTTGATAAGGCTTGAGGGTTGTTGCAGCACTATCGAGGTAGGCGAGTCTCTTTCCGTTAATGATTTGTTCAGCACATGGAAAGTCAGCTCGTAAGGAGTTTATTTGGAGGTTCATTTTATGTCTCCAATTGAGAATTTTTCATTAAGTTTATTTTTAACAATATCCTGGATATGTTTTCTGGATTCCTGATTTTCTATTTTTTGAACAACTTCTAGTCCAAACCCAAGAGCAAGAAGATTTCTTGCTCTTTCCATCGGGATTCCTCTCGTTTCAAAATAAAACACTTCGTCGTCTGATAATTGACCAGTTGTTGAGCCGTGGGAGCATTTAACATCATCAGCAAAAATCTCTAGTTGAGGCTGTGAATGAACTTGTGCCCTTTTCGAGAGAAGAAGATTCTTATTAATTTGAGAAGAGGCGACTCTTTGTGATCTAGGGAAGATGTGAATTTTTCCGGTAAAAATACCTTTGGATTCGCCATCCAAAATTCCCTTCGCCATTTGTTCAGAAGTTGTGTCCTCACAGCGGTGATTGATTTCTGTGTTAATGTCACAATGTTCAGAACCATTGGTAAGAAATAATGCATGTGATTCTCCATGCGCACCGGGGGCATTGAGATTAATACTTAGGTTTTTCCTGTTCATCATGCCGCTGGCGGAAACGATGACACTTCGGAATGAGGCATCTTGCTTGACTTGAGCTGTAATTGTGGAGTGGTTAATACCTTTTTCGTTTTCAACGAGAACCGATATGTGTTCAATTTTCGAGCCTTGATGGGCCTTAATATAGGTTTCAGCTATGTGCGCGTGAGAAGTTGCGCCTAAAACTCTCGTTTCTTCAATGATAGAGACTTTTGTGTTGCTGTTTACAATAATGATATTCGTTGGAGCAGAGACCGTAGATTTTGTAAGGATATGAAGGATACGAAGTGGCCTTAAAACACTGCTGTTCCTAGCGACTTCAATAATTGTTCCGTCTTGAAGAAAGGCATGATGGAGTCTTGAAAGTGCATTCGTTGTGGTAAAGAGATCCTTGACCTCGTTAAAATGTGACTTAACCATTTTGATAGAAATTTCTGGCTGCAAATTCTCTGATCCAAAAAACTCTCCATCTAAAAAAGTGATCGTGGGGATAGTCGATTTGAAATCCGGTACTTCAGAGTCAAAATTTTCTGGCGCGTAAGAGAGTTCTTTAAAAAAGCTCTCAATATTTGTGAACTTATAACTATCTTTTGAAATCTCTTGAAATCCATTTAGCTTAAATTGATCCAAATGGTTTTTCCTAAAATCAAGAAGACTCCCGTTAATGTGTTCCAATTTTTTTTCTGCAATGGCAGACAATATTTCAATATTCATTATTAACCTTTAATTAACCAGTCATAGCCTTTTTCTTCTAGCTCCAGAGCTAGGCTTTTATCACCAGACTTGATGATTTTCCCTTTATAAAGGACATGAACATAATCGGGGATAATATAATCCAGTAACCGTTGATAGTGGGTGACTAAGATGGTGGCATTAAATCTATTCTTTAAAGCATTCACTCCATTTGAAACAATCTTTAGGGCATCAATATCAAGACCTGAGTCGGTTTCATCAAGTAGGGAGAGCCTTGGATTTAATACGGCCATTTGAAGAATTTCATTTTTCTTTTTTTCCCCACCAGAGAAGCCTTCATTGACTGATCTTTCAAGAAAACTTTCATTCATTTCAAGAAGTCTAAGTTTTGTACGAAGGTGCTTTAAGAAAGATTCATCATCCATCTTATCTATCCCTTGGGCCTCACAAATTTGGTTAAATGACTCTTTAAGGAACGTAAAATTTGAAACCCCTGGAACTTCTATTGGGTATTGAAAACCTAAAAAGATACCTTGCTTCGCTCTTTCGGCCGGGTCTAGTTCAAGAAGATTTTTCATCTTACCATTGATTTCATAAAGAATTTCTCCTCCCGTGACATCATAGGCGGGATGCCCCGCTATGATCTTTGATAGAGTTGATTTTCCCGAACCGTTAGGCCCCATGATGGCATGAACTTCGCCTTTTTTTACAGTGAGGTTAATCCCCTTCAGGATTTCGTTGCCATCTACTTTTGCTGTTAAGTTTTTAATTTCAATCATATTTATCCTACTGAGTTTTCTAATTTCATTTCTATTAATTTGACCGCTTCAACCGAGAATTCGAGCGGAAGTGTCTTAAAGACATCCTTACAGAATCCGTTCACAATAAGAGAGACGGCCTTTTCAGAAGTAAACCCTCTTGATTGAAGGTAGAAAATTTGGTCTGCGCTTATTTTCGATGTCGTGGCCTCATGTTCAACGATGGCCGTATTGTTTTTCACATCGATAGATGGAAAGGTATTGGCCGCACATTGATCTCCAATTAGCATTGAATCACATTGCGAATAATTTCTTGCTCCGGTTGCACTCGGCATGATTTTAACAAGACCACGATAAACGTTCTGGGATTTTTCTGCCGATATCCCTTTTGATACAATTGTTGATTTAGTGTTTTTTCCCACGTGAATCATTTTTGTACCGGTATCGGCCTGCATATAATGATTCGTAAGTGCCACGGAATAAAAAGAACCCTGTGAGTTTTCACCTAATAAAACACATGAGGGATATTTCCAGGTTATGGCGGAGCCGGCCTCAACTTGAGTCCAGGAAATTTTAGAATTCTTTCCACGACACTGGCCTCGTTTTGTGACGAAGTTATAAATACCGCCCTTGCCTTCCTTATCTCCGGCGTACCAGTTTTGAACAGTTGAGTATTTAATTTCAGCATCATCAAGAGTTACGAGTTCCACAATCGCGGCATGAAGCTGATTTTCATCCCTTTGAGGTGCAGTACATCCTTCAAGATAATTAACGTAGGAACCTTCATCAGCAATAATCAGAGTTCTTTCAAATTGACCTGACTCTTTAGCGTTAATTCTAAAATAAGTTGATAAATCGAGGGGACATTTCACACCTTTAGGGATGTAGACAAATGATCCATCAGAAAAAACAGCTGAATTTAGGGCCGCATAAAAATTATCAGAATAAGGGACAACCGTTCCTAGATATTTTTTTACGAGTTCGGGATGTTTTTCGACTGCTTCAGAGATTGAACAAAAAATGACCCCAACTTTTTCAAGATCTTCTTTGTGAGTTGTTCCCACTGACACAGAATCAAAGACTGCGTCCACCGCAACTCCCATGAGTCTTTTTTGTTCAGTAAGAGGGATACCCAGCTTTTCAAAAGTTTCTAAAAGTTCAGAATCCACTTCGTCAAGGTTACTATAAGCATTCTTCTTCGTTTTTGGTTTTGAATAATAGTAGATATCCTGGAAATCAATTTTAGGAATTTTACAATACTGCCACTCCGGATGAGTTAGAGTTAACCAGTGTTTGTAGGCCTTAAGTCTATAATCCAAAAGCCATTCAGGTTCATTTTTTTTCTCAGAAATAAGGCGGATGATATTTTCAGAAAGTCCTTTAGGAAATTCTTCCGTCTCAATTTCTGTGATGAAGCCGTATTTGTAATTGTCTTGGAGTTTATCGTCTATTTTCATGAATTCGCCTTAGAGTTATCAATGAGAGGGCAATGATCAACTTTTTTCTCAGGTATTCTTTTTAGGGCCAGAAGGTTATCTTCGGCCAAAAGTTCATTTAGAGAAATTGAATTGAATATATTGATTAAATAATCATTTAATCTTTTGATGGGTTGAGTGATATTGCACTTATGGTAGAGATCGCATGGGCCTTCGTGACAGTCCATCATAAAGCTTTTTCCTTCAATTAATTCGACGAGCTCCATGTAGCTGACCTCAGATAAATCCCGCGCCAATGTGTAGCCCCCTTTAACTCCCTTATGAGAGAGGAGAACGCCGCAATTATTCATGAGCTGCATAACTTTTGATGTGGTATCAAAAGGTGTCTCAAAGCGATCACAAACTTCTCTTGCAGTGGTCAGTTCTGAAAGATTTTTTTCCTTCATGAGCTTAAGCGCCATAAGTGCGTATTCAATTTTTCGATTAATTTTAATCATAAATAGGCCTAAAATTAGCTTACATTTTTTTTGGGATCTTAGCTTAAATAAGGCGAAAATTCACCTACATTTAAGTTAGACTTAATTATCCGATTTTGTTCATCTTTATAACCTACTGGCCTCAGCTTAAAGTAATTCCTGTAAAAACCGACAAGAAGGATATGGTAAGTCCTCGAATCCTTTTAGTTTTTCTTATTTCTGGATGTATAACATCACTTTTTGCGAGTGAGGCCCAAAATATTCTTTCGGATAAATATGAATCTGGCCCATTTCTTATCTATGATTGCCTAGAAAAGCACTGGACCTGCGTCACACAAGAGAACTTTACGAATTGCAAGTCTCAGCGAGAAGAAGACTCACTTAAGCTAGATGTCTATACTCATTCTTGTTCCCCAATTGGATTATTTCCTACGAAGGAATCCTGCAATCAAAGAAAACTATTTCTCACAACTCATCATCATGGGCAAAGATTTTGCGTCAAAGAAGAATGGAGAAGTAAAAACGTTAGTTTCTAGAATTGTTCGAAATTTTTCTCATTTTCCACGGGGGAGATCGTTTCTTTGGGAGTTGATATCTCTTCAGTGTGTTCATTTTTCGTTGCATACCATGCAATCGCCCCAATAAGTAAAAGCACGGCCACAATATTTGTAAGAAGTGAGTTTTTCTTTTCTTTTTTCTTATTCGGTATTTTGATTGATGCTTGGGTTGAACTAGTGATTTGAGTAGTCGATTTTTTTGATTTCACTTTAATTTCAGAATCGGTGCTCATTGGCGATGTAGAATAGGCGGTCGTTTTGGTTAATTGAGTCTCTTCTTTAGGTTGAGAAGTCTTTTGTCCGGCATTAGAGAGTGACCCATAGGGATTCTGAGTTTGAATTCCTGTTTTATCATCAAATTCAATTGTAATAGACTGAATGGATCCAGCTGAAAGAGTCAGGTATGTTTGGTACTGGGTCTTAATATTTGGTTCTAATCTTGTGCCATCAATAAAGACACCGTTTGTGCTAGCAAGATCTGTCACAAAAATCTCACCATTTTGAAAATCTATTTGGCAATGATTCCTTGAAATCCCTTCATAGTTCGCAACGATGGTACAATTTTTAGAGCGTCCAATTGTCACAATGTCTGATTTAACATTGTGTTGAACCACTTCGCCTGAAATGAGTTTAAGAGTGAAGAGCATGGTTATAGTATATCCGCAGATGCTTAATTTGCAAGTGTTCTACTTACTTAGTCCGATGAACATGAGGATACCAACGATAACGGAAACAACGCCAAATAGGATAATGTAGATATTTCGGGTGTTGTTATTAGGCTTTCTTTTTAATTTGTATTCTTCTGCAACTGGATTTCTTGGACCTGTTATCTTGAATCCTTTATTGAGATCTAAGTTAATTTCGGGAATGCTTTGACCTATATGATTTAAATTTACTGTTTGAGTATTTGAGCCAGTTTTGGGTGCATTAATTTTCGAACTTGTGAATTGGTCAGGGTCTGTATTGGAAACTTTAGAGTCAAGTTTACCAATGACCAATTTGTCTCCCGCTTTTAAACCATGCTTTTCGTCTGGAATAAGCCTCATGCCATTGATAAAGGTCCCGTTTGAGCTATTTAGATCTGTTATAAATAAGGTGTTTCCAATGACTTCAACTTGGCAGTGCTTACGAGATATTGAAGGATGAGGGACGATTAAGTCTGACTCTGGTGATCTACCAACGGTCACCGATTCTTTCTTCGTTTCTAAATCAACCGTCTTTGTAAGCTCTATTTGAATAGAAATTTTCATCTACATTCTCTCTGGAGCCTCAATACCTAAAAGTGAAAGGCCATGCTTAATTGTTAATGCTGTTGCCTTAGACATTTTTAAACGAGACGATCTGATTGGCTCAGAGGCCGTGCCCACTGGGCACTCGGCATAGAAACTATTGAAGGCCCTGCCTAAATCATAAAGATAATTGGTTAAAAGAGAAGGGCGATAGTGCTCTGTCGCTTGTTGTACGACATGATGGTAGTTCATCAACTGAGAAATAAGTTCTTTTTCCTGAGAAGTCTCTATCACAAGACTTGAGTCAATCGGAGTTCCGAGTTTATTAACCATTGAATTAATTCGAGCATAGGCATATTGAATATAGGGGCCAGATTCACCATCTAGCTTAAGCCATTCCTGCATGTCGAAAACAATTTTCTTTGCTGGATCAATTCGAGTCATTCCATACTTAATGGCACCCTTTGCAACAATCTGGGCGGTTTTTTCAACTTCATCACTCGACCACTCATTTTTGTAGCGAGCGAGATACTGATCCTTAATCATTTGAACCATATTATCGATTAAGCTCTGAAGAGGAATAATATTTCCTTTTCTTGAACTCATAGCACCATCCGGAAGTTCAACAAAGTCATATTGAAGATGAAAACACTTCTTTGCATTTTCAAATCCCATAAGTTCTAAGACTTTGAAAACTTGCTTAAAGTGATACTCTTGCCTCTTATCAACGATATAAATATTTTTTTCAATGTGATAGTCTTGAAACTTTCTTCGTGCGAGCTCAATATCTTTAGTCGCATAGAGACCATTTCCATCTGTTTTTAAGAGGAGACAAAATCCGAGTTTATAATCTTCAAGATTAACACCGATAGCACCTTGATCCTCAACGAACAATCCCTTGTTAAAATACTCTTTAACAAGCTTCACTGAATCGGAATCAACCTCTGATTCCCAGTACCACACATCAAACTTCACTCCGGCCCAATCGTAAACTTCTTTCATGAGGTCAATTGACCACAGTCTTGTTTCAACCCAGAGATCGTAGAACTCGCCAGATTTTTGCTCTAATTGCTTAAGAATCATGGTGAGTTTGTCACGATTCTCAGTCTCTTGTGGAGTTCCTCGTTCTGCCTCTAATTTATTATGAGCAGTCGAATACATGGATCCAAGCCAAGCGCCTCGCTTGATTTTTGGAATCTCTCCCTGATAGTGATACTTAAGATACCAAAGACATTTGGCCACATGAGTTCCAACGTCCCCAGGAAAAGTTGAAGCGACAATATCAAAGCCGCAATAACGATGTAGACGAATAAGAGCATCTCCGAGGCAGAGGTTTCTCATATGTCCCACGTGCATCTCTTTGTGGGTATTGGGTTGAGAATACTCAATCATGGTTCGCGGAGTTTTTTCAGTTAATTTTTGTTTAAACGTTTCCCCGCTCAAAATTTTAGGGACAATATTATTCGAGACCTTATTAAAATCAAAAAAGAAGTTTAAGTATGGCCCCATGACTTTTTTTGATAAAATAAAATCAGGAAGAGTCGAAACCGCCTCATCTAGTAACTTAGCAGCTTGAGCAGGGTTTGTTTTTGCTTCTTTTGCGATCATAAAAAGTGGAAAGGCGAGATCCCCGGCCTCTTTAGATGGTGTGGCACCAAAAAGCTCGTAAACTTTTTCAAATGGAAATTTACAATTGAAGGTTTTTTCAATAACTGGTGCAAGAGACATCGCAAGCTCGAGACGAAAATAATCGTGATGAGTAAACACTTTCATCCTTAGGATAGATTTTTTTAATTATCTAATCAATCTTAATAGACATCAAGATATGTTTTCCAATGTTTGGAATTGTGAAGAAGTCTCCGGTTGCAGCGAAGCCAACCTTGATGTAAAAACCCATCGCCTTTTCTCTAGCGTTACACCAAAGAAGGGTGCATTGGTTCTGTTTAATGACGGGAAAAGCTGTTCTTAATAACGATGAGGATAACCCCTGGCCTTGGTATTCGGGAAGTGTTGCCATTCCCCGGAGGCGGTACTGGTATTGATCTGAAAAGCGATCACTTCTTTCAAAATAAAATGAAGCAACGCTAACAAGTTTTTTTTCAACAAACGCGCCTAGATGAAAAGTGAGTTCATCGTTATCACCTTGAAAGATACAGTCTTCAAGCGTGCCATTAGGTCGCAGCATTCTATGCCGAATGGGATGGGTATCAATAGCTTTTATTCTTAAAACTTGCACGAGTCGAGATTAATTGGGCCGAAACTATTTGAAAAGACTTAAAAGATGGAAACTCTTATTAAATGCTCTAATCCAAGTTTACCGACAGTTTGAATAAATGTTCCAAAAATTATATTTGGAAGAGGAGTATCTGGACCTCTCCAGTCAGTTTTAAGACCAAGGATACAAAATTTTCCAATATCCTGAACAATCACAGTCCCCTTTAGGTCTTTTAAAAATCCATCTTCAAATGTGAAGGGATATGTTCCTTCTTTAGTAATCCTAGGGATTTTAAATCTCACAATCATTGGAAACGGCAGAAGGGTGTGATCAATCGTAAAAGAAAATTTTTGAGACATTTCATCATATTGGCTGGATTTAATGAAATCCATGTAGTTTTTGTAATTCTCATAAAGAGAGAGCTTTCTCATGGCCCTCGTGCAATTTCGAGGGTGAACTCCAGCAACAAACAAAGACATTTGCTGCTCCTTATTTGTTGGAGAGTGGACTTTACCTGTTGATATGACTTCACCTTTTAATAAATCTTCTCTTTCCCCTTCAGAAGGAGAGAAAAAAGGTTTAAGCTTTTGAGAAATTAACTGACCAAAGCTTACGGGTAGATTGATTTTGTTTTGGGCATAAACCCCAAAGACAAATAAAAAACTCAGAGAAATTAGTAAAAATCGATATCTCATTGGTTGACCTATTGTTCTGGATGATCTTAATCTTATCCTATTGATTTTCCAGTAAGCAAATTTAAAGGAGCTTTTGACTATGGCCGTCGAAGAAGTTAAGCGCCGCAGCGCAAAGGTCAAAGAAGCTATCATTGAAAGCAAAGACCAACGTTGGCATTGCCGAAACCGAGTGACACTGGTTTTCGGAAGTAATGATATCGAAGAACTTGATACCTATGTTTACACAAAAGACTCGATAGACTTTAAAAAAGTTAATTTTCACCAAGCAAAATCTAAAGCGATTGAAGAAATCCTAGATAATTGTATTGATGAGTTTTACCGCGGTCACGTTTCTGAGATTCATGTCAATCTCTCGGCAGATGCAAAAGTGGTGACTGTTCAAGATAACGGGATCGGTTTTCCCTTAGCTAAAATTAAAGATGTATATACAGAGTTTAGAACGGGGTCAAAATTCAAAGATGAAGAAGTCGATGAGAAAGGCTTTCTCTATAGAACTCTTGGTCAAAATGGTCTCGGGGCCTCTGCAACGTGCCTTACTTCAGATATGTTTAAGGCGACCATTAGGCATTATAACTCTAAAAAAGAGCAAACTTTTGAATTCTTGGATGGAGCTCTTCAAATTAAGAAAACGAAGGAAAAGCCTTTTAAAGGTCCCTCTGGAGTTAAGGTTGAGTTAACTCTCGCCAAAGAAGTTTATAAAAACCAAGTGGTGGATAAAGAACTTCTCCGTAAAAGAATCATAGATCTTGCCTATAATAACCCAGGATTAACTTTTTACTTTAACGATGAAAAGTATCTTTATAAGAAAGGTCTTTTTGAGCTTGCCCAGAGAATTGATTCGTCTTCAGCACAATTAATTGGAGATGAAGGCTATACCTACGAAACCACCAATATTAAAGGGGCCAAGGTTAAAGCGAAATATGACATTCATGTTTCAGTCACTTTTGATAAAAGGTCCGACGAAAAAGAAAGAATGATCTCATTCGTGAATTCAACTCCTACCTATGACGGAGGTTTTCACCATGATCGGATTAAGCGTCTCTATATAAATACAGTAAAAGACAAACTTGAACGTACGGCAAAAAAAGATAAGTTAACTCTTGTCGATAATGACGTCCTTGCTGGTATGACATTTATTATTGGTATTGTGATGCCGAACCCTCGATTTGAATCTCAAACGAAGAGAAAACTCGTGAGAGATGCTCTTTTAGAGAAAGCCCTTGAAACATTTATGAATGATGGCATGGCGAAGTTCATGAGAAAAAATCAGGAGCTTCTTGATCATATTATGGAAAGAGCGAAGTCCCGTCAGCGTTTGATGGATCTTAAAGATGCTTCTAAGCTTGCTAAGAAGGGTAAGAAGCAAAGAGTTGAAAAGCTTCTTGATGCCAATGAGAGAAAAGATCGAACGAAATGCGCTCTTTTTATCTGTGAAGGGGATTCAGCTATCGGTGGATTACGTTCTGCTCGAGATAAGCTTTATCAAGGGGGGATTGCTCTAAAAGGTAAGCCCATGAATGTATCTCAAGCTTCAATTAAAGAAGTTTTGGAGAACCAAGAATTTGCCGATATCATGAGTTCAATTGGTTTAGCGATTGGACAAAAACCAGATCCAAAAGAACTTCGTTATTCTAAAATTGTCTTCCTTGCCGACTCCGATGTTGACGGTGGGCACATTAACACTCTATTAACGAACTTCTTTTTCACTTTCTGGCCCGAAATGTTTGAGATGGGCATGATCCAGATCGCAAAAGCTCCTTTGTTTGAGGTCGTAACCGACAAAGGGACTATCTATTGTGAATCTGAACCAGAGCTAGAGAAATTAAAAAATAGAAAAGACGTCAAAATTAAAGAGATCATGAGAAACAAGGGACTTGGAGAAATGAGCCAAGAAGCCTTTAAGCATGTACTTAATAGAAAAGATTTCACCAAGATCTCGGTAAAAGATATGGGTGCTTCTAAAAACATGCTTGAAACCTGTTTTGGTAAAGAGTCCCAGCTTAGAAAAGATCTTCTTATTGATTCTGATGAAATTGATGTGGATTTAACGAACGTTGTTGCCGGAGTAAAGGCACAAAAGAAAAAAGCTGCACGTGAGGCCAGAGCATAATTATGAAAGATTCTAATCAAGCACTACATTCGATGGCGGCAGTTCCTTTAGAGGCACTGGTTAAAGAAGAGTACAGAACTTATCAAATCTATACTTTGATGGACCGAGCGATTCCTTATTTGCAAGATGGTTTAAAGCCTTCTCAGAGAAGGATCCTCTTCACTCTTTGGAAAAATTCAAATAAGGGTCTTATTAAAGTAAGTTCTCTTACTGGTTTAGTCTTAACTCTTCACCCCCATGGCCCTGCCTCAGTTGAGCAGTCGATTGTAAACCTTGCCCAAGATTATACCTTCTCTAATAATTATCCCTTGATTGATAAGAAGGGATACTTTGGTGAAAGGATGGAAACCCAGGCAGCTGCCGCTCGATACATTGAGTGTAAGTTAGGTAAGGTTGCTGAGCTTCTTCTTTTTGATGATATGAACCAGGTTCAAATGGTTCCAAACTATGATGAAAAAGTCATGGAGCCAGTTGGTCTTCTACCGAAGCTTCCTATTATGCTTCTTAATGGAGCTGAAGGAATTGGAACAGGATTCTCTTCTGTTATTCCAAGTTTTAATCACGATGAAATTATCAAATCGATGATCTCATTTGTTGAAACTGGAAAAATTAAAAAAATAAAGCCTTACTTTCGCTATTACACTGAAAAAGTTGAGACAGATGAGAAGGCGAGAATCATTACAAAAATGAGCTTTAAGCAAGTTGGTGAGAAAATCTTTATCACTGAAGTGCCAAAAGGTTATGATGCTCAAAAGATTTATCGTCATCTTAATAAGCATATGGATAACGATTTCTTGAAAGATTACATCGACTCTTCAGTAGATAACGTTATTAACATTGAGCTTATTTTTAAAAGAGGGCAGACTCCTGAGCTTCAAGAAGTAGAGAAGGTGATGGGAGTTTCTAGTTCTATTGTTCCGAACTACACACTCATTACTGAAAAAGGTGTGAAGGTTTTCCACACCGTAGAAGAGATTCTCGAGGTCTTTACCGTCCAAAGACTTGCTATCACTAAGCGCCGGTATGAACTTCTTATTAAAGATTATGAAGATAGGCTCACAAAAAACAATGAGATCATTCGCTTTATTAAAGAAAAGCATTATGCGATTGCTGAAAAAAAGGCGAATCGTAAGGATTATATAGACTACCTAACAAAGCAGAAGTTTACTTACGCTGAATACTTAGCTGATATGGCGATCTACCGTATGACAAAAGAAGAGGTCGACAAAAGACAGCTTCTTATTAAAGAAGAAACGACAGCATTGAATGATTTTAGAAAAGTTCTTAAGTCCCCTGAGCAAATCAAGAAAAAGCTTATCGAAGAACTTGAAGATACTGGAAAAAAACTATCAGCGATCATGAATGAGAAAGAGGCCGAGAAGAAAAGAAATTTTCATAAGGCAAAAACAACGCAACCGAAAACAAAGCAATAATTGAGGGCCCCTTCTAAGGGGCCTTTTTTTTCTATGTATAGACTCATTTTTATCATTTTTTTATTTCTGAGTGTCCTCTCTGTTGGGTTTCCTTTTTCAAATCCTCTCTCAGATTTAGTTTTTGTTCCTTTAAGGATTTTGGGCATCGACGTCTCGATGACTCCCATAACGACAGATATGTCGATGATGTCGGATTCGGAAGATTTTCCTATTTACAAGACTAATCTTGGTTTAAGGATATTTTTAAAAAACGGTAAAGTGCGAGATGTCTATCCCAGAGAGTTAGATCTCTATTACCATAAATTACCAATAATTCTTTATTATGAAATCTTGGGGTACGGTGGTGATATGCCAGAAGGAAGGGCATACTTATGTAGTTCATTGACAACTTTAACAGATGACAAGGTTTCTAGTTTCTTTTTGTGGACAGAGAAAGAGCATGCTCGATACGACTTTAATAAAATTCAGGAATGTCCTTTATAGAGATTTTTCTGATAATGAAATTTTTGATTTAACAAGAATCCTTAATGGTTTAGGGATTCTTATCTATTACATTACAGTGATTATTCCTAATTTTGGAAAATTCTTTCTGTCGGACGGATTTGTTTCACCAGAAGCTTTTACTTTTTACCCTAAATCTTGGCTTTTTTATTTTCATGATTCGCAAATGATTCTTGTTTTGCTGTTTGCCGTCTCTTTTCTTATGTTAATGGCGTACACCTTGGGTTTTTATGCAAAATGGGCGCTCATAATCCTTTTACCCATTCATCTTGGATTTCATGCCGCGAATCCTTTTATCCTTCACGAGCCTCAGCAGCTCAGTAATCTTTTACTCATACTGACTCTTTTTCTTCCGATTGAAAATCATTGGGCACTGAAAAAACGTAGAGATATGTTTCCAGAATTAAAAATTAGGGAGAGTCGCCTCATTCTTCAGTCACTTCTAGTCTATCTTTCACTTTACTATTTTTTTGCTGGAATCAAAAAGATACCCGATCCTTTTTGGATAAAAGGTAGTGCGGTTTCAGATATTTTAAACTGGCCTTATCTAGGGCGAGATAATTTTTTGGTTAACATCATAAAAAATCCGGCAATAAGTAAGGTTCTTACTTATATGACTCTTGTCTTTGAGATGAGCTTTGTTTTTATTGCCTTCACTCGTTTCAGGAGGGGTCTCCTCTTCTTGGGATTCTTTTTTCATCTATTTATTGCACTCACTATGGATGTGGGACTTTTCTTTTGGGCGATGATGTCATGGTATCCAGTACTTTTAATCAAACCGAGGAGATGATTTTTTTGAAATCTGGATCATCCTTTTTCCAGATTTTTCCATCCAAGTAGTAGTGCATGAGGTTTGGAAGCACAGAAATTGAAACAAGAAGTGAAATTAAAATATTTCCTTTCATGGATGTTGAATCTTTAAAAACATCAAAGTATTCAGTTATGAGTTTTTCACCGAATCCAAAAATAATAATAATTAAAAGAATTTTTGCCCAAGACTTAACTGGGTTGAACAAATCCCCCTGTGTTTTTTGTTCTGATAAATGGATTAAAGACAAATAAGTTGTTGCATGGAAAACGAGCAGAGGGATAAAAGCTTGAAAGGAGTTTTCAAAAAAAAGAAAACAAGTGAGGTTTAGAGCGCTTGGATATAAGAAAGAAAGTGTCGTTGAAAGTGACATTTTATTTTTGCTAAATGCGTTCAGTATTTTAAAGGAGGCAAAGAGGAAATAAAGGATATATGAAATGTAGAAAAACTCCACAGATCCTCCAAAGTTGAAATTTATAAACTCTGTTTCATGATAAAGAGGTCGATAGTTTATTGTTTTTGTATGAAATAGAATGAACGGCACTATTGCTAAAACTTGAATATTCACTTCATCCCACTTGTTCTGATAATGATCTAAATGGGAATACTACTTAAAGATGCCGTAGTTTTGCCGCATATGATGGAAAAAGGTAAAATAAATAATAAAAGACCAGAAATACGGAAGCCCAAAATAGCAGTATAGAAAACAAGTTGAAAAAAATATAACGGGAGCGAGTATTGGTTTTAAGTAATATGATTTCTTAAAGTATGTTCTTAATAGTGTTGAGTATGCGTGACCAATATCTAAGACAATAAAAACAAAAAAAGTAATCATGGAAAGTTTCCACAGATTAGGAATAAACATTGCCACCAGGAAAAGAAGTGAAGGTAAATAAAAATAGGTCATATCTTTTGTATTGGTGAGATGTATGCTTTTCATAAGTTAAATACCTTCTTTTTTGACAACACAATTAATCTCGCAATCCCCTCCGAGATAGGCATTATTCCTAGAAAAAATAAATCAAAAGTAAAAGGGTGTTCAAAAAATAAATTTTTTAAATTAATTCCAATACCCAGATATAAAATTGAACACAAGTAGGTAAGCCCTAGATGTTGATTCCAGTAAGTTTGATAAATAAAGTTGGGCAAGTTTTTATTTGCAAGGAATTCTTGTGTTCCGTTAAGTAAAGAGATCCTGCCCAAAAAAAGAAATGGGATGAAATTTGAAAAAAAGATGTAAGAGCTTTGATAAAAAGCAAAGTGATAAAAATTTGGTCCAATTGGAAGGTTATAATAATGCCCCAATCCAGGTAGAGAAATGACTAAAGCAAAAATCCAAAAAAAGATTTCATTCTTTTGCCAAAACAGAAATTTATTTGATTCACGTGCTAAAATTCCTAGTTGGTAAAACAAGATTGCTAGGAATGCCCATGGTAGCAACGGCCATGAACCTGAACTACTTTGGTTGAAATTTCCCGTTAATAGGGCCAAAAACGAGGTCGGTTCAAAAAAACTTTGAAAGGTATTTGGCGAAATTAAAAGCACACACAAAGAGAAAATTAATGAGTAAAAATTGTAACTATAAAAAAATGGAAAAATGATTATAAGAATATTTACAGAGAAAATATATGAATAGATATCCCATTCGATAGTCTTAAATGCGATTCCTAAAAGGACTTGCCCCAAAATAGAAAAGAAAGATATTTTCAAAAGTTGGTGGCGGCTTTTTTTTGTGTAGCCAAAAAGAAAATAGATAATTGAAACTAGAACCTGGCCTCCAATTCCAAAAAGCCGAGCATAATAAAAAAAAGTTTTCAAAATTGGAGAACTCCATCCTAGAGGAAATTCATCACTAAAAAAAACAAATTCATTTGCATGAAAAATGGCTATCGCAACCAGGGTCAAAATTTTTAATAAATCTAATCCAAGTATTCTTTGATTTGTTATACTCATGGGTGATAAATAATGATGCTACCATTTGTGTCCACTGAATATTTATCAAAATTTAATAAAGTTTCTTTGGCAGTGAGATGAATATAAGAATAATGCTTTCTTGGCAGGATAGAGTAGTCTGTAGTCTTGGAATAATATAAACTACTTTCGATACCTTTTTTGGAATAAATGCTTAATTCATTTTCTGTCCCAACGGGAAATGGGTTTACGATGATGTTTTTTTGTTTAATAGAAAGGACTGCAACGTAACTGAGAAGAAAATTCTTTTGATTATTACTTTTACAAAAGTATTTTAAATAATAACCATCCTTAATAACTGGAACGGTTAACCAATTTTCCTTCCCTTCCGTAATTAGACATATTCTTTTGTTGGGAAGGGTTTCTATAAATAAAATTCTTCCTTTGACACCGCTTTGCCTTAAGAATAAATCATTATTTAAATGTTTTGCGATATAGACACGAAAAACATAGTAAGGTTGATTGCCAAAAAATCCTTGACCTAAAAGCAATTGGTCCAGTTGGTTATTCTCAGGAGTTTTCCAATGATCAATTTCTGCAATAGCTTTTTGTAGAAATTTGTTGGCTTCCACGTTTTCAAATGAAGGACGAAAATGGAAATTTTTTTCATGCCAATTAAAATAGGATCCTAGAAAGAAATTCATGTAACTTTTATCTGGTTCAGAATTTAAATGATTTCCTTTCTCTGATTTTGCAATAGTAGCTGAAAAAAAAATGACAAAAATGAAAGTTAGTATCATAGATTTGGCCTAAACATTGAGTTCGGGATAACGCTCTTTAAGGATGAAGACATTTCTTTATCCGTAATATGTTTTCTAAGGTTTTGTTTGGTTGAAAGTTTAAGATAATTTGGAAAATTCGTATAATCGAAAGCAAGTTTTTTTTGTGATAGGGTAAGCGCAATAAAGGATAATGTCGGACCAAAAGGTAGTTTGTTATCGAATCCTACCATTTCCAACGTCTTTAATATTATTTTTGAATCTTTTGATATGTCTCCAGATTCTTCCTTCTGTAGTGGCAAATCAATAATTACGATGCTGTCATTATAGATGGTTTCTTTTAAAAGAGTATAAAACTCAATGCTATAAAGTTTTGTTAGCTCGTACCCGTCAGGAAAAGGTAGGTCAATTAATACAATGTCAAATTTTTTACGAGAATTAAATTTTCTTAAATAAGATATTGCATCATCTATAATGATATTTGTGTCACCTTTATTTAAATCAAGAGAAAAATGATTTTGTTTTGATAGCTTTGGGTTCTTTCTTGCCCAATCAATCATTTGTTGATCGAGCTCAACCAAGGTGATTTTTGCCTTCGGATTTGCTTGCTTTATTTCTTTCAATAGCAGTCCATCCCCTCCACCGAGGATGAGGAAGTTCTTTGCGTTTCCTTTAAAAAGATTCAATCCAGCGTAAACCATGCTCTCATGGTATGGAGAAATGGCTGCATCAGAAAATTGCGTTTTCCGATTTAGGAATAGAGTAGACTCTTCTTCAAGTTCTATTTCAGGATGTTTCTGAGTGGTAAAATAATCAATTACCTGATAAGGAGTTTTGACCCTTTCAAGTTTTCCATACTGATAAAGAAAATTTAATCCAGTTTTAACATTGTCTAAATTATTAAAGTTTATTTTTGTTCCAAGGTAGATTGATTTTAAAGTTAGATACTCAATATTCACATGAATATTTTGAAAATTTATAACGAGGATTAATGGAAGAGTTAGCTTTATCAAGAGACTTGATTTGTTTTTAAGTCTGAAGCCCAGAATTACAATACCAAGGACTTGTATTATAACAATAATCCCTAGTTGTTTTGGTGTTTCAAAAGCCAAATTATTAAGCAGCACGATTAAAGGACCCGAAAATAAGGGACCTAAATAGTTAAGGCCAATAACTATTTCTGAGGATGATTTTTCCCCAAATAATTTAAATATGAGTGGAAGCTGCGAGCCACCTAAAAGTCCTGTAATCAAAGATAAGATGCAAGCTACACCTAGGTAAAAGATTAATTCCCTTTTTGAGTTGATTAAATTGATTGATGAGTGAGAATTTATGAAAAAAAAGACAGTTAAAATAAACAAGAGAGGAAGAAGAGGTAATATAATTGAACTGGCCCATTCGATATTAATTAACTTATTGAGTGCTCTTTCATTTGTTTCCTTCTCACCGAATAAACTCCCAAGACCTAATCCGAGAAGATAAGGTCCAATGGTTAAACATTGTGAGAGAACCTCTTCCCCTGTGAAGTCTGAAACGGTGCTAGATAAAATCATTGAATAGCACATTGTTGTAAATGAAGTTATAAAAGTAACAAAATATAACATGATCATTTTTGATCCAAATAAATCTCAATCATTATCTCACCAAGTGTATCTCTGTGATTTATAGTTAGAAATAAAAAGAAACTCAAAATAAAAAACAAAATGAATTTTGAAGACTTCTTGAAATCTGTAAGCCAAAAAAATGCGATTCCATTTAAGAGTGATATAAAAATGGCTCCTCCCGCAATCCCAAGTATAGGTAAAATAATTAGAGGGAAAAGTAAGCATGCTGCAAGCATCCCAATATAATCAAAGGCAAGTATCTTCCCCTTGAGTCCTGTACCAAGATTAATTAAGCATGGAATTTCAAAACCGGAAAGAAATCCTATGATGAAAATTATTAAGTAGCTTAGAAAGAGAAGTCCTTGGTTCCCGCTACTTGAAAGGTATAACATGATAAAGGGGCCTAAAGACCCAAGTATTGTTAAAAAAATTTCAACAAGAAAAAGGTTCTTCTTTGGATGAATTTTATCTTTCGTAAAATGAGTTGCAATTGCTCCACAGCCTAAGGCAAATGTAAAAATGGAAATTGTAATTAAGTATTGATTTTTAGTGTTTCCAATCGTAACCGATAAAATCTGTGCGAAAATGAATTCATAAACTAAGCTGCAAAAAGCAAGAAGGAAAGAGAGAAAATAAATACTTGATGCCGTAAGTTGCATTTATTCTGCCTTTAAACTAGAGTACATGCTGTCAATCTCACCTTCCACATTATCAACGTAACTATTTTCTGATTCAAGCAGAAGGAGATAGGAACCTTGATTATCAGATCTTTGAATATAGGCCGCATTTAAAATCCTTCCTTCAACCTCGGTTCCCCTGAAAACAGTTACCTTTGAAATGCCAGAGCCATCTAGACCAGGAAAAACTTGAGGCTTATCATATGCAACAAAGACTTTATTATTTGAAAATTTGAGAGCTTGTTTGTTTTCATTTATGAAAGCTTCAATCTGTTCGATTGTAAAATTACCTTTTGCGGCCATCACTGCAAGTTTTTGTTTGCCATCTAATGAAGAACCATAGACCGACATTACATTATCATCAAGATCTATTTTTTGAAGATTGTAGTTAGGATGGATCGATAATTTTAATCTCGCTTCGCTTTGAAATTCGTTCCATAATTGCACTGTTGGGGAAGTTTCGATAATTACTTCTTCTTCAGACGTGTTACTTTCAGGTTGTGAAATTTCAGTGGAAACTGTTTTTTCATTATCCCTCTGGCCGTAAGATTCATTATTTTTTTCAGGTATAATCTCTGAAACGGGAACTTGGCTTACCTCGTTAGAGGTGACATTCGTTTGATCTTGAAAAAAGAAGTAAATTCCAAAGAGAAAAGAGACAGAAATTATGGGCATGATAAACTTTTGAAATGTGTTCTTTTTCACTCAGTTTCCCTTTGTTTTTGACATCTAAGATTACACGAGAAATAATAGCATAGATATTATATATTTTTTTGAGGGCATTATGAAATTAAATAAGTTGCTGAGGCAGTGTTTTGGATTTTCTCTCGTCGAGGTGACGGTTGCCTTGGCATTATTAGGAATCGCTGGTATGGCGGTTATGAAGCTTTCAGACAATGTGAATACACAGTCAAAAAGATCTGAAACGATTCTCTCAAAAGCTCAGTTTTTAAGTTCCATGTCGACTTATTTGAGTAGTGCCATGTCCTGCTCTAGTGATATGATGCATAATACTTTTTCCCAAGCACCGTCTCCTATAGTGCTGAATAGATGGAAAGTTGCTGGAGTTGAAGGTAATCCTAATCTCCCAGTTAGCTCGGGGCGAGTATTTAAGTATTTCGAATTAACTTCTTTGACTGCCACTCTTGACACAGTTTCCACTGGCCTTGAGGTTATTAAAATAGACGGCATTGAAGGCAAAAAAACCATTTTACGTGTCGAAGCAAAAATTACTGTAAGGCAAGGTAAACACTCCAAGTTAGCGCCAAATTCGGCTAATTCTAATCCTCGCTTATATATTCATCACTTTAGTGTTCCTGTTGTAGCTTCTAATCTTAATAAAATTTTGGCATGTGGAGCAGAAAGAACAAATCAGGAGATTTGTGAAGCATCTGGGGGGGATTGGTGCTGTAGTCAAAATAAATGTTTGCCTAAATTAAACTGTGTTTTTAAAGGGTCCTTCGTAACACTTACTCAAAGCAGTAATGCTTTTGGTTGTGCTGGGGCTAGTGTTGCTCCAAGACTTTGCATAGCTCAAAAAAATCCTTTTACAAATGCTTTTACTTGTCCACCATCGAGTACGAAATCAACAACCGGGTTTGTTAACTGGTCTTATACGCATCCATGCAGTGGTAAAAAGTGTTCTCCGACTACAGTGAATTATACTAACGTATTCAATACTTGCCTTGAATGTCCTACGCCAAACAATCTCTCAAATTGTGGTTGTACAGCTTCTGTCGTAGGTGGAACTAACGCCGGAGGTGGAACTAACGCCGGAGGTGGAACTAACGCCGGAGGTGGAACTAACGCCGGAGGTGGAACTAACGCCGGAGGTGGAACTAACGACGGAGGAGCAGCTAGTTCTTGCTTCGTTGCAGGTACGGAGATACTTCTTTTCGATCGTTCGAAAAAAGTGATTGAGGATGTTCAGATTGGGGAGGATCTTTTAAATATCCAAGGACAAAAAGTTAAAGTTAATAAAATTATAACTCAGGACTATTCAGGGCCTATTTATAGTATTAACGGGGGAGCATACTTTTTTACCCCGAATCACCCATTCCTGAGTACGGTTGGCTGGAAGTCACTTTTACCAGAGGCATCTATGTTGGAGGCGCCAGGGATTCATGTTACTCCCCTCGAAGTTGGGGACGTTTTAGTTAAAAATGGTGATTTTGAAATAGTTTTGAGTATTGACTCAATCACTACTAACGAAAAAGTTTATAATTTTACTCTTGATGGAAACCATGAGTACATAGCAAATGAATATGCTGTTCATAACAAAACACAGCAAACTGAATAATTAGGCATCACTTGAAATTATTAAATCAGAAAGGGTCATCTATTCTTTTGGTAATGTCGATTGCTTCTTTAGTTGGAGCAGCTGGTTTCTATTTTATGAGTCTTTCAAGTGATACTGAAAAAAAAATCACTTCTGATGCTAGAGTTGTATCCTATAAAAATCTAGTGGACGTGATAAAGAGTGAGCTTTTTGTTGCCGGCAAATGCACAAAAATTTTTGAGAATGAAAATATTACTAATGCTTTTTCTTATGATGGTATTTCTATAAAACTAGATCTTCAATTGAAAGCTAATCCTAGGGTTCTTAAAAGGCCTTCAGCTGGAGGTGCAGATGTTTGGTATCTTCAAGGTGGTACCTCGATCAAAGATATCCGTCTTGTTATTAATGAAAGAGTTGCAGCACCATTAAGTTTTGATCTTCCGAAAAATAATCCATCTCCGGAGAATCTTGTTGCAGCCAAAGGTTATATTTTGATTGAGCCAGGTCATCAAGGAGTAGGTTGGAAAAATTGGCGAAACAAAAAAAAATTCAGGATTCCTATCCTGGTTTATTACAAAATCGAGTCACCATCAATACGTAGGATTCATTCTTGTTTTGATCCTTTCGGAGAAGCTTACGCATGCACTTTAAGAGGTGGTATATATAACGAAGATGAATCTCCAAGATGTAGGCCACTTAAGACTTGCTTCGAGACAAAGGGTGGAACTCTATCTATCCAAACTCCTCATCCTTGTGAACCCCATGAGACGCCATTATTTTTTGGCGCTTCTGCAAATCAATATAGCTATGTTTGTATGTGGTGCAATACGAATAGTGTAAATTTAATTCCTGCTGATTTTTGCGGTCCTGGAAAATATTTTGCAGAGCCTACTCCACCACCTCTTAACTCATATGGTTTTGAGCCTGATTTTTCGACTAGTGTTCCAACTGTTTCGCCAGTTTCTTTTCAAGGCCCAGGTCCTGGTTGTGGATGAGATAAATCTAATTTCTGATATTCACTTACATTTCTAGACAGCTTATTCCCTTTTCTTGTAACATTAAATTTTTCATTAGTGGTAAAATATGAATTTTATTGTATTTTTGATGTTTTTTTGTTTCTCCCTTTTCGCCCAGTCAAATGATCTCTCTCACAGGCCAAAATCTTTTGATGTGACAAATGGTAAGGCCGTGTTTGTTGATTTCCAAACTGCGGACTACGTCATTACTTATAATGCCTCTACAAGCTCAGCAAACGTTGTTGCGACTATAAAGTTCAATGCTCCAGAGGCAGGACTCCCGATTTTTGATTCTGTTGCGGCCCCATCATCAGTGAAGCTTGATGGCGAGACGGTGAACTCACTTGAAGTGAAAACACCTTCTAAAGAAACAACTCTCCGTGTAATCAATAAATTGATTTCAGTTGGCGAACACACGGCCATCATTTCTGTTCCTCTTACGACACTTATTGAGTTTCGTGACGGGGGAGTCAAAAGTGCATTCTGGACTTCGGATTTATCTGAGAGAAATTTTCTTGAGCGCTACATGCCAGCAAATTTAGAATTCGATCAAGTTAAAATGACTTTTGATATCATGTTTGAAGGCTTTACTTCTAAACAGAAGATCTACACCAATGGCGTCGTTCAAGAATTAAGAAAAGGATCTAAATCATCTTACAAGATTTCTTACCCTTCTCACTTCAACGCTTCTTCCATCTTTTTCCACACCGTTCCAGAAGGCCTAACTTCAGAACTTCGCTTTAGCTTAAAGTCTATCGACGGTCGCGAAATCCCATCTGTGGTTTATTTTGGTAAATCCATTCTTGGTGGATTCACTTCACTTGAGACCCTTAAGAACAAGGCCTCTGACGTGTTTCATGAGCTAGAGGGTGATTACGGTTCTTGGCCACACGAACAGCTTATTATCTACAATGCGGGCCAAGGCGGGATGGAGTATTGTGGGGCAACCATGACAAGCCTTAGTGCTCTTGGACACGAGTTGTTTCACTCTTACTTTGCTCGCGGAGTGATGCCAGCGAACGGAAATTCAGGTTGGTTAGACGAGGCGCTTGCTAGCTGGAGAGATGATGGTTACCAAACTCTATCAGCTCTTTCTGGTTCATCTAAGATGTCGAATCACCCTTACTATACAAGAACGACTGATATGGCCGCTTACTCATTTGGTGAGCGCTTTATGGGTTACCTTGATGGAAAACTTAAGTCTAAAGGTGGTTTAAAGCCATTTATGAGACATATGGTCGATAATAGAAAGTTTTCACCTTTATTTGTCGAAGAGTTCATTCAAGAGATGAATCAGTTTTATGGCGTTTCATTGGATAAGGATTTTAAAAAATATACTTATGGAACGGAAAATTTTTCAAACCTAAAATCAAATCACGGTTCAACAGTTCACAAAAAGCTCTCACTTAAAGAACTTCAAAAGCTACTTTAATTTATTTGGAAAATGGCGCTCTCTAACGGCGCCATTTTCTTTATGAACGCACTCTCCATCTGCCATTAATTCAATGATGAGTTTTATCGGTTGACCCTGATCACTTGGAGAAGATGAGTAATCAATTCTTTTGCCGGCCATGACCGCCGCCCCAGTTCCTGTTCCAAGTGTGATGGAGTATTTGTCGGCCATGTCAGTGGCATCAATACTTGTGGGAGTTCTGATATTTGTTCCGGAAGTAATACTTGGGACCATCACGGTGTTTCCGTATTTGTGAGACAGGCCAAGGAAGTGGCCAAGCTCATGGAGGACGACAGTTCTTAAATCGTAGGAGTTGCTGCGGCCAGTATCTCCCGTTCGAAAGTCATAGAGATTCTCATTGATAAGAATATCGGCGTGCTCAATTCTTACATACTCGTTTGCGGCCCCAATATTGAGCCTCCGTCCAAAGATTTGCGTGACCGCTAGGGCACCAGAGCTTAGACCCAGAGGCCAGCTAGTGATTTTATAAATCCCATTGATGTTATCATCCCCAATTGCATCTAGATTTAAATTTGGAGAAGAAATTTCTGGTGTTCTTTCAGTGTCGTTGAAGAAATTCTTTTTATTTTGAACCGCCGACTCCCAAGCTCCCGTGACGGATTGAATATTTTCAAGTTCACTTGGAGAAAAGTCTTCTGAGATTTTAAAAGTTCTTGGAAGGGCAGCTCCTGACCAAATGTAAGGAGCAGATTTATTAATATTGGCCGATGTTAAATCCGCATCAGTTGTCTTGGCCGGATTACAGGCGGAGAGGATCATAAGATTAAGGGCAATGAGGGCGACTTTCATGTTGCTCCGAAGGTCCAAGGTCTATAAGACTTATCGGACCTTCAGGAGCAAAAATAAGGGTCTTTGGATTTCTATTTTTGAGATTTCGCGTGATCGGCCATAAACTGATCTAAACCATTTTTAGTTAAAGGGTGATTGAATAACCCCTCGATAACTTTAAAGGGAAGAGTCGCGGTATCGGCCCCCACCATGGCACAGTCTTTGACGTGAGTAGAGTGTCTCAGTGAAGCCGCTAGAATCTTCGTTTCAAAGCCATAATTATTAAAAATAACTCTAATTTCTTGAATAAGATCCATTCCTGTTTGGCCCACATCATCTAGGCGCCCAACAAAAGGAGAGACATAGGTTGCCCCGTTTTTCGCAGCTAGAAGGGCCTGATTAGCTGAAAAAATAAGTGTCACGTTCGTTTTAATTCCATGCTTAGAAAAATGCTTACAAGCAATCATCCCGTCTTTAGTCATCGGAAGTTTTATCACGACGTTTTTATGAATCTTAGCGAGTTCTGTTCCCTCTTTAATCATCCCCTCGGCCTCAAGAGAGATCACTTCCGCTGAAATCGGGCCATCAACGATTTCAGAAATTTCTTTAATAAGTTCTTTTTGGTTTTTTCCCGTTTTAGCTACTAGGCTAGGATTGGTTGTCACCCCATCAACGAAGCCCCAAGTGTAGGCAGTCTTGATTTCGCTAATGTCTCCAGTGTCGATAAAAAATTCCATAAAAGTCTCCTGTATTAGTCAGATATAAAACGAAGTTTTGAGTTTCTTTGATTTCTGAATGATAATAAAAAGCATGAGTACATTTGGCCACTTCTGCCTTATCTTTTTTTTAACTTTCTCTTCTGCCTTCGCAGTCGTACTCGTTCCTAATCTTCCCTCTGAAGGAGTGGTGGGTCCAGATAATAGGGGAGTGATTGACCCTAATGTGGATTATGAGCGCTTCTCTGGGAGAGTCACGGATAAAGATGATAATTCTCGTGTGTTTAAAATAAAGGTTGAAAATAATAATTCAAAATTTTTCAGATCTGGGGATCTCGTCCTTTTTAAATTGAATCTCAATGAGAATCGAGATTATTGCAAGGCCTTCGTTCGAAATGTGGAAGAGTTTCATTTTACTATTTACGTTGAGAGCCTAGCTCCTTGCTACTCTACTTCAGAGTATTTTCGTCGTGGGACAGTTTTAAATTTCTTCTCTAAGGCCCTGGCCCTTCGAGTCTTTGAGGCCAGTAAATATAGGGAGCAGCTCATTGTTCGAAAGGAAGATTTTTTAAAGCAGTTAAATGATATCAATCACTTCATCTGGAACTTTGATCAAATGAAAGTCAAAAGAGCGGCCGATTACGATGAGGAAATTAATCGATTACAGCGTGAAAAAAGAAAGGCGATGGATGATATGATTGCCCTTAAACAGGAAAGATTGGTGCTTCAAAATGAGCTCATGAAAAAGCTTAATGAACTAGACGAATCTTTGTTATTTTATAGGGTTGAGCGCCAAGAACTCATGACCGACAGGTGGGAGTCTGACCATGATCAAGGTCTTCCATTTGGACAACGCCCACAAAATATAAGACAAAGGTAGAACTCCCTTACTTTTTTCCTCATTTTCATATAAATTTTGGGTATGAAAAACGACATAAATCTTAAGCAAGCTGAGCTTACAAAGCATCCAGTTTACGCCACTTTTTCTAACCTTGATTCCATCAGGCACTTCATGGGCTACCATGTGTTTGCTGTTTGGGATTTTATGAGTCTTTTAAAATCTCTTCAGATTCATATAACTTGTGTTTCACTCCCTTGGAAACCTTCTAAATATCCAACTGAAATGGTGAGATTGATTAACCAAATTGTTGTGGGCGAAGAGAGTGATCTTGATCAAGAGGGACATCCAGTTTCTCATTTTAATTTGTATCTTCGTGGGATGGAAGAAATCGGGGCCGATACTACCCTTATCAAGAAATTTCTTGAGACCGGTGATTATGGCTTGATTCCTTCTGGTGCCAGAGAATTCGTTGAATTTAATATTAATCTCGCTCGAAATGGGCACGTAGTTGAAGTGGCCTCTAGTTTCTTCTTTGGCCGTGAAAAACTTATTCCAGATATGTTTCAAGCAATTGTCGATACTCTAAAAAAAGAAAAGGTGAGTGCACCAACTTTCCTTTATTATCTGGAGAGGCATATTGAGGTCGATTCCGGAGAGCACGGACCTCTTGCACTGAAGGCCCTTTCAAACTTGACTCAAGGTAATCCTGAGCTTGAGAAGATGGCCTTGGATGCAGGTTTAAAGTCACTTGATATGAGATACTCCCTTTGGGATGAGGTTTTAAGAACAAACCCTTACCAACAGCAGTTACCGAAAACTTCGTATATTTCTAAAGAAATTCACTCAGAGGCCTAAAAGGCGAATAAAAAAAGTGATTTGACCGATGTCTTCTTTATATGAGGAAAGGACATCTTCCTGGCCTATTTTTTGTTTTATTTCTGACTCTCTCCCTGGATGAAAAAGGGGATGCCTTCAGAGGTCTTCCAAGTTCATGGACCATTATTCCTTCTCGAAGCCTAGCTGGCCTTCATTATATTTTTAAAGGCTATCAGTTAAGTGATGATGATAGTTTAGTTAAAGTGACGGGCCCCGTAATTGAGATCATTAACGGTGAAACCATTGGGGCGAAAGTTTTTAAAAATGGATATTTTAGTGAAATTGACCTCGAAGATTTCGAGGATCAACAAGAGCTTGGTCTTTCCGTTTTTGAAGCGAAAACTGGTTCAGGGACAAATGTTGCGACAGCTTTTCTGGTAGGAAAAAATCTTGTTTTCACCAACCGCCATGTGATTGCAGCTAGACCTAATTCTAAAAATTGGGGATGTGGAAAGTTCAGTATCAGGCTCAATCACAAAGAAGAAACAGTCTTCTGTGAAAAAATTAGATTCTGTAGTCGGCGTTTTGATTACTGTGTTGTTCAAATGAAAAATATGCAAAATGGAGATCCTCTTTCTTCTGAAATTAAGCCTCTTCGTCTCTCTAAGTTTACTAGAAGTAACAAAGATATAAGGCTCCTTCATATTGGAAATGCCGCGGGCCTTGGTATTCAGGCCTCAATTGGCAGAGGTATGGCGATTCATCAGGGAGAGTTTTTTCACTACGTCCCAACATTAGGTGGCTCTTCGGGTGCTCCCATTTTTAATGATAGAGGTTATGTGATAGGTGTTAATTGGGGACATACCGGAGGAAACTTTATTGATGACGCTGCTTTTAATCGAGGAGTCTTAGTGACGACCATTTATCATGAACTCAGGCAGCAAAGGCCAGAACTTGTCCGAGAAATTAAAAGCTTCAGATCATGGTACAACCGTATTTTTAGACACAGAAAAGTTAAGATTGCTGAGTCTTCAAAAGCCCCAAATTCTTCAATACCCAAATAACTGGATAGGTTGGATCCCATTCAAACCATTTCTTGGCAAAGTTTTGCGCCATAGGAAATTGGTGGTGGTTATTTTGATAAAGTTCACCCATGAGAAAGATATCTACTGGTATTGTATTTCGTGATTGATCAGGTAAAGAAAAATTTCTGTAACCGACTTTGTGGCCAAACCAGTTCACAGTAGCACCTTGGATGGGACCCATTAAGAAATGAACGAGAAGAAAAATGTACTGCCAAGGTGAATCCACGACAAACTGATAGAGGAATAGATATAGACCAATCCAAAAAAGGGTATGAATTTTTGATTCAGCAAATCGGTCTAGGGTTTTCCAAGTGGGATAGTAGTGATCACTTCTTTCTCCGACGGGGTTTTTAACTAAGGCATGATAATCGTAAAACGTTTTAATCATCATTTTTTTTATCGATGGATAAAAGTGCGGAGAATGTGGATCTTTTTCGGTGTCGGAGTATTTGTGGTGGGCCTGATGAAGAAGTGCATAAGCGCGAGGGTTTAAAAAAGAAGGCCCCTGAAGGATATAGGTCATGAGATAGAATACTCGATCAAGCCAGTAAGGCATTTTAAACATACCATGAGAGGAATAGCGGTGGAGATAAAAAGTCTGGCAAAAAAGAGAGAGGTACCAGTGAATAATAAGAGATAGAGTGATGGCCCAGTTCATGGTTTTTCCTTGTTTTTCCTTTGTAAGAAAATAACAGAAGAAACAGCTCATTTCTAGCACTTAGAACAATTGTCGAGGTCTTTTAATACCAGTTAGCATTAACTATTGAAAATTAGAAACCAATTTGGAAGGTTTTTCATAATAATTAAGGAGGATTCCATGTCCCGTTTTATCACCATGTGTTTTGGACTGATGCTGACTTTATCAGCATTCGCTCAAGATATGTCGATCCAGGGTTTTAACGATCGATTCAAGATTGTTAAAAACGATCAGAACAAAGTTACAGTTATTAAACTTAAAAAAGCTGTGACGAAATTCACGATTATGCCTTTTATTGAGCAAATTAAAGATGACCTCATTAAAGAGCAACATACATTTACTGCTTTGGGGTCTGCTGAAAAAGAAGCTGAAATTAATGAACTCATGAGAGATTTGGGTTACGAAATGGATTCTAAGGAAGCTTGGTCTTTCGAGGCTTCAGCTCTTAAAAACGCTCTCATGAATATCCCAAACATCAATATTGATGAAGCCTTTGTCGGTGTCAATCAAACTGACTTTTGGAATGAATTCCAAACGAAACTTCAAGAAGCGATGCTATTTATTGACCCGACAGTTTTGGCAAATCTAGAAGACCCTCGTTTCTTCTATAAAAAGAATGTCACTTATAAAGTTGTTGAATGGGCACTTAGAGAAGCACAAAAGCGTTTCTCTAACATTCCAGTTCTTAACATTGCGACTTTTGTGATCGTTAGAGTCCACGATATGATGCTTGAGCAGCGTCACTTTCATCACAATATGCTTCTTCACTACTTCGAAACAATCCCTGAAACTGAGCTTGGGATGACGAAAGAAGAAGTTGATAGATCTGTTTCATCAATCTATGAGTATAGAATTGATGCTATGAACTTTATTGAATCTAATAAAGCAGCTCGTGATTGGTTAAATTATGGAATGAATAACTTCTATATGACTGTTCGTTCAGGAAACAGCCGTATCCGTGAATGGCAAGGCCCTCTCACAAACGTAAGATTTCAAAACATGAAAAAGCTTAACTTTAACTTCGTTGAAGTTACTGAAGATGGCGCTCGTAAGATTTATCACTTACATAAAAATGCTCATCAGTTCTCTTCTAAACCAGCTCTTGCTTTCGATTACTCTAATCCAAAGCGTGTGAAGAGAAATCGTGCTCTTTTAAATCTTGGTGGAGTAGCGATTGGCTTTATTAAGCTTCCAGGCTGGTTAAAGGGAAGTGTAGAGACTTTCATTAAATCATTCTACGTTGAACAGGTTCGCCTTGAAGGTGCCCTTATTGGTTACTTCGAGTCAACTGGTGATTCAGTTATGATTGAGAAAATCTATTCTCAAAGAGCAAATTACTATATCGTTAGATAGTTTCGTTTTTAGTACTGCTGCCTTAAGCGGCAGCAGTACTTCTCTTTCCGCAAAGAATTAATACAAAGATTTGAACTGCAAAAAAGCTTCCTAAAAAAACCGCTCCACCCTCAGAAAATCCATAAGAATGAAGGCCACTGGCAAGAATATAGTTCACTCCGAACCAGGCCATCATAACACTCATAAAGGCCCCTGCGACTAAAGGAACAAACCGATGGGCCGGAATCCATGTGGTGTATTTTCCATGAAGAATTGCCATGTAGATCAGAAGAACAATTAAAGACCACGTCTCCTTTGGGTCCCAGCCCCAGAATCGCCCCCAAGAATAGTCTGCCCAGACTCCTCCGAGGATCACGCCAGCAGCAAGTAGAACCACTCCAAATTTAATACTGGTGTAGATGAGATCAACTTCATATCGATAATCACCTGAGCTGACATTTTTAAACCGGGCCCTTATCAGTAGAGAATTCGAAAGAACCCAAGACAGCGCCAAGGCGGCGTAGGAGAGAATGACCGTTGTCACATGAGTGGATAGCCAAAAATTATCCCGAAGAACGGGTACAAGTGGTGATATCCCCTCATCAAGCATCCCATTTGCAAATTTCATCATCATTAAAGAGAGGACGTTAAAAGCAAGGCCCGCTACGACAAAAACAATTTCTTTTCTCATAAAAAAGATCACGATACTGATAATCAGTGCTCCAAATCCAGAAAACATAACTGTTTCATACATGTTGGTAATGGGTGCTCTGCCTGAGATCATGACCCTCATACTCATCGCAGTTAGTTGAAGGGCGATAGAGAGTCCTGTGACGATGGCCCCAGGAATTTTATTTTTTGTGACAATAAAGAGCATGATGCCAATAATTGACAGAAGAAGCGCCCAAGTAAAAAAGTTCCATTTATAATACTTAAGCTCTAAAAGATATTTATCCCCTTTCGCCTTTAGGTAATTCTCTTTAGCTTCCTGAAAAAGATATTGAATAGGATTGGACCCTTTACCTTGAGCGGAAGAAATCCTCGCCTCTGTAATAAACTCAGACAGTGGAACAAATTGAATCTTTCCATCTTGAGTGATGGGTATGGACCAGGCCCTTGCACTAATGATCGCCTCATAAGTTTGAAGCCGGCCTTGAACCTTGTTTAATTCTTTCTTAAAGCTATTGTTCTCTTTAATTTTGGCCAGCTCTTGAGGAATGATGGCCTTTTTTTCAACTAAATTATTGATGGGAATATGAGTCTCATTTGAATTCAATCCGAGTGCCTTTCTAACATCGACGTGATCAACCTTGACCTTAATAGGAAGATCCAAGGGCATTCCAAAGGCCTTTAAGGAGAGTTTGCAGAAGGCCTCAGTTGAACTGAATTCGCCAACTTTAGACTCACCAGTGATATATTTTATGGTTTCAGTCGCTAGCACATATAATGGTTTTTCTCTTCCGCCTGACTGAGTAGGGAATGTCTCAAGTTCATTGGTACAAAAATTTAATGAACTTTGAGCGAATAATGATCCACTCATCATTAAAAAAATGAATATATATTTAAGCACGAGCTTCTCCAGGTTTTAAAATAGGTTTTTTTCTCAGAACAAAATGCCAGATTGATCCAAATACCAATAAAAATGAGCCAAGATATTTCCAAAATCGGCCTGGGTCAAAATTTACTGAAAGAACACTTCCGTAAGGGCCTTCATTGGTTTGAAAATAAGATGCTTGATAGAAGGTGAAATCTTTATACTTAAGTGGGTTATTCATGAAAACGCGATGCTTAGTAGAGCCCTCATTCCCCTTGAAAAGAGTGACAAAACTCTCATAGCTTGCGGGATTATTAGTTCCTGGGTCTGTGTCCATTTTGAACTGATCAAGAACGAGCTCGTAAGGAAGAAGAAGTTGCTTCTTTGAAAGCTCAAATGTGATCCTCTCCCCATTTTGATTAAAGGCCACTGGTTGGGTTGAATTCACCCAAAACCTCTGATCATTAACTTCAACTTCAACCGCCTTGAGATTCCCTTTGATGATCTGACCATTGTCCTGAATGGGTTTCGTGTAGACCGGTATCATTGTAGGGTAGGCATCGGTTCTATGTTCAATCACATTCACCTTAAACCCCATCCAAGGAAGTGCAATTCCCTTTTCCATTGAAGCAAAGGACTCCCACTTAAGGGTTTCTTTGTTATAAAAAGCTGCACTTTTTCCAAATAAAAATAAATGGGGCGAAGTTTCGAACATCTTTTTACTGAATACTCTAAACGGAGACGACTCATTAAGTTCCATCTTATCATCTAGGGGAAGAGGTGACATGTTCGGAAGAAATCTTATTTTCCTTCCCTCATAGCTCACTTCAATCACTTCTCGGCCGCTTACGTTTTTTAATTTTTTTATGTCATTTGGCCCAGGACTCATGCACCCAGAGGTTTCTCCGTTCCAGATAATGAGACCGTCTTTTGTGTTTTCGCCAAAACAATTTAAGAGTGAGCTTGGCATATAGTGGACATTAAGGGGCCCAAGTTGCTGAGTATTATTAAAGTCAGACTGTGGGTGAAGACTCAGGGTAATATTCTCAGAAAAATTATCGTTATAAAGAAGGTATTTTGTTGATGACTGGGAAGAGTCCTCGACTTTTACTGGGACCCAGCCTTGTTCATTTTCTGCAAAAGGAAGGAATTTATTAACTTTAATTCCTTCGTATTCATAGCCCAAATTCTTCTCAAACGCTCCATAAGGTAGTGAGACGGTGACTTCCTTTCCTTTTGAAGGGAATTGAATTTTAAACTCATCCTCATTGAGCTGAATCTCTCTGGCCGGAAGGTTAGGATTGAGAGTTAGTGATCCATCCACTCCTGACTGATAGGTTACATAAGAGCCAAGAAACAAGGTAATGAGACCAGCATGAATCACGTAGAAGCCGGCCAAATGCTTTTTAAATGGAAGTCTAATGAGAGTTGCAAAAAGAATGGAGAGAAACATTCCAAATTGAATGCCCATGAACCAAAGGGATTTATAGATTAAGCGATTGGCATACTCTGTTCCGTGGTAGGACTCCATAAATGTGCCGTAAGCGAGAGAGGCCGCAAAAAGAAGTATGATGACGACGGCAAATTTGAGGTTACCAAAAAAAAGTTCTACTTTTCTGTAATACTGGATAATTGTGTTCATTTGGCGGGTAATTTCTCACGTTGGTGAGAGATTGTCACCTAACCAGAAGCTGTCTAACCACCCAAATAAGGCCAAAGATGACCGGTTGATGAATCAAATAAATTTTAAGTGAGTTTTGTCCAAGAAAATTCAAATATCGGTTAGGTTTTATCCCTTGAAGAATACCTAGCTTAGACAAGAATGGTTGAATCAAGATTCCTAATAAGATGGGCCAAACCCAAGGGTAGATAGGGATAAAGTCCATGGATTGCCTCTTTGTAAGAGAGGAGACCCATTTGATGTCGAAATTAAAATAGTACTGGCCGATTAAAATTAAAATCAAGATCAAGAGGGCGAGTTTGCGCTTGTTTACAAGCAGCGCACCAAGGATGGAGCCAGCAAAGATACAATGAAGGGTTCCAAAATAAATCCAATTTGAAGGGAACATAAGATAAGTGCTGACACTAATAATGATGGCCGCCAAGCCTAGTTTTTGACTTCGCTTTATTAATGGGCCCCAGTTAATCCGAGGGCGATGAGTGTAATTTAGTGAAACTCCAACACAAAATAAAAAAGTAAATGCAATGACCCTAGGAAAGGCGAACCAAAATCCAGTCGAAAAATCCCAAGTTACAAATTGAAACATGTTTAGGTCATAGGCGGTGTGAAAAATCACCATCCAAATGACTGCCATTCCTCTGAGTGAATCTAGATAATTTGCTCTCAGATATCCTCCGGATAATAAATAAAGACTGGCCCTGAAGTGTCGATTTCAATTTCACCCTGGGCGACATTAGATAGTCCGTGACTAGACAATGGTGAAATGGGTGTGCGTTTATGAATTGGATAGTCACACTTTCCAGTGATCTTGAGCTCCACAGTCCTTAGACACCCAATTGAAAATAGGCCCTGGTGACTAAATTTCCATAGGCCTTCAGAAATTAAATGAAAGGCCAATTTCCCATTGTGGTCATAGAACCTAACTTGGGATTCGGGAGTTTTATCTAAGAAATTTAAAGCTTCACCTAGATTAAAGATTTCGTGATCTTTTCTTCCGCCAAGAAATCCCCAGAGATGAAGAGTTTTCGGAGAAGAATCACTTAATAAGTCAAAGGCGAGAGAGAGGTCTGATTTATCTTTTTGAACTGAAAACTTAAAAATATGCTTTGAAACAATTTCTCCATGAAAAGAATCTTTATCACCGACCCAGATGTCAGCATTTCTTGAAAAATGGGCCCCACCATCAATACAAATGAGGGGATGGAGAGAAAGGGCATCTGGAATCTCAGGGCCCATGGGACCCAAAAAAACCCATTCGCTTTTATCTTTTAGTTCAGATGGTAATTTCATAAATCTTATTTTAGCCTGTAACGAGCATATTGAGTAGGAGGATAAAGTTGTGGGTGTTGTAAAGTCGATTCGGGCGAAAAAGCTTTTAGAGAACCTTCGTTATTATAAAGAAACAATTGGGCCAGGGATGAAGAAATTCCCCGGAAGTGGTCCTGATCTCTACTTTGACATGGAGTTAGAAAATGAAATCGTCAAAAATTTGTCATTTTTTGGTCCCATTGATGATGTAACAAAAGTGTTATTCGAATCTATGGCCAGTCTTTTGATTAATCGGCCAATGAGTAAATTGGATACATTTTCTTTAAGAGAGCTTGAAGCGTATTTGCGTGATAAAAATTCTGAAGCTTCCCTTGAGGAGATGACAGAAAATGATGATATTTATCTCAAAAAAGTCTTTCAGTGGCTAAAAACGTTGACCAGGAAACCTGTTTCAAAAGATTACTCTTTTCATTCGGAAAACGGCCCATTTAGAGATCTCAAATTAGCTGATAAAATTAAAGAGATTAGGGCTTTTTTAAATTCGCCTTTAATTCTTACATTATACCGAGATACGGCTTCTCCTGAGCTGGTTGACGTTGAAGGAATGACCGTTTATATCAATGCCCCTTACGGTTCTCAGAAAGAAAAAGAGCTGTTTGAAGAGCTTCATTTACTTGGGGTCGAGGCCTTTCAGGATGAGAATTTAAACTTCATCCCTGAATCCTAGAAAAAATGTGTTTGATAAAATGATTTTTTTTTCGTTACAATACAACTAGAGCTTTTAAGACAATTATTCAAAAGTAGAAAATGGAAGAAATAAAATCGTTAGTTTTTAAAGAGGCCAAAAAAGAAGAAGAAGTCGTCAATCTCTCAAAGTTTGATATCCAGGCCTTTACAGATACCCAAGATTTTTCTTGGTCCCTAGATAACCTTAAAAGAGAACTTAAAACCGGTTGGAAATTATTCTCAGTAATGACTGATGATGAGATTGTTGCCGCTGTTCTGATGAAAAAGGATGGGGACACCCTCTTTACTAAGAATACTCCGATTAAGATGGCTTTTCAGGGGAATGGTTTTTCACATCAGATTAAGAATTTTTACGAAGAAGAAGCAAAAAGATCTCAGATACACAAACTTATTAATTATTGTCCTGTGGATAATTTCCGGATGATTGCTCTTAATGAGAGCCATGGATATAAGAGAACGGGTAATGCTTTTGGAATTAGTAATAATATTATCGAATGGGTAAAAGTTCTATAAAGCCAATACAAACCAAAGGGAACTCGAGAGTCCCAATTTAAGACGGAGGAATTTTATGGCCAAGAAGACAACAAAAAAAGCTGCTGCTCCAAAGAAAGCTACAGCTAAAAAAGCAACTGCTAAGAAAGCTGCTCCTGCTAAGAAAGCTACAGCTAAAAAAGTTGCTGCTCCAAAAGCTACAGCTAAGAAAGTTGCTGCTCCAAAAGCTACAGCTAAAAAAGTTGCTGCTCCAAAGAAGAAAACGGCTCGTAAGCCGAATGCTGCTTTCATGAAGCCTCTTAACCCATCTAAAGAGCTTGCTGAGATCGTAGGAGCTTCTGCTCTTCCACGTACAGAAGTTATGAAGAAAGTATGGGCGTACATCAAGAAGAACAACCTTCAAGATGCTAAAAACCGTCGTGCAATCAATGCTGATGACAAGTTAAAAGCTGTTTTCGGCGGTAAAAAACAAGTGACTATGTTCGAAATGACAAAACTTGTTTCTAATCACCTTAAGTAATCTTTAAGAAGATTGTTTATAAAAAAGAGGGCCATCTTCGGATGGCCCTTTTTTTTTATGACTCAGTTTAAATTTTACGAGCGTCTTGGAATTTTTTGATGGTGAAATCATCTAAAATACTGGGTGCCAACTCAGAAGACATTAATTCCTGGCAATGAATGGTTGGATTTCCTTGGGGGAAGGAGCCTTTGCCAGAGTAAAACTTGATACATTGTTGACTATAGAAGTCGAGGTACTCTGGAAAATAAGTTTTGAAGTGCTTTAGAACAACTCTTTTCTTTGTTTCATCAAGGCTAGAGAAGAGCTCATCTGGTAAAGGATCAAGAGACTTAAGTCTTTTTAAAACTCTCTCTCTTCTTGTATTCGTTCCACCTAGCTCTCTTATTCGATTCCAAGAATAGTTAAATAACTCCCCTTGAGCGGGATTATCTAATAAATAAACAGTGTAAAAGAAATCAGTGAGAGACTCGTCGGCCTTACTTTGAGATTTCAGGATTTGATAGGCGATTTCTCTGTCTTGAATTCTTAATGGCCTATTGAGTCTATTTTTTGCTTCTGAAATGAGAGTGGGAAGACAGTCTGGATGTACCGTTTGGTCGATCTTCTTCATGAGATCTCCCTCGGTCCCGAGTTTTATATAATCAATTTCAATTTTTCCCCAAAGCGCATTCATGACGAAGTCTTTTTTACAATAAAATTCACTTAATGGGCTTTTAAGGGAAACTTCGAGGAGATTCCATGTCGAAACAGGAGAGCTTTCTTTATTTAGGGCCAGTTCCGCTAGCTTAAAAGCAGTTTCTGGGTTTTCTTTATCTTTTTCCCAGAAATTTTTAAAATCACTCCAGCAAGGAGTCTCTGTTTTCAAACATTTTCTTAGGTAATTAATGCCAATTTCCTGACGCCTAACTTTAAAAACGTCATCACTTTTAAGTGCTGGCCATGTATAGAGTTCTTCAATCTTTAAAAAGTCTTTTCTTTCGATTTCAGAATTTTCAAGGACTTTCGTGCCAATTTCATCCCCCATTCTAGAGACCATCGATTTCCAGTTGTCTTGTCTCTCACTGGGCCGGATATCTAGGGCATGTTCAAAAAACTCTTTATAAGAGCCTTCTTTCGCCAATGCCTCTAGGTCTTGGAGGGTGTATTCCGCTCTGGCCCAAAGAAGGGAGTTAGATATGAGGATTAATAATAAAAGTTTGGCCATAGTTTATTCTAGGCCTTGATGAAAGAAGGAGTCAATTTCTCCTTAATCGAGTCTTTGCTGAAAGACTTTTTGCGGGTAGATTGTGGATAATTTTATCCGGAGGCGATTGTGAGTACTAAAGGTGTTCCCTTTGTTAAGAAAAGAGTTGTTCATAATCTTTGGCAGATTTCATTTTATGAGGAATTTGAGTTTATTCTTTTTCCAGAAGGTCAGCTAAATTTTGAAATTGATCAATTAATAAAACTTATTGGAAATAAGAATTTGGGGGCAGGATTTAGACGTGAAGTTATCCTGAATGGATTCCCTTTTCTTTGCGCCATTAAGCCTGAAGAAAAATCAATTTACATCGGCACGAGAAGACTTTCCAGAGAACTGGCCCTTCTAAAGCTCCATGAGGTGAACTCAGTTGAGATTGATCAAGATATTGATAAATTATTTTTTACCCTTAAGGATCATGTTGAGAAAATTAGCTCCCTTTCACCAGTTAATTTCCCAACTGAAATTGAAATCATTTCCGCTAAAAATGATCTACCTAATTTCTTAGATAAGGATCAGTGGTCAGATGTTGATGAACAATCAAGAATTATTTTAAAGCAATTGGTAAAAAAAGTTGGCGACTACCGCTCCAGTGCTTTTGAGAAAGTCTCTGACTTCGGTTTAACGTTAACTGCTCAGTATGATCTTATTCGAGTTCACTTATTGAAGTTTTTGGCCCTTCTTCCTTCACTTGATCATGATAAGCACGGAAGAGAAGTTAAGAGGAATTTAATTGAAAGTCTTCGAAGACTTCTTGATGACTCTAGATCGATTTCTCTTCAAAAGAAAAGAGGAACAAGACAGTTACCTCTTTACTTAACAATTGTTTTTAGTCTTGGCCTACAAGTCGCAAGTTTTCTACCGGCAGCCTTTTTAGCGACAGTCGTTAGATTTTTAGTTCGTATGATGGCGAAGAGATTTATTGCTGGCGAAAGTATTAATACCTCTCATGAAACAATTAAAAATTTAAGAGACACTAGACGTGAAGCAACTCTAGATCAACTTGGGGAACTTGTTGTCTCGGCAAAAGAAGCCGATGAATATTTTGAAAAAGTTCTACAGCTTATTCATGGTTTAAAACATCATATCCCTCGTGGTGAAAAAAATAAGGCGGGCATTTATAATGCTCACGTTTCAATCAAAGTTTCTGCCCTTTCACATGACTTTAGACCACAGGCCTTCGAGGCAACATATGCTAAAGTGGCACCTCGATTAAGAAGAATTCTTCAAGAGGCGAAAAGAGAAGAAGTTTTTATCAACGTAGATGCTGAACATTATCACTACAGAGATCTAGTGCTTCAAATCTTTGGAAAAGTCCTCCTTGAAACAAATGATCTAAAAGATTATTCACAAACGGGGATTGTGGTTCAAGGGTATTTGAGAGATGGATCAAAGCACTTACTTGATGTCGTTGAATTAGCGAAGAAAAGAAATTTGAGAATGCCGATCCGTCTCGTTAAAGGAGCTTACTGGGATGCTGAAACCATTGAAGGTGAGGCCCATCAGTTTACTCCTCCTCAATTTTTAAACAAAGAAGAGTCAGATCTTCATTTTAGACAAATTTCCTACCTTGCTCTTAAACATCATGACTATATTCAATTAGCGATTGGCTCACATAATCTTCAAGATCACGCATTTGTTGAAGCTGTCAGAGAGCTTCGTTTTCCTCAATCGCCAGTTATTGAGCATCAATGTCTTCACATGACATACGAAGCTTTGTCTCACGGACTAGCTAAGATGGGGTGGCCTACGAGAAACTATATGCCAATAGGGAATTTGCTCGTTGGTATGGCCTACCTTGTAAGAAGAATCATGGAGAATTCATCCCAAGTGGGCGTTCTTTCCATCATGAGGTCCCACCAGAAGGCAAGTGGACTTATTTCGCCAGTTGAAACTCATAAGGCCAAAAAGAAAGATGGAAAAATTCAACTAGACTCTTTCATTACTCAGTTAAAAAGTGACTTTTCTCCAGTTAGGCCCCTTAAGCTTTATGTTAAAGAGGAATGCCTTGCTCTTGAAAGTGAGATTTTAAAACTAACAAATTCATTTATAGATAAACAAAATGATTTTCAAAACTCTCCAGGGAAAAAGATTTTTTGTAGCTCAAGACCTGATCTCATTTTGGGGTCCATTGTTGAAAGTACAAATTCTGAAGCCGTTAGGGCCGTTGAGGAAGCTGAAGGAGCTCTAAAGGAGAGTTGGTGGGGAAAACAAACCCTTTCATTATATAGGATCTCAGTTCTCCTAAAAGCCGCAGATTTAATGCTTTTAAAACGAAATTATCTTTCTGCTTTGATGATGTTCGAGGCCGGCAAGACCATGACTGAGGCCTTGGCAGACGTGGATGAGGCGATCGATTTCATTAATTTTTACGCCAGACAAGAAATCTCTCTTCAATTATCTCATGACAAATTTATCAATCGTGGAGTTATTTCAGTTATTGCACCTTGGAACTTTCCTTTAGCGATTCCATGCGGAATGTGCGTGGCACCGTTGGTGGCCGGAAATGCAGTTATTTTAAAACCAGCCGAACAAACACCACTAATCGCCATAGAATTACATAAATTACTTTTGGATGCCGGAGTTCCTAAAGATATTTTTCATCTTGTCCTCGGAGACGGAGAGATTGTAGGTGCCCCACTTGTTTCTCACGATAGAACTGCTGGAGTTGTTTTTACTGGTTCGAAAAATGTTGGAACTTGGATTTATAAGCATGCCGCAAAAAATATTATTAATCACTACAGTCAGCAAGTTCCGATGCAAAAGAAAATTATTACAGAAATGGGTGGAAAAAATGCCATCATCGTCACTAATAATTGTGAACTTGATGAAACAATTTCTGGAATTCTTTATGCGGCCTTTGGACACTCTGGTCAAAAATGCTCTGCTGCCTCTAGGGTTATAGTTCATAAAGAGGTCAAAGAAGCTCTTGTGACTAGGCTAGTTCAGGCGATAAAAGATTTAAAGGTAGGTGAGTCCCTAGATCCGGCAACTTCTGTGAATCCTCTTATCACGAAAGAAGACCAGGACCGAGTGAGAAAAGCCGTTGAAGAAGCTAAAGACGAGGCCATTAGATATCATGGAAAAATTTTAATTGATCGTTCATTTGAAAAGCTTCCAGGTTTCTGTGTTGGGCCAGCTCTTTTTGAAATACCTCCTCATCAAGCAAGAAAAAAAGAATCTTGGGCCCAACGTGAGATATTCGGGCCGGTCATTCATTTGACTGAATATGAGTCACTCATCGAGGCGATTGAGTTATTTAATGGGACTGAATACGCCCTCACTGGTGGTATCTACTCCCAGTCTCAAGATGATATTGATTTCCTATTAAAGTTCTTGAGGGCCGGAAATATTTACGTCAATCGGCCAAATACTGGTGCACGTGTAGCGATTGAACCATTTGGTGGTTTTAAAATGTCAGGGACTGGCCCCAAGGCCGGTGGAAATGAATATTTGAAAGAATTTCATTTCTTTTTATCAAGTACACTACCGAAATTAGATGTTACGTGGGCAAAGGACTCGGGTTATAAACTCCTTTCTCCAAGACCCTCACTCATTTCAGTTTCTGGCAGAGTCTCGAGGTTTGAGCATTTTGGACGATCGTTTCTTGAGCAGTTTGAAGTGATTACTGGGCAGGTTAGTGAAAAGGAGAAAGCAGAACTTTCTCAATTTATTGACTGGATTAAATCAAATCTGGGTCATTTTATTCATGGAAAGCATCTTAATTTTGTTATCCCAGGGCAACTCAGCTACAATGATAAATCCATCGTGAAAGACGCTGGATTGTTTGTCGCTGTTTCAAGTCACCCAAGTATAAAATCAATTCATTATCTTTTTGGTGCTCTTGCTCTTGGTTCTGGGGTTTCAGTCGCTTGTTTAACTGAAGATTCTTATCGCTCATGGAGATCTATTTTAGATCTTACGTGGAAGTCGGGTTTTTCAAAAACAAATATTGATTGCTCACTCATTTCTCCGGAATCCCTCAGAGATGTTTTAAAGGACTCCATCTATAGCTTTATTTTTGCCGGGGACTATGTTCAATTCAGAGATCTGGTCTATAGCTCAATTTTAGAAGGGAATGCACTTAATGAAAGTATGCGATTGATCCTTTCTGATGTTGATGGAGTTTCTACAACTAATCCTTCACAGGTTCTGGATCAATTTGTCTGGGTCCGGTCTATGGCGATTAATACCATGAGGCACGGAGCTCCTTTGGAGTTAAACGCATGAGTGTTTTAGTTCTAGGTGCAGGGAAAATGGTTGGGGCGATCTTAAAGGGTCTAAAGAACTCTGGCGAGGACCTCAGTGACTGGACTATTTTTTCACCATCTGGAGTGTCAGCAAAGAGCTTAGCTCATTTAGTGGGTGCAAAATCTATCTCCCGTTTGAGCGAAGTGAGCTCAGTCAATTGGGTTCTATTGGGTTGCAAACCTCAGCAGCTCCATGAAGTCAAAGAGCTAATTGGGAATAAGTTTCAGGATCAGTTATTTGTGAGCCTTCTCGCGGCTTTGCCGGAGGAAGAACAGATAAAAACTCTTGGAGTAAAATCCTTGATAAGAATGATGCCTAACCTTCCTGTGGAGTATAACTCAGGTGTCATTCTTCTTTCATCATTCTCTGCAAATTCAAAACTTCAAACGTACAAGTCACTTTTCTCCGTTCTAGGTGAAGTGATGGTTGTAAACGATGAAGAGCTCGAAGAACTCACTCTTTTAACAGGCTCTGGTCCGGCCCTCTTTTACGAATTTGCTTTGAGTCTCTCTAGATCTTTTAAGTCTCTCGGAGTGACCGAAAGAGAAGTCCTCTCTTCATTGGTCCTTCAAGGTGCAGGGATTTCAATTAACAAAGAGAAATCTCTTCAAAGTCTCATCGATTCTGTGACTTCAAAAGGTGGGGTAACAAAGGCCATTTTGGATCATTGGCGTGAGGGTAGCTTTCAAAAGGTGATCGACGGTGGAACTGATGCGGGAAAATTAAGAGCAAAGCTCATCAAGGATTCTCTTCGTAATTAAAATCCTTTTTTTCTTCATTAAGAGCTTTATATAAGTCGCTTTGGCAAAACGTCTTTTGGGCGTAATTTAAGCATCGGGAAAGTTCTTTATCAGAAGCTTTTTGTGAAAGCGATTTTCTCTGTTTTCTGGTAAGTTCAACTTGGTGCTCTTTCATGAGTTCATCGATATACCCGCAGGTACAATCAGCTGTGCAGCTTTCAATTAATGTATCAATTTCCGTTGGACCATCAAGGAGTGCCTCCACATCATCCTGAGCAATTTCTAGCCTTGGTGTTATCGTTCTAAGTAAAAGCTCTGCTTCATTAGGATCATTGACGCATTCAATTGGTGCCATTTGTTTATCAAAAATTTTATCCAAGAGTTTATTCGCAAGGATAATTTCACCTCTAGAAAATTCTTTAGATGGAGGTGCGTTCTTTACAACTGTCGAAGAACAAGAAATCAAAAAAAGAAATGGTAGAACGTATCTTATTTGCATAAATCATTTCCGTTAGAATTTATTTCATTCAGGATATCTTTCAAATGACACAATCTTCTAGAATTGTGTGATAAGTGCGAGATCATTTCATTACTTGCAGCAATGGTCCTGGGATAAAGATCATGAAAAAGAATGATTCCAGAATCTTTTTTTGATTTTAGCATAAGTAACTTAGTTCTTTTAACGATTCTTTCCGATGTTTGCGGAATCCAGTCGAGCGAGTCTACGTTCCAAAGAATATGGATGAGTTGGTTTCTTGCGATAAGGTCTCTTATCTGAGGGACTCTTTGTCCCGCTCCTAGTGGAAGACGATAAAAGTTCACTTTCTTTTTTAGCTTCTTCTCAGCTATCATTTTCGCTTCTGAAATTTCTTTCTCAAGTGTTGAGTAACCTACTTTGGTTAAATCAGTGTTACTCATTGACTGTATTCCAAACTCTACTTTTGGGTTATTCACCATCTTTAAGTGGTTCAGTTTGTCTAAGTTCTTTGCAGCTATAAAAAAAGTCGCCTTTGAATTTTTTAGATTAAGCTGATTTAAAATTACATTTGTCACATTAACTTTTGGCCCAAGACTGAACGTTAGTGACCATAACTTAGAGGGGAATTCTTCACCAGTTAAGTTTCCGGAATCGTTTTCTGACGGGGCCCATTTTTTTGCTTCCGTTTTTAGATTCATTTCCATCATATAGGAAAGGTGATCAATATTTCTTTCATAGATGTTGAATTCATGATCTTTATCAAAGTTTGAAATTTCATCTAAAACGTTATCTTTTGAAAGATCTAAATCTGATTGATCTAAAGTTAGTCCTAAGAAACTGATTAAATTTATTAAAGACCGCGAGGCAATGACGCCCCTTTTTGTAAATTTGTCTATTTCACTAAGGAAAAGTTTTTTTCTAAGTGAAAGGTTTGTAGTATTCTTCTGATTTAATTCCTCGTAAACACCCTCTAACTCAGCTTCAATTTCATCAATTTGGCCCTTGGTTGCCAAAAGTGATAAATATTCCGAGCTCATGTAGATTTCTGAAAGATTATTTGATGGAATTTTATCCTCTAATTTAATCAGATTCTTTTGAGCGATTAAGTAATAGCAATGAAGGGAGAGGAGTTTGTGTTCTATTTCAGCTTGAAAGGACGTTTCTTCATCAGTAACAAGCTTTTCAATCGCAGAAGTTGCAATACCTCTCGTGGCAAAATTCTCTTTAAAATTGATAAGACCGCATGAACCCACGGAGAAAAGGGATAATACAAGAGTTAAAGGAGCAACAATAGGGGTCTTAAACATACTCCTCTTGTCGGTTATCTGGATGCAAACTTAAATAAATAAGTAAGGAACTTTTTTCTTTTTGTTTAGTCTTATTGTATTTTAAGGGGGACTGGGGGATACTTTAAAGAAGGGGGATTTATGGGAGATATACGATCTGTCCTTTCCCAATATCATGGCAAAAAGAAAAAAAACGATTCTGCTGATCGGTCTGGAACAGGCCCAGTAGATGTTGCTTCAATATCAGAAATACCAGACGTTTTTTTTGATGTCATTCTCAAGAACACCAAGTTAAATCGTCACGAAATTTCATTACTCATGTTTTTGTACCGACAGATCTGGTGTCGGCCAAATCTATACCGCTCTCATGGTATCGGGCCTTTGAATTCATATTCAAATGTAGCCACGAATCTTGGTATCTCTATAGAGCAGCTTGGGACTGACCTTCGCGCCCTAGAGCAGTATGGCCTCATTGAAACAGTGAGATCTGGACAATACTTTATTCGAAAGTATTTCACCGAGACCTTGGATCAACAGTTTGGTCAAAATTACGATGAGTTCCTCTAGAGTAGGGGTTGCTCTCTCTAAGCGACTTAGTAAAATTAAATCTTATTACGAAAATGAAAGACATGTATGGGACATAGGCTGTGACCATGGTGACCTTGGTTTATCTTTTTCAGATAATCAATCAGTAGAGGCGATTCACTTAGTCGATCCATCTTCCAAAGTGATTGATCAGCTACAAATAAGGATTAAAGATTCGTATATTACAATCCCGAAAATTAATATTAAACAGATAAAAGGTCAAAAACTAACAATAGAGAAACAAAACAACATAATTTTCATTGCTGGTATGGGTGGAAAAGAAATAGGTGAGATTATCCAGTCACTTTTACCATTAATTGATTCAAGTTCTAAAATTATTATATCCCCACATAAAAATATTCTTGAATTGAGAGTACTTCTTAATCAATTACCAATCTCACTCATTGATGAAGACATTGTTTTTGAAAATAACCAATACTACCAACTGATCGTTCTAAGACCTGACAATTCTGTGTCCTCTTCAAAAGTTTCTCTTTATGGAAGTCTCCTTTGGACTAAAGTGCACAGTGAAAATTATCGGGATCATCTTTTAAAATATTTTGTTCATCATAGGGGCGCTCTCTCCATAGGTTACGTTAACTATCTGAAGTCCCTTGTTTTTTGAATGCAAATCTCAATAATTTCTATGCTATAATCTTTCTATGGAAGGTAAACTCCTGTTTTACTATTTTGGCGATGATGAAGCTTATTTTCGGGCCATCGTTGGTGAATTTAAACGTCATACTAAACTTGTTATCGATTTTCAGCGCTTCTACGAATCTGATGAAAAAAAAATCCAATCTTTATTTTTAAAAGTTTACAGAAACAAAGCCGCCTGTGTTTTTATTGATCTTTCAAAAAATTCTCAAGACTATATCCATTTGGCCAGAATCCTCGCTAGGGCGACGATGGAACATAATCCTATACTCGTTGGTCTAGTCGATTATCTTTCGCCTCCAGAAGTTCTTAAAGAGAGTATTATCACCGGAATCAATTTGGCCTACACTAAGAGCCCGGAAACTTTTGATGTCGTTTTTGGAGTCTCTAAACTTATCTCACCGACAGAAATTGCTGAGCATGGCTTCGCTAATGCCGACCTTAAAGATGATTTTGAAGCCGCTCTACCAGTGAAAATTGGTTTTATTTTCGAATCAGGACTTCATATCGAAACTGATTATCCATTAAAAGATGGTGATCAAATTAGGATGAACCATCACTGGACCAAAAAGAAAGTTGTTCCGTCTAGAGAATTCTTCATTCAAAAAGTAAGTTCACATAACCTTTTTTATCATTTCAAATATGCAGCAGACGCTGAATTTCACTTTGTAGACCAATACCTCCCGCCTGACGGAGTTGCTCCAAAAGATGTTGAAGAAAGGAAGGAATACAGACTTCATACTATTAAGCACCATAAGAAGATGCTCGCGAACTGGCTTTCAACTAATACTTCTTTGTCTCTTGAGAAAAAGGCAAAAGTGCTCGTGATTGATCCTGAATTTCATTTCTATGACGAACAGCCAAGGACAGATAAAAATGCTTATACTATTCGGTGTATTCCATTTTTAAAGGATATAAACTTAGAATTAGATCGACTTGAGCCTCAGGTGATTGCGTACTCTTTAGATAAGCCTGAAGCAAAAGAAGCTAGAAATACGGCTGAGCAGCTCCAGGTTTTGACTAAAACACTGAGTGAAAGGTATCAGGATAAAAGCCCATTTGTGATTGTTTTTAATTCAAAAATCCCATCTAAAGAAATTAAAGAAACTTTTAATTACACAAATATTATGACCACTGAAAGTGAAATTTCAGTTGAACTCTTAGTAAGGATGGCGGAAATATTTGATAAAAAGCTTGAAAAGACACTTGCAAACTCAAAATCAAATATACCAAAAATTTTTCTTCGTAAGACTCATAATGCTTCCATTGCTGAAATAACGTTTAACGTGACTCTCACAAAGCTTTCGGAAACGGATCTTGTCTTTAAATGTGAAGCTCCGATCCCTATTGGATCAAATCTTCATTTCACATCACCTATTGAAATGTTTGTTAACGTTCAGCCACCGAAGGGGCAAAGTAAGGACCCTGAATTTTATGGCCTCATTCACTCCGTAGGGGAGGAAGAGAAAAAGCAACTTAGGCGCTTCATTAACACCGTCTTTTTTCGGGATCATGATGCTCAGTTGCAAGCTGAAACAGATGAATACCTAAAGCTTAATATTGCGAAGAAACAAGAAAAAGAAGAGGCAGCGAAAAAGGCGATTGAAGAAGCGAAAAAAGCTGCAGCAGGTGAGAGTGAGAGCTCGTCAAATCAAGAAAAAGCTTCTCCTAAACCAGCAGAAACTCAACCCGCGGCAGAACCTGTAAAAACTGCAGAAACTCCTCCAAAGCCTAGTGCATAGTCATCTTGCCATTAGATCTCACTCGAATTAAATTTAAGCTATGAGATTATTCAAAATTATCCTCGTCTTTTTTGCTATCTATTTCATCAAGCGATTTATAGAGATGTACCGAGTCATGAAAAGAATTCAAGATGAACAAGCTATGCAAAAAAATAAGTCGAGTTCAAACGAAGTAAAAGCTGAAAAAACAATTAATGCTGATTTTAAAATTATCAATTAGATCTTTTTAATCATTTTTCTTATTTCATCAGTTGAGCTCTGTTCTCCCTTAAAGCTCACTGCCACTAGTTTTTCCCAGATTTGAAGAATACCTGGGTTATTAAGATTTAAAATCAACTCTGTCGAAGCCTCTAAACTAATACAAGACAGATTTAAACCTTTCTTATTCATCTTTAAATAAAATAATTGCCATAATTCTTGATAGATCGAATCTTTTTTTCTTCGATTTTTAAAGCTTAAAAACCACATATAGCAAAGCATGAAAATCACCATCGATGCGGGGATAATCGAAAAAAGCCACTCACGCCTGATGTTTAGTCGTTTTAACCAAGCAGATTGTGAATGATAGTCCATATCCTCAAGCCACTGATAAAATAAAAAATCCCACTGCCTGAACCATAGTTTCATTTCATTGATTAATTTTGGAATTTTAAAAAAGCTATTGGTATTTAACGAACCACGGCCAATGGATTCCATGTAGGCGGCCCCACCCATGTCTAGTCTATCTGGCGCAACCCATTCTGTAGGGTCAATCTTTTTCCATTCACCGTCTTCAAAAGCTTCAACCCAAACATGTGCATCATTTTGAGTTATAAGGTAGTAATTGGCGTATGAATTAAAACTTCCTCCCATAAAACCAGAAACAAGCCTAGAAGGAATACCTTTAATCCTTAAAAAGATAGCGGTCGCCGAAGCATAATGAGAACAAAATCCTTTTTTAAGATTAAGAAAAGCGTTTAGATCCTGGGACTGACCTGGAGACATGGAATAAGTAAAGCCTTCCTTTTGAAAAAAGGATTTTATGGACGACTCTACCTCTGAAAGTGACGTTCCCTTGAACATGGTTGATATCTTTTCTTTGGTCTTTCTAGGTAACACCAATCTTAAATAATGAGATTCTAATTTTTCTTGAATGATCTTTAAATTAGGAATACTCACTGTACTGTATCGATTAACCCATCCCCAGCTCTGTTGTGGAAAAGTTTTTCGTCCACCTGCAGTCGTAAAGAAATGATCCCCGTAAGTCATAGACTTTGGATAATCAAGTGCAAAAAAATAATCTGATTTCGTTGATAATCGAAAGGATTGCTTTACTTCATTTGGTAAAACTTCAGCTTCCTTATGACCTAAAGTCTCTAGGATTTCTTCCTTGTCAGACGTCATCTCCTTCCAATTCCAACCATCTGTATAAGTCAGAGTGTTCCCCCTCCAATAAAGCTCTTTCTGAGACAGAATCCTCGAAGTCACAACATGAAAAACGGTAGTTTGATTCGGCTCAAGGGATGCTACTTGGGAAATATTAACATCAGTCGTGTAACCGACTTCTCCCGGGGCAACAGTGTTCTGATCAAAAGGAATAGGCTCAAGAAGTCTTGGAGTTAAAAAGAAAAGAAGAAAGGTTAGTGGAGCAACCCAGATGAGAGCATAAAAAATATCTCTAAATTTCCATTTCAGACCAAGAAACGAATAAAAATCTTTGATTAAAATGAGAAAGCTTAAACAAAAAAAGAAGACATAAGAAAGTGTCCGCTCAAAGAGTGACCCCGCGGAGATTAGAAGTATAAGACCAAAAAAAATCATGTAGCGATCTCTAACAGTCTCTTTCTCTAAAATTTTTAAGACAATTATAGAGGTGAGAAAGTTTAGACCGATCTCTGGATCAATGATCTTACCGTATTTAATCCAGTATGAACCAAAAACTAACAAGGACACAGCATTTCGAAAAATCTTGTTCGTTTTAAAATTAAACGTGACTATGAAAACACCTATGCCAACAAAAGCAAGTGTTACCCCAGTCAATACTTCCATTAAAAGGATTGCAAAAACTAAAAGGACGAGATTTTGCTTATGGATTGAAGCTAACATTGAGATAGCTCCTTTAAACAATCAGAAAGATATTTTGCGCTAGAACCTGGGCCAAACTTCTTTTGGGGAGTTTCAAGGGTGAATGCAATATCTGTTCGATGGCAATAGATCATTTGGGTTGCTATCTTAGAGAGAATCCATTCTTTATTTTTGGAAGTGGTTATAAGTTTAAAGTGTGTCAGAGATTTCGTTAACTCCTGACCTTCTTTAATCACAAGTTCTCCAGATCGTGCATAATGCTTCCAGCTGATTTTTCTGGATTCATCGCCTTGATAAGGTGATAAATTCCACACATCATGGCTTCCTTTGTGGAGACTTTGATTTTCTCCCTCGATAAAGGAATGATCTTTTTCAAAGGCCGGTACCTCTTTAAGTTTTTCCGGATAAGCGTAACTCGTAAGATCCACTTTGAAATAAATACAAACTTTATATAAACCAAAAGGCTTTTGAGTTTTAATACAAATGTGCTGAAACTTCCAAACTCCACGCTTTGGCAGAATAATACTTCCTTCAGTTTTTAGTGAAGAATTCACAGGAAAATGAATTCGATAAGAAGTGCCTTCCCTTTTTTCGAAACTAATCTCCCACTCAAGTGGACCCTCTGGGACCTTTTTCCAGTTAATTAATGTAAAGATTGGCTCACCAGCGTGACCATTTTCAATAAGTATATTTTCTAGTTTTAGATGATTTAGATGGAAATGCGTTTGAATAAGCCAAATGAGATTAAAACCAAATAAAAACAACGTGAAAATAAGAAGTAGATTGTTGTTATACCCAACTGCAAGAAGAAACATTAAAAAAATGAGTCCGTTTAGGTAACCACCCATGCGTGTGGGAAATATATAAATGCGGGATCTTTTTTTAAACTGGTTTAAAACCCAGATAGGTAATTTCATTTTGATTTAACAAAAGGAACACTCATAATAAATTCTTTTGATCTAGAAAATTCAATATGCGCTGAAAGTGAATGTTGAGAAAACATTCTATGTCCGGCAACAAACGGAAAAACAGCTTGAACATCATCAGGGATAACATAATCTCTTTTTTCAAAGAAGGCCCACGCCCTGGCCGCATCTAGTAAGTCCAATCCGGCCCTTGGACTTAGGCCATTACAATCATCCATTTTTCTTGAAGCTTGCAAAACATCAGCAACATAATCTAAAAGCATTTTAGAAGTCGTCGTACTCTTCATTTGCTCTTGCCACCCCTTAAGCTCTTCTTTAGAGATAAATGAAGTCACATGATTTAATTTCTCTAACCTTGACCCAGTAGTAAGAAGCTCAACCTCTTCTTCTTTCGTGAGGTGGCCCATAGAGAACTTAAAAAAGAATCGATCTAGCTGAGACTCAGGTAGGGGATAGGTCCCATATTGGCCGCGTGGATTTTGAGTAGCAAAGACAGAGAATCTCTCTGGCAATTGGTGAGTCACCCCATCAATGGTCACATTTTTTTCTTCCATGGCCTGGAGTAGGGCACTTTGGGTCTTTGGAGTCCCCCTATTGAGCTCATCCGCCAGAATAAGTTCACCAAAAATGGGACCAGGATTAAAAATAAATTTTTCAGAATCCTTCTGAAAAATGGAAATACCTAAAATATCTGAGGGCAAAAGGTCACTCGTAAATTGAACTCTTCTAAAAACTAGGCCTGTCGCTTTGGCAAAGAACTTAACCAGAGTTGTCTTACCCATGCCAGGAACATCCTCTATTAAAACATTTCTGTTTAACAAAAGAGCGATTAAACCTAGTTTTAGCTGGGTCTTATTACCAGGGATGAATGTTTCGCCTTGAAGAAGAAAAGAATCTAAATTTTTCATGATGTTAGAGATGGTATCATGCCAAGATTTTTTGTCATTTGATAAAAAACAAACAGCAATAAATGAATAATTGTTTAATAAAAATGAGCACAAGTATCTGAATTGCCAGTAGCTGATTAAAGTTGTTCTGTCAGAAATTCGATGGGGTTATGATAACTTAATCCGCATAAGTTGATTTAACTGGGAGGCCCGTTTGAACGTTCGTAATATTGAAACTTTCCAAGAAGCTCTTGTTTGCCAGTATCGTGATCTTATTCATGAGGCCATTCTCGAGTCAGAAACTGACCACAAAACGAGAATGGATATTGGTAAACTTAGTTCGAAGCTAAGAGTGATTTGCAAAGCTGCTCAGTATGATGGTCTATCAGACGATGTTATTTCCAATTTGATCGATAATGCTGTTCCGATGTCTAAAGCCGCGTAACTTATCCTTGAGATTCTGTTATTAACTTTTGCCCTCAAATGATTGATCATTTGAGGGCATTTTTCTGTGAGGTTATGCTTGGAAATTGATGAGGCCATTTCTTTATTAAAAATGACCGTTAAAGAGAACGGAACAAATGACTCAAAACATATGGACCTTGGGCTGGTACCAGCTGAGAAACGTGAGGTGTACCAAAATGCCCTTAAGATTATTAAATTGGCGATCATTCAAGGTAAGATCACGCAGGATGAATTTGCGGCTAGAGTCCGCTTAACTAACTGAAAACAATTAACACCCTGCGCGATAATGTTTCTTATCGTGCGGCTTCTACATGCAGGTAAGGCTACCGATTCCGCCTGATATGCCAAATGGTGTTTGCTTAGTGATTGTTACTTTTTTCTTAAAACTCACGATTGTTTCTTCACCATTCTGTATTGTAGATAAGTGATACCTACCGTTTGCTTTTGAAACTCTGATTAACCCAAAGGGCTCCATTGAATCTATAATGCCTGAACTTTCATTAAAATCTATATGAGCTCCAGACTTAGTAACAACGAAACATTCAACACCTGAAAAAGCGCAGAAAGAACTAGTCAGCATAAAAACAAAAATGAATTTCTTAATCATAACCAACCTAAGGTATAAAAGTTGATAGTGTCCCGTTTTCTGTGGAAACACCGTCGTTGTTTGTAATGGAACGACAATATAACAACTTGCGACTCGGTGCAACATCGCTCATGGTTACCATGTAAAAATGTAATACCCATCCTATTTTTCCTGGGCCAAAATAAATGCCCTATGGGCCAGAAAAAGCAAAAACTTATCCGAAAGATTTTCTCTAACCACAAGAAGTTTGTTCACCTCAAAGATGAGG
>CANEUH010000010.1 GCA_947441615.1 Bacteriovoracaceae bacterium | reverse complement strand
GGTATACAATAAAAAAAGATTGCACTCATCTCTTGGGTATTTGAGTCCCGAAGAGTATGAGTGCAAGATACTAAGTTTAAAAAATAATGATCGGCCTGTTCAGAAAATATGGGGTCGGAGCGTCTAGTCCAAAGGGCTCAGTCCAGTTTAAAATCTTCACAGGCTTTATATCTAATTTGATCTTTTTTATTTTTGGAGGGTGTAATAACACTTCCTCTAAAAAAAGCATCCAGGGGCGAAAGAGTTTGAGAGGTATCACTCACTAGATCATCAAACTTCTTAGTTGATTCCTGCCCTTTTAAAAGAGGTTGTAGGTATGCCTTGGGAAAAGGCAAAAAAAAGGGGTGTGATGTCCATGCCCCTAGAAATTGATCGCTATTTTAAGATGTCGTTTACTTTCATATCCGTCATGCGCTCAGTGAAATGGAATTCGTGGAGAAAATACGAAGGCATCCGCTTTTTCAAATATTTTTATAAGAAAAGCCCCACCGAGGTGGGGCACTTAAGTACCACATCAAAAACGAGACATATTAATAATGTCCACAATTGGTAATATAACTTTTTGGAAACATTGGTACACCATTTGTTGACCTAGGCGGACGGCATGGTATATCTTCTGTCGTAGCACCTAAGATTTCCTCTTCAGAAACCTCAAACTTGTCAGAGTCTGCTTCATCAACAACTTTATTGGATATAGCGCTATCATCGAGACTAACTAGAATATCCCCCCATGGAACACTCCAATTTCCAGAGTTTGAGCAGTAAAAATTAAAGACTTGTCCATTATGAACACATGAAGATGTTTGCCCTCCTACGCTATCTGCTGGGCAATTTCCGAGATGGGCCGCTACTGTAGGAAACGCCCGAACAAAGTCATCATGTGTGCACACACTGCCGGCAAATGAATGAGAAGAAATGATAAGTAGAGAAATTGTTAAAATGACGTTCTTCATAGAAACTCCTCCGTTGTTGTTTGTTCCTTGGTTGAATCCTAAGAAGGGATTTAAATGCATCATTATATTTTTTAAAAATCTTATTAAATCGATCTTTTTTCAATGTCTTAACAATATATATAGAATAGAAGTCACCATTTTCACGGCAACTGAGTATTAAATAAATGAATGAAATTTTGGCATATTTGACTTTCTTGTTTTAATGAACGGACTAGTTTCTGATTCAATTACTAAAACGTAAGTGTTCGTGACCCCAATTTGAAGGCTATCTCTTATGTGGCAAGCTCAAAACATCTTAATGCTGAAAATATTCAGTCGCTGATGATCTCATCTGTAGAAAAGAGATTTGGAGAGCACAGAGCGAGCAGGCAGATTGAGTTTTTATCGGATCGAGGATCGATTTACAGGGCCTATAACGTTCAAGAATTAGCGAGACAGCTCAACTTAAATTCCTGCTTCACGGCGCCCTATAGTCTCGAAAGCAACGGAATGTCAGAAGCCTTTGTGAATACGATGAAAAGAGATTACGTTTAAGTGAATGACTGTGACAAAGCAGAAAATGTGATGAGAATGTTCAGAGATTGGTTTATGGATTACAATCAAAATGCTCCCCACTCGGCCCTTAGCATGAAAAGTCCAGTGGAGTATCGTTTAGCGATAAACAACGGGTAGCCTTATTTGGGGGCCAAAGCAGTTTTGTGTTAAGGTTTATTATCCTTAACACAAAACCAAGAAGTCTCATGCGGCTACTGCTGATGAGTCGATAGTCAACTTTTGGCATCTCTTAATGAAATTTCTTGCAGACACTTGAGATTGTTTTTTTACTTCAAGAGATGGTTGATTTTGTTGCTTTTCAAATGCATCCACGAGAATGATTTGGAGCTTTTTATCAGCTGATTTTAAAAAGATATCTCTGATCTCACTATTGACACCAATAAAAAGTGACGTTTTCTCTTTAATATCAAGCTCATTAAATAAATTTTTTACAAAATTAAACTCCAGTGAGGTGATTTTGTTAACAGGCCAGTAGAGACGATTTAAATTCTCAAAAAGTTTAAGGTCGGATTCTTTTATGGCTTCAAGAATAATGTGAGCTTCATCATCTGATTTAGATTCAAGCATGAGGCTAAAAGATTGAATAATTTCAGTAGAGATTTTTGAGATTCCTTTTGAACTACCTCCCGCGATTTCATTCATAATATCACCCACGGCTTGGTTGATGAGCTCAAGATCAAAATCAGGATTACTTATTATTTTTAATCTCATCTCATGATGTAATTCGGATAAAATCTTGGCGGATTCATCAGCTCCTCTTGAAAGAGAGAGAACTGTCCAAACTGATGGATTATTGAGCTTGCGACCAATTCTCATCATGTCATCAAAGTTAAGCACTGTTATTCGTTCAAAATCTTTGCTTGGTATAAAGTCCTCAAGAAGCTTTCTATCGACAGTGTCTCTGATGATGATAGATCTCGCTACTTTCTCTAACCAATAATTAAGATTCTTAAAGTCAATTTGGTTAAAGGCATGGGATTCAACTTCGCCCAGGAGATCATGAATAAAGGGTTTGATCTTTTGCAATTCATTGGGGGTAAGTAAAGAGATGGCATCTATGAGCATGTTTTTTTCTTCCTGATCAGAATTAAGGAAGTATTGACGAAAGGACTTTGGAAAGTTGAACATGACTTCTTTAAATGACATAAAATGAGACTGATTAAGAACAATTAAAGCTTCTGTGGCTCTTTCTGGTTTTTGATTAAGTTGGTTTAACGCTATCTGGTTCAGGCCTTTGTTTTCAAAAAATGCTTTTAAAATTGACTTAATTTGATGAGGGATGACAAGAACCGTCAAACCTATAAATAAAAGGACCAACACGACTTGTAACAAGTCATAAAAACGGCCACTTTCTTCTATGAGTTTTTTTTGAAACTTTTCCATGATGGTAGGTTCAATGACAGACTTCTTGGTTTCAGGCTTTTGAGTAATGGCTCTCACCTTGAAGCTCACATTGATTTGTGCCTGGTACGGCATCGTTGCTGATCGAATAATATTAAGGATATCCTGTTTTTCAGTCTCGTTTTCAGATTTGTGAATGAAAGTGTGAACATCAATCCTTTGAATCATTTTTCCCTGGATACCATTTTTTGATTTAACGACGACTGGAGTTGGCATATAACCAATATCCAGAGTCTGACTCACACTCTTTTCAGACACGTCTACTGATTTAATGGTTAAAAACACACTCACTTGGACTTTCCCTTCATAAAATCGTTCTAAACTGAGCTGAATCTCATTTTTTAGATTTTTTTCAAATTCAAACATCGGTCGATCGATGGGTAATTCGGCCCAGGCACAAGTCATAAGTAAGAAAAGGATGATTGAATTCATTTGTTCCCCCTCTCGATTTCTTCAACTAATCTTTTGGCCGTGTGATCATCTGGATCAATAGACAGTGCACGATCAAGACTTTGTCTTGCTTCTGTATTTTTCCCATCCCGAAGGTAGACACTTCCTTGGATGGTGTAGGCCGGAGCTACATTTTGATAAGTTTGATTAAATTGAGCTATTTTAACTTCAAGGAGTGAGCGATCAGACGCAAAGACCATGGACTGAATTTCTAAGATCTCTTTGATCATTTTATTTGTTTCCTTCGAGTAACTTTTGAGAATCCATTGGTTGAAATGCTCTTGTCTTAAGGGGGAGAGGGAGATTTTTATTGATGTAGGTGAAAGTAAGACAAGACTATATTGTCCATCAACAAATCCTTCTTTTTTAGCATAGAATTGAAAGTGATTCTCACCCACGCGAAGTGTTCGCATTTGTTCTTGATTCAGTTCAAGGGGGGTCTTCCCAATAAAGTCTCCATGTGAATTGTAGATACTGATTTCATTAATTTCCGATTGTATTTTGTACCCCAGATTTTGATTCATGGTTGAGCATGAAGGCATGATCATAAACTTGAGACATGCTATGAGTATTGAACTTATTAAACTTTTCATCTTTCCCTCCGTTTATTTTATTTCTTGCATGATCAGAGGGGATTTCAATTTATGAAGGTAATTTTTTAAGTGCTCAATACTACAATCGGGAGTCCAAGAACCGCCTTTTGAAGAACCCTCTTGTTGCACCTTTTATTTGGCAAAATGGCTCAAGGTGGTCTTTGTAATAAGAAAAATACACTTTTAATAAGATGGGGTGGGTGGTATGCTAAGTTTATGAAATTTCTCTCTTTTACCTGGCTTTTAGCGTTTTTATTGGTTCCTCGCTCGTGGTCAGATTCACGCTTGGGCCTGCGCTTTGGGGTGGCCCAGTTTGAGGGGACTTCACAGAATGAAACCATTCGCGATGCTAGGGGATCAAAAACTTATGTTTTTGCCCCTGATGTCTCCTATCTCTATGCTGTTGATCAAAAGTTAATGCTTGGTACGGGATTTGATCTTTATTATTCTTCTGGAAATTTAGATTTATGGGGATTACGTTTCTTTGGACGATACTATATCTCAGGGGCGGCCAAGCCACTCTTAATTAAAAAAGAGCTCCTCGAATTTAAGCAAATGCCAAAGCATAATACTTATTTAGGAGCCGAATTCAGACGTTATCATTATTCACTTGGGACTAATCCGACTCAATTAGGTGAATACGAGCTAGAAGGTCAGTACTATAATATCTCTCTGATGGGTGGATATGAATTAACCATTAATCCCATATTTAACTATAGTGCTGAATTATCCTATAGCCCTCTTACTTTTTCTTCGACTGATGATCGAATCGTAGCAAGAGGACTTATTGTTTATTTCGGTATCAATTATTTCTTTTCCACACTTTGATCCTTAAAGTCGATTATTTTCTCAAGTCTGATGACGACTCTTCTGTTTTTTGCTCTCAAATCACTTGCGACCCCACGCCCTTCTTGGATGGGGGCTATTGGTTGAGTATCTGCTAAACCAATAGGCCTTAGATTCTTTTCGGTGATACCATGCTGGACGAAAAGTTCTAGAACCTCTGTGGCCCTCTTGGAGGATAGTTCCCAATTGTTTTTGAATTTTAAATTATGGATTGGCAGATCATCCGTATGGCCTTCAATATAAACGAGATTATTTTTACTGTAGGGAACAAGAGCTTTTGAAATCTGCCCAAGGACATTCTTGGCATCCGGTAGGAGATAGGCTTCAGCACTGTTGAAGAAATAGGTTGATTCAATCGAGATCTGAATACCATCAACGAGTTTCTCAACCTGGGCGAATTGTTCCAGTTCTAGCCTTTTAACCACACTCTTGAGGTCATCTGATAACTGATTATAGGGGTGAGAATAATTCCCACCCATCGCCTTGGCGGTTTGCTCCTTCATCTTTTCAATCTTTGAAGCATCTGGTTTTGAAAGTGAGGCCAGGATCACAAAAAAGCCCCATAAAAGGGTCATGAGGTCAGCATAGGATACAAGCCAGTTACTTTCACCATCTTCCTCATGTTCATTGTAATTTGAATGGTTCATGCGGCCTCCTTATATCTTTCACCTGGTGCAACATAGCTTTGCAAAAATTCTTTCACCACGATGGGGTGTTTCTTCTGTCTGATAAGTAAAACCCCATCCATGATGATTCTTCTCTGGCGAAGATCTAGATCTGAAGCGTGACCAAGATTTTCTCCTAAGGGAAGAAGTATAAAATTTGTTAAAAAGAGTCCCCAGAAAGTGGCCGTTAAGGCGACTGACATCGCCGGCCCAAGTTTACTAAAGCTATCCTCTCCACCTAGGCCTTGGAGTAAAGCAATCATCCCCATGGTGGCCCCAATGAGACCAAAGGCCGGAGGGAATTTACTTAATAATTTGAATGAATTATTTTCTTTTCTATACAGTTCATGTTGAACATCGAGTCGTTTCATGAGAACTGATTCTAAATCCTCAAGAGAGAGGGTCTCATCATTAAGTAAAGAAATCGCCTCATGGAAAAATGCTTTCTTAAATTTTTCACTGGCCTGGGGCTTTTCACCTTTATGGTTTTTCTCAGATATCTCGGCCATGACTAGAATCAGCTGCTGATTTTCTTTTTGTATATCACCTCTTATGGTTCGAAAAAGAACTCTGGATAAGTTGGCGAGGTTTTTAAAAGAAAAAATAATGATCGCCACACACACTGTCCCACCTGCGACGATGGCAATACCATGTAAATTTAAAAAGACCATGGGGTTCGACATCTCTTGAAGAATGGCCCAAATAACCAAAGCAATCGCTAATGTAAGTCCAAAGATAGGGTGAAGTTTCATTATTTCCTCCAGTGATTAATTCAATGTCCAGATATTGGGGAGGGATTTTCTTTAGTGCAATCGTATATTTAAGTCATTGATTTTGGATGAAGGAAGGTATTCAAAATGAAATCAAATGCCATGTTAAGGGGGCAGACTTCACCCCCAGAGTGGGGGTGAAAAGCCTCTGAATTATTGAATATTGATGAGTCCTTCGCGGGCGAGAGTGGATTTAAGGTAGGGACGAGAAACTGTATTGTTGATCCAAGTTGAAACATCGAGTGCATTCCAGTTTGTTGAAGTCGAGAAAACTCCGTTTGATGAGGTGGTTAAATTCGAGGCAGGAAAAATCTGATCAAGATTCATCGTGCGTCCACCATCCCAAGAACCCACATTCTTAGCACCTAAGTAGGCAGCTTGAATGGAGACTTCAGGTGCCTGGCAATTATTTAAATTGTGAGTCGAGAGATAATTAAAATTGGTTGAATCTGAGGAGTGGTTATCCTCAAAGTTCGCATTCACGATAACAATCGGTGTGATGTTATCTTGTCTTCCAAGGGAGCTTGTGATCATCTGAGAGGTATTTTGATAGCTCCATCTAAATGTATTAGAGAGATCAAGGTTTGAAAAAGTGATTGAAGGAAGTGACGCTCCCTCAGCTACATCGGTACAAAGGTTAATGGTCTGACCACTTACTGTTGAGCTTGAACTTCCGGTAGATCTAAACACTCCCGACATGGAGCCAAGGCGTGAGGAGATGATGCTTTTCATCCTGAGATTTTGAAAGAGGATAGGTCCACTTAATTGAAAACTACCTACAAGACCAGAAGCATAGGAAAGTGAGTCAGGACTTGGATTAATGGTGGTCGCTGCTATTTCTCCCGCGATCGAGATATTACTTAGAGTGGCAGTGGTGCTAGATCCATTTGAAAGGCTCATCATAAAACCGAGAGCTTTTCTTCCCTGAATGTGTAAGTTACTTTCAATATTTTTTAAATAAGTATTAGGCACCATCATGACATCCATGACCCCACCTGTTGTGGTCCCCATGGTTGAATTAATAATGGAACCGCTGAGAGAAATATTTTCCATCTTAAAAAGATCAAACCCACATCCCAGGGCACAGAATGAAAGCTGGGCCCCACACAAATTTGGATTGCTATTACTGCATTGTGAGGTCGTTCCATTACCACCAGTGGTATCTCTTAATTGGATTTTAAGGCGGCTTAGTTGAACGTTGCTGATTTGTGTGACATTATTTTTTTCGCTATAGTTTGTGGAATCAATCCCTGATTGAGTTCCATAAAGGCTTCCAAAAAACTTAGCTCCTTGGTAATTGAGGGGAGTGGATCCAATAAAATAAAAACCATCAATCCAAACATCTTGAACGCTAAAACTATTCGTCAGAGTTGAAGTAGGGCTCTTTCGTAAAACCCCCACCAAAAGGCCGGAAAAAATATGTCTCATACTTCCATCTAATGATACGAAATTTTGTAATTTTATCGACGGTTCATAAATACCGAGGTTTTGAAATTTAACTTCTAAATTATGAGGAGAATCTGAGAGAAGGCCATTATAATAAGTCGAGCTTTGGAAAGACGATCCAATCCCACCACTTAGCATATAACCATTTCCAGCAATGGTGAGTTTTCGGTTATTATAAAGAGTGCTGGCCGGTAGAAGGAGCTGAGGGAAATCAGTGGCAAGGATATGATTCCTAATATCCACAATCACATGGGGATAATTTTCTGCATATCGTTGCAAGTTTTGCTTTGCGTTTCCTGCAATGGATGTGTCGACACTTCTTAATTTCGCCCAGTCTGAGCTATTGCAAATAGTAATCGTCGTCTTAGATATATCTGTATTAAGCCCATAAACGCAATTAGCAAAGTTCGCAGATGTACTCAAGGTTTTAGAACTATCACCAGAGCGAATAACAAGAGATGATTTATCATTATAGCTTGAGCTGAAGCATATTATTTTTTTCTGATCTGGCTGATCGCAAAGAAGTTTTTCATTTTGAGCGGTATAAACTTCTGAGTTTTCTAAAATCGATTCCCCGCGGATGACAATAGCATACCTTTTACTTGAATCCTTCAAGTTCCAGTCTCCCCAGTTGGCGCTACTGATCATATATTCACGATTGATTTTAAGGATGAGGTCTTTTTGGAGTGAGTTCCTGGCCTGATCATAAACAGTCAGACGGACTGTTTTCTCAAGGTTTTTATTTGCGTCACTATTTAAGCCTGTAAGTACGCAAAGTCCTCTTGTGGAATCATAAGTTTTCGTCTTGAAATTCCCCTCAAGAGTGAGATCAGTACATAATTGAGCGGCGGATGTTGTTTCATCTTTTAACTCAAGTTCTAGTTGAATGCCCTCTTGAGAAGAAATCTTCTTCACTAAGGCTATTTTTAATTCAGGAGCAATATTATCTCTAATTTCATAACTGAGTGAAAGACAGTTTGTACTTACATTTTGCGCCTGATCTTTCGGGCAAACTTGAAATAAATGAATGCCACTACTTAATTTCGTGAGATCGATGGCAAGCTGAGTGACCTCAAGAGTCTGAGCACTCCCTCCATTTCTTTTTAAGAGATAAGAAATTTTATTGGGAATTGTTTGCAGATAGTCCTGCCACGCAAATTGCGTATCAGAGGCCGCTGGCCAGGTAAGGGTTAATATTTTATTGGTCAGGGTCTGAGAAATATTTCCCTGAATCACGGGGGCGACTTCATCTTTAACCTTGATCATCCGAGCATTCTCATCTCTAATATCTTGTGAATCACCCTGAGAGTTGTAGGCCTTCACAAGAATCTTTAATTCCTGAGATGGATTGAGATTTGTGATCGTGGCAGTCTGAAGGCCCTGGCAGTTATAAAGGGTACGGCCTTGAGCATCTTCACCGGTAGTAGGGCAGGGAATCGTTTTTAAAAGCGTTTTAGAAGAGTCTTTATTGAGGGCATAAACCTTAAATCCCGCCCAGGTTTCAGGAAAGTCTTTACCCAGATCATACTTACCCCATCTCACAAGAATGGAGCCATGGGAATTTGACACTAAACTATTAATGCCATCAAATTTTACCGGAGGCTTAATTATTCCTAGAGCTGTTTTATGTATTCCCTCACGGGCCGAAGCCTGATCAATGGCAAATGAAGTGCAATTGGCCGAATTTGAAGTTGCATTTACTTCTTGAATGAGAGCGTCGTCGCAAACATTGACCGCTGCAAAGACCACATCATAGTTTTCAAGCTGAAGTGCTTCTGTTTCAAGATTGAGGCTAAGTTGATCCTTATTAACTTTGTAATTAAATTCTCTTATTGATCCTTCGCGAAGAATATTTACTTTAACATCATATTGATAGACGTCATTTTGCCCAGAAAAGGCTTCGGCCCAAGAAAGGCGGATGGAGCTTTTACCAGAAATTTCATCTGTCAAATATCTTATTCTAGAAATCCCATCGAAGAGAGGAGCCGTCTTATCTTTAGTCTTTATCAATTTATAACTTTTACCAAGGGATAAATTTCCGGCCGAGTCTGAGCCTTTTAAGCAAACTTTAACTTGAACTCGATCACTTGTTTCAAATTCAATATAATTGAGAGCAGAGTCTCCTTTCCAATTCGTTCGGCCAATCTTAATTCCCTCGCCATTCAAGCTGCAGGGATCGGCCAGGGTTTCATTAAGGCTTCCCATCACAGTGTAAAGGTGAACGGCCTCAGCATCACTGGCCGCCTGAAAGGTTGCCTTAAGGCTACTTTTCAATGGATCAGGCTGCACCAATTCTAACATCCCACTAAAAACGGGAGGAGTTAGATCTTGGGTTATAAATTTTTTAATGTCGCTGTGATCCTGACGACTGACGATTGCTTTTTGTTTGTCTTCATCTACGAGTCTTATAAAGTAGACGACTCCTTCTTCGATAGGAAATTCTAAGTTAGAACTAATGATCCCATCGACAAAAGGGAAAATGACATTCTGACAGCCATCTGATTCATTTTCGATAGAGCAATTTTTAACTCTCGCTATAGCATTTTCATCACTTTCGCCCTCTGAGCCTCTGACGATAATGAGTCTTCTTTTATAAATCCCACCATTGGAATCAGACCATGGGGCGACCACTTCAAGTGTTCTCCCTGATTTAGGAATGAGTTGCATGATCCCGGATGCTGTTGAAGCTCCGCGATCAGGAGTTTCAAGAGTTAAGAATTTAGTATTCTTGTCACAAATATCATTCAGAGTACAGGCCTTGACGGCAAAACTATAAGGTATTTCATCACCAAGATTTTCGATGACAAGATTTAGCTTCTCACTCACAAGGAGAGGAGCTTTTTTATAATCAATGAATCTCCCGGCATTAAAATAGACTTTATAATGTTTGGCGATGGGCCCATCTTCAGTTGGTGGCTCCCATTCCACGATTGCTGAGCTTGAAGTTTTTAGATTGACTGAATTAATTCCTGAAAAAATGGGAGCAAAAGTGTTAATTGGTTTTAAAGAAAGTTCATTTGTTCCTCTTTTATAAACCCCATTAATTTTTGCATGACATGTATATTTATAAAGACCACCTTCTCTAAGATTCTGATCGACGACTTCACCATCTTGTCCAGCTGTAGACGGATACAAAGTACTAATGATCTGGCCATCACGAAAAATTTTTAGCTCACTGGCCTTCTCTGGGATTTGAAAAAAGATTTTTACCGACTGCCTATCAATAGATTCACCATCAAGACACCCTTCAAAGCTCCCCATATTGGAGCTCAAGATATCGACCCCATAAAGATCTGCGACTTTTTCATTGTTCTGACAGGAAACAATAAAGAACAAAGTCAAAATAAGTGTACTGATCGTTTTCATGATGGCCTCCTCAAGATGAAACTATCCTAGGGGGGGAATTTCTCATTATTTAAAAATCATAGGTTTGCTCACCTCCTTGCGGGGTAGGAGGATGCTTTTTGGCAAAGGTTTTTGGCAGATCCCTGGCCTAGGGGGGACGTGAATAAAGTCCGATCCTTATGGTGCTTTTTTCTGTTGTAATAGATCTTATGAAAGAAATCAAAGTTCATTTAACTTAAGAAGGAACGGTCCTAGACTTTAGTGGTGATATGGATCAGTTCTTTGAATTCCCAAGGCTAGAAACCAAAAAGGGAAGGTCATCATCTAGGATTTTCTATCGTGCTTGTTCATGTCTTTTGGTGAACCAATTTAATATGGTGAAAAACATGGTCACTGAACGGGTCATCGTTGAAAGTTTCTATGCTCCTTTATCTCATGAAGAGATAGAGCTGCTGATTTTCTCGAATGAAGTTCAGACCAAGACCAGTGAAGAATTAGAATTTGATGATCTTGATGAGAGGTATTTCTTTTTTCTAAAGAGTTCTATCTAAGTCTAACGGGCAGAGCTCCATCACCTGGGTGCCAAATATTCGAATAGTCTAAATCGATAAAAGCTGGTGAGCTGTAGGTTGGATCATCAAGTAAATTTGGGGTCAGAAAAAACACATCAAAACTTGAGTAACCATCAGGATTATTACAAGCTCTAAAATCGCCTGTGCTTACTGTCGGGCAGTCACGGCTTATTTGAGGGGATAGGACATAGATATTATTGAAGGAAATCTGCGGTCTGACTTCATTGGCTATTTGTGAATTGAGAAAAAAGGGGCCAAGATGTGTTTCTGCCAAGGAGTGAAAAATGGAATCACTCACATTTATATTGAGAGTGCCACCACTTTGATCTACTCTTGCCATAAAAGCCGACGCAGTATTTGATACGCCACTAAATGAGGTGGTAACATGAAAGTTAGTGAAATTGACTCCACTCGACTCAAAAACATTATCGAGTCTTCCCAAAATCCCTCCGGCGTAGGTACTTGGGCCTGCTTCAGCAGTGAGATCTATTTCAACCCTCTCAGCTTGGAGATCATGAGCATTATAATAACTTAATCCACCTAGACCACCGAGATGGCCAACATCTGAACTTAAATCATGTTGAGTCTTAGAAGTAAGGTGACCTGGTAAAGAAATCATCCAAGTATCAGCAACACTTTCAAAAGCTGTAATGAATTCGGTATTATCAAACTGAATTTTGAGTTTTTGAATATCTCCGGAACTCAAATGTGGATCGCCATAAACACCACTATCGTAAACACCATAAACCCCGCCAACCTTTTGACCATACAAGACCATTTGGGATAATTGGCCATTCATGATTTTTAAATTACCCTGGACTAGGCCTATCACTCCACCAACCGTTTTCTGATCATCGCCAATAATTGTAAGTCTAAAAATTCTTAAATTTAGAATTGTAGGTTTCATGTTCGCTGGAATTCTTCCAAAAATTCCGCCAATATGTCCAAGTTCGGATGAATCAGTTGAAACAATGGCATTATTAATTGCATAGATTTCAGCGATCTTGTTGTTGGTTTCATCCTCTTCTCCATCGAGATGAGAAGCGATAAGGCCAGTGAAAACGTTTTTTCTTGAGACAATAATGCTATCTCGTATAGTTAGATCTGTAGCTGTAGTGCTTGTGATTTTATTTGCGAGTAAGGCTACTTCTTCAGTTGCTTCTGCGGTTATCTTAATATTTCTTAGATTGATTGTTGTTAAATCCGCTGCTCCAGGTGTTGCGACCGTAATATTTTGGAAAAGAGCTGTTCCAGCTGAAACAGCATTTGGCCCAAGGTAAATCGTAGAATTGGTCACGGATAAATTATTAATCTGTGGATCAATTAGGTTATTAGCTATTACCCCAATAAAATCATCTGGAGAATCTGTTGGAGAATCTTTTGCAAAAGTTAAGTTTTCGATTGAGAGAGAATTTAAGGTAAGTCTAGAAATTTCATTAGGATTAGAAACACCTTTGAAGAGTCTTGGGAGTTCAGTTCTTTCAGTTCTATCGATCAGTTCAAGACCTATGAGTGAATGCTCAAATTGAAGTGTCACATTATTATTGATTGCAATTGGAAAATAGAGGTATCCAGCAAAATTGATTTCATTTTTAATATAATAATGACCACCAATTTGATTACACCTCAAAAGTTCAAATTCTTCAGGGGTACCGATCTGATTAGAGTAATTTGTGATACGCCACCTTAAGTCAATGTCTTCCCAATTTGTTGGGCAAGCATAAACAATGCTCAAGGAATGAGACCAGTTCCCCATGTCGATTATAATTTCGGCTGTCTCTGGCATGAAACCAGGAGCGCTCATGGTACAAGTCGAAATACCCAGAGCATCAGATGAGGTGCATAAAATAATGTTATTCAGCATTGATGTTGGGTAACTTGAAATATTTGCCATCGCAGTAGGTGTAAAACCTTGAATCGGTGATCCGGTTTCGTCTTTGACTTCGATATCCCAAGTCGCCACGTCAGTGACTGTTAAATTAAGACTTGTGGGGATGATGGTTTGGGCTTGATCAGGAGTCGAGACGATTTCTCCTGGAACAATATCAGCACCAAACATCTTAACCTTAAGACAACTCGATACAGAGATGAAAATAGTAAGGAGAAACAGATAGTGCTTCATCTTAAAACTTATCGGTTTTTTTCATTCTTAATTGATAGAAGCTTTTATGTATCAACTCTAGTTGATCATGGATGTCGGATATTGGCGCAAGAGTAGCGGGTTACAAAATTCATTCCATCATTTACTTTATGTAAAAGAGGTTGTTTTATGTTGGAACTTCATGAAATTAATACAAAAATTTCAAGCTACTTCGAGAGTATCGATGAGTTTGAGATGCTCCATAAAGCTTTAAAAAAACATAATAGTCATCTAATTTACTTTGAATTTCAAGGGGAGGGGGAACCCTGGATGCAAGTATGGATAATGATGAGAATCAGTTCATGAACAAATTAATTATTTAATTTGTTCTAATTATTATTTTTTATATGTGCCACTTCAGACTTGCAATTAAATCGAACAGGCAATATTGAATTTCCTACCTAGCGACTCACATACACCTTTGCTGGCCTTTCTTGAAACCAGTGGGTTTATAGAGCACTGATAAATGGAAGAAAAATGAAAGGACTCATAACAGAATGAATATCCTTCGTTGGTCCACCATCTCTTTATGAGCTCAAGATTGTGAGGCTGCGCTTTAGTTTTTTAATATCCAAAAAAAAAAATTAGTGATAATCTTAGTCTTATGTTTAAAACCTATTTCTTTCATACACTTTTCATTAACGACGAAGTTTATTTTAATTGTGGCAACTCAAATCTAATCAAAATAGGTACATATCAAGAAAAGAACGGCGAAATTTCTCTAAACTGGAATAACGTAGCAGCCGAAACTCCTGCTAAATTTTTCGACTTCGTAAAAATACATGTTTGCCACCTGGACCTTAGCTCAATTTCTAATCAAAAATTGTATAAAAAAATTACTGAAAGTATTAGTAAGCGACTCTTTAAAGGTATCATGCTTACATATCCCGAATTTTTTAACTCCCCGATCCCCTTAACTGCAATGCTAGGAGCCGAGCTTCCATTATTGGATCCAAAAGGTTGTGGAGGAATTATTTTAGACAAATCCAATGCATTAATTTATTCGGCAGCTCTAGGGGAAATTGTTTGGCAGAAAAAAATTTCCACACTAGGGGATAAAAAACAGGTTGTTGAAAATTTGCAAATTTCAATAGAAGAGCTCATAAAAAATTCGACTAATCAAGTGCCTCATTTTTCAAAAAAAAATCCTAATCTCGTTTATGGAAGTCATGAAGAACACAAGGACCTTCTGGAAGGCTATAAGAGAGTCGGAGATGAAATCCGTTTTAAGGGATTATATATTTTTCATTCAAAAGATAATCCTTTTGTCGATTTGATTACTTTTCCAATAGCAAAAAAAAATGAATTAGAATCAAGTTTAGTTGATGGTTTTAGAGTTATTGAGAAAAATTTTGCAGTTTTTTTTAAAAAAAGAAATTGATTCGAAATGTGATTTTCAAGCAAATGATTTATTAGTGCCCTTAGAGCACTGTTTCTTCGTTTTAATGTTCTTTGCTTTTTAGTCCGTGAGTTAAAACGCTATCCTTCATGATCAGCGCTATTTTTATCATTAAGTCCCAGCGTTTCAGGCCGGGACTTAAGTTGATGTCTAAGGCCGTGAGGTGACTTCTAGCACTTGGGTCGATTTTCTTTTGCAAGGATTTCTCCTTCTTCCCATCCCTTTTTGAATGAATTTCTTAGTTGTTCTTTTGGAATCTGATCTTGAATACCTATTTCTTTTGAATAATCTTGCTTCCAGCTTTTATCGCCACAAAACTGTTTTAAATAAGAAGTCTTTCCTAGTTCCCTAAAAGAAGCTAAAACAGGGTTCTCCAGTACAACCATTTTCTCTTCGGGTTTTAATTGCAACTTTGAAACTGGAGGTTCCGCAGCGACTTCTTTTTTTGTCGCATTTTGGATGATTTTAACAATATCAACATGGTTCTTCTTCTTTGCTAAGTCTTCAGCAGACAGATTTTTGGGCCCAAACGTAGAATCAGTTTTTGCACCTTTGCTTAATAAATAAAGAACAAGCTCCTTGTCACCCGTTGAAGCAGCAAAATGGAGTGGGCTCATCATTTTTATCCCTTTATATTTTCCATTTGCCCTAATCCCTTGTTCATTGACATCACAGCCATGTTCGATGAAAAATTTAAAATAAGGCAGCCCTCCGTCACCAATAGAAGATAAAGCCGTCGTGCCATTCTCATCTTTTTCATTAGCCTTAGCCCCCGCCTTGACTAATGTTTCCAAAACTTCAATGTTTTTAGTACCAGCGGCTGCACCCTTGAGAATTGTTCCTCCGCCGACACTAGATTTTGCGTTGGGATTGGCCCCTTTGGTGAGGAGGGACTTGATGCTCGCAAGGTTGCCTTCAAAAGAGGCATCATAGAGGAGTTGATCAATTGATCGTTCAAACCCTTGGGAGTAAAGGTTTGTTACATAGAAATTCAACAACAAGGTTAAAAAGATTGTCTTTTTCATAGCCTTCCTATTTTGCTTCATCTTGGTAAAAACGCAACTTCCCATGAGTTTGTTGAATAATTATTCTCTCAACTTAAAAAGAAGTCTAACTTTTTGTATTGGAAATATAACGAAAGACTTGATCTCCTTAGGATATCCTGGGGATCGCAATAAAAAGTTTGAGGAATTTGAGGAGGATGAAACAGCACTGACTTATACTTGTGGGTCTCCAGTCGGCACTCAGGGGATTGGTATCTCTTCAAGTTTATATATTAGTGGAGGAGCAACTGTTATTCCAATTTTGGGTAAGCTGGGGCAAGATGTTTTCGGTATTCTGTCACATAGATTAGGAGTTAATGAAGGTCAAGGGATGCCCGGTATCTTCCGACCAAATAATTCTGGCAATATCAAAAGCAGATGATGTTGCCCCGGCGAAATCTCTACTCTCCTCCTGCTCCGAGTGAATGCTTAACGCAACTACTAGCAGGAAGAAGGAAGCTTGTGAGAGTATTTTTTAATCTTTGATTCTTCTTTCCCTTTGTCCCTGAGCTAATTTTATTTGCCCAATCTTGGACCTGTGGTTTTAATTTTAAGTGAAGCTCTTTGTAGTTTGCATAGATTAGAGGTGATAGACGATTTTCTAAACTTTCAATTTTAAAATTATCTCGATATTTTTCAAAACGTTCGTTAATTTTTGCTAATCGTTTTTCACCTGATGGGTGATTGGCCTTGAGCTTGGTCATAAAATTTTCATTCGTCGGAAAATGTTTTTCAATAAAGCCCAGGAATTCTCCCCACCCATTATAAATTTTTTCATTTTTCGCCCCTGCCACCAAAGCAACTTGATGTCCAAAGCGATCTGCCTCCCATTCCAAGCCACGTGAATGGGCCATAATACCTGCTACGGGGGCCAGGAGCGCAAGCTCTGTTGCGGGTCCAATGGTTATGCTCGTGGCAAGCATTTTAGGAAACCAGTTAATCCAGGTCACCTCGCCAAGAACTCCAAAACCACCTGAAAGTGATGCCGCATTACCAGCTAGACTTAATGCATTTGCTGAATAGTTTAGAGCGTTTCGTTCAAAGACCTGTCGACTAGTATGACGACCTAATACGTGACCAATTTCATGACCTAGGACATGCATTACACTTCAGACTTGCAATTTACTCGAACAAGCAATATTGAATTTCCTACCTACCGACTCATATACATCTTTGCTGGCCTTTCTTGAAACCAGGGGTTCATAGAGTACCGATAAATGGAAGAAAAATGAAAGGACTCATAACAGAATGAATATCCTTCGTTGGTGCACCACCTCTTCATGCGCTCAAGATTGTGAGGCTGCGTTTTAGTTTTTTAGTTTATCGAACTGATTGTGGATAGCAAGAATCGCGATTCCAAAGGCGACCGCTGCGACCAGGACTAACGTGCTAACAGCGCCTTCGACTCCAAAAGAAAGTTTGATGAGTATCGTTGAGATAACAAAGCCTGAATTCCTCATGATCTTATTGAAGTTATCAGTGTGGAGAAGGGAAAAAAGAAGAAGTAAGACATCCACCAAAATAAGAATAGTGAAGAATTCATCAAAGAATATTTTATTTATATCTTTTATAGGACCATTCAAGTGGTCTAGGGCAAAAAACGTTTCATTAGTCCAGTTGAAAAGACTGAATAGTGCCAAACCAAAAAATATCGGAATAAGACAGGCAGCAATGATCTCTTTTTGGCGGATGAATCTTTTTGTTTCAAATGAATGCTCAATCTCTAATTTGCCTAGCTGACTTTGAACTAACTTTCGTTGGTTTAAGCGATAATATAAATAGATGAAAAAGAATAAGACCAACGTGGCAATAAGATCGTAGGTGAACTGCACATCAGATCGTACTTTGAACCATTCTTTGGTGAGCACGAGCTCAGATAAATCTTTAAAGACCTTTCTGATGACTATTAAAGTGACAATCTCGTATTGTTTTCCAATATAGGTACTTGTCGATTTTGGAAGATGGTAGATCAATAAATAAACTTCATAGATGAGAATGAAAGAGAAAGGTGTGTAGATAGCGGAGATAGGGTTAATGAGAAGTTTCGATGGAGAGGTAAGATTTATAATTTCGAGATCAACCAGTGAAATGATTCCCAAGTGAAGGATGAAGCTTAAGATGGCGATCTTCAAAATGATCATCTCACTTCGTGCTTTAAATTCTTCAGATAGTAGGTGGTTGTAAATAGAATCAATGAGCTTTAGTTGTGCCATTAGTTAAACTTATCATGAGATCGTCAAAGAACCATCATTTGGTTTTGCAATAAACGTCAACGAACCTATAGTCAATAGAAATCATTGGGATTATCTAAGCTTAGCTCTTCAGAAGTTTTTTTTTATTTATCGTTAGTCATTAAGCGTTGAAAGTTTTACCCTTTAAGCTAAATTAACCATAGGGCCCCATCATGAATTCACTCATAAATTCAGACTTTAGCTATGCCACAAGATGTGGCCCTGACGAATTTCTGGGTGAAGTGAGTCGAATAATTGAACAATCGATTATGAGAAATTCAGCTGGGAAACTACGCTCGATGGCCCTTAAGCACTTTGAATCGAAAGGTAAGATGCTTAGGCCTATGTTTATCCGTGATCTCGCTCTCTCGATGAACCTCGATCTGGCCCTCGTCCTACATTGGGCAGTAACCTGTGAAATTCTCCACAATGCAACTCTTATTCATGATGATCTTCAGGATGGAGACGAAGTTCGCAGGGGCAAACCCACCACTTGGAAAGAATATGGATCTGAGCAAGCGATCAATCTTGGTGACTTCCTCTTAATTATTGCACCTCAAGGCTTAATAAAAAGCTCGCTTAGTTCTAAAAACGATCTTCTTCATCTCTTCACTGTGATGAGTTCGCGTGTTGTTGCAGGTCAGGTTGATGAGTTTGAATTAAATAAGCTTCAATCTGAGCATAACCTTCATCAGCAGTACCTCGATTGTATAGCCGGAAAAACATCTTCTCTCTTTGCTGGTTTGGCACTTGGAGTAGGACTGATTGCTGGTGCTCCTAAGGAATTTCTGAGTTCTTTGGAGAGTATTTTCTTTCAACTCGGCCATGTCTTTCAGATTCAGGACGATATCCTCGATTTTTATGGCAACAAACAAAGAGGGGAACGAGGCTGTGATATTAAGGAAGGCAAGGTGAGCTTCCTTATCGTTAATTATCTTGAAAGAAATCCCCAGGACTTTGCAGTATTGGCGAGAATTTTAAGGAAGAAAAGAGCTGACACAAACGAAAACGACTTACAGATTGTACAAAAGCTATTCAACGATAACAACAATCTTGAATTTTGCTTAGATCACCTTGATCGAAGAGTCGATGACTTGCGCTCCCATTCTCTTCTTTTGACCAATATTGTTTTAAATAATTTAGTTAATTCACTTATTGAAATGATCCTCGCACCCATCCGAGAGATTTCAGTTGAACAGATCAATGCTTAGTTTGGCAGGAGAAAGTAGAAAATGAATAAGGCCATCGTCATTGGTTCAGGTTTCGCGGGTTTGGCATCAGCAGTTAGGCTAATCAACAAGGGTTATGAAGTGACTATTCTTGAAGCTCGGGAAGACCTGGGTGGAAGAGCAGCCGTTTTCAAAGAAGGCGGCTTTACTTTTGATGCCGGGCCGACTGTCATTACTGCGCCTTATCTTTTAAGTGAGCTTTTTGAACTCCTGGGTGAAGATTCCAAAGATTTTTATGAATTAATAGCGATAGACCCTTTTTATAGAATAATTTTTAATGATGGTTCCAAGTTTGATTACGTCGGCGATGAAGAGCGGATTTTAGAAAACGTCAGAGCACTTTCTCCGGTTGATGTTGATGGTTACAGACGTTTAGCGAAACATTCGCAGGATATTTTTGATGTAGGCTATACTCAGCTTGCTGATGAGCCCTTTGATACAGTTTCGTCGATGATGAGAGCTGTTCCCGATATGGTCAGACTACAAAACTACCGTTCTGTGTACAGTCTTGTGTCTAAATATATTAAAGATGAGCGCCTGAGAATGGCATTCAGTTTTGAGCCACTTCTTGTTGGCGGAAACCCCACCACCATCACATCGATTTACCTTCTGATACACTGGCTAGAAAGAAAGTGGGGCGTTTACTTTGCCAAGGGTGGAACTGGGGCATTAGTCGAAGCTTTTAGAAAACTTTTAACTATGAAAGGTGCTAAGATTTACACAAATGCATCAGTTAAAAAAATTGAGATTGAAAGAGGAAGTGTTAAAAGAGTTATTACAACTGATGAACGAATTTTTTCATGCGATATCGTTGTAAGTAACGCTGATCCAGTCAGAGTTTACCGAGATATGATTGATTCTAAGCACCGCTCAAAACACAGCGACTTTCGCCTTGGTCTGAAGCAGCACTCAATGAGTTTATTTGTCGCTTATTTTGGTACAAAAAAACTCTACCCTGATCTCGCTCATCACACGATATTAATGGGTCCTCGTTATAAGGGACTTTTAAATGATATTTTTTCGAAGAAAATCCTTGCCGATGATTTCAGTCTTTATTTACACGCTCCCACTCGAACAGATTCTTCGCTAGCTCCAGCAGGTCATGAATGTTTTTATGTTCTCTCGCCTGTGCCGAATAAAGAGGGGAAAACCAATTGGAAAGAAGAAGAGCAGCGTTACAAAGATAAAATCTACCGATGGCTCGAAACAAACCATCTGCCGGGTCTTACAGAAAATATGACGGTTGATTTCTCTGTTACTCCTGATTACTTCGAGAATACCTTGCAGAGTGAAAAAGGGGCAGCTTTTGGAATTGAGCCTTCCTTTAGTCAATCGGCGTATTTTAGATTTCATAATAAGTCAGAAGATATTAAAGGACTTTATTTTGTAGGTGCTAATACTCATCCGGGTGCTGGTGTTCCGGGAGTGTTGAATTCAGCAAAAGTTCTTGAAAAGATGGTGCCGGATCTTAAAAATAAATTTACGACAAGTGGTTTTACTTCATCAAATAAGTTTTCATCTTCAACTTTAGAGACTTCTCTTGAATAATCAAACCTACGAAGAATTAACTCGTAGCTATCTTCTGGCAAATGCAGAAGAACTCATGTCCAAGCATGGGAAGTCGTTTTATTTTGCTAGTCTGATTTTCTCTCAAAATGATCTGAAAAAGATTGCAACACTCTACCGGCTTTGTCGCTACATTGATGATTGCGCCGATGAATTACCTGAAGCTGAGTCTTCCCTTGCTATTGCATCAATCCTGACAGACTTAAAAAATCCTCATAATGAAACCTCATTTAATCTTCTTATGAAGGAAGTTGAGGGGTGGGGCGTAAGACGAGAACAAATAAGAGAACTCCTTCTAGGGGCCGAATTCGATGTTCGTGGTGGTGAAATCCTGAACGAGAAAGATCTAATGCTTTACTGCTACAGAGTTGCCGGAGTTGTGGGTTTAATGATGTGCCCTCTTATTGGGGTGACTTCACCAAAGGCACATGCTCATGCAATTGATCTGGGTATAGGGATGCAATTAACAAATATTTGTCGTGACGTGAAAGAAGATGGTTGTCGCGGGAGATCCTACCTTCCGGGTGCAGAATCTCTAAGTGATCTCGAATTAAAGATTCGTATCAAGAAGACCCTCGATGTTGCGGATCTATATTATAAAAGTGCCTATGAAGGTCTGTCTTACATTCCGTTTCGACCACGATTTGTTATTTTTCTTGCCGGCGAACTCTATCGCCACATTGGAATGAAAATACGCAGAAATGATTATGATGTCTCAGGTGAAAGGATTTACTTAAACCTTGCCGAAAAAATGATTGTAACAGTGAAGAGCCTCCTAAAACTTGGAAAATCTTTTTTTTGGAAACCAAATAATCACAAGCATGAGCTCCATCTTTTGATCCATCATTACGTGAGGGGAGAGAGATGACTTATTTGCAGTTCCTTTTCCTCTTTTTGGGGATTCCCCTGGTTATCGTTTTCTCATTTTATAAAAAGAGTGAACTCCCTCATAAAAAGGAATACCGAATCGGAATCGGTTTTCTCGTATTCCTAGCGGTTAGTTATACGACTCCTTGGGATAATTACCTCGTTAAAACTGGTGTGTGGATTTACGGAGAAGGAAGAATCCTTGGAACCATTGGTTATGTCCCAATTGAGGAGTATTGCTTCTTTGTTTTGCAGACGATTCTGTCTGGTCTTTTTTGTTTTCTTTTGCAAAAAATGAATCCTCTTATTAAAAATGCTCAAAAACAAAACCTGAGTAAAGTTGTTGCTTTCTGCTACTCACTTTTTTTTATCGTCGGTGTTGTTTGCCTTAACTTTGAAAAAACTAGGTATCTCGGTCTCATCCTGGCCTGGGCAATGCCTGTGATTCTTCTCCAGTGGTTTTTTGGTGGGAATCATCTACTTACAAATAGTAGAATTTTTCTACTCTCGACTTTTCTACCTACATTTTATCTCTGGGTGGCCGATGGCCTGGCGTTATCATGGGGTATTTGGAGTATATCTGAGACATACACTATTGGTGTCAGTATTGGCAGTCTACCCTTTGAAGAAGCCGTATTTTTCCTTGTGACAAATTTGATGGTTTCGCAAGGAGTAATTCTTTTTGTGGTCATGGAAAACGAGGTTGCGAAAGTTATAGATTCTTTGAGGAGGGTTCTTGGGCTGGTTTAACTGGTTAGCTATTTTTATTTTTTCCTTCTTATTGATGGAATTGGCCGCTTATCTTCTTCATAAGTATGTTATGCATGGTTTTCTTTGGTGTCTTCATCAAGATCATCATGTGCGTAACAAAAATAGAAAGTGGGAAAAAAATGATTTTTTCGCTCTCGTTTTTGCAATTCCCAGTTTTTGTTTCATTTTGATTGATAGTCTTTTGGGGATTCCCTTCGTAGGGGCAGTTGGCTTCGGTATTATGGCCTACGGTCTGGCGTATTTTTTGGTTCATGAAGTTATGATTCATAGGAGAATTGTTCTATTCCCTAGGCTGAATAATTGGTACCTCGAGGCACTAAATGCTGCTCATAAGGTTCATCATGCCAATCAAGAGAAAAAAAATTCTTACAGTCTTGGCATGTTGGTTGTTCCATTTAACTATTTCCAAAATGCGTGGATTAAAAGATCACAATTAAGAAAACAATTAGACTTTGTCTAACCTGACTTGTTAAAATAATTTAAAAAGATGACTATACTTACATATAGTTTATTTAATTCAATCCGGAGGTTCCATGCCTAGTCTTTCAGTCGGCGAGTATTCTTTGGTTTTCAACATGCTTTCATTAGCAGTTGCGGCCATGTTTGGATCATTCGCTTTTTTTGTCATGTCTCAGAAAATTATCGGTGCTAAGTACAGAGTATCGATGATCGTTTCTTCTCTTGTTGTACTAATCGCTGGCTACCACTACTACAGAATCATGGGAAGCTGGGAAAGCGCGTTCTCTCTAGTTAACGGTTCATACGAGCCAAGTGGCAAACCATTTAACGATGCTTACCGCTACGTAGATTGGTTGCTTACAGTTCCTCTTCTTCTCGTTGAATTAGTACTTGTTCTTAACCTCAGCAAAGGGTCAACTGGACCAATGCTTAGAAACCTAGTTATCGCAGCTGTTCTTATGATCGGTTTGGGTTACCCAGGTGAAATTTCATCTGATCTTGGTACAAGAAATCTTTGGGGTGTTCTTTCAACAATTCCATTCATCTACATCTTGGTCGTTCTATGGGGTCAACTCGGCGCTCAGCTTTCAAGTGCTAGCGAAAGTGTAAGAACTCTTTTCATTAACACTCGTTACCTTTTGATTGCTACATGGGGTTTCTACCCAATCGCTTACGCAATTGGTACTTGGGGTGGTTTACAGTCTGCAGGAGCAATCGTATCAGTACAAGTTGGTTACACAATCGCTGATATCACAGCAAAATGTCTCTACGGAGTAATGATTTTCGCTATTGCTTACCAGAAATCAAAAGAAGATGGATCACTTCCTTCTCAAATTGAAGAAAAGCAGCTTGCTCGTTAATTCTCTATTCGATAGTTATAAAATAGCTATTTGGACTAAGATCGCAACTTCGGTTGCGGTCTTAGTTTTTGCCACTACGATTAGCCTCAGTTTTTTTTTTCCTGCCCTCGATTTCAGACTTAATCTTCTTATTACAGGACTTGTTTTTTTAGGAATGCCCCACGGTGCGCTTGACGTTTATTTACTGAGGCAAATGCTTCAAACTAAGCAGAGAGTGCTGATTGGGCTTTTGATTTATATAGGCTTTTCGTTACCTATTTTGTTCGTCTGGCCGTTGTACCCAACCGCCTGTTTTCTTTTTTTCATGACATACTCTTTGTTTCACTTCACTGACAGTGACATGCAAGATTCCAATTCTCCCTTAAAACTCAAAGTCATCGAATTTCTTGCAAGAGTCAGTCTCCCTTTTTGTCTTCCGTTTATGTTTCATGAAAGTGAAACCTTAAAACTCGTGAGTTGGATTCATCCTGATGTGAATCTAATGAAGCTAAATAGTGTTTTTGTCTTTCTTGGATCACTTTCTTTGGTTTTTGTTTTGATTCACACTGTTTTAGGTTTCATAAGATTTTTCAAAAATTTTAAAGAAGCTGATATAACTTTCTTTGAGCCTTTAGTTGTTGCAATCCTCTTTATTTTTATCAATCCTCTCTACGCATTCGGGATCTATTTTTGTTTTATTCACTCCATTAAACATGTTGTTAATGTTCTAATGTCGGTTAAGATTCCATCACCTGTAACGATACTGCCCTACTGGTTAGTTCCATTAGCGGGCATTCCCATTTTGTTTTACCTGAATTCATTGAATCAAGAAATTCTCGGCCAGAGAGTTTTCCAATATATCATTGTCGTTCTATCTTCTTTGGCGTTGCCTCATTCGGTTCTTATTCGTTATGGGAAGTCGAAGCTCATGATTAAGTAGTAATAGGTCTCGAAAATTCCAGCGTTTGGGAATGTGTTGCGGGGACAAAGAGAACTTAAAAAAGTACAATTTGATCAACTTTTATTTGTCAATCACACCTGTGCTCTTCTTAGGGCCAACATCAATCGTCTTATTCGCAAAACTTGGTGCACGACCAAGGATTCAGAGCGACTTAAAGACCATTAGAAGGGGGCAGTTAGTAATTTTTCCCGAAGTTGGATCGGAGAATTCGGCCATTTTTTACTCAATAAGTGTGTAACTGTTATAAAAATCATCTTGAATGACTGTCGCGAGCCCTTCGGGAATTGGTACATTAAGCGTTTCAGTTAATAAACGAGCGCGATAATTCCATCCCTTGGGGAGTTTTAATTGGGACTTAAGATCTTTTAGTTTTTCTAGAGTGAGATCTTTTACTTCTGTGCTGTAGGACTGCATGATATAGACTTTAGAGTTTGGAGAAATTAATTCAAATACAAAATCATCAGCGTTGAAAATCCAAATCGAGTTCCTTCTGACTTTTCTTTCTTTATACACCGAGCGTTTTCCAAAGATGTCTTTGAATCCTAATTTTAGAATTCCTGCTTTCCTCATTTCTATTCCATTGAAACTCACAATGGTTGGATTTAAGAGCGAACTTTTCATGGAATCCATGGTCCAAAATCTTGGCCCATTAAGCTTAACAAAATCAGCATTCCATTCTTTCTTGATTTTCTTTTCACTCAGTTTTGCCCACTCTTCCTGGGGACATAAATTAAGACCGATACTGTTGTAGACATCGAGGCTAATGCCTTTAAAAAGTTTACCTTCTCCAATTAAAACTTCACAATATCTTTGACCTCTAAGATCTGATATTTGGGCAAGGCTTAAACTTGAAGTTATGGTGAGAATGAGGATAAGAAATATTTTCATGCTGGTTGCCCTTCTTTTGCTTAACTTATTATATGATGTTTTTTTATCCCGCAAACTCGCAATTGATTTTAGTTCAGGAAGTGGGTTATGACGAGTTTTAAGCCTGTTTTTTGGCGGTAACTCTGTTTATAAGAGATTAGAATGACTTAGGTCCAATGCCTTGAGACATGCCTTCATTAGTGGTTTTTCTACTATCGAATATAACGAAGGACTGGCCGAATTGCTAGGACGGTTGAATGAGTTCACGACATTTGATTCTCAGTCTACTTCTGAACCGAGCGAAAATATGGACCTTTGCCCTAAGGGAGCGAAGCAAGCAATGCTATTGTCAGGTCTTATGGGAAGAAGACTAAGTCTTGCAATGATCTTTATCTAAAGCTTATGAAGCTTTAAAAGCAAATGAACTTATGATTGATTTGAAAGAGCATTGAAAATATAAAGGTGACAAAAGCATAAAGCGGCTGCCTAAATCTTTTGTTATCAAGATCAAAGAAAACAAAACTGGCGTCAATACCCATTTTCTAGACGTTCGAAAGAGAGTTGTGATGACCAAAGATGATTTCATCGAGGCCATCAGAAAGGGTGGGTATCCTGGATATGCCGTAAGAAAGCATCAGTCCGGTGAGTTTCCTTATTCAACTAGAGATAGATTCAGCTTTAACAACCTTGGATAATTGGTACGTAAATTGCTTGAAGTTTGAATTTGTCCCGATGTGAATCGGGGAGTTTGGGCATTTGGTTCTATCCTATTGAAATGCTTTAAATATAACACCAAAAATGAAAAATGTGGAGTACCCATGGGTATCCAATATAGACAAATTTACAGTATGTGGTAATATGGGAATAATGATTAAGTCGATCACGGGTAAGATTACTAAAGATATTGTTAAGAATGGATCTTCGAAAAGATTCCCAGAAAGGCTTAATAAACGTGCCATATTTCTACTTATGGCCCTAAGTGATGTTGCAACTTTTGATGATTTAAAACGAATCTGTGAGCCTCCTTCATTAAGGCTGCACAAGCTTAAAGGCAGCATGAAAGAGTTTTGGTCTATAACGATTGAAAAGCCATGGTGTATTGTCTTTCGATATGAGAAAGGCGAGTTCTATGACGTGGAAATAGGAGATTATCATGATTGAGTTATCAGTACGTCAGTCTGCTGGCGATTTTTTAAAGGTTATGATCCTTGACGAGAGGGGACTCACACAAAAGTGGCTTGCTGAAGAGATTGGCTGTGCCGAAAGAAAAATCTCGGAGATCTGCAATGGTAAGCGTGGGATCTCGGCAGCGTTTGCTATTGAACTTGAAAAGGTATTTGGGATCAGTGCTGAGTTTTGGGTTACGATGCAAGCAAAGTGGGACCTTTATAATGCCCGCCAGAAAGCAGCGTAGTCCTAGTGTATTCACCTAAATATTCAAAGTTTTCAACTCCCTTTATGATTGAAAGGGAATAAGCTTATTGGTCACCATGGGAGCTTAACTTGTGAAGTGCAATGAACTCAAATTAACCATCGTGAAAGCAAAAAGCGCAAGAATCAATCTGTAAATTAATAACCTCTCGAATCCATTACTTGAATTTCATTTTTTAATTTTAGATCGGGGAGTTCGGGCATAGCTATCCTAAATTTTTAAAATTGTTAAAGTGAACTGGGCCGAAACTCGCCCGACAGCCCATATTTTTTTGGGTGCTTTCATCAATTACGTTTACTGTTTCTTCATATACTTAAATGAATTCAACAATTTTTCTAAGAGGATTAAGGTTTAGCGATTAGAATCGATAAAGATTCAAGATTTGTTCATAATCAGAAACCTGAAAAAATAAGAGCGAGCAAACAACCATTTTAAATAATCTGAGAGAGATTATAAAAATGGATGAAGAGATTTTAATGAGTTTGCAAAAAAAGAAAACGGAGGGAGTGAATGTAAATGAAGATATTGAATTACTGGATGATCAGGTTGAGGATACAAAGTTAATATTGGAATATCTTCAGAAAAAATAAAGATTCTTTTTCTTCGTTACTTTCCCCAAAGCCTGCTCTTTTTTTCAGACAGTTTGATGTTATAAGTTAAATTAAGGCTATCTAAATTTTACAACTCTTAAGAATGGCTTAACTTTATTTAATAGAAGAAATTGAATATTAAGTCATTAAGAATGGTCGATTATATTGCTTCATAAAAAGCACTTTACATTATTACATGATTATTTTTTGGGAGAATTGAATGTTAAAGAAAAAAGTTCTTTGTGCCTTACTAATTACAGGCTCACTTAATCAATCTGTTTATGCTGATGATAATTATGAAGAAAAAAAAATGAGAATATCATCAAATGTTTCAAATCAGTTCTGGTGGCCTGAGCGACTAGATCTTGCTCCTCTACGCCAGCACTCTGAAAAATCGAACCCGATGGGTACGAAATTTAATTATGCAAAAGAGTTCCAAAAGCTAGATATTAAAGTCGTGAAGGCAGACATTGAAAAGATGATGAAAACTTCTCAAAATTGGTGGCCTTCAGACTGGGGTCACTATGGGCCATTTTTCATCCGTATGGCGTGGCATAGTGCAGGTACTTACAGGATCTTTGATGGTAGAGGTGGTGCTGCTAGTGGACAGCAGAGATTTGAACCACTCAATAGTTGGCCTGATAATGCTAACCTTGATAAGGCGAGACGTCTTCTTTGGCCGATTAAGAAAAAATATGGTTCAAAAATTTCCTGGGCCGATTTGATGGTGTTAACTGGAAATGTGGCGCTTGAATCCATGGGCTTTAAGACTTATGGATTTGCCGGTGGTCGAACTGATGATTGGGAAGCAGATCTTGTTTATTGGGGACCTGAAAAAAAATTCTTAGAAGATCAACGCTATAAGGGTGATAGAAAACTTGATAAACCACTGGCCGCTGTTCAAATGGGTCTCATTTATGTGAACCCAGAGGGGCCAAATAGCAATCATGATCCATTATCTGCTGCCAAGGATATTCGAGAAACTTTTGGTCGTATGGCGATGAATGATGAAGAAACAGTAGCATTAATTGCTGGTGGACATACCTTTGGTAAGGCGCATGGAGCAGTCAAGGCTAATTGTCTGGGAGCAGAGCCAGCTGCTGCGGGAGTTGAGGAGCAGGGACTTGGTTGGAAGAATAAATGTGGTAAAGGACATGGTGCTGATACCACGACGAGTGGTCTAGAAGGGGCATGGTCTATAAATCCAACTAAATGGACTCATCAATATCTTACGAATCTTTTTAGCTTTAAATGGGAAAAAACTAAGTCGCCAGCTGGCGCAGTTCAGTGGACTCCAGAAGGTGATAAAAAAATCGTTCCTGACGCTCATGATAAGTCAAAAAGGCATGAACCAATCATGTTTACGACGGACATCGCTTTAAAGGAAGATCCTGAGTATCGTAAAATTTCAAAACGCTTTTTAGATAATCCAAAAGAATTTGAGATGGCCTTTGCTAAAGCATGGTACAAGCTCACCCATAGAGATATGGGGCCGATTGCTCGCTATCTAGGTAAAGAAGTGCCTAAAGAAGGCTTCATTTGGCAAGATCCTATTCCTGCAGTCAATCACAAACTAATTAGTGGCAATGAAATAGCAAGTCTTAAAAAGAATATTTTAAGCTCTGGTCTCACAGTTTCAGAACTTGTTCGTACTGCATGGGCGTCAGCCGCAACATTTCGAGGAACTGATTTAAGAGGGGGCGCCAATGGTGCTCGTTTAGGTCTTGCTCCACAAAAAAATTGGGCAGTAAACAATCCTAAAGAATTGAATAAGGTTCTTTCAAAGATTAAGTCCATCCACCAAGACTTTAATAAGTCTCTACTTGGTGGAAAAAAAGTATCCATGGCCGATGTCATTATCTTAGGTGGTGTTGCGGCAGTAGAGCAAGCAGCAAAAAAGTCAGGTCTTTCAATAAAAGTGCCATTCATACCAGGAAGAATGGACGTCACTCAAGAAATGACCGATGAAAATTCGTTCGCTGTACTCGAGCCAAAGTCCGATGGATTTAGAAATTACTACTCAAAAGAGAGTTATATGTCACCAGCTGAAATGTTGGTTGATCGTGCCAATATGCTTACACTCACTGTGCCTGAAATGACGGCCCTTGTTGGTGGAATGAGAGTCCTTGGTGCCAATGCTGATACATCAAAGCATGGTATTTTCACTAAAACTCCTGGCGTCCTTTCGAATGATTTCTTCATTAATCTACTTGGTATGAGTACAAAATGGCAGAAATCTTCTACAGAAGAAGGCGTTTATGAAGGTATTGATCGTCAAAGTACAATTCTTAAATGGACAGCGACTCCAGTAGATCTTCTCTTTGGTTCTCATTCTGAGCTTCGTGCGATTGCTGAAGTGTATGCAGCAGATGATGGTAAAGAAAAATTTGTTAATGATTTTGTGATTGCATGGAATAAAGTAATGAATTTGGACCGATTTTAATTAACTTACATTTTTAGGGAAGCTCATCTAACGTTTTTAGTAACGACTTAAGCTCATCGTATTCTTGAAGCTTCTGGTGCTTAAGGAACCCATTTAAAAGAATGTCAGCTTTTTTACGAATCTCAGCTTTAACAAGAGATCTTTTGTCTTTGTCAATCATGATTCTATTTCCTAAAAGATCCATCATTGAGCGAATTCTCCAAAAGTCCATCGCTGGAAATTTGGTGGAGAGTTGATCAATATGACCTCCGTATTTTTTAATCAAAAAATCCGCAATGAACCCAACTTCTTCTGTCGCAAGTATTTTCAACCAAAGGTCATAGTCTTCACAGACGATAAAATACTCATTAAAGAGTCCATGCTGGAGGCATAGTTCTTTTTTCATCACCACTGTCGATGGAGAGATGAGACACATTTCAAGTGAGCGCCTGAAAAGATCATGATGACTTTTATCAAATTTTTTCTTGGGATTTACCCGAACACCATTTCTCATCCAGATTTCATCTGAATGAACGAAGCGATAGTTTGGATTCTTTTTTATGAAATCGACTTGTGTTTCTAGTTTATTTGGTAGCCACTCATCATCAGAGTCCACAAAGGCAACCCATTCGGCTTGCGCCTTTTTAATTCCACAATTTCGGGCAGCACTGACACCTTTATTTTCCTGATAAAAGTAAATAAGCCTCGCTTCATTCTGATATAAAGAAATTAAATTTTTAGTTTCATCAGTTGAACCATCATCAATAATATAAAGTTTTATTTCTTTATAAGTTTGAGACAGGACCGAATTAATCGTTCGCTTAAGGCAATAGGCCCTATTAAAGGTGGGAAGAATGACATCAATTAACATGAGTACTCAAGATTCAGTTGCCTCTAGAATATCTTGTGCATTCCAGTTTGGCAGATCATTAATCAATGTGGTTAGAAGAGTTTCGAATTTGTATTCATCATGAATAAGTGCTGTTTCTCTCCATTCAGGAGATTGAATCAGCCGACTTCTAAGTGCTCCTAAGAATAGGTCCATCCACGCTGGAGCTGTAAACGTGAAGTTGAGTGATAATGCGTCTCCATTGGCTTCTGTTGCATGCCATACTCCACGGGGAACAAAGAGTAGTGAGCCAGGTTTTAATTCGAAGGAAAGAGTTTCTGTTGGCATCTTTTCTGCCATCGGTGATTCTAGGTAACTCATCATCTCTGGATCAACGGGAAGACCCATCGTAAATCTGTCCATGGGATTCAAGACTGAGTTATTATTGGCCAGTGTCCACTTCTTTGTTCCATGAATTTGGAGAACAAAATTAATGTTCTGATCAAAATGAGCGGCCGTTCCCTTACCGTCGGGGATGGCATAGATCAGACACCGTCCAAAGGATTTCGAGGAGATTCCTAGGTCTGATTTGATCTGATTTAACCAATTCTCTAGATCCGGTGAAATGGTATTCACATCATTGAAGAGAAGGGCCATACCTTCGTCGAAATATTTTTTTGCTTCATTTGTCGGTACATCAATGGCACTTACTTCATCCCTTAGGTCTGGAAGGTGGACCTGAACGTGAGATTGCCAAGAGTTGAGAAGGACTTCGAGTGATGCTAGAAACGGTAATTTTCTTAATTCGTCTAATTCATCCGGAGGATGATGAATAACAAATGGCTTGTTCAATTTAAAATGCTTAAGGAATTCAGCATGATCAAGGGGGTGAATGAGTTCAAGTAGTCCATTATTCATGATGAATCTTCTTTATATTTATAAATTCTGACTTACTAAATCATGACAAAGAGATAGTGATAAATCAAGGCAAGTAAGACTCGATATTTATGTAATTTAATGTATAAATAAGCTTAAAAAAATTTATTTCAAGGAAATATATGTCAGCTGATAGTCAACCATGTCCCAAATGCCAGTCTCCTTACGGTTACCAAGATGGGAATTTGTGGATTTGCCCTGAGTGCGCTTTTGAATGGGCGCTAGATGTGGTGGCACCATTTGAGGAAGTTCAAGTAAGTGCAAAATTTCTTGATGCTAATGGAGTGCAGCTTCAGTCAGGTGATACAGTTAGAACAACAAAAGATTTAAAAGTTGGAAGTGAGACTATAAAATCAGGCACAAAAGTAAAATCAATAAGACTTTTAGATGATCCTGTCGATGGCCATGATATTTCTTGTAAAATAGATGGCTTTGGGTCTGTTTATTTGAAATGTTCAGTCGTAAAAAAAGACAGTTAATTTGAGAGAACTGCACCCAAGTCCGTCTCTTCAAGTATTCATTATGTCCACGAAAAAATAGATCGGTTTCATTTTTTAAAAAGTCCGCTATTAAATAAATAGCGGACATAAATGATATAGCTTCTTAAGGGTGGGCCGAGCTATCTTTTGAAGGACCTTCTTTTACAGAGGTTTTAACACTCTGAGTTTTTTCCGCAAACTTTGACACAATTGCCTGAAGTTTTTCTTGAACTTCTTCTTTCTTTAATCCATAACGCTTCTCAATCAGGCCACCAATAGAGGTTAAATTTCCTGATGTTTTTTCTAGTTCATCATCAGTCATTTTTCCCCACATCGTTTTAATTTCTCCCTTAATCTCTTTCCATTTACCTTTCACAATTTCTTCATTCATAGTTTTCTCCTGTTTGTTAAAAGTTCGCTCCGTTGGTTTAGAGCAAAGGTCATGCCAAAGAATGATTTTCCTTTTTTGAATTATCACTGAGATATTGGTTTCTAATTTGCATCTTGAATTTTCAACTAATTTACTTCAAAAGGAGTATTTATGTTGAGAGCAGCAATTGCATTTTTCGTTATAGGACTAGTGAGTTTTTTACTTGGTGCAAATGGCGTAGGTGGATTGTCAATTGAAGTTGGTAAAACTCTCCTCGTCGTCTTTCTTATCCTTGCAGTCATTAGTTTTGCTGCCAACTTTTTAGGAGGTAAAAAGAATCGACCTCTGACTTGAGGTCTTTTGAACTGACCCATATCAATGGTGTTGAATCTTAAAATTCACCAGTAATGTCCGAGATTTAGAACTCATTTTGAGAAACTGCCCTGATCGAGGACACAAAATACCTTTCTACTATACTTACTTGATTCATCCTGGCACTCGCTCACTAGTGTTTACTCAATTTTGCGCCAGGATGAGACTGGTGAATTTTTAAGTTCACAAATGAAACGATTTTTTAACACCATTCAATTGGGTCAGTTAAGAGGTTTTTTTTAAATCAAGAAGGGGAGCTGATCAATTCTTCTGAAAAAATTTTTTCAGTGATCTTCCAAAACTTGTCTTGCTTCCTTGCGATAACAAATGAAGGCATTCTTAAAAACTTTTGGTTTTTAATGACGTCTTCAGGTGATTTTATGACTAAGGTGAGTTCTGGTCTCTTTAAGTGCGAGCGAAGAAAGTTAATGTTAAACTTCTTAATTGAAGAGGGATTCCCAAAAAAATGGGCCTCAGATAAATATTGAGCGTCGTTATCATAATACCGAATTTCTAAATAGGGTTGGGAATTTTTATCTAATCGCTCATTCAATGTCACTCTATCCGGAGTCATGACATGGGCATTTTTTGATAATTTTGCTTGTTTTAGTTTTGAGTCTGCATCGATGAGAGTCTCTTGGCATTTAACACAGGCCCTGGCCGTAATGTCATTCTCACTTCCACAAGAGTGACAAACCTTAAACCGAAATCGATATCCACAGGGAGATATGTCTAAAGTGTTTGGATCTTTCTTCGCTCCTCGACACTTTCTTCCAAAGTGTTCCATCACTTCTCCATCGATGTCTACAATTCCCCAGAAGATGTTATCGTGCCCACAAAGGGGACAGCCGATCGTGACAGGTACTGATTCTTTTGACGTTTTCTTGTCAGAAATCTCTGGAGTATAAATATCATGCCCCATGCCCGTATAATCAAGAATAAAACAATCACTCTTTCCTGGTTCCAGGCGAAGACCACGTCCCACAATTTGTTGATAAAGGCTATTTGATTCTGTAGGTCGCATGATCGCGATGACATCCACATGGGGAGCATCAAAGCCTGTGGTTAGAACTGAAACATTAACAAGGTATTTAAACTTTTTATTTTTAAAGTCTTCTACGATTTTGTCTCTGGTGTCTATTTCGGTGTCTCCTAAAACTAGTTTTGCCTCACCATCTGGTAAAAAAGATAAAATTTCTTCTGCGTGCTTTACACTACTACTAAAGATCATGACCCCTTTGCGCTTAAATCTTTCCGTAATATCAATAATATTTTTCACAATGAGGGGAGTGAGGCGCTTTTGGTTTTTAATCAGTTCTTCGACCTCACTCATCGTGTACATTCTGTTTTTTTCAGTCAGTTCAGAAAAATCATAACAGGTCACTGGGATATCAATTTTTACAGGCTGAGTTAAGAATTTATTTTTGATCATAAAACTTAAGGGAAGCTCATAGACGCATTCTTTAAAAAATCTTTTTTGATCAGTTTTTATCTCTCCTGTGTTTGAAAATTCATAAATCCAGCCAAGCCCCAGGCGATAGGGGGTTGCCGTAAGGCCCAAGATGCAAATATTGGGGTTTTGAAGTTTCAATTTTTGAATGACTTCCTGATACTGAGTGGCCCCTTCTTCAGAGACACGGTGACACTCATCAATGACAAGAAGTGAGAATTCATTAAAAAAATCATCGGGTGCTCTTGCTACAGACTGAATACTTCCAAAGATGGCCTTTTGACTCCAATCTTTTTTTCCAAGGCTCGCAGAAAAAATTCCTGCTTCAAGATCATAACTTTTATATTTTTGAAAATTTTGTTCAACAAGTTCTTTAACGTGAGCTAAAACGAGGACACGGCCTTTTGCAATTCTAGTGAGTTCAGCGATGACAAGACTTTTTCCAGCGCCTGTTGGAAGAACAATGACGGCGGGATCACGTTTTTTTTGAAAATACTTGATAGTAGAATCAACCGCATCTTGTTGATAGGATCTGAGTTTATACATATGGTCTAATTTACTTTAAATAATGATCACTGTATATTATGAACATTATTTGGAGTTTACTATCTTTTCTATTCATTGGAGATTACATGCACACTTTAGTTTTTGATCTGATTTCAACTCAATATATTGGTTCACTTACTGCTTTGAAGGCGTGTCTTCTAAAGGCAAAGGACCATGCTGAAGCTAATAAATTTGATCCAAATAAATTTCTTGATATGAAGCTCGCTCCAGATATGTTTGGTTTCACAAAACAAATCCAAATTGCTTCAGATAACGCTAAAGGAGCTGTTTCGCGACTTTCAGGTAAAGAAGCACCTAAATTTGAAGATAACGAAAAAACTTTTGATGAAGTTTTGGCGAGAGTGGATAAGACGATTGATTACCTCTCGCAATTTAAAGCAGATGATTTTAAAAATTTTCAAAATCAAAAAATCAGTTTCCCCTGGTACCCAGGTAAGTTTTTATCTGGACATGATTACCTTGTGGGTTTTGCGCTTCCTAATTTCTACTTCCATACAACCACCACTTACAACCTTTTAAGGGGTGCAGGAGTTCAAATAGGTAAAGGAGATTTTCTTGGAAATCTTAATTGGCAAGAAGGCTAGTTATTAATTAGTCTTGCTCTCCACCAGCCGTCTTCAGGCCAAAGACAGTATCCGCTCCAAACGGTGCCGTTGCAATTTGATGGACTGATTTTAAAGTGCGGCCAGGCCTTACAGACTGGTTTTCCTGAATTCCATCCAACGTGTTCACGAGGCCATGAGCACGCATTCCCAAGAGTGCGTGCTTTGTACCACTGACCTTCATTTAATAAACACCATTTGTTCTCTGAATCGATCACTCCGTCTTTTCCAAAACAGTTCGCGGCACTAATGGAAAAGTTTGGCCAGGCTTCGCACATAGATTTTCCACTATAGTCACCAAGGTAATCCCTAATTCCCGGGCATAGGGCATCGGTGTTTTTGTAGCTCAGTTGGATGCAGCTTGAAGGTGAATCACCGACCGAGCATTTTCTATAGGATTTTACATAATCGATAACGTGTTCTTGTTTTTGGAAATTCGTTTGACTAGGGGGATTACTTTCTTCGTTATAAATAGTCGTGTTTAAAATCCAATAGAAGATTCCCTTTGGAATATTGACCGGTAGTCCTCCACGAGGTGTATTTTTATTTTTTATCATGTCTCCGTGTGATATCTGACCAATAAAGATATCATCGACTAAAAAACGAATTTTGTCTTTGTCCCATTCAACTGCGTAAACGTGAAAGTCTTTGTAAAAAGTTTCATTTCTTTGAGACATTGTTAAATCCGGATAAAAACCAGATTTTGCTTTCCACGGAAATCCCTTGGAGAGTTTGACTTTTTTTGAGCAATCTCCAGTGTGGAGAGTCCCGGAAACTTCATCTGGATGTTTTGCCCAAGATTCCATGATGTCAATTTCTCCGCTGTAGGGCCACCCACAACCGTTTTCATCTAAACTGACTGGAAGTAACCAATGCGCTGGCCATGAGCCAGGGCCATGATTAAGTTTTGCTTTGACTTCGAATCGTCCAAATTCTTGAACGACTCCAGGCTTAAGTCCTGGGTGAGGTCTTGATTCGATAGCACCGCTAATAATGGGGCATTCGATAGTGTAGTTTTCTATATTTCCAAGCCTAGGATCATTAAATTTATTTTTACAGCTAGTCTTCGAGTAAAAACTTTTTTCTGCGTTTAGATAAAGGTAACCGTCTTGGATTTTAATCATCTTGGGGTGAAAAGAATTAATTCCCTGACCCTCTGGAAGATCAAAATCCATGTAATTGTAGTAATGGTAAGCACTCCAGTTACATTTATTTAAGTGAGCTAGTTCGGTTTTAAATTCGGGGCACTCTTGAGCTCCCCACCAATTAATCATGCAAACTGGATTTCGACTAAAGCAGGCAGGGTCTGCTCCTTTATTAATGGCAATTTCTTTTGTGTCAAAATTGTCCTCAAAAGTAAGCTTCCACCCTTCCGGAGAAATAGTATTTGTGGGTTTTGCCGTGGTGATGTGCTCGACATCTTCTTGATTCGATTCGAGACCCTCTTTCTTTATCAATTGAAGTGATGAGGACATGGAAGCAGAAGAGCTCACTTTTTCACCTGGGCCACAAGAAGTGGCAATAAAAGATAAAAAGCAGATAAGTTTTATAGGCCAGTTTTTCATATGATTCTCATCGGAGTTTATTTTAGATGAGTGAGGGGAAGTTTGAAAAACTAGGAAAACGATTGAACCATTTTTTAATGTTTTCAAGACTTTGAGTTCTTGATTGAATCTACTAAGGTTTTACCCGACAAAAACCGACAAGTAGCTTATGGATAAGAAAATCCTTCCACCAAAGCGACCTGAAATACATTTTGATCATACGAGGTTAATTAGTACTTCTGCTTTTGAAGAATACAAAAAAGTGGAAAATATTAAATGGAAAAAAATCATCGTTAGCTTTGGTAGCTTATCATTTCTTTTTGCATTTTTAATTTTTAGTTTTTTAATTACTGAATTTATGGGTAAAGATTCTTCGAAACTTGTTTTGGATGATTTTGATCGAGAAAAGAAGATTCGAAATGCAGCTTTAAGGGTTGAACGTGGAAACACTATTCACTTGCATGATAATGATCGTTCCCCTGCCTCCATCCAAAAGTTTTATTATAATGACCCAGTCTCAAGTGATCACTTTCAGTATGATTATCAAGAAGCCTCTTCGACCTCATACGACTACAGCGCCTATGACGATTCAGTAGCTCCAGAAGAGACTCAAGAGACCGCAGAAAATGTTGCCGTAGGTGAGGTATTTGAACCCCAACCTTCTCAGGATGAGGGTCAATTTATGGTTGAGCCGGAAGCCGTTGAATAAATGTATGTCATAGCGGTCATACATATTATTTCGTCTTTTATTTTTTAAGGTCTAGAAAGACTTTACAGCGAAAATACCATTGAAGGTTGGCCGAATTCTCCAGCTCGTCTTCTCGTTTTCGTTTTTCTCAGTCGTTTTATCATTTTTAACCATCTGAGTAGCGGCCTTCCCAAAAATATATCCCATCGCAATTCCTAACGGGTAATCACTGGCCCAGTGGACGCCATTATTAACCATCTGGAACATGAGAGCAGAAACCCAAACGCCGGCAATAGGGTAGGTATAATGATTGTATTGAGGGTACCTCTCACTAATAATTGTGAAAGAAAGAGTTGCAGTCATGACGTGACCACTTGGCACGGCATCGTAGGACGCAGTTTTCGTATTGTAATCATTAAAACTTGGAAAGAGATTCCAGCTTCCTCGCTCACTTGTACTTACATTTGGGCTTTCTCTTCCAGTGGATCGTTTGAGAATTTGATTAAAGATAGTTGAAACAACCATTCCGTGCCAAATCATCATCCCGGTGTTGAAAGAATAATTATCTTGAGACATTTGTCCATTGATTAAAAATCCCCCACCAATTCCAGCGTGCATCCATCCGTCACCCAAGAAATACATCATGGATCCAGTATCAGATGGAAGTCTTAGAAGTTCTTGGCCTCCGGCTGAAACAGCGGAGCTCGTGTTATCTTCATTTCCAATTCCCCAGTCGCGTCCGCGTTTTTGGAAATCAGAATAGATTTCTTCGTCATAGTACCAGAGAACTAATGAAGAGCTGGCAATCGCTCCCCAGGCAGGGATTGCTTCTTTAGAGAAGCTTTTATCAAAGGCCCATCTACTGGATGCGGGAATTTCCGTAAAGATTTGCTTAAATTGAAGTTTCTCTTCGGCCTTTAAAGTAAATGAGGTGAGTAGAAGTAAAATGACAAAAACTGATCGTAGCATCTTGTTATTTCCTAAATAAAAAGAATTATAGAAATAAAATAAGAGAAAAAATAGATCATTTTGATTTTTGATTATGAAAAAGACTGTTTTTGTCTTCTTTTTCAGTTTTCAATGGATTCTCCGATAGGATTGTATGAAGTTTCTCATCCTTTGCTTGTTATTTATTCCATTGGTTAACGCCCAAAACATGGACAACATGGGTGGGACGACTGTGAAAGGATCCATTCCCAGAGAGCTCTCAGGTCTTTTAAAAGAAGATACCACTGACGATTTAACTTATATTAATGGAAAATTTGTCTGTCATAATTTTGCTTCAACGCTATATATTCAACGAAGCTCACTCGTTACAACCTTAAAAGAGTTCGATCTCGATAGTATTGCGATAGATTGGGGAGTTGTTGTTAAGCGCTTAGGAGAGTCTTGTAAATTACCCATTTACTATGTTTCTTTATCCCAAGAAGAAACAGGTTTTTACCATGCTATAAATGCTCTTCTCGTGAATCCAGAAAAACCTGAAGATTTATCTAGTTATATTTTTATTGAGCCACAGTCTGATGATGTGATGCTAACAGGAGCTGAAGTTTTTAAAAAGTATTCTCGGTTCTATCAAAATAAGATCGAGAAACCTGTGGTGACACTAAAGATTAGCACTTTAGAAAGTGTCAAACGATACAATGGTCCAGGGACTATTCTTCAAAGTAGCACAAAAAATCGTTATGAATTTAAACTATCAGGCGAATAATTCATGGAAATGAATAAACTTATACTCATTCTGACTCTCTTACTGACAATGCCGATAACCCGTGCCGAAAACTGCGCTCCGGTGGGAAATAGAGCAACTGGAATGCCCGTTTATGACCAAGGCCAGACATCTATGTGTTATGCTTTTACAGCAACTCAAATGTTTGACATCTTGAGAAAGCAAAATGGAGAAAAAGTACCTCCACTTTCTTCGCCTTCTGATATCGCCTTTAGATATACTTTTAGAGATTCAAACTCAAAAAGCTGGGAAGATGTAAAAGATGGAAGCAGTGTTGATTGCCTGAAGATATTACTTAATGAAGGGGGATGCCCTTACTACAACAATGAAGATTTTAACCGAGATCTTTTCGGCGAACGCTGGGATGAGTTTGAGGAGCTTCAAAAATTAAGGAAAGAATACTTCAAGCAGGATGAAAGAATTGATCAGGGTAAAGAATACTCAGGTTTATTTTCACGGAAAAATCCTAAACAAAAGCAGCAAGAATTGGTCGAAGAATTCGCTTGTAAATTAATCGATGAAGATAAATTTCCTGAAGAAAAAAAGTTTTTTGAAGATTATTTAAAAAAATCCCTGGAAACTGGAACGATTAAAAAGTTTTTTAAAAAATATTTTGAAAAAGGATGTGAAAAACATCGGCGATTATCAACATCCGGGAAACTTCAATCTTGGGGAGTTTCAAGCTTAGTGAATCAGAAAGATAACATGGAAAATTTAAAAAATCGTTTAGATAAGGCGCTTGTATCAGGAAAGAGCGCACCAGGAATCAGCTACTGTTCCAATATATTAAATAATGCTAATGCTAATGATTTAAGGTTAGGCAAAGATGGGATTGATTGCCAACGAGAAGATGCACATGTATCGATCGTTGTTGATCGACGGCCTGGAAAAAACGGACAATGTGAATATTTAATTAGAAATACATGGGGAACATCTTGTAATTCCTATCCCTGGCCATGTCAAATGGGGCAGATATGGATTCCCGAAAATGAGTTATTAATAAACACCATGAGTGTCTTATGGATAGAATAATAAAAATTTTCATTCAAAGTTGTTGGATAATCATTCCTTGTTTTGCTGGAGAGATAAAAGTTTTCACTTTCAAAGAAGAAACGAGGACAATCGCAATTAAGACAGAGTGGGATGACAAATCTAGAATTGCAGTAAGTTCTCACTGTCGCCTGAATGATAGAAATTCATGTATGGCCTTAAAAAAACTGGATATAGCATCAATGGGTGAAGTCAAAAGCATTGGTAAAGGTAGCTCGGCGAATCCTGGGACACGTATTTGTAAGTTTCTTGAAGGAAGAGTGGTTATTGGCCATGATTCAGAAGGAAATGAGAATTCGTTTTGTAAATTTCAAGACCAATCGTTAATTGATTGTGGCACCTTGAGTTGGTATTTGAAAAAAGACTGAGAAATAAATCTTAAATTAAAAGAAGGGCCCGCATTTTCATTGGGCCCTTCGGTCGATGATTATTTTAAAAATTTTAAGAGTTCTTTCCAAGAAGCTTCATCAGCTTTTTTGTCATAAGAAATGGGGATGTTATATTTTTTCCCTACTTCTGTGGCCTTTGGATTTGTAAATGCGTGAGTCGCGCCTTTGTAATTAACCATTTTATAATTTGCCTTAAGGGACTTCATTTCTTTCTCAAAACCAGCTCTCTCTTTGCCTGGAACCATGGGATCAGCGAGACCATTGATGGCAAGAATTTTTGTCTTAATTCCTTGAGAGGTGAGGGTTGTTGCAAGTCCGCCATGGAAACTAACAACTCCATTTAACTCAGCACCAGATCTTGCCAAATTAAGCGCTTGGGTCCCACCAAAGCAGTAACCAATCACATAAATTCTATTCTCATCAATGTGGGGGTCTTGCTTAGCGAGAGCAATATATGTGTTTAGTAAATTCACGCCCAGTTCCGGTTTCTGATAAAAAGGAGTCGCAAGAGTTTGGGCCTCAGTAGGTGTTTCTACGACCTTATTGTCTCCAAAAAGATCCACAACGAGAGTAGCGTATCCTTCCTTATTAAGCATTTCAGATCTTGTCTCTACATATTCGTTTCGTCCCCACCATTCGTGAATGATGACGACAAGAGGGATTTTATCTTTAAATGCTTTAGGGAGATTAACTTTCGCTTCAAAATTTTTTCCTTCAGAACTGAAGCGTACAATTGGTGAGTAAGAGTTTTCTTTGTTCTTAGTTTTTGAGAAGTGACCGCATGAAACTAATGAAGTTAACAGTAAAAGAAAAAGGCCCATTTTCATAAAATCTCCACCGATGTTGTTTGGTATTGTTCATTTTAATTAATTTTATGATTTTGTCTCTGGATAGAATTTAGAAAACAGTTAATGGATGGCCATAGTCAGGTAATGGGTTCCTTTTTGCGCCGTTTCTTTAGAAAAATTTTTTGTATGTCATGATTTAATCATGAAATGTTCTTTTTTTATTTTACTGCTTTCTCTCTTCTCAGTCGATGCTACTTCCCAAGTTGATGACAAGGGTCTGGGGAGTTTTTGGTTTAAGATTCTACCTGAAAATGATTCACTCTTTAAACAAGGTCATTCTTCTGAAAGACAGTTAACTTCAAAAATCAGTGCTCTTATTTGGAACATAAAAAAAGCTGAACTAAAAAATTGGAAAAAAGAATTCATCAATTTTGGAAAGGGAAAGGATCTTTTCCTTGTTCAAGAAGCTTATGAAACAGATGTCTTTCTTTCTACACTTAATGCATTTGAAGGTTTTGAATGGAATCTTGGAGCAAGCTTTCTTTATAGAAAATATGGAGATGCTGCAACTGGTACAATGGTGGCAAGTCAAGTTGAACCAGCTGAAGTCTTTGTTAAGCATTCACCAGATGTTGAACCAATCGCTGGAACACCAAAATCAGCGACTTTTGTAAAATATCCCATCTCTGGAAAAGCTGAAGAGCTGCTTGTTATTTCCGTTCATGGAATTAATTTTGAAACGAATGGCGCCTTTAAACGGCACATGTGTCAGATTAAAAGAGTCATCGAAAAACATGCTGGCCCAGTTCTTTTGGCGGGGGATTTTAATACCTGGAATTTTTCCCGCACCTCTCATTTAAATTCAGTGACCTCTGGTCTTGGATTAGTTGAGGCCCAGTACAAGAATGGTGAAGCCCGAATGTCTTTTGCAGGTCACTTTTTAGATCATATTTTTACCAGAGGCCTTATTGTCAATAGTGCCGAAGTCATAGCTAATTCGGTTGGAAGTGATCATAAACCTTTTCTTTTAGATTTTTCGATACCCTAAAAATGAAGCGACTTTTATTTGCCTCTTTTATTTTTATCCTTAGTTGTTCAAATCGGCATGGGCATAACCATGCAAATCAGCATATGCACGAAAAATCCCATGAAATTCTAATTGCTGGTTTTGAAGATCCTAAGCGTGACCTTTGGCAGAGTCCAAATATGGTTTTGAAGTTAATGGGCGACTTAAGAGATAAAAAAATCCTAGATCTAGGAGTCGGAAGTGGTTATTTTTCTCATCATTTTCTAAATGCGGGTGCCAAGGTTACGGGTGCTGACGTTGATGATAGATTTCTTCAGCATGTGAAAGAAAGATTTTCTTCAAATAAGGACTTTAGTACTCACAAACTTGAGTTTGATGATCCTAAGCTAACGGCACCTCGTTATGACATCATCTTCACCTCTAACACCTATCACCACATTGATAAAAGAGTGGATTACTTAAAGAAACTTAAATTGGGATTGAAACCTGCAGGAATAGTCGTTATCGTTGATTTTAAAGCGAATGATTTAAGTTTAAATTTTGGTCCTCCGGTTAATATGCGTGTCGCCTTTGATACGGTTATTGATGAACTTCGATTAGCTGGATTCATTATTCAATCTTCTTCACAAAAAGATCTTCCTCACCAGTATTTAATTATTGCTAAAAATAATTAATTCCTTTTCTTGTTTGTTTAAAATCTTCTTAGGTTTATAATTATTTTATTTATTAGCGAGGAGTTATGGATAGTTTTAGTCCGTTAATCAGTAAAAGAGATAATCTGAATGAACGAGAGAAGGATCTTACTCTCATATTAGATAATTTTTCAGAAGGCTATTGGATTTGGTTTGTAAAAGAAGACTATGAGTACATGTCCCCGCGCTTCTGGGAAATTTTTGGTTTTACACCAGATGAAAAAAAACATCACCCAAGTGAGTGGCAATCATTAGTCTTTCAGGAAGATTTACCTCTTCTCTATCAAAAACTAACTGAACACATTAGCTCCAAAGGGAGAGTTCCTTTTGAGTTAGATGTAAGGTATCGACACAAAAACGGTTCGACTGTCTGGATTAGTTGCAAAGGAAAAGTTGTTGAGTGGGATACAGAAGGAAATCCTGTTAGGGTTGTTGGAACTCATAGGGATATTACTTTAGAAAAAAGAATCCAAAATATCATTTACGAGATTTCGGATCTTAGAGCACGCTATATTGAATTCTCTTCAGAGAAACAAAAATTCTTTCAATATCTTTTAGATAGAGTGTTGTCACTTACAGAAAGTGAGTATGGTTTTATTGGAGAAATTAAAGACAGCAATGAAGGAAAGTATCTTAAAACTTATTGGTTAAGTGATATTTCCTGGGATGAAGGGACACGGAAATTTTATGAAGAGAATGCACCAAAAGGCTTTCTTTTTAAAAATCTTCAAACCCTCTTTGGACAGGTTATTCGTACAGGTGAGCCTCTGTTAACAAATAGTCCCATGATTCATCCAGCATCAGGGGGTCTTCCAAAAGGTCACCCGCCTTTAAACTCCTTTATGGGTATTCCTATTTATTACTCTGGCAAATTCATTGCTATGGTTGGTGTGGCCAATAGAGAGAATGGCTACACGGATGAATTTTTGAAACTTTTAAATCCTTATTTTGACGTCATTGGAGAAATGATTCACGCAAAACTAGTTGATGAGGAACTTCAAAATCAGATTAATTTTTCCATGCATCAGTCTAAGCTTGCCTCAATAGGTCTTCTTGCCGCGGGAGTAGGGCATGAGATTAATAATCCACTAACAATAATATCGGGTCAGCTATTTTTACTTGAGAATTATCTTATTCACTCACATCGCCATGATGATGAAGCGAAAAAAAGATTCATCAAAATTAACCACAGTATTGAGAGAATTTCTAATATCGTAAAAGGTCTAAAGACATTTTCAAGAAACGATGAAACAGAACTTAATCAGTTTAACATGCCTGAACTTATTAAAGAAACTATGGATATGTTGGTTGATATCTACAAAAAAGAAGGGGTTGATCTCACTTTAACGATTGATAATAAGCCCTGCCTTATTCTGGGAAGTCGCGGGAGGATCCAGCAAGTTTTAGTCAATTTAATTTCAAACGCCAAAGATGCAACACTAGGAAAGAGTGAAAGAAAAATTGATCTCCAATTAAACTCTGATGGAGAGGTAATAACCATATCTATTGCGGATAATGGAAGTGGTATTCCGAATGACATAAAGGATAAGATATTCGATCCATTTTTTACTACCAAAGAAATTAATAAAGGAACAGGGATTGGGCTATCGATAGTCAACAACATCATTAAAGACCATAAGGGAAAAATTGATCTGGTCACCGAATTGGGTGTTGGAACGAAATTTATTATTACCTTACCCCAATCGCAACAATCTGAGTTTCATGAGACCCCCGAGGTTTCAACAAATGATAAGAAAGTCATTAAATTTAAAAAGACAATACTCGTTGTTGACGATGAGCCTGATATACGCGATTTCCTAAATGATGTATTGTCCGATTTTTGTGAAAACGTTATCTTAGCGGCTGACGGCCTAGATGCAGTCGGAGTTCTAGAGAACAAAAAAATTGACCTAATTATTTCTGATATAAAGATGCCAAAATTAGATGGTTTTAAGTTACTCGATTATACCGTGAACCATTTCGGTGAAAAGAGACCAAAGTTTTTATTTATTTCAGGAGGAGTTGATTTAACTCCCGTTCAAGATGAAATGCTTTCCAAGTTTTCCCATGGAGTTATTGAGAAGCCATTTAATTTGGATGATATTAAACGGACTATTTTTGAATTGTTTCCGGAGATTTAGGGTGATCTGAGATCTTTTTTATTTTAAAAAATGAAATTCATTTAAAAAATTTAGTATGTTGTCTTCATCCACCCATTTCTCACTTTGATCTTTGTAATTTCGTATCAAGTATTTGCATAGAGATCCCTCTGACTTGACTCCAATAATTGCAGAATGGAGATTGTCCTTGTTTATAATAGTCGGAATCCCTCTTGCAATATTTTCACCAATAAGTTCCCTTGCACCCATTCGTCCTTGCTCGAGACTTGTAACTTTTGCATCGACATGTGGTGCTTTATTTGAGCATATGTATCTATATTTCCAATATGGATCAAGGCCATTGTCATTGCAATTATTGGGATTTTCTTTGCTTTCTAGACTGCATAAGACTTTCTTAAAACTAGTTTCATCAACGATATCTTTCCCTGTACTGCAGCTAAGAGGTGTTTCTGCAAAGTCGGGATATTCACTAATGCATCTCATATTTTCGATAAAAAAATTAAATCTTTCACAAAAATTATTTCCAATTAACTCTTTTTCAATCTTGGCATTTCGGCACTTTGAAGTTGAATATAGTAGATCCTCCATCGCGGATATTTCAGAGTTGCTTTTTGTCTGGATTTCGTTAAGTCTTTGTTCTTGAAGGACATGTTCGCCCTTGCACTTACTAGTGTTTTCAACATGAGTTTCAAATTCAGCAATTGAACTATACTTTTGTTCAAGGATTTTAAATTTATTTCTGTCAAGCAAGATACTTTTCTCTTCTAGTTTTATGCTCTTGTAGTCTTGCTCTGCTTTTTTTAACTCTAAAAATCCTTCAGAGTTAAATGATATTCCTGATAGTTCAGAAACTAGTTCTGTTAAGGGATTTATTTTCTTATCATTTTTTATATGTGTTAATTCATAATCAAAATAACCTTGAGATTTTGTCATCGTTCGGTAGCAGTCATATGGACTTAAGGCATAAACATTTTGAATTCGAAATCTTTCTAGTTGAACTTTTTCACCTTTTAGAGTTTCTAGCATGCATTCTGCGAGTGGTTCAAATGCTGTCTCGATTTCACCTCTTTTTTTCCAATTCATATTTTTAACTTGATCAATTGCTAATTCTAATCTTGCTCTTACATCTTTTAAACTACTATAAAGCGGATACTTTTTATTAAAATTATTTTTGAGATCTTCTTTATTCTTTTCTTTTCTTTGTAATGCTTCAAGTTCTTCTTTATAAGAATTTTTCACATCCTTGATCTGATTTTGACTAAGGATGAAATATTTATTTTGTGAAAAAACGGTTAATGGGGTAAATAGTGTCAGAAGTAAAATATGATTAATTTTTTTCAAATTACTTCCTTGGCGTAATGGGGAAAATACTTATGACCTGGCCCCCTTTAGTGTCAATAGTTGAATCGCGAAAGTGGTCTCTCTTCTTTAGTCCGGTAAACTTATCGCAAAACTCTTTCCCAACCGTTATCTTGGCATCTTTGTCTGGAACTAAAGGGTAGTTCCCTTTGGAGTTTAAAATATTTACTTCTTGCCAGTGTGTTTCTAGAGATAATGCTTTTGTTCTCAAAACTGTTTTATTTTCATTTCCTACTCTGCAATTTTTATTAAATCCTTTTCTATCTATGTTTTGATAGCAAGGACCTAGGGTAAATTGGTCTATGGAGTTAACTCTTTTCCAGGTATTGCCTCTTACTTTGGGATTTTTTTTCTGTGGGAAACAAACGGAAAAACATTTGTTACCATTTTGTGACTTGATCACCATTTTCATCATAGATTTGGATTGATTTCCCTTGATTGGTAATTCTTCAATCTTCATAACGATGTTATCTTTTGGATAAAAATAAGTATTTTTCTCGCTACAATTTGGTTCTATCTTTTTTTCAGGGCATGAATTCGTTGTTTTGTTTTTCGATTTAACTGGAGGGTTATGCCATTCAGTTGGCTCATCTATTCCATTTTCTGTGTTTCTCCAGAAAGGCCTAAATGCAAATTCTTCCCCTTCTTTAGGGTTTTCGTCATGGATTTTGTCCCATGTTAAACCTGCGTCTAATTCCGCACCACCAATTTTCCCTCCAAGATAGATACTTGGACGATCAAGAGGCCCATTTTTATAATCCGAATTATCGCTTTGATTATGATAAATTCTATCATTATCTTTTATGATTTCTGGAAGTTTTATTTTTGTTTCAATTCCAAGATCATTTTCATTGGGTCTAATGGTGCTCATTTTATAAAACCAGGCACCACTAGCATTTTTCTCACAGTCAATTTTATGCTTCCCAGAAACTCGATCAAATATTTTTTTTAAATCTTCTAAAGGATGTACTTCATTGCAGTTATCTATCGTAGATGCATTTACAGCATCTATAACTACCAAATAAGCAGATAGTAGGATTATTTTTTTTATGCCTATTTTCATGTTGCCTCTGGAGTAATTTCCCCAGTTTACTTCTCGGAAAGTTTGTAATCTGCATTAAGGGAAGCTTATAGATTTCTTACGTTTGTTTTTTTCTAATTTTTATATTATTTCGAGTTTTTCTTTTCCTGTGGATTTTATGGAAATAACTTAATTTCAATATCTTGACTTGTCTGAATTGGTTGAAAACTCTGATGAAGATCATTTTATTCTAGGCTAATTCCGACCAGAGTACTCCCTTATTGAGTACTCACATGATCTCACATCAGAGATTTCATCATGTGGCCCACCGATGCAAAAACGTAAAAGAGATCGCAACATTCTACAAAGTCCTTCTCAATATGGATCTTTTGGTTTTATCGCTGAGGATTGGGTTCCTTCAATCAAGGAGCCTTTCCTGAATAATAGAATGGGTATTATACTGGCCTTCTTTGAAATCAATGGTGAAAGGTGCCGAGGTTCTAGGTATACTCATGAGGCCCAAAACGAATGTTCATTTTGTTATGCGTGGGTTATGGCAAATTAGAGTCACTTACCTATTGAATAACTTCCAAGAAACCCTCATCCTCCATACTCAAATTTCTGGGTAGGCCATGAAGGCCTAGTGCTCTCTACCTACTGGAATGTCTTTTCTCGCTCGATTATAGGTTGCTGAATCGGTATTTACCTTACCTTTACCCTTATATGATGAACCTGTATGTTCGTAGACTTCTTTATGCCTTTTAAATTTTTCTCTCTTTGGAAAGCGCTCTTTTTTCTCAAGCGGATTGTCTGCCAAGTTAGGCTTTTGTACTTTCTTTAATTCCTCTTCTGTCGGTGTTTGATTAAGGAATTGTCCAATCCGGCCTAGGAAAGCTGAAAAAGTTGTCTTCATATTTTTGATTAGTTTCATTTTTTCCCCCTTACTGTTTTTTAATTCTAAGGGGAGTCGGGATGGAAGACTATGACGAGTGTCAGGTTGGTAGACCTCATGAGGAGAGGTCTACCGTTTTGAGTTGGTTATTGTGCAGATACTTTTGATTTCTTTTCTTCTTTCTCTTTTTCTTTGAATTTTTCAACGGCTTCTTTTTGACGTTGCATATCTTCAAAAGCTTCTTTATTTAATTTAAGGCAGCTAAAAGAAATCGCAGATTCATTGAATACTAGATAACTTGAGTAAGCAGCATTATCACCCTGAAGATTTAAGTCGAAGGTGTAATTGGGTGTGATGAATTTAATTTTTGCCTTTTTGCCTTCTTTCTCTGCAGTGTAGTTTATTCCGGCATTTATATCATAGACAGTGAGATCTTCGAGCCCCTTTTTAAGAAGCTTCTCTTCTCTTGAATCATCTTTAAAGAGAGTGATATCATACTTGTCTTGTTTTCTTGTTCCTGGGTAGAGAAGAACTTTTTTCATTTTAATTTTTCCTGTGTCTACAATCCCATCGTTAACAACGATATTGACACTGGTTTTTGATTCTCTCAGTTCCTTTTCCGGGCATTTACTAAAGAGTGAACATGGAACTTTATTATCTAAAATTTTAAAATCACATTTTATATAATCTTCCGCAAAAGTGGTTGTGCTTAATAATGCAGTAAAAAAGAAGGCTGCTGACTTTTTCATAAAAAACTCCCTGGTCATTGATACAAAATAACTAAGCAAGTTAGGTGCCAGATTGAATCAATCCTATTTAGTTAATTTTAAGTGGAATGGAATGTAAAAATTTACGTCAGTGTCTATTTTTATGACAATTTTAGTTGTTCCACTAGACCATCTTTTGCTTGGCTTTAATTGTCCTTTGCCTGTCTTTCTTCGAAAATGGTTGGAGGAAAGGGGCGTCTATGAGCAAAAACAGAAATATAAGAAATGTTGATTGGGAAGGGGAAGAAGATAGTCGCATTCTCGACAAAGACTACTCCCTCGATGGAGGAGTGACCATGGTGAGGCGTGATTTTCAACATGGGTTTGAAGGCGAGGGTAATAAATACGACCGAATCCGGGGCCTAATGGGGACGAAAAGAGGTGAGACATACAATCAAGTAATGACAAGTCATGAAAAATCAGACCGAGAAATATTTGAAGAAGCATCAGAAATGCTATTTAAAAATAAATTTTTAGATGCTTCGGATCTTCATCTTGAAGTTCAAGGTGGCGTTTTAATCCTAAACGGCTGGGTCGATACCAGAGAGGATAAAAAAGAGGCAGAAAGATGTATAGAATTGATTTCAGGGATTAAAGATATTCTGAACTTAATCCATTTGAGAAATAGAATAGTCACAGATAAAAAAGGAGAGATTATGAAAACGCTTCAAGACATTATGGCAAAAAAAGTTGCCTTTGCAACACCTGAGACGCCGCTCGTTCTTATTGCAAAAAATATGATTTCATTTGATTGTGGAGAAGTACCAATCGTTATGAGTGAAAAATACAAAAAAGTTGTTGGAGTTGTTACAGATAGAGATATTGTCTGTCGCACTTTGGGTCAAGGTAAAAATCCGATGAATCTCTTTGCTAAAGATTGCATGACTAAAGAAGTCGTTACAATTGATGTCAATGCTTCAGTCCCTCAATGTATAAAACTCATGCGAGATAATAAGATTAGAAGAATACCCGTGATTGATAAAAATAAAAATCTTTGCGGGATAGTCACTTTAAGTGATCTTGTGGTTGAGGCCGAAAGTGAAGAAACAACGAAGCTCTTTCATGATATCTCGACACCGGGACATTCTCCATCGGCACTACAATAGTGAAGTGGGGGATAATTTCATCCCCCATATTTATTTAAGCTTTCTTTTTCCCAATGACAAAGAGGACAGTAGCGATTGTTAGAAACACGAATGTCGCAAATACATCTGATGAAGAGAGTCCTCCAATCGATGAAGAAAAATCAAGCTTTTCAGATAGGCCTGGCATGATTTGAGTGAGTGCGAGTAAAATTCCCGCAATGGCCCCTCCGGCAATAAGTCCTGATGAAAAAAGAACTCCCGTCCCAGTTTCAGACTCTACTTCTGACTGATGATCTTTTTTTCTATCAACAAGCCATCTCACGACACCACCGATAAAGATGGGTGTTGATGCTGAAATTGGAAGATAGACCCCAACAGCGAAGGGAAGCGCAGAGATTCCACAAAGCTCAAGAACAAGTGCCAGAGCAACACCAAGAAGAACTAGTCCCCAAGGAAGTTTTTGAGTGAGTATCCCATCAATAATGAGGGACATGAGTCTTGCCTTAGGGGCCTCGTATTTAGTGACACTTGATCCATCATCACGTTTATTAATACTGCCATTGATTCCTGGATCCACGAGGTAAATAACTTTACCTTCATTGTTGACGAGATATTTTCCAGGGCCTAAAACTTTCAGCATCTCTGGTTCTGACTGCTCAGTAACTTGAAGTACTGAATACTCATTTCGATCAAGAGTACTCTCAGGCCCTTTAATTTTTTGTTTCTCTTTTAACTGGCTTAAGTCTTGAACCACATAGTCTGGAACATTTTTTGTATAAACAGTAGAAGCATCATTTAGGAGAATAAGTGAGTAGCCAATTACAATTGAACTTGTAAGGGCGCCAATAAGAAGTCCGATCTGTTGATACTTAGGGGTTGCACCAACAAGATATCCCGTTTTTAAATCCTGTGAGGTCGTTCCTCCGTTTGAAGCAGCGATACAAACAACAGCTGCAATACTTAAGGCACCCACTCTGTGCTCAGGGCCAATCCATCCAACAGCAAGGAATACTAAGCAAGTTAGTAAAAGAGTTGCCACTGTCATCCCTGAAATGGGGTTTGAAGATGAGCCAATCTCACCAGTAAGTCTTGAGCTTACTGTGACAAAGAGGAAGCCAAATAACACAATCATAATCGCCGAAAGAAGATTGATATGAAGAGCAGGAGCAAACCATAGCCCAAGAACCATGAGTAAAGTTCCAATAATAACAAATGAAAAGGGGAGGTCTTGTTCAGTTCTCTCATTTGATTCGGCATCATTTTCATTTTTACCAAGAAGAGACTTTAATCCGGATTTCGCACCGTGAATGATTGTGGGTAAGCTTTGAAAAAGTGAGATAATCCCTCCGGCCGCAACAGCACCTGCGCCGATATAGAGGACGTAGTTTCTCCAAATATCGTGTATCTCCATGTCTTTAATTAGAATTTTTGCAGGGAAAAGTGGCTCAGTTAGATTTCCACCAAAAAGTGAAATCATGGGGATAAGGACAAAGCTTGATAAAACTCCACCGGCCATCATGATGGCAGCTGTTCTTAATCCTATGATATACCCAACTCCCAAGAGCTCCGGAGAGACTTCGGCCGAAATAGCGGAGCCTTTAAAAAAGCTAAAAACTTTCTCAGGAACATCTTTCCATAAACGCATACCGACGTTAAAAAATTTATAAAACAAACCAAGAAAAAAACCAGCAAAGACGATTTTCCCAGAAGAGCCACCTTTTTCCCCAACAATTAAAACTTCAGCACACGCAGTTCCCTCTGGGTAAATGAGTTTCCCGTGCTCTTTTACAATGAGGGCCCTTCTAAGTGGAATCATCATGAGGACACCTAAGAGACCACCAAGGATAGAGACAGTCATGATTCTAGGTAAATCCAAATCATATCCCAAGATAAGAAGAGCTGGCATGGTGACAGCGACTCCAAATGCAATCGATTCTCCAGCTGATCCAGTTGTTTGAACCATGTTATTTTCAAGAATTGTGGCCCGTCTCATCCCAAACATCTTAGAGAGACCTTTAAATAGTGTGATGGATAACACCGCCACAGGAATCGAAGCGGAAACCGTCATACCAACTTTAAGTGCGAGATAGAGGGAGGAAGCACCAAAGAGAATTCCTAACAGGACTCCCATTAAAATGGGTCCAAAAGTTAGTTCTTTAAGATTTGTCGCAGAATCGATAAAGGGGCGAAATTTAGATGACATGAATATCCTAGATTGGTTTTTGAATAAGCTATATCAACGCTAATTAAGAGGCCATGCTGAAGGACAAAAAAAAAGCTCCGTTTCGCATTCGGAGCTTTTTATAAACCAACAGAAGTGGAGTTTTCGCTGACTCCGTCTTCTGGAGGTATTTGTAACATTCTGTAGCGGCCTTGAAAATGTCTATCTTGTAGGCCCTGCTACAAAATGTAGCAAAACTTATGGATTAACTTTTGCCACACACCGAACCGATCCATTTCTTAAAGCTTTAAATGGGTTAGAACTTTTTTGACCGTCTGCACCATTAAAGATGATAACCGACTTTCCTTTTGAGCTCGAAGTCCAAAACCAATAAGGGTCTCCGAAGCGATTCATGTTCGGAAGTGTCGTGATATAGTCACTTGCCCTAGCGGAGAATTCAACTATTGTAGGTAATCTCCACTCATAATCATAAAGGTGGCCCATCTCACTATGAATACTTGCACAGGAAGTCATCGCTTCATTAAAATTAACATAATCTTGGAATCGGTCACTCCAAAGAAGTCCCTTTATTTGGTCAAACCACACTTCTCTTCCATCTAGAGTTCGGGTGACGAGAAACATTTTTGAAAAATCCTTCTTAGTGTAGAGGCAGTTTTCTATTCGTTCATAAAGGTATCCATTAAGTCCACAAGGTGTTGTGTTATTTGGTCGGTAAAATGTATCTGAAATCCACTTTCCTATCATTTCATGATCGGATTTTGTCGCTAATAATTGGGAAGTCATTTTCCTGGCGGATTCTGAAGTTTTATCACCCACTGACTTTCTTCTGATAGAATAAATGGCCTCATGGAGTATAAGGGCAGCCTTATTTAATTCATTTAGATGATTATAGATTTCTTCCGAGATTAGAATTTCTCCAGATTGTTGGTAGTTTGCTAATTGCTCAAATCTGCATCCGGATTTTTTAATCGCGGGGAATGCGTCCTCGGTTGCTTCAAGTTCATTCCCAATAGGGATAAAAACACTATTTCTTTCGATCAAACTTATTTCTTTTTTTAGAAAATTGATAAAGAGAGGATCCGTTAATTTAGAAATACCGTTTTTTATTATCTCTTCTTGTGATTGCTCTTCATATGAATAAGTTTTTTTATAAATAATCCTTCCTTCATAAATATCTAAAAGTTCTGCGGATATAATAGATTCATTTTGATCCCTACAGACAACGGCATAACCTCCGTTCCCTTTTTCACCGGCAAAAAGTAGTAGTGGAAAAAAAATAAAACAAAAATAAAAAAAAGATTTCATTGGAGGTCCCTCGTCTCTTTGAGTTCTGTTTTTGTCAGAGGAAAGAATTGGATAGCGAGTTGGTAAACTTCTTGTGGGTTATCTTGTGTTGAAAGTGAGGACATTTTTTTTCTAAATTCTTTAATGATTTGCTTCGCTTCATTTAGTTTTTGCGGGTCAAGGGCAAGTGTGACTGAAGAAAAGTCTCTTAGCTCCATTTGAATTTCATCAATTTTTTGGATACCCATAAGCATTGTTTCTTTGTGAGAATCTCTTAAGGCCTGGCTTTTGATGTTATCTGTTGTTTTAACATCAGAATGGATTTTATAAAACTGTCCGCTCTTATCAATCGATATCAATGAGGCCAAAGTAAGATTAGAGATTACGACATCAACCCGATTTAAATTTAAATCTAATCTTTGAGCAATATCTTCTTTAGATTTTTGAAAACTTGGGATATTGAAAAGTTCCAGAACTGCAAAATGCTCCCATTCGGAGATTATTTTAAAGAAGGACTCGTCCAAAAGAAAACGGTTATCATCATCCTCTTTTTGAATGGTTAAATTATTTTTCTTTCTTAGACTTTCAACAAAGAGATTTTTTTCTTTTGGAGTTAAGTTAAGTTTTGATAACACTTTTTCACAATCTCTTTTTGGAAGATTTCGTTTTCCGTTTATGATTTGGCTTAATGTTGCTGGATGAATTCCAATGTCTCTAGCGAAAGCTCTTAGGGAATAGTAGGTATTATTCCTCTGCTTCATGGAGAGTGCTTCTTTCATTTTTACCAGATAGTAAGTTTGATGAATTTCCATGACGATCATTTAGCACAGGAAAATAAGACTGGAAGGGGCAATGACAGTCATTAAAGAGAGTTCAACTAAACTTAACAAACCTTAACAATCCCCTAACAATCTAGACTTTTTTTAGGTGATTTTTTCACGCCATGGACGCCAATTTTTTAAAAATAGGGCATTTGTAATGACACTGATGGAACTTAAGGCCATCGATCCTCCGGCAACTACTGGCCCAAGGAGGCCAAAAGCAGCTAGTGGGATGCCAGCAATATTATAAATAAAGGCCCAGAAAAGATTTTGCTTAATTTTTTGGTAGGTTTTTTGGGAAATACTTATTGCATCGGCAACTAAAAGGGGATCTCCCCTCATGATTGTAATTCCAGCTGTCGACATAGCAACATCAGTTCCTGTTGACATCGCCATACTCACATCGGCCGAGGACAAAGCTGGAGCATCGTTAATACCATCACCAACCATGGATATTATTTCGCCACGATTTCTTAATTCAATAATAATTTGAGATTTTTCTTCAGGTGAAACTTCGGCCCGAAATTCATCTACGTTGATTTCATTAGCGACCTTTTTTGCTGTACCGTTACTATCTCCAGTTAGCATGATGGTTCTAATTCCCATCGACTTGAGTCTATCAATAGTTTGTTTTGAATGAGGTTTTATCTGATCTCTAAATGATATAAAACCCAGCATAGAATTTGATGACTGATCAATGAGGTATGAGACAGTTTCACCTTCTTCCTCGTAATGGAGTGATTCTTTGATTGGAGAGATTCCTAATTCTTTAAGTATTTTTTTTGAACCAATGATAAATTTTTGTCCATTGATTTCTGATTGAAACCCCTTCCCAGGTAGAGCGAGATTATTATCTGATTCCAAGAATTTAATGGATTTAATTTCTAATTCTTTCCTCACCGTCTTCGCAAGTGGGTGTTCACTGCCATGGAGTATGGAACCAAATAGTTGAAGAAATGACTCTTGAGACATCTCTTGGGAATAGATCGTACCGATGCTAGGTCTTCCTTCCGTCAAGGTTCCCGTTTTATCAAAGACAACACAACTGATTCGATGAGATATTTCTAGAGCAGCAGCATCTTTAATTAAGATCCCATATTTCGCAGCAATACCAGTTCCGACCATAATCGCCGTTGGAGTTGCGAGTCCAAGAGCACATGGACAAGCAATCACTAAAACGGATACTGCATGGATAATCGCTTTTTCCCATGAACCCGAAAAAGTGAAAGTAAAAAAAAGAGTCAATAGAGAAATCAATAATACGATCGGAACAAAATAAGAGCTCACTTTATCGACAATTCTCTGGATAGGCGCTTTTACAGACTGGGCGTCTTCAACCATCCTTATAATTCTTGAAAGAGTCGTCTCTGTTCCAAGTGCTGTTACCCGAACATTGATGACCCCATCACCATTTATTGATGCTCCTATGACCTTGTCTTTAATTCCTTTAAAAACAGGAAGACTCTCTCCTGTAATGAGTGCTTCATCAACTTGAGTGCTCCCTTTTATGATAATCCCATCCACGGGTATTCTCTCACCAGGCCGAATGAGGACGACATCATCAAGGCTTAAATCTTTAATATGAACTTCTGTTTCTTGATTGTTTTCCTCAATCAGTATCGCTTTTTCCGGAGCTAATTCTTGAAGCGAACGTATAGAAGCTGTTGTTTGAAATTTCGCTTTCTTCTCAAAGAATTTTCCAAGCCTTACTAAAGTTAGCACCATGGCGGAGCTTTCAAAATAAAGGTGACCATGGTAGTGACTGTCCCAATGTTTCATCATTAAATATGTGCTAAGACCAAAAGCTGAAGTGGTACCAATCACCACCAGTAATTCCATGTTTCCAGTTCCAGCTCGGAGTGCTTTCCAAGCAGAAACATAAAAATTAAATCCGATATAAAATTGTATTGGAAGAACGAGTAAGAATTGAATCCAAGGTATCAGCATTAGTTCAATACCAAAGGGAGTTAATATCATTGGAAGAGCTAAAGGCACGGTCAAGATAATAGAAAAGATGATACGTAAGAATTCTTTCTTTAAATGAGAAGAATCTTCTTGTTGTAATTCATCAATATAGAGACTTGCTTCATAACCAGACTGAATGACCGCTTTAATCAGTGTATCTGGTTGCGCCTCTGTTGAATGATAAGTAACAGTTGCTTTTTCAGTTGATAAGTTAACTGACGCCTCTTTAACACCAGGAACTTTTTTAAGGACCTTTTCAACACGTCCGACACATGAGGCACAGGTCATCCCTCCGATAATGAGGGTGACCTTTTTTTCATTTGTTTTCATGGATATATTCTATCCATTTAGGTTGATAATTGTAAGAACTTTCTAGGAGAATTAATGTTTCTGGGTAATCTCAGGATTTTTTAAATGACTCCTTAAAGTATTTATTTTTTCATCCAAGATACCCATGTTGTCGTTAATAAAATCTGAGACCTCAGGGTATTGAGACTCTAGTCTCTTTGCCAAGCGAACTAAAAATGCTGCCGTAAGTCCTATGGTGACAAATTTGAAAGCAGGGCTTTGTACAAACTCATTTAGAATTTCCTCAACATCGATCTCAACTTCTTTCTTGGGGCGATTAAAAATAAATTTTTCTCTGTAACTTGAATGTGACTTACTCATACTGTGCCTTCTTTTTGTTGAGGTAGGATATTATTTTTTATAAAACTCGAAACCTTTGGATTTGTCAGATACAGACGATAAATCGTTCTTCCTAAGAAATAAGCGCCAATCCCACCGGCGACATATAAGGTCGCAGGATGAGAGATGAATCTCTTTGTTAATCTTTGAATTTTTTTTCCATTTAATTTTATTTTCATAAGGTCCTCCATGCTCTGATTGTATTGAAAGATTTGTTATTTGTTGGCCAAAATGAATCCCAAGAAATTTCAAAGATCTTAAGGTTTAATTAAATCGCTTTAATTGTTTTTTAGATTTAATCTTTTGTTGTTCACGGTAATTCGACTAGCATCGAATTTACTGGTGAGAGAGAAGAAATTCGATCTCAGAAAACGTGAACGAAAAACGGTCATCTTCGGATGGCCGTTTTTTTTGTCTCAAGGTTTAGCTTAAGAGATATTAAGTTTTCATCAATCATAAACCCGAGATATTTTCTTTGACTAGTGGAGGATTTCCCTCTCGAATTCAAAGGAATATTCATGTCTACATGTCGTCGATTTTGTTTTTCTTTATCAATTATTTCTTTATTTGGATTAATCAGTTGTGGCCCTGACAGTGTGTCTCGTTCTTCCAAAGAGGCGAACCCTGTTTGCTCTGAAATTGATTGTCTTTCAACTGCAACATGGAAGATGACTCTTCAGGGGCGTTCATTCCCGGATAAAACAAAACTCGTGATTAATAATGAAACAATTCTTAATGAGTGCTTAATGAAACAAAAATATTCTGTAGACAGATCAACGAGTCCCGAATCAATAAAATTGGAGAGTTTTTTTATTCCTAAAAGAGGTGAGTTAAGCATCGCTATATATGACATGGGATCTGATTGTACTCAAGATTCTGAATTTATTTCAGAAAAGGATGTTCAGTTTGATGCTGTTAAAACTGCTGAAGGACAAGAGATTTTAATTAATATATAAAGAATAAAGGGGAGGGAGAGCAACTTCCTCCCCCTTGTTTAGATCGTAATCTTTTTATGAGTCATGACCTTTTGAAGTGCCATCTGAATCCTTGAATAAAAATTTGTAGCACTATCTCCATTCGTTTCAACTGATATAAATTCTACACTTGGATAAAGTTCAGATATTTTATTTTGGATTCCGTCAGACACAGAAGATGAACTTAGGCACGTAAAAGGCTTTACACTGATTATAAGATCTGCCAATTTGTTTTTTGCAATATGGATATGGTGAGCAACTTCCATATGATCTTCGCCACCATCAACGTGTATGTCAAAAAATGGTTTTACATCCATGGCCAGTTTCCCATGGTTTGAAAGATGTACTTTTTCACCCAAGAGTAGACCTATAAAACTAAAAAAAACTTTAATGAGGGATTGTAGTATCAGTAATTGGATTTCTCCGAATGATATAATTTTATGATCTCTTTTTTGCTTTAAATTCCACCGAGCTCTCCATATTTGATGAAGAAGCCAGTCGGTAACAGTTTCATTTGAGACAACTCCTCCTTCCTTTTCTATGAACCTGAAAAGGTTGTAATTCCCTTCACCATCTGTCGATTTTGCCCAGAATTCACCCATGATATGGATTATTGGTTTTGTTTCATTTTTTATTTTTATGGATTTTATTACTTTACGGGCCTTTATGAGAGATTTCAGCCACTGTTTTTTTTCTATGCCTTGGTAAATGATCTTTCTTGCTTCTATTATTTTGTTGTCTACATCACCTGTCTCTATTTCGAATGGTCTTTTTCTTATATTCACTAAATTGAGAATATCGCCTATGATGATGGCGAAAAAGAAACGAATGAGATCTATCTTTGTAAGTTGTAGTCCATCCATGAGGACATCTTGAATATCTCCTGATCTTGTAAAGAGAAGAACCCTGAATCCTCCGAATCCAGCATCTCTTAATGCCTTCCTATATTCGGTAGCATACATTCCCATTCTACACGGGCCGCACCCGCCAGCAGTTACAAATGCATATTTTTGAATGATTGTTTGAACAGGTATTCCTTCAATATCTCTCATATGGATGAGATGCTTAACTAAATTACCAACTGTGAAATATGTCGGATTACACTGGCCTCTGTTTCCAAATTCTCTTCCAACTTCAAGGGAGAATTTGTCTGGCTCTGGAAGTATTTCAAACTGGAGTCCGGATAAGGAAACGACCTTTTTTACTAGGTGAAGAATATGTAGAGGTAGACCAGATGTTAGAAGGGTAACACTGGATCTTTCACTTTTAGAGAAGTTTCGTGGGTTCTTATCAGTCCAGTGTTCAAATTGTCGTTGCATTTAATGCTGTCCTTGTTCATTCGCTCTATTCTTTTGTTTAAGTTATAAGCAAATGTTTTTAATCGAATTTTAAAAGATTCTGTAGGTGAGGTTTGATCTAAGTCGTGTAGAGCTAGATAGGAAGATTTTGCGGTACTTGTGATTGAGTCAATAATTCCATACGTTGGGGCGTCATGACCACATTTAAAACTTGAAATATCTATGACTGCAATGTTCGGATTTCTTGCAGCAAATTTAGCGGCCCAAACCTTTTGAGCAGAATTCGTTGAGAAATTTTCTGGCCAGACATCATTTATATCTAAACAATTTGAGTCAAAATACTTCGAAAGCCACTTTTTGTTTTTTGGGATTGAAGTCATGGTGAGTATTGGAAATCCTAAGTTTTGAATCTCATCTAATATCTGATGGTTTAGTCCAGGATCCAGGTGATACGGTCTTCCAATAAGTAAAATCGCAATTGTTTTTTGTGACTCAGCCTTCTCAATAATTTCTTGACCCATTTTTTCCATTTTAAGTTCAAATTGGCTCAATGCTTTTAATCCCTCATCAACAGCAAAATGATTTTCTCCCTTCGTGAGACCGAGAATGGCTCCCCATGTTTTGAAGAGTTGTTTTTTTAAATACCCTATGTTTTGAAAATCGATAGCATCATTAATCAATGTAATGTTATGTTCTTTGAAATAGTCTTTTTCTGTGGTGAATGATGATCTCATGACGAGGGGAGTTCCCTGGACCACTGGGCAACTTGTGCTGTTCACAACTCTTTCTAAGAAGTTTGGAGTATGAGTGATAGCGGGGAAATAGATTATTCCCATTTTTTCATTATAAATTAATTGATGAATATGCGCTTGGGCCACTTTTGCTGGAAAGCATGGGTCTATAGATCCGTACTTCATTCCCTCTTTTGACATTTGTTCGTTTGTCTCTGATGACCAAATAATGTTTTCTTTTTTTATTCCAATTGAAAGAAAATAAGCATTAAAAAATGGTGCCATGATCCACATGTTTAGAACCCGAGGCATCGCTATTTTTATATGTGAGCGATCTCTCTCGCTTCCTAGGATCTTATCAAAAATATTTGTCTGATATTTTGCTACATGAATATCTGTTGAGAAAATTTCTTTTGCTTGAATTCTAACAAGATTAGGATTGTTTTTTTTCTTTAATGCATTCGTCTGCATCAGCTTTTTTAAAGCTTCCTTATCCTCAACAGTTCCTTTTTCGCAGGAAAATCCTGATATATATCTAGCCGATTTCCCATTGGGAGTAAGTGTATCTACAAATGTTCTAGTGCAGTGATTTGGACAAAAATGACATCGTGTTGATTCATCAGATTTTGTTGAATACTTTAGATGGTAAGCATCCTCTAGTCCGATGAATGTTGTATATCCCCTTAGTTCAACAGTTTCTTTTGCTTCAAGGGCGGCGCCAATGGCGCCCGCCTCACCGGGATGTGGATGCACAAAGACTTCTGCACCCTTTACCCTTTTCTTTATATAATCTACTTGGGCCTTTAGGGCAGCTTGGTTATATTGAGTGCCACCTTGGAGAACAAATCTTTTTCCAAAACTCTCAAGCCTTGGAACTTGAACAACGTATTGCCAAATATTTTTTGGAAGAACTTGAGCGAGTCCTGCCATAATTTCTTCTTTTGAAAAACCTTGTTTTTGAAAATTGACTCTGTCTGAGTCTAAAAAGACTCCACATCCGTATGAAAAATTTGGTGCAAGCTCAGCTTTGAATGCTAGATCTGCATATTCATGAGCAGTGTGCCCAAATTGTTCTGCCATCCCTTGTAAGATCATCCCATTTCCGGCCGAACATTGGTTTGAAAGTTTGAAGTTAGACAGTTCATCTGCTTTCAAGAAAAGTACTTTTATATCCTGTCCACCAATGTCACAAATAACGTCCGCATTCCCAAATATCTTTTGTGAACTCTTCATATGGGCAACAGTTTCTATAACATTAACATCTGCGAGAAAAACCTTTTCAAAGATAGCTGCTGCATAGCCAGTGACACCAAACCCATTGATGACAAGTGTAACTTCCAATTCTTTAAAATGTTTTTCGATTTTTTCAATTAGAATTTTAAAATCTTCGAATGGATTTCCTCTCGATAGGGTGTAGACTTTTAATATTAAGTTCCCTTCTTGATCAATTAGGGCACATTTTGTTGAAGTTGAACCTCCATCTAGTCCAAGATAGGCGACAACTTTTTCATATGGTTTAAAATATTTGGGTATAAACGAGGGGACACTATAGTTATCTTTGAATGTTTTTAATTCTTCTTCAGATCGAATCAATGGGTCTCCTGCAATTGCCATTAATTCTTCTTTTCTTCCGCCAGAAATGAAATTTTGTAAATCACTGACGCCTTTATACTCTTCTGAACTATAACTATTGATTCCAAAGTAGCACGATCCTAAGGCCGCATAATAGAGAGAATTCTCTGGAACGAATATTTTATCTTCAATATTTCCCTCTAGTAATTCTCTGAACCCTCTTTCCTCCCAAGTTTTTTGAATTCTATATCTCCAGCATTCGACGAGGAACGGAAGATAAGTATTTGGCCCACCTAAAAGGATAATCTCATCCCGGGGAGTATTGCCTCTTGTTAGAACGGAAAGATTTTGATTCACTATAGCGTCTGCCAGTGAATTCATAATGTCTTCTTTTGGGATTCCAGACTTGATGAGGTTCACAATGTCAGTTTCAGCAAAAACACCACATTTAGCTGCAACATGGTGTAGTTTTTCAGGTTTAAATTTTATGTTGATGAGTTTCTCTGGTTCCATTCCAACTTTTAACATGCACTTATCAATTGTTGCACCAGTTCCAGACGCACATTTATCGTTCATGTAAGTTAGGGTTCTTTTTTCATTATTCTCATTTTCCTTAAAGAAAATAACTTTTGCGTCCTGTCCTCCAAGTTCAAAGACACTTCTTGCTCTAGGGTGGAGTTTCTCCACAGCAAATGCAACTGCATTTACTTCCTGTACGAAGCGAGCACCAATTTTTGGAGCAAGAGTACTTGCACCCGAACCGGTCATAAAAAATTTACATTGGCCATTTTTAATTTGTGGAAATTGATTTTCAAGTTGTAGCAAAATGTCTAAGACGCAACTCGCTTGCTTGGTATGATGGCGATCATATTTTGAAAAAAGAATGGATAAATTCTTATCAAGGACGGCCAGCTTCACCGTAGTAGAACCAACATCTATACCTATATAAATCATTCCTTCATTCATAATTATATTATTTAATCACAATGGTTAATCAAAGATAAGTTTAAAAATTCCTGACCTTATTTGTCGCCGACTTCCGTTGGTAGACCGATAGTATAAGTAATTGACAGTCCAAAATAAGTTGGAATCTTCCCATTTTCCCATTTGTAATTTTCTGATTTGATCTCAGAAAGAAGTGTGTTCATTTCTTCAACATTTCTTGTTCTAAAGCAAGAAAGTGTAATATCTATCAAAGTCACGATTGGAATTAAGGGTATAAAATATGTCCAAAAAAAGCGAGATAGTTTCCAGGGCCTTATGAAAGGTATAAGAAAAAATGAAGTAAAAAAACTTGGAAGCATGAGGAGTAAGCAATAAATAGATCTATCTGTGAATTCAAAAATACCTAAAGGAGTGTTTGTATTCATGGCATTTTTTAAAACTTCTAAGGCCACTTGATCATTCAGATGATGGAAGGAAGTAAAAAGTGTTCTAAAGCCTTTTAGCTCAATTGGAACATTTCGAGCATCTACTGGTTTTTGATAAGCGATCACATTTTCTGGCAATATATTTTTTGGTTCGTGTGGATAGAGATCAGTTAAGATCAATTTTTTTATTTGGCCTGGTAATTTTTCTTTTAATATAAGGCTTCCCCCTCCGGCACCCGCACATAAATCAACCCAATGACCGTTTGTTATTTTTGCAAATTTAGAAAGCCAGGGGATAACCGGCGCATAGATAGGAACTATTTTTAAATTAAGTACGAGTAGATCTGTAACTCCATCTCTGACTACTTTAGGGCACGATGGAAAGTCCTGAATTTCAAAAAGTTGTTTTCTCTTTCCAAAATTCTTTTTTAAAATATTCATTAAATTCTCTGACTTTTTTTCATTATGATGTTCATCGGATAGATTGATGCAAAAAGTTGAGTGACTATAAAAAGTGCATTTATCGAGAAGAAAATCCATGCCTCAGGTCTAAGGTCTACATCTTGTGTCATAACCATTCCTCCCATTTGTAGTGGCTCACCACCGGTTAATAGTGAAAGGTTGAGTGGAAACAAATGAAAAAAACCTATTGTAACTAGAATGAAAATATTTCCAAGGATTAGAGAGAATCCTGTGATCAGTAGGATTTCAATTCCCATAGATTTTTTGAGCCAATGATGAGGTGACCCAATAATAAGGCAGGTTCTGTATTCATTGACTCTTTCAAGAAATGATAGTGAGACAGTGTTGATCATGGCCAGACTTGCAACGAGTGAAAAGAAAATGGCATAAAATCGTGTGAACCTTTGCATAAATCCAGAGCTAGAGGCAATTTCAGGCAAAAGCTTCTTCCAATTAATGATTTCTAATTGATTTGAAATTTTATTTTTTGAGATTTCATCTCCAAAGTTAACCAATACATGTGCCGAGTTTTTTGAAAGAGACAAGAAATTCTGCATTGAGTCTAAATTTGTGATTGCGTATGTTTTTTCAAATTCCCCACCACCAAGATCTAGTATTTTCTCGACGGTAAAAAGTTCATTTGCAACTGAGCCATCTATTGCTTGTCCAATAACAGCTATTGTTGAACCTTCCTGAACGGATAAAATTTCGGCCAATCTTTTCCCAAGAATGATTGGGAAAGGAGTGTTTAATTTAAAATTTTTTGGAAGAATGGTGTTAAGTTTTGAGTACTTTAGTTCAGCTTTGAGATCATAACCATTAAGCACGACAGGTATCGCATTTGTATCAGATGCTATTAATGTTGTCGCTTGCGTTCTAAAAGTTATTGGGCCTCTTATTTTTTCAAAAGAATCTATTTTTATTGTCTTAAAGGGATCTATTGATCCATTTACAAAATCATAATAGTTTTTTTGTGTTATTTGCTCCTGTCCATATTTCATACCGAGCACATTATCCATCATCGTTTTATATGAACTTTCTCTGAAAGTTAAAATCCATATTGTAAGGGCATGTGCGAGGGCCATGCCTATGATTAAAAATAATGTTCGGCCTGGTCTCCGGGATAGGTTTCGTAATGAAAATTTTATTAAGAAAGATAATTTATTCACACTCACGCTCCTTCATGAGTAATTTCTTAATACCAAAGAGTTGAGAAATGTAAATAAGAGCGCCATGAAAAAAAATAATTATAGAAAAATGAAGAAAATTAAATGAAGGATAAACAACAGATGAGATAAGAATTCCTCCTCTGGTTACTGATTCCTCACCCATGATTGAAAAGTCTAATCCATGTAGTTTTGTATATCTATAAAGGACTAACCAAATGATGATCGAAGTCAGTAATGCAGCAAAAGTTAAAATGATGGCTTCCACTGAGGCTAGTATATATAAACTTTTCTCACTGGCGCCAATTGTTCGAAGTAATTTTATCTCTCCTTTTCTCTCTTCCCACAGAATGTTAAGAGGAGTTGTGATTGATACATAGGCAATAACGAGCATGAAAATAATAAGGACCCGAGTCACACCGTTATGAAACTTCATCATGATACTTAGTTCTGGGTGAAGATCATTCCAATCTTTTAAAACTAAATGATCTTCTTTTATGATTGGTTTATTATTATTTTTTGTTGAAAAAATAATTCTATTGAAACTCCTTCCATCATCTAATTGTAGAAGAGTTTGAAGGCAGTTTTTTTTCACATAAGCATAGCTCCGTTCAAATCCTTCCCCATTTTTTGAATAAATGCCAACAATTGGTAAAGACTCATTTTGTATGGACTTATTCTTGTCTTGGTAGGTCACAATAACCTCTTCGCCAATGGATAGATTAAACTTATCAGCAAATTTTTTACCAATCACAATTCCATTTGGATTTAATTCGGTAACTGGCCATGTGCCTTTTATAAAATTCTTCATTGGGAAAATTTTCTCATGCGTTTTTGCATCGATTCCTATGAGAGTTAATTCTTGAGAACCCTCAGGATTTAAAATAGTCGTTTTAAGTAAAAGCTCCGGGGTATAGATTAATCCTGTAAGTCTTTTTTCAAGATCATCACTCAAGACTGCTGGCGTTGTAGGGTCAGATTTAGAGTAAAAATTTTGTTCAATTAATTGATAAAGTCCGGTCTCTGTTGCAAGGATCGCCTTTTCAATTTGTTCATTTTTCCCCTCAAAAAGTCCTGCGCTTATAAGGGAGAAAACGCAGGTGAGACAAATAATAAATATGATAAAAAAATTCCGAGATTTCTGACGGAAGATTGTTTTTAGAGCGAATCGGACAATCGCTTTTATACTCATAACAAAACAGGATATTCCATGTAGTACTTAATGCTTTTTGATATTGTGGCAGGTAGTAGAGGACAAATCCAACGAGATTTAGCACGTTTTTCTGAATGGTTTCTAAAAGTTAAAGCAAGAGCTCTTGCCAAATAATCAGTGATACTTAGTTTCGTTGTTTTTTTATGATTTAGTTTCTCTAGATACTTGAGTACTGGCCCAACTTTAATTTCAATCATTCCAAAAACAGAGGAGTCCCCAGTTATGCGCCATGTACCTATAGATATTTTTCTCCAAGGTGAGGTGTAAACTTCTTTTAGGCCTTGAATATTCTTGGTGATAAAATTCATATGTATTAAAATGGTAACTGAGTTTATAAAAATTTCATTACAAAGACACCGTACAGAACCGGTCGGGAATGGTATATGAGTCAGAAAATTATTTGGGATAGCTCGACCCAAGAGCACAAAGTGTCAAATTTTTATGCCTTTGGGGTAGAAAATTTTGACGATTTTCATGGTGGGTATCTTAATTTTGGATATTGGGAAAATGGCAACAAAGATTATGTGATAGCGGCAGAAACTTTGGTTAAAAAACTTGGGGGACTTCTCCGGTTAAATCAGGACTCAATATTATTAGACGTTGCCTGTGGTATGGGTGGTCAAGATGTAGTTCTTCTGAACCATTTCTTTCCTAAAAAGATCGTTGCCTTTGATTTAATGTTTGAGCATCTTCAACATGCTCGAAAGAGAGTTGAAAAGGCAAATCAACTTAATAAAGTTGAATTTATCCAAGGTACTGCAACGAATTTACCTTTTGGGCCTCAACAATTTTCTCACATCCTTTGCATTGAGGGGATTGTTCATTTTAATACCAGAGAAAAATTTTTTGGAGAGTGTCATCGCGTCCTTAATGATTCGGGACGAGTTGTCTTTTCGGATTATGTTGCAAAAAAACTTCCTTCCAATCCTTTGGAGGCTTTTATTTTACGATTAGTCACTAAGGTTTGGAATATTCCCTTTGAGAATGTTGATACACCACAAGGCTACAAGAAAAATTTGGAAAAAGCCGGTTTTAAAAATGTAGTCGTCCATTGCGTGGGAGAATATGTCATACCGGGCTACTGTGAAGAGCAAAATAGGAAAGAATGCATAGAGGAGCTTGTTCGAATTAGAGGCTGGTTTGCTGGCCGTATTGGCCATGTGATTGACCATATACTTGAGTGGGCCTGGAAAAAAGGTCTCATTGATTATGTTTTGGTTGAGGCAGATAAGGCATGAGCGAAATGACAAAGGTTTCAAACCTTAAATTGCTTCACGGTGTTTGGAAACATCACTCTAATCTTATTGATTATATTGAAAGTGTCCGTAAGGATCATGGGGAATCTTTTCAATTTTCATTTGGAGTCTTAAATGGACTCTTTTTAAATGATCCTGAACTTGTAAAAACGGTCTTGCTTGAAAAGTGGGCAATATTTCCTAAGTCTCGACGATATAAAGTACTTTCACCTTTGATTGGGGACAGTCTTTTAACAAGTAATGGGGACCGATGGAAAGAAAGGAGAGTTTTAGCTCAACCTATTTTTCAAACAAAAATCATCGCTAGTTATCGAGGAATTATCGAGAAGGAAGTAAAAAGCTCACTAGATAGACTCAGGGATGGAGTTTCTTTCGATGCCTACCCACATATTGCTCATTTTACATTTAGAGTGATCAGCAAAATTATGTTCTCGGACGATATAGATGAAGTCTTTGACGAATTTCACCATACTGTTTTGAGGATTCAAAATGAGTGCACAAAGGTAGCACTTTATCCATTTCCTATTATGGATAAGCTTCCATTGCCGACAAATATAATCTTTAGGAAACTGAGTTCAACTATCCACAAAATTGTTGATGGAATTATTGAAAGACGTCTTAAAAATTCAAACGCTCATCAATACAAGGATCTTCTCTCAAGATATCTTGAAATGATCCAGGCAGAAAATAAAAACTTTTCGATGACTGAGCTTCGAAATGAACTTGTTACAATGCTGATCGCTGGAAACGAGACTACCGCCTTGACTCTTACTTGGTCACTAATGGAACTCTCTCGTCCTGAAAATAAGGAAATACAAAAAAATCTTATTACTGAGTTAGGCGCCATTGAGCTTCCAACTGACGAAGAAAATTCTTTTTTATTTCTTAAGCAAGTTCCCAAAATGGGTCAAGTAATCAACGAAACGCTAAGAATGTACCCAGCTGTTTGGCTATTCTCACGTGAGGCGGCTGAAGATTTTCAATTAAAAAATATAAAAATTAAAAAAGGTACTCTCATTCTCATCTCTCCCTTTTTCCTTGGTAGAAATAGCTCCAGTTGGAAGAATCCCAACCATTTTGATCCTTCCCGGTTTGAAGGAAAGTACAATGAGGATGCTTTTGTTCCTTTTGCCAGAGGTCCAAGGACTTGTATTGGTATGTCTCTAGCTCAATTTGAAATTCAACTCTATCTTTTTAATTTCTTTAAGCGTTTTAATGTGAGTTCGGAAGAAGATCTTTCTGTCATTAAACCGAAGCCTCTTGTGAATCTCTATCCTGATAGGCCTATTAAACTTATTCCCACAAATCTATGAAACCGCAAGAATCGATTCATTACTGGTTTAAAGTTCTTGAAGAAAGGGGAGAGTTTTCTTCATTCACTGTAATTGAAGAAACGAATTCAGGTCAGATGATTGAATCCGATTTTTTTCATGGGGATATGGATGGCATTGGTGGATTTTTATCCATCATGAAAGAAAGAGGTGAGACAGATTTTCTTTTACCAGAACTACCAAAGAGACCTCGTCCGGAAAGCTTCGCATATGCCATTAACTTTATTCGATATCTCGTGAAAATTCCTTTTTATAGTCCAAAATGGAAGCTTAAAGAGATTTGGTTAAAAAGATCCGAGAAACCTCTTTCTCGGGCCTGGTGTACTCTGAGTCAATCTGAGACAGAAAAGGTGTGGGCAAAGGCGAAGGAACTGGGAGTAAGTAGAAATTCTTATTTTCTTTATCATTTAGACTTAGCCGTTAAACCGTATTTGAAACCTTCACTTTTACCAAGGTATTGGTTGATTCCGGTAAATCTTAGGACTGATTTTTCAGATCATTCAGGAAATATTACAGGTTTCATCGATGCAAGAATCACAGAAAAATTACAAATTTTAGATCTTGATAAGAACCTGAAAAGGTCTCTTTTTAGAGGTGAAGCACTTGGTGGACACGTTGGGATAACCATTGGTAGATTTATTGGCCCCATTCTTTTACGATTATTAGTTATTTTAAACGATTTTCTTCAAGTGAGAACCGGAGTTTTCACAAACTTAGGCAATTGGAAATCTCGCGAAGGTACTTCGCTTCGTTCGAAGTGGTTTGGTTTCCCGCCGGTGATTAAGACTCAGCCGTTTGGAGCGATGACGGGTTCAATGAATGGAGAGCAGTGTTTGAGTGTCATTTTTCATCCGAGATTAACTCGCTCTCCAGAGATAGCAAAGGAAGCTCTTCAGAGATGGAAAAAAAATTTAATTGATGGCTGAAAGATCTATCTCCATTTTATCTTTAATCCGGGCTTTTATTTCAGTTTCTTTTTTTATATTTTGGTATGTCTCGAAATAATCTTTATGATTAGTTCCCATCCAGCGGTCCCACCAGTTGTAATAAAGGCTAAAATTTGAATTATAGAATTTGTGATGCATGAGGTGATGTGTGGCCGTATTAAATTGTTTAATGATCGGAAAATCATAAAGATATTTCGGATAAAATTCATAAGACAAGTGGCCGGCTGAATTACATACGAGCATCCAAATGAACATAAACTGCATGGTCGCAAGGCTTGACGGAATTATCAGTGGGTAGATTAAGAAAAATATAAAATGAACGAATGCTTCTATAGGATGAAAGGCATAAACATCTAAGGGTGTGGCGTCATGTCCAATGTGGTGATCTTTATGAAATTGAAAAAGAAATTTTGATTTATGCATTAAAAAATGAGTCCAGTAGAAGTAAGTGTCATGGAGAATAACGACTAATGGGAAAGAGAGAACATAATACCAGTCTGGTAAATTCTCTTTGAAAGTCAAAATCCCATTATCTCTAAAAAGCCCAGCAAGTAGGAGAACTCCATACAAAACGAAGAAGCTTGATACTGTCGTTTTGACTTCATGAGTTTTTGTATCTTTTTTATTTTTGAGATCAACTTTCCATGCCGAGAGGATTTCAGGTTTCATTTTACAGAATATAAAAAATGGGATGAGTACCACAATCCCATACAAGACAAAGACATAAGTGATTTGTTGATTGGCAAAGTTCATCACTTTTTTGCTCCTTTAACAAAGGCGAGCATTCTAGGATGATCTTTCGTGTCGAGATTGTCGCGTACCGTTCCTAAAAGATAGTCCCAAATAGGAGTTATTTGACCATAATTCTTTTTTGGACTCACGTGATGAGTAAGATGAAAATTTTGTAGGTACCGTAGGATTGGGTTTTTAAATACCTTTTGATGAACGAGATAGTGAATCCACTCGTAGTAATAAAAGACAAGAAGAAGTCCAAAGGTCATCTCAAGTGCACTAATGTATGAAAGTTGGAAGACGTATTTAAAAATAGAAAAATGAAAAATAGATCCAATAATTCCTGTCACCCAGCCGGTGTTGATCACTTCTAGATCTTTTGGGTTTTCATGATGATAAAGATGAAAAGAGCCGGTAATTGCTCGAAGAATTTCATTTCTTGGTACCCAGTGAAAGTAAAAGCGATGAATCATATATTCAATGAGACTCCAGTAGAGGAGGGCCAAAGGAATGGATCCGATCAATCTTAGAGGTCTTATTCCTTCTTCTTTCATGAGAAAGAGAAGAATCATTTCTAAAGGAACAAGATATATAAGGACTGACCATGGATTTTTAGAGGCAAAGAGTTTAAGTACAAGCCTATGATCAGTAACAATGTACTTTGAACTCATAGAAGTCTCCCTTCAAAAATATTTTGACTAAAACTCTTCCTATCAAAGTTTTGTGGAGTTAATCTTATGACTGCTGAGGCGTGATCTAAATCACTAAAAATAAATTTATTAGCACCAGGAATAAAGGCACTGTCTGTTGGGATCATTCCATCATTAGGACGTGAAAAAGCATATCTCATGAGGTCTCTTGGAATTTTTAGGATTGAATCAAATCGACCAGGCTCTGGTTGTTTTGAGCTACCGATGCATAGAATATCTATGTCATTTAAAATCTGATCAATTTCTTTTCTATGTTTATTCATATAGTCCTGCCGCTTTAATTGTGTCAGTTCACTAATGGCATGTATGTCCCCACCAAATAATCCTCCTAGTAGGAGCCTAGTTATATGAGAAGAAACTTGATTAGTTACAGCAATATCTGCAATTGGAGTGCCAAAGAACGGGCATTGCATGAAAATGATTTTTTGAAATTTCCCCCTTAATTCCGGGTATTTAATCAGTGCCTCCAAGAGATCGATTCCACCTTTTGAGTGGCAAAAAGCTATAAGGTTGGATTGATTTTCGACACTCTTTTTTATGATGGCGGCGTTTTTGCTTAGATTGCCTTCAGTATGGACAGGCATGAGGCCGTATTCGATCTTTTTGTGATCTAGGTATTCCATTTGATCGATGAAGTAAGTTCCCAAGAATGTGTTGATAAAAGGGCTAAACATTCCGGGAATAAAGGTAACTGTTTGTTTCATAGACACATGGTAAGTCATTTTTACAACGATTTATCTGTAAATAAGTTAAGAGAGTAAACTTTGCAAAAGTGTAAAAGGATTAAACAATGAATAAGATTTCGACATTTAGAGATGTGAGATTTTTGCTAGCTGCGCTTGGTATTTATGCGGCCCTCTATCTCTTTAATAATAATTTTTACTTCTTTAATCTTTGGCACATTCCTCAAACTCCATATGACTTGGCCATACCATTTTCTCCTTATTGGATTTATATTTACCTCGCGGCTTATCTTTTACCAGTTTTTATGTTTTTCTATTTAAGAAGAATAAACCTTCATCTTCATTACCTTCAGCTCTTTTTTATTCTCACTATTATTACAAATGTTATCTTCTTCCTGTTCCCAAGCACTATTGATAGAGTTCCTGTCCCCATGAGTGGAGTAGATTCAGTCACCAAACTTGCTTTCGAACTATTATTTTCAGCAGATAAGCCTTTTAATTGTTTTCCAAGTACTCACGTGAGTACTTCACTCATTGCTGCCCTTGCAGTAAGACAACATCCTCGGCTATATATTATTTTTTCTTTTATCGCTCTCTTGATTAGTTATTCGGCTATAGCAATTGGCCAACACTATCTCTATGATGCCCTCGGTGGAGCGTTTGTCGCTTTTGTAACGATTGAAATCTATGACAGAACATGGGGAGTCCTGGGGCCTGCTTTAAATAGAGTTAACAATAAATAAACTCTCAATCTCGTGCGCATCATATTCGGCTTTCATTGGATCATATTCGAGTTCAATGAGGCCTTCAATGGTTGTGAGATTTACTTTATGTCTTGGACTAAAGTTTTTCCTTATTGATTGCTTTATAATATTAAAGTAGGGAGTTCCTGAATCTATCGCCACCTCTGCGGCATATCTAAGCCAAAAGATATCGGCGAGATCTTCCTCATTTGGGGATGGCACTTCGTAGACGACCTTAAATATTTTTGAATTGATTCCGGAGGGTTGACGAATATCTTCCTCTTGTTCTTGACGTACTAATTGTTTCTCTTCTTTTATGATGGGAAATAAAAATAAAACAGCAGCAATAACGACGACTAAAAACTCGGATATTTTCATCGGAACCTCCAGTCATTAAATTAGAAGGTGTTCAGGGCCGATTGAAAATGATCTGTAGAAAAATTAGGTTAATCTTATGAGCGTGTTATTAAAAACATTCCATCCCGTATAGGAAGAAGAACTTTGGTATAACCCTCAAGATTTTTTGCCTTAAGATTATGCGAAATAATTGAGTCCGTTTGTTTATCTAGACCGGGAGTTAATACTTTTCCATACCAGAGAGTGTTATCTATGACTATTGAACCGTTCTGAGAAAGGTGAAGAAGTGACCAATCAAGATAATTTGAGTAATTATTTTTATCTGCATCAATGAAAATAAGATCAAATTGATCATTAATTGATTGGAGGGCCTCCATTCCTGGTTTAAGAATTTGCGTGATTTTTTTACCATGAGGGGATTTATCCCAATAAGTTTTAGCAGTCGCAGTAGTATGAGGGTTAATATCGATTGTGATAATTTCCCCGTCTTCTGGTAATTGCTCGGCCATCGCCAGGGCTGAATAGCCCGTATAGGTTCCTAGTTCCAAAATTTTTTTTACATGGCCTAGTTTTATAAGAAAGGCGAGGATCGAGGCCTCGAGCTCTCCAATGAGCATGTGACTTCCGTGGATTTTATTTTTTGTAAAATCTCCTAACTCGCTAACCGCTGAGCTCGGGCGCGTTGAATGCTCAATACAATATTTTTCTATATCCTGAGGGATCATTTTGGCTCCGTGCGTCTTTATAGTTTCTAGACTCTTTAACTTTCCATTGGTTTAATCAAAAGAAAAGGAGTTTTCCTATGAAAAAATGGATCATTTTATTTGGGCTGATGATTTCCTCTTTTGCATTTTCTGCAAAGGACTCGCTGATCTTTCCTCATGTTTATTCTACTGGATATAACGTTCAGGTATCAATCTGGAATCACACACCTCAATTTGTGAATTGTTCTGGTTTTGTCTTTTTAAATTACCAAAGTGGACAAAGAGATTCAGAGTATTTTTTTGACAACATCCCGGGAAATTTTAATTCTTTTAGAACAATTTTCCCTAGAAGGATGAATGACCGCATTATAAGTGTTAACCATAGTATTTTCTGCTACTAACTTTGGAGGCGCTTCCTTTTCTAGATATTCACACTCACAGACGAGATCAAAAATCTGATTTTGTGAGTGTTGGTTCCCTTTCCTTCCAGGAAATAATATCGGATCAATTATTTAAAGATTTCACTTCCGCCGGGATTCACCCTTGGTGGCTTGAGGACCATTCAACATTAGAAATAGAATCCCTTAAGTCCCAAATTGAGAAATTAGTTTCTAAGGGGCTTCTTTGGGGGGTGGGTGAGACTGGTATTGATCGCGCTTACCCAGAATTCTTAGATGAGCAAAAAAAGTTGTTCCAATGGCATCTTGAGCTGTCAGAGAAATTTCATCTCCCGTTAATCATTCATAGTGTGAAAGCGGGATCTGATTTTTTACAAATGTTAAAAGAATATAGGCCTAAAAGTCCCTGGATTTTCCATGATTTTAGGGGAAATGAAACCCTCGTCAGGGAACTTTTAAGGCTTCACCCTGATTGTTATTTCTCTTTTGGTCTCTCGGTTGATAATTCCCAACAAGTCAGGGATCTACTCCCGAGTATTCCGTTAGATAAACTATTTCTTGAAACTGACGAGCAAAAGCATCTGGATATTCAAGAAATTTATCTTCGAGCGTCACATTTCTTACAAATCGATTTAGATCTATTGAAGTCTCAAATATGGTTAAATTTTAATAAAATGACAAAGAAGTCTATTCAATAGTTCTACAAGAATATTGGCTTCAATTTTTGAATAAATCATAGTCAAAGCTTGATACTTCATGTTAACTTTCTGCCATGCTTTTTAATTCTTATATCTTCATTTTTGCCTTTCTGCCGGTAACGGTGATGACTTATTTTTTGTTATTAAAATTTCAAAAAATAACTGAGGCCAAATATTGGCTCTTTTTTACTTCCTTGTTCTTTTACGCTTTTGGAAACGTTAAATATTCCATTTTAATTCTTACTTCGATTCTCGTGAATTACTTTATTTCTGATTTTTTAATCAAGGTAAAGGTTCCGTCAAAACGAAAGGCCTTATTCTACCTGGCGATCGTTTTTAATATTGGTCTTCTATGTTTTTTTAAATACATGGATTTCTTTATTGAAAATATTAATTGGGTTTTTGGATCTGAAATTGGTCTTTTAAAAATTGTGTTACCACTTGGGATTTCATTTTTCACTCTTCAGCAGCTTGCTTTTGTGATCGACGTCTATACTGGACAGGCGAAAGAAAATAAGTTTATCGATTATGGCCTCTTTGTGACATTTTTCCCTCAACTCGTTGCTGGCCCAATCGTTCACTATAAAGACATTATTCCTCAATTCCAAAGTAAGGATAATAAAAGTTTCCGTCCAGAAGCCCTTTCACTTGGTATCTTCATTTTTATTTTAGGCCTATTTAAAAAAGTCATTATCGCAGATACCTTTGCTCCGTTCGCTAGTGAGGGCTTCAATAAGGTTGGAGATCTTCATTTCTTTTCTGCTTGGGGTACATGTCTAGCGTACGCATTCCAGATATACTTTGATTTCAGTGGTTACTCGGATATGGCAATTGGTCTTGGAGCGATGTTTAACATAAAGATTCCCGCCAATTTTAAATCTCCTTATAAATCTACCAATATCGTCGATTTCTGGTCCCGCTGGCATATAACCTTAACAAATTTTATTACCGCCTATATTTTTACTCCGATCGTGAGATCGATGCCTAAAATGACTTTCCCTTATATGATGCTTTCAATGTTTCTTGCCATGACGATTGCAGGCCTTTGGCATGGAGCTGCTTGGACCTTTGTAATCTTTGGTGTCCTTCACGGTGCAGCTATCGTTGTTCATCACAACTGGAAAAAATATAAAATTAAACTTCCTACCTATATCTCTTGGCCCGTGACTTTTATATTTGTTTCCATGTGCTTCACCATGTTTAGAGCTAAGACCGTCGGTAGTGCTTTAAAAATTTATAAAGGGATGTTTGGTTTCTCTGGATTTCAAATGCCTAAAGGAATTTTATCCACTGAGTTTATGAATTCAGTTGGCATTAAATACGGTCCTCGAATGATTAATGATGAGAATTTGCATCTTGGATTAATTATTTTGAGTTTGATTTTGGTTAAAAAATTTAAAAACTCTTTTGAGTATTCACAAACATTCAAGCCCACTCATCAGTTAGCTATCCTAAGTTCAGTGATGTTTGTATTATGTATTTTTGGACTTAATAGATTAACCGAATTTATTTACTTTAATTTTTAATATGACAAAATTTAATCGTCTTTTCTTTTTCTATTTTGTTCTTCTTTTCTCCCTGGCCTATGGGTTAGTCGTCGCCGTTGACCCTTATGATAAACTTGGAATAAATCTTTTTGGTTTTAAGACAAAAGCTGTTGCAAGCTCCCGAGATAATAAGTTTTATATGCTAGAGAGCTCAAAGAGTCCCTACGAGGCTTTTATCATAGGAAGTTCAACTGCGCATAAATATCATACTGAAGATCTTGAAAAACTAACTGGACTTAAGACTTTTAACTATGCCGTCCAGCACACCACTCCTGAAGATTATGTGGCGATCATCAATCATATTAAGTCTAAGTTTAAGCCTAAATTGATTGTTCTTCAGATTGCTTTTGTTGATCTGGATAAAAATTATGAAACCGATAAAATTCTCTATTCTTCTCCACTTAAAGATTTTTTGGGTGCTGAAAATAAGAATACTTATGTAAAGGCCGATATCTTCTCAAATAACTATATTACATTGGATGCTCTCAGAGACACATTTAGGGTCATCCTTATCAATTTATTTGGAGAAATTCGTCATCAATATCTTGATCACGGGAACTACATCCCTCAAAAAGATGGCACAGGTCCAATTGAAGTCGTTCAGTTTTCTCATCAAAATTGGAAGTTAGATGAAAACAGAGTACAACTTTTAAAAAATATCCAAGAGGAGTGTCGAGATTCAGGTATTAAATTGGTTGTTCTTTCAGCACCGCTTTCTATTGATCACTACAACAAAATAATGTCGGACTCTCACATGAGGGAGTCATTTCATCTATATAAGAATACTGCTCACGGAATCTTTGATGCTTTTCACGATTTTACCACTGAAAAAGTTAAAGATTTTAATACCAAAGAATATTTCGGTAATTCAACACACCCAACTCGTAAATTTTCAAAAATCATCTTAGAAGAAATCTGGAGTCAAAAATGAACGAAGATCAAATTTTAGAAAAAATTCATACTTGTTTTACCAAGGTCTTCGATGAGGAGTTCCATTTTAATAAGGATCTCTCTCGTGAAAATTTTGGATACTGGGATTCCATGCACCACATAACTCTATTGGTTGAAATTGAAAAAACCTTTGGGTTTCGTTTTGATGGGGCAACTGCAGCGGTTTTAACGTCTGTGGACAATATTCTTACAGAAATTCAATCGAGATTAAATTAATAATGAAAGACTCATATTTATTGGCCTATAAGATTAGAAAAGTTGAACAATCCCTTTTAGATCTTTTTGGACAGGGACTTGTGGGTGGTACCATCCATACTTGTGTGGGCCAAGAATTTTCTGGTATCTCTCTTGCTTCTCATCTTTCTTCTGGTGACGTGGTTGTTTCTAATCACCGGTGCCACGGGCACTACCTGGCCATTTACAAAGATTATGAAGGACTTATTGCAGAAATTTTAGGAAAACCTCACGGAGTTAACCAGGGTTTTGGTGGTAGCCAGCATATCCATAGAGATGGATTTTATTCATCTGGTATTCAGGGTGGAATGGTTCCGACGGCCGCTGGTGTTGCCCTATCAAATAAAATTGCAAATAATCATAAGATCGCTATTTCATTTATTGGTGACGGAACCCTCGGTCAGGGTGTGATATATGAAACACTGAATTTCATTTCTAAGCACAACCTCCCTCATCTCATTGTTGTAGAAAATAATTTTTACTCTCAATCAACTTCCCAGCATGAAACTCTTTCTGGGACTATTGCAGACCGAGCCCGGGCCTTTGGTGTTGATTATTTTTGTGGCTCCACGAATGAACCAGAAACATTAATTGAGCAAATGGGCATGGCGGTTAGTTTTGTAAGAAATCATTCAAGACCTGCATTAATTGAGGTTCAGACCTATAGACTTAACCCTCATTCAAAGGGTGACGATCAACGTGATCCGAATGAAATTAATGAGGCAAAAGATAAGGATTCTTTAAATAAATTTTTAAAATCATTATCTCCAGAAATTGAAAAAGAAATTAAAGAATTTGATCTCTACGTTGACCAAGTGATTCAGAAGGCACTTGAAACACCTGATTCAATTATTTTAGAAATGGATAAATCAGCTAAAGGTCAATTCTCAGAAAATAAAATGAACCCAGTTGAGAACCAGACAACTCAACTTAAAGAAATTAATAAAGCTTTCCATCAAATTTTTACAACTAACCCAGAAGCATTGTTTTTAGGCGAGGACGTAAAAGACCCATACGGAGGAGCTTTTAAGGCGTCTAAGGGACTATCAAGTCAATTTGAGGGAAGAGTTCTCAATATGCCCATCAGTGAGCCTAGTCTTATCGGGATCTCTCTAGGAGCATCGACAACTGGGCGTCTCGTTTTTTCTGAAATTATGTTTGGTGATTTTCTGGCATTGGCCTTTGATCAAATTTTAAATCATGCCGCCAAAATGAAGAGAATGTTCGGGAAACTTGTTAAAGCTCCCTTGATTATTAGAACCCCAATGGGTGGCGGAAGAGGGTATGGGGCGACCCATAGCCAATGTATTGAAAAACATTTTCTGGGTATTCCTGATCTTGGTTTTTTTGTGTTTCACCCAAGAGTTGATGCGTTCAAGTTCTACAACACGCTTGCTTCCCATGCTCAGCATCCATCAATTGTTTTTGAGCATAAGCTTCTTTATTCTCAGGATCCCTTCAAAAAAGTCCCAGACCTTTATGAGCTCTATGAATCAGCTGACAAATTCCCTTACTCTAGACTCCGCTCCCTGGAAGGTTCGGATATTACTGTTGTTTCTCTTGGATCAATGGGACTCAGTTTAGAGCCACTAATGAAAAACTTTTCCGATGAAGAGGTTTATCTCGATGTCTTTTATCCATTAGATCTCAATGGCCCTAATCTCATTCATGAAATTTCTGAGTCCGTGAGAAAAACGAAGAAGATCCTTTTCCTTGAAGAAGGAACTCCGGTTCATAGTCTTTCGGACTCTCTATTAAGTGAACTTTCTAAAATCCTTTCAAGTGAAGTCACTTTCCATTCAAAAGTATTAAACGCGAAACCATTGCCTCTTCCAGCTAGTACTTATCTAGAGAAGCAGGTTTTACCAAAATCAAAAGATGTAGAAAATGCTATCTGGGAGTTATTTGATGAGTGATTTTATTTATAAAGTTCACAGAGAAAATCCTAACGATGAATTTGTTATTGTAGCTTCTCAATCAAAAAAGAGTGGTTCAGAAATTAAGGCCAAAGAGATTGTTTGTTCTCTAGAAGCAACGAAGAATGCCTATGATGTTGAAGCTCCTCAAGACGGTTATTTATTTTTCAAACACCAAGAAGGTGATCGTGTAGAAATTGGTGATACACTTTTTGCTATTTCATCTAATAAGGATTTTACGTTCACTGAAGTAACCAAAAGTGAAGATTCACAGTCAGGAAGAATGACTAGAAAGGCACAGAAGATTATTGATGAATTCGGGATTGATAGTTCCGTTTTCCCTAGCTCTGATTCTCGGGTGGGTGAAAAGGAAGTCAGGGACTACATTGAGAAACATAATCTCGTCTCAAAATCTTCTCAATCAGCTGAAACAACTCCAGATGCTCATTTTATTGATGAAGAACCTTCTCCCACTAAGGCTTTTGAGATTCATTACTTAAAACAATCGAGTGATGTGATCTATTCAAAAGTGGTTAGAGAAATTTCTTTTGAATTAATTGAAAAAATCCAACATTCTCATCCAGGAACAACACTTGGAGAAATTATTGCTTTTGGTACAAGCTCGGCGATTAAAAAATATCCTTATGTTAACTCTTGTTACACCAAAAATAAAATTAGAAAGTATTCAGATTATAACCTTGGTGTCGCTATTAATATCGGAAAAGGACTAAAAGTTCCTGTTATTAAAAACCTAAACTCTTTATCATTAGGGGACATTTCAAGATCCTTTAAAGACCTCGCTATGAACTATGTAAGAGATGAGCTCAAGGGGAGTGATCTTTCTGGTGGAACCTTTACCATGACAGATTTATCTTCACTTGGAGTTAAGGATTTTATGCCCGTCGTGAATAAGGACCAAGGGGCGATTTTGGGTGTTTGCGCGCCTTCAGCCTTTACCAAGTCATTTAATATCATTCTTGGTTTTGATCACAGGATTATTGACGGCATGTACGCGGCCCAATTCCTAAAAGAAATTGAGACCTCACTAAGAAAGATTTAATTTCACTTTTTTTGTCACAAAGGGTGCGACTCTTCGTCTAGTTGATAAAGGATACCTAGGAAAAGATGAAAACTGACGAACAACTGATGAGGGAGTATCAATCGGGGAGTGAAGAAGCCTTTGGCATTCTTTACGATAAATATTCCTCGATGGTTTATGCCTTCATTAGAAAAAGGATGCGTCTTTCTGAGCAAGAAGATTTGTTTCAGAAAGTTTGGCGCCAGCTTCATGAAAAAAGACATCTCTACAAGGATCAGCCCTTTGCTCCCTGGTTTTTTGTCATGATTAGGCATCTTCTCATTGATGAGTATCGCTCATTAGGTAGAAGGGGGAGAGAGCTCAAAGATGAGCTTTTCGATCAAGCCTTTAATACTCAAACTCAAGATTCAGATATTGAAGAGATCCTTTCTCGTTTACCAGACGATTCTAGGGACCTCGTTATAAAGTACTATCTTGAAGAAATCAGTTATGTGGAATTAGAGAATTCGACAGGGTTGTCACAAGCGAACCTACGCCAGCGTCTATCTAGGGCATTAAAAGGTTTGAGGAGATCGTATGAAGAATAAGGCCTACTTCGAATTTTTAACGAATAAAGAATTACCGCCCTCGGCACTTAGAGAAGCCGTTAAAAAAGATATCACTCTTAGTTTTCATAAACATTCTATTCTTTTTAAGTTTTTATCTTTTCAGCTCTTAGGTGCGTTGTTTTCAATGTCATTTTGTCCTCAGTTTGGATTGGGGCTTATGGATGGGCATGGAATCACTCATCACCTTCGTATGATTGGTGATTGGGCCTGTGCTAGTTTTTGTGGATCCTTATTTTTATCGAGCGGAATGCTTGTTGCATTTATGGGAATGAAGGCAGAGGAGTTATGGTGGGTTTGGCGTCGATTTAGATTCTCATTAATTTTTCTTCCAGCTTTTTTGTGGTCTCTTTTAATGTTATTGAATCTAACTTTCAAACTACCTAGTGAGACTCCCTCTTACCACTTAACTTGGATCATGATGGCGATCCTCGTTCAAGGGCTTTGGCTCATGGTAAAGAGTTCGATTTATGCCAAAGTGAATCTTTATCAATCCAAAAAAACTTGAAGATAAACAAACTTTAAGTAGCGCATTTCAGGTAATGCAAAAGGGAAGGGATGATCTTCGGGTTGACCCTTAATGAGAAGTACTTTTCCACGACGTCTTGATTTTGAAAGGGCCTCTTGGACAATTTCTAAAAAGATTTCAAAACTAATGTGCCCAGAGCAGCTTGAGGCCGCAAAGAATCCACCATCTTTTACGAGTTTCAGTGAGTCTGCGAAGACTTTGGTGTAAGCATCTTTGGCCGAATCAACCGCTTTTTGGTTGGGGGCAAAACTTGGGGGATCAGTAATCACAATATCCCACATCTTTTTTTGTTTTTGAGCGTCAGCTACAAATTCAAAGGCATCAACACAAATACCTTCATGCTTATCGGGAGAAAGGTGATTAATTTCCCAGTTTATCTCGGCACCTTTTATGGCATTTGGTGCAATATCGACTGTTGTGACCTTACTTGCGCCACCAAGTCCAGCATAGACAGAAAACCCACCGGTATAGCCAAAGAGATTGAGAAGAGTCTTATCTTTAGATACGGAACGGATAAAATTTCTATTTTCTCTTTGATCTAGAAAGAAACCAGTTTTAGCAGCATCAATGATATTCGTTCTAAATTTTACACCATGTTCAAGAAATTCTAAGTCAGTCAGATTGTCGCATTCACCAGCAAGAATCATTCCTTTCTCTTCTTCTCTGTTTTTTCTTTTAAAATAAACGCATTTAACAGGAATTTCTTTTTGCTCCATAAAAATGGCTGCAAAAGCTTCTTTAACCCAAAAGTTTTCTGAGGCAGCACCATCAAGTTTTAAAACAAGAACCCCATCATAGAAATCCGCCACAACTCCGGGTAATTCGTCTCCCTCACCGTTTAAAAATCGAAAGCATTTATTTTCTTGAGAGAGGAGATGTTTTTTATTGGCGATGGCCCTATGGAGTCTTTTTTCAACTTCATGATCATTAAATTTTTTGTCCCCTAGGTTTAGAACTCGAAAGGCGAGATTAATATTAGGAGAATAGAACCCATGAGCAATGATTTCATTCTTGTGACTTAAGAGTATCGTGTAGGAGCCTTCAGTTGCCTTAATCTTTTCAACTGCATCGGAAAAGACCCAAGGGTTACCGCGCTTAAGATGTTTTGTAAGATCTCTTGTGAGTTTGAGTCTTTGGGGTTTATCCACATTAAAGTATTTCACAGATTTGCCCCTTTAAGAAACCAAGTCACTTCGTGTTTATTATGATGAAGATGAACAATCCTTGAGTTTGGTATCTCAAGAAATTTGAGAGTATTCTCCCAGTCCGTTTCCGCTTGATATTTAATAGTGCAGACAAAGTTTTTGACTTTCCCTGATTCTCTAAATCGATTCACTAAATTTAAAAGACGCTCTGGATAGCAAATAATATCTGAGCAAAACCAATCAATTTCTCCAAAATCTTTTGGATCTAATCCAAAAGCACTTTCCTTTTTAAAATCAATCCGCCCAAGATCCATAATCCTTTTTTCGATCGGTGCCTTGTCTACTGAATAGACCTTATCAAAGTTCAAGGTCCTTAAGACCCAAGTCCAGCCTCCAGGACATGATCCAACATCGATGGAGGTTCCACCTTCAATGGCCTCTGGGGCGTAGACTGTGAAGAATTCCCATAACTTTAGGTAGGCCCTCGATGGAGGCATGATTTTATCTTCCTGAAAATCCATTTCACCAATCGGAAAAGGAGATGAGGTCTTTTGAGACGCAAGAATTTGATCTTGCTCCCACAAAGTCCAAAATCCCATGGGTAGGGTTGGAAGCTTCTGCCTAAAAGGAATCGCCTTGGTGTTTATTTTGGGCAATTCGGATTGAATGAGTTCGGCCCTACGATGATTTCCAACCGTAAATAGGCCCCAGTTTCGGCCCAGGGATTTCAGTTTTTTAGCCGCATCGTTAATCGAGCTTATAGGTATAAACTCAAGCTCATAGGCAGTGACCTGTGACCAGATCATTTGTGGGCCGTGGCCTTCAACGAGATAGAGGCGATACTTTTTTAAGGCGACTTTAAGTCCCCGAATCTCAAGCTCCCGCTCAAGTTCTTTTTCGAATTTATGGATCGCGAGATATCCTGTGTAAAGTGTCATGACATCTCTATACACTAAACTCATCACGTGTTAAAAGCCTTCCTATGAAACACACTAAAAAAAACCTTGAAACCAAGGTCTACGGGCGCCATGCCTGCCTCAAAATCTTTGAAAAACGCCCGGAAGATATCGTAAGGGCCTATGTAACCAACGAGGGCGTCTTTGAATTTAAGGCCTTAATGAAGTACTTGGCGGATCAAAAGCTTGCTTATCACTTGGTAGATAAGGAAGAAATTGATTCCATAACGAAGGCCACTCACCACGAAAACATCTGCCTTATTGTAAAAAATAAAAAACTTCCGGAATTTAAAGACCTTATGGAACAGAAGGGGAGATCCCTCATTTTATGCCTAGAGGAAGTTGAAAATCCCCATAACCTTGGGGCGATCATGAGGTCAGCGGCCCACTTTGGAGTCACAGGTATTCTTTATCAGGCAAAAGTTCCAGTTGCTAACTCTGCAGCAGCGATCAGAACAGCGGAAGGTGGAGCAGAAACAGTTCCAGCACTCCAAGTTACGGATTGGAGTTTTGTGCTAGACCAAGGTCATCGCCTTGGGTTTAAAACTTTTGCAACTTCAAGCCATGATGGGAAGTCACTTTTTAGAACTGAGTTCCCAGAAAAATCACTTCTTTTCCTGGGTGCTGAACGGGAAGGGCTCTCTGATAAATTACTTAAAAAAATGAATCAACTGATCTCTATACCAGGAACTGGTGAAGTTGAAAGTCTCAATGTCTCGAATGCAACGGCGGCGATTCTTTCTGAGTGGTATCGGCAGAGTTATTAATTCTTCGCCAGTTGAATGATGAGGTTTTGAATTTGCTCAAAACTTTTATTCCGCTGAGTTTTAAAAGCTTCGATCGCTTTTCCTAAAATAGTGTGAGACTTCGCCACATCTCCACCGGTTGTCTGAAGAGCGAAACGATGAATAGTTATAAAACTCGCCGCACTCGCTCCAAAATCTTTAATATAGGTCATTTTTAATTTTTTATAATTATTAAAATGATATTTTAGATTTTCTTCATTCACGAATCCTGAACCATGCTTTACTAGCCTCATTTCATTTGAAAATTCTTTTTCATTTTCCGATCTTACATAGAAGTATGTTCCTGTCGCTAGACCTTTTACAACACCGATCGACGAGATGAGAAGAGCTACACCTTCTGGAGCGCCAACTCCCGTAATTGTAAGCCCGATTCCCACGATGGCGCCACCCCATGAAACAAAAGCATCAGTCTTTTTTCTAAGACTAATATCTTGATCGAGCTCTGCTATAGATTTTAAAACCCAGCCAATACCTTGAGGAAAACTTGAAACAGCTTCAATCGTGGAGGCCTGATTGGTTTGGACAAAATATTCAAGTGTTGAATTCGTCCCTTGGAGATTAAATTTACTGGAAAGAAATTTTTTATTTACTCTCGTGATGTACCCTTCAACATTTTTTTGCGCCTCTTCTATGGCGCTTAGGATAAGCATGTTATCAGCTTTTACATTCTTTGGATGACAGTTAAGCCTAGTTCCTAGAGGTTCTTTGTTTTTATCAAGGATATTTATCGAATTAGTTAAAAAAAGTATTCCTAAGTCTTGGGATAGAATTGTCTTAGCGATGGCTTCTCTATTTTTCTCTTTTAGCTTATGAACAACGTAGTAATTAACAAGTGCGGTATGGTCCATTAAAATCTCTAATGGAGTTGGTTTGAATTTATTTACGTTCCAGTGATAATTATTTGCAAGTAAATCTCGACAAAAATTCGTCACAAGAGAGCTAGGGGTGTAAAGCTGAATTAATTTTTTCTGTCTTTCAATGTAATTTAAAGCAGCAAATCGGTATTCATTTTTTTCTTTTGGACTACAATTCAAACAGAACTTATCTAAAAAAGTAACGATCTTATTTTCTGTGACTGTTCGGGAACTGACTCCAGTTAAATAGTTTAAACTCCCAATCGTTTTGGCTGCATTTGCTACTGTTCTAAGATAAATTCTATGATTTAAAACAGTTTTTTCGGCAAGTTCCTGCCTCTGAATATTCGTGAGTGAAGTTGTTTTATTTTAAAATATTTTTAATTCTTCACTTCCCATTAACTCCGAGTATGGTTCATGATTCTCCATTCTTATGAGATCATTAATATCTTCAGACATCAAAAAAAAGGGAAGATTAAAATGCCTCGTTCTTTGTCCACTTTTAATGGAGATTTTGCTCCATCTAGCGTAAAAACGCCCTTCTTTGGCCGGAGAGTAATGACCCCAATGAGACATCATGGATTGATAGAGGCCTTTTCCGTATTCAGTAAAGTGAACTAATTTTTGAAGATCAACCCAGCGCTGGTAAAAACTCTCTTTATGGATGGTTGAATAGAATTCAGTTTGGACGTCATACCAAGGTTCTTTTAACATTAAAGCCGATTGCGCTGGGTTTTTTACAAACGATAGGTTCAATTCATTTTTTGATTGAATTCCAGTTTCTTTGAGGATTTCTTGAACCATTTTTTTTCTAGAAATCTCCATAACTTCAATTCTTTGCTTCGAGCTAAAGACTTGATCCCTAGACGAATGTAAAAGATCAGCTAAGGAGCTAAAGCTATTGAAATCATTTGAAGCCTCAGTCTTAAATGTAACAAATAAAACAATCATTAGCAGGTAATGCATAAATTCCTTTCGGTTTAGACAGATAAACTTGAGCCAAATGCTTTTCTTTCCGATAGGGAACATAGAGGGTTTCGATGCTGATCTTGTTTTTGACTTCGTTCATTTCTTTCCACGTTTTATCTCAAAATTTTTTTGAGGATACAGAGGCGATTTCAAATTTTATGGGTCGAAATGAACTTGATCGTTATATGTCCGGTGATCGAAAAGAGGGAATAAATGGGAGTTATCTATTAAGTTTTAAACCTAAATTTAAACTAGATCTCGCTTCAACCTGCCTTACAGAGAAACAAAAAGACAGTCGTTATGAACTTATTTTAGTTTCTAGTTTTAATAATCGGCCTTCTTCGATGACGGAAATGGAGACCCAATCAAATTACTTCTCTGTATATGGATTGAAGTCCATGTATAGTGATTATTCTAAAAATTTTGTTCAAGCTTCGTTAAATAAAGACTCAGTATTAAAGCTTGCAGTAGAGATTTGGAACTCTGGTAAATTACCTACTCCATCAAAAGATTTTGATCCTAACTCTATCTTTGGTAAAGATCTGATTACGGAAGGCATCTTGCACACTGCGAGTAAATCAAACTTAAGTGAGAAGGATCTCGCTCGATCCATTGCTGATACAATAGCGGGAATTTATACAACGGATGAAGAAAAATACCAGGCATTAAGTAAGCTTTCTGCGAGACTTTATTTAAATTATAATGACCCGAGAAATCCCGGAAGTAATAATTCAACTCTGAATCCTGATAATAGAGATCTACCTCCAGGAGATTTAAGTCTTAATCAAATGTTTAAGGCAGCTTCGAATTTTGATCCCATGAGTGGTGGTGTTTGTAATGATATCTCTGAGAGTATTATTATGATTGGAGAGGAGCTTTTTCCCAATAAAGATGTCCTAGCAGTGAATAGTGGAACCCATTTTGGTGTGGTTTTAAGTAGTGGCAAAGAGAATAGAGTCATTGATGGCTGGTATAGCTATAAGATGAATAATAAATTACTTCTCGATCCTACTCTTTCATCCACAAACTTACGGTTAAGTAAGGTGAGTGATGGAAAGTTAAAAGAAATTGCTGTCGTCGATACAGAAATGGGTCAGGCGGTTGAAAAAGCTTTTTCTACAGGTAAGAACCTTTTAAAAACGGATGTAGATATTTCATCCTTAATGGCCCATTTGAAAAAAGATCATATGACAATAACAGCTGGTTCTGCTTCTTTAAGTGATTCTAAGGTCCTTATCGTGGTGGCAAAATATGAAAATATTTCTGATAAATGGAGAACCTACGCTGGCACTGGGCTTAGTTCCCAGATGTTTGATAATGAAATCGAGACGAAATACCAATTTCATTTAAAGGCGGGAGCAGAAAGAAATATTGTTCATTTTATAAGTCCAAGGTCGTCACTCAATGTTTCAAGTGGCCTCAGGCTTTCTGGAATGTATGCTCTTGGTCAACCGAAGGCAGTAGATGGTTCAGTTTCAAGAATAGAAATGTCCGGAGCTTTAGATCAATATAATAGATTAGATTTTAATTATGGGAATAAAGATCGGACAGGTTTCCAACTTAGGTCATCTGTTGAAGTGGAGCACACTCTTGGTCCATCCAACTGGGGAGAATTAACTGGAAGGTTATCTTCGGTAGAATCAAGTGATACAATGCCCGTCTTAAAAAATATGAGCTTCTATTTGAATCAAATAAATGCAGATGTCTCGGCAGAAAATAAAATTAATCAAGATATCGGTTACTATACCAATGTTCATTACCAGGGAAGTAATATTGGGCAAAGTATAAATCTTATCTCTGGTATTACAGTCCAAGCACCAAATGATGCTGAAATTTTAATTTTTACTGGATATTTAAATTCAGACATAAAGGGATTTGAGACACAAAATAGCTTATTAGCTAATCCGTCGGGCATCCAGGCAGGCGTTCAATACAAGACTAAAGATGGAATACAAACCGGTGCTACAGTGAGAGGGATTGCTGGTAAAGAATCAGTTGAGGCAACAATCAAAGTACCACTTAATCGCAAAAGAAAATAATTATTTCGAATAACTTCTCCCCGTGACGTAAATTCCAGCTGGAAGGATCCTTTGGTCATTCTGATGTTTTACACCTAATTCACCTGATTCGATTTTTTTCCAACGCTTATCTGAAATAATATTTTTAAGGGCCTCTGTTTGAACTCCATGAGTGTGGCTAGATAAAAAAAGAAAGCTATGATCCCGATTGAGAACATTAAGCATGCCTTCTACTAGAAGATGAATATGTTTTTCAAAGTCCCAGACTTCTTTTTTCACACCATGGCCCCAGCTTGGAGGATCGGCCAGGATTCCATCATAGGTAAAATTTTTCTTAAAGCTATGACGAATAAATTCCTGAGCATCACCCTGTACCCAACGGACATTTGCTTCCGGGATTTTACTTAGTGATTGAGATTCTTTCCCCCAATCAAGAACTCCCTTGGAGCTATCAACATGAAAAACTTCTGCACCAGCGGCCGCCATGAGGATAGAGGCGCAGCCGGTATATCCAAAAAGGTTTACAACCTTTGGGGCGCGACCTAGTTTATTTTTTAAAAATTTAACTTCCTCATAAAGCCACTGCCAAACCGGAATTTGCTCAAAGAAAACTCCGCAGTGTCCAAAGGAAGTAAATTTTAATTTGAATTGAAGAGTCTTTCCGTCAATTTCGAAGGGAAAAGTTAAATGAGGTGACGGTTCTTTTTTGTGCTCCCATTTGCCTCCACCATCTTTTGTTCTCACAACATTAGATGAGGCGAGGTTCCAATCGGCATCTTTTGAGATCGCATTCCATATGGCCTGAGGACTAGGGCGATTGACCCTAATCCCAGAGATGATTTCAAGTTTTCGACCTAAACCAGAGTCCAGGAGTTGGTAGTGAGAGAGATTTTCAGTAATCATTTATTTATCAACTTACTCTATGCCTCTTAAGGCCAGATCCTCAAGCTCAACAGGCGCATTTTTATCGTCAATCTCAACAAGGTAGAGAATCCCTTTTACTTTTATTTCGTTCTCAAAGTTTGTCTGCATATTCATCGCGATCATAATCGCATCCAGGAGCTCACGTTGGTCTTGGTATTTTACTCCATCGTAAGTGTTTTCCCTTTGGGCAATACAACCGGCAGTCCTCATAAATGGATAGTAAGGAACAGTCGGATCTTGGTTCAATTTTCCGGTTCCATGAATTCTTAATAAATTTCGTCCAATATCTCTTGCTGTCACTGCGGCTTTCCACCATTCCTTATTATGAGAGGAAGCTGGAAGAAGGGATTTCATAAGACTTTCGTTTTTTGATTTTGGAATAAAATTTAAAATCATTCTTCTAAACTTACCAAAAGAAATCTGTTGATCTGCTGCCGGCATCACTGAATCAATAGTTAAAATGCCCGTAGGTGTATTTCCATTTCTTGTATAACTTGGAAGACCTCTTGCTGAAGAGGCGAGAGATTTATGTGACCATATAATCCCGTCATCGTCTCTAACAACTTCTCCATGAACATTTCTCATCACCATAAGGCATGGATAGAGTCGGTTTTCTCGGCAAAACATAAATATTTTAACGGAGTTAACATACTCTCCATTCATATACGTAGTGACATCCGGAGCTTTATGAAAAAGATCTGAAATCATATCTTCGGTAATGTCATTTTTTCTTTCTTGATCGAGAGCTACGTCAAAGTACTCAGCATGTAATTTGGCTTTTTCAACTAATGCATTATGGCCAGCAAACAAAACATCTTCTTCATAAGCTGCGATGATATAAACGATTCTGATATCCACTTTGTCTTGATTTAAAGCGTTCATGAGCTCATCAACTAAGCTTTGAGGTAAAGTGGGCGATCTTTTAAACTTGATTCTTAAAATACCAACTCTTAACCTTTCGATAAGATCATAATGAGCGGTATTACTTTCAGTAAGAGCATCAATAACCTTCGGGTCACCTTCCTCAGCTATATCCCATGCTGCATCCACTAGTAGCTTTTGCTCAAAGCTTGAAAAACCAGTAAGCATGTTGGATTTGTTTTTAGATTGGAGGTTGAATTTAAAATTTTGATAAATAACTTCTTCAACAACATTTTCAGATTGAATGTTTGCAAAGGCAGTTGTTGCAAACATGAACAAGGTCGCGATTGTTAATAGCTTTTTCATTCAATGAATCCTTTGATTTCAGAGACTCAAAGCGTAACAATTGAGTAAGGTAGTCGACAAGGGCCAGTTAGTAAAAGATAGCTTTTTACTGGGATTTAGCCTTCATATAAACGATACTGGTCATATTTTTGAAAACCATTGACTCACTGAGCCACAAGTTCCCTTCCTGGCACTCGAGGCTTTGATCATATCTCTCACACTTATCCCCCCAGCTATTTCTTATAAGGTACTGACAAGTGTTCGTTTCATTATTCCATCGTCTACCAATAATACTAGAGGTGTGAAGTGAAGATATTTTGATACTTTGGTTTTGGGCATTTTCAAGAATTCTTGAATCGTAATCAAGTCCAATAATTCTTCCAAGATTGAGTTGAGAATGAATTCTCTTAAAAATATTTTTGTTTCGAAGGATCATCTTCACTTTCCATTGATGATCAAAATTAATTCTCTCATTCTGGCAAGCCTTTGCTCTTAGTTCAGTATAAAAATTTTTTAGTTTGTTTTTACTTTTAAGAATTGAGAGAAACGTTTCTTTATCAATGTTTTTAAATTTAAAGTAGAAAGGAAGATTTTCAAAAGTGAGCTCCCCTCTATGGGCGTGAAGGTCTTTGATCTGTTTCATCGCTTCTGTCATAAGGACTTTTTCTTCAGAATCATGAGTCACTTTCACCCATTCTTCAGATGGGAAAATTGATTCAGGACAATGGCCACTTTTCATCGCATGGATAAGAGCAACTTTATTAAAACCAGTTTCATGAGGCTCCCCATAATTAAGAAAGAGGTCCATCAATTTTCCGATACGAGTCTTGTTATAGTTAGTGGCAATGTCTGAAGCAGAAATTTTTTCAGATGTTTTAAAGGTGTATTGAAGCATATCGGACGCCGTGAAAGCATAACACCAAGAGATGTTCCCCTGATTTCTAACTTGACCGAGAGAACTTGTATTAAGTTTTAAATCCGAACAAGTGTTCTGATTACTTGGTGAATACGCGAAAACTAATGTAGGAACGAGTAGGGCAAAAAACCATTTTTTCATCAAATCTTCCTCCGTGAAGACATTGGAGTCAGTCTAACATGAATATAAGTGGATTTAAGAGTGTGTTTTTACTTAACTTGGCGCACAATCAGTCTTGACGTTAGCAATTTAAGTATTATCTTTAACTTACGATTTAATCATTTAATGGAGTCAGTATGTTTAAGCGTATTTTTTTATTCATGTTAACGAACGTCCTGGTGATGGTTTCTGTTTCGTTGGTTATAGGTTTTCTTGGAATCGGTAATTACCTAACGGCGCAAGGGATTGATTATTCCGCACTGATGGCGTTTTGCCTTGTTTGGGGTTTTGTAGGATCAGGTATTTCTCTATTACTTTCGAAGTTCATGGCCAAAACCATGATGGGTGTCAAAATTGTTGATGACCGTGGTCAGTACGGGGACCTCGTTCGTAAAGTTCATGTTCTAGCTAAGCAAGCTGGCATTAACAAGATGCCAGAGGTTGGAGTTTACGATGCTCAAGAAGTGAATGCCTTTGCTACCGGTCCTTCAAAAAATAATGCACTCGTTGCTGTATCTACTGGATTACTTCAACAAATGAACGCCGACGAAGTTGAAGGTGTTCTCGCTCATGAGATTGCTCACGTTGCTAATGGTGACATGGTAACGATGGCACTCGTTCAAGGTGTCGTGAACGCATTTGTGATGTTTTTTGCTCGAATTGCTGCCTTTGCATTACAAAATGCTATGAGTGGGGATCGTGACGATGACAGACCAGTTAATTCAGGTTGGGCCTATCACTTGACAGTCATGTTATTTGAAATGGTCTTTTCATTTTTAGGTATGTTCGTTGTCGCCTACGTTTCACGCTTAAGAGAGTTTCGAGCTGACAAGGGCGGTGCTCAGTATGCTGGTAAGTATAAAATGATTGCGGCTTTAAAGCGTCTTCAGCAAAAATATGAAATGGTCGATGATTCTCAGTCTGCGATGAGTACAATGAAGATCTCATCTAAGAAGGGGATGATGAATTTCCTTTCAACTCACCCGAGACTTGAAGATAGAATAGCTGCTCTCGAAAGATCAAACTAATCCATGAGGCCCCTTTTTGGGGCCTTTTTTTAAAAAAATGATTTCTCCGGAAGTGAATCTCTTTGCTCTTGGATTAATTTTTGGACGAGTTTTTGAACAGTTGGTATGTCATGAATAAGACTTGCCACTTGTCCAATTTCAATTTCACCTTCAATCATGTCCCCATCAAGCATTCCACTCTTCGCTCTTCCGTGCCCTAAAAGTTTTTCAAGATCCTCTTTTGAGGCACCACGCTCTTCAAGACTTTTAACATCTTCAAAAAACTTATTTTTTAAAAGCCGAACGGGAACACTTTTTTTCATCATAAGCATTGTACTATCAGGTCTAGATTGAAGAATGGCATTTTTAAAATTGATATGGGCACTAGATTCTTCGGTTGCTACAAAACGAGTTCCCATTTGCACTCCATGGGCGCCAAGACACATGGCCGCAGCAATCCCTCGTCCGTCAGCAATTCCACCGGCCGCGATGACTGGAATTTTTACAGCATCCACAACTTGAGGAATGAGAGCAAAGGTCGTAATTTCATCTCTCCCATTATGTCCTCCGGCCTCAAATCCTTCTGCGATAATTGCATCACACCCAGCTTGTTCACTTTTTTTAGCAAACTCCGGAGTAGAGACGACGTGAATCACAGTTGAGCCATATGACTTTAGCCAAGTTGTATAAGTTTTTGGTGACCCAGCAGAAGTGATAAAAATTTTTATTCCTAAAGAAAGTGCTGTCTCAAGTTGTTCCTTTGATTTTTCATAAAGAAGGGGAACATTGACTGCCAGTCTTTCGTGATGAGTTGTGAGTAACTTTGCTTTCTCAATATGAAGTTTTAAAAGATCTGGTTTCATCGAGCCAGCACCAATAACTCCAAGTATGCCGGCATTAGCACTGGCGGCTGCTAACTTTCCACCTGAAACCCAGACCATTCCTGCCTGAATAATGGGATATTGAATAGGAAGAAGTGACGTAATATTTTTCATGATTCTATTTTCTGATTAATTGAATCAATCTGCAAGTCAGTTAATGCTGGAGTCGGGGAGCGGTCTAGATGAAGGAGTATCTCTGGATCAGTTGCATGATTGAGAACAGCTCTGGTGCTGGTTCTTTTGGGCCCAAACTTTTCCCCTTTTTGTACACCCCAACCCGACTCATGAAGAGATTTTCGAATGGACGTACTTGCTGAATACGTAGAAAGAAGGACATCTGGATGGGAGAAATCTTTTAAAAGAGTGAACCATTCTTTTGTCCAAAGTGCAGGGTTTCTCTTTGGTGAAAAAGCATCTTGATAGATAGCATGGAATAGGATGTTATTTTTTGAGAGAAACAAAGGGAGCTCTTTACGAGCATCACCATGAATGATAATAAGTTCAAAATGTTCTGTCTTGCATTCCAAAAGATTTCCATTCCAACTTAAATTAAATTCTGGATGAGTGTCCTTAAACCATTGGAGAAGATTTTTATCAATTTCAAGCGATATGAAATGCCATTTTTTATCAGCTGGAAGACTTTCTAGGGTTGTTAAAAATCCGACTCCAAGACCAAAGCCAACTTCTAGGATATTGAGTGGACTAAACTTAGATGAGCTTTCTTTAATTTTACAACCTTCAATATAATGCAGGAGAGTTTCCGATTTTGCTCCTGTTGTTGAGTGGCAAGCTTCCCCAAATCGTTGGGAAAAAAGAGTTTCTGAACCGTCTTCGGTTTCAACTAAGGTGTGTCCATCTGGGATAGAGGTGATCTTTTTCATAAGGAGGCATCTTAGCGATTTTAAGCTAAATTGACATCATTCATTGGCATCACTGAAATGGATAAGTCATGGAATTCATGAATAACCCTTTGGATTCAAGGCTTTCCAGTTACACTCCTTAAGTAATCGAGTCAATCTGACGAAAAGAATTGAGTAAAGGAAGGTCTATGAATTTCAGAAATTTCATATCTCGAGTCTTGTGTCTTTATCTCATAGGACTTCCGGTGTTACATGCAAATTCGACAAACTTTTTTGACTGGAGTTTTTTTAAATATACCAAAGACAAAGATAGTCTTTTTTATTGCCCAGTAGAGTCAGATCAAACTGGCATGAGTTCTATTTTAAATGTGACGGATTCGCTTGAATTCGCATCATGTTTTCAAGGAAGAGAGTCATTTACATCGTATGAGAAAGATCCAACAGCAGATGAGGATTTGTCTCTTATCAAAAGTGATATAGAAGTTTGTAAATGCCTAGAGGCGAAGGCTTCAAAAAACAAAACTCTCGCTGACATCCTAGAAAAGGGAAGTGAAACGAAAGAAGATAGAAGTAAAATTCCTGAGCAAATAAGAAAAAATTACAAAGACGCAGTTCAAGAAAATGGTAAGGTCGTTTTTGATGCCTCGATAATTTGTGGTAGTTCTCAAGATTGTACTTCATTATTTGTTTCCAATAATGTTCAGGATATTTTAAATCAAAAGGAAGAAGATTCTAGTCAAACAGATAAAAATGATAAGTCCCCTCATCGCTCGGGAAATCCAAAAGAATTATATTTAAATTTGGCAAATAGGTTTAAAGAATTGACCCCCATGTATCTTGATATCGCAAAAAAAAGTAAAAACGATGTAAAAGTAGATAGTGAAAAATATGCACAATCACTTATTGAGGAGCAGGCCCTGGCACCGGGGCAATGTGTGAGTGGGAGAGAATTTATTGCTTATAAACAGAAAATGAGTTTTTTAGAAATTAAAGACGATCTCGCATCACTTGATCTGAATCATTTTGATCCATCGGAGTGGGATTTTAGAAAACTAAGAGAGAAATATGATGCTTTAATATCTGAAAGTCCCTATGAAAAAGAAGAAAAAACAGAAAAGATAAAGAAAATTAAAAATAAGTTAATTTTTTTAAATTACAATCCTCTTGTGAAAACGTTTTTTACGATTGATCCAATGTCAAACAACAGAAATGCTAATCCCCACGATGGAGTTCCCTTTGAATTTTATAAAAAGGATAACGTTTTAAATAAAAAGAAAGAGTTACTTTCAGTTTTAAAAAATTATGCTGTCGGAAATAGTCATGGTGTTTGTTCTAAAGATGGCTGTTTGAATAATGTCATTGACCAAAAAAAGCTGGATGCGTTTAACAATTCGCTTCGGGATTTTTTTACTCGCCCCGATATTGGGAGAGCTACAAAGAAACAGTCTGATAACTTAACTCATGATATCTTATTTCAAAAAGCCCAAAAAAAGAATAATGATTTGCCTTTAACCCAAAGAGCAATCGTTCAGTCATATATGAAAGATTTTAATGATTTTCCAGATCGAGATCCTGATCATTGTGCAGGTCGTGGGATTAACATTGAGACATGCCCACTCATTTTTGGCGGCTACTGTAAGAAGATCAATTCTATTAAGCATAAAATTTATGTAGGAATACCGGACTCGATGCCAGATGACCTCGACGCCAGGTTGGAGAATAGCTTTAATCCAGATATTAAAACAAATTTGGATTTAAAAGCATTTAACAATGAAACTTGCAATAAGAAACATAAAGTTGATAACTCAGAAATGAGTTTTAATGATTACATGAAATCAAATTGTTTACTCCCATCCTTGGCTGAATGTCGTACCGAGTATTTTAAAAAGGCAAAAAATGTAACATCAGAGAATATAAAAAACTTTATGGTTTATCAGGAGAACGCCTCTCTAAAAGGTGTTCCCAACCCATCTCAGGTCATCAAGACTGCCTATAAAAGAAATGCAGACTCTAACTATAATGACTGGGACGACTGGAACAGAGTCAGAGAAAATAATCATTTTTCTCGTATTTCAGATGAGGGTTTTGGTTTAATGGGGGACATGCCGTTGCCTAAGAGAAAGGATTTAGACCCATCGGCGATATTGCCTCAGGATGGCGCATCTTCTTCTCTAAAAAAAGATGGACCTTCTTTAGGTGATTCACAAGCTTTACAAACGCCGTTTGCTCCAGACTATTCCATCTTATCTCCTGGAGATTCTGTTGCAAAAGATAAAACTTCTGAAAAACAGAAAATTGAAAATATGACTGACGAGAGAAAGAAAAGTCTCTTGAATGACTGGGAAAATGAATATGATGAATGGAAGAAAAGTAAAAAGATTTCAAACTCAAGTGAGCTAAGTCCAGCTGACTCGGTTAAAGACGATAAATACAAAAAAGAAATTGAAACACTAAAAGCTCTTCTTGAAGAGCAAAAAAAGCTGACTGACACGCAGTCAAAACTTTTGAATGAAGCCATTGCAAGAAAGAGTGAGTCGCCTACGACTGAAAGAGATCTAAAGGCGAATACAAAAAAAGATAGATTTGTGTCTGCGGCCTCAGAATTTACACCAAGTAAAGTGTCTAACTCGTCCTTTACTAATAATTCTGGAGACTCCTCATCTCGAGCTCCCGCGAGCATTAGCGATGGAGGAAGAATTGGAAATATTTCGAATAATTCAAACGCTGTTAGATCCGCGTCTACTGCAGGTAAATCTTTTGCGAGAAGCTCAGAGAATTCAGATTCCCTTGCTAGAGAGCAAGCTAAACTTGTTAGCGTTAAAAAATACTCAGATGGCTCTATTTTGGTAGAATCACCGGGCAGCTCAGGATCCGCCGTTAATGCAATCAGTTTACCGGTTTCCGATGAGCAGTATAAGGTTTTGTTAGTGAATCCTACTGGTCTAAGTTTAAATCAGATTGAAAAAAATATTCCCCCTGAGCAGATTAGCAAATTAGAAAAATCTGGGGAGATAACATTGCTTTTAAAAAATGGATCTAATCCACCTTTTGAAGTTAAGGTTTCAAGAGTGGATAATAAACTCGTCTATAGTCTTAAAGATAAAGACGGTAAAGATCAAGTACCTGTGAGGCGAGTCCATACAAGGCAAGCACTTGAGAGTCAGCTTAAGGTCCAGTGATAGATTTTTTTATCTCTTGAGCGATCCATGCCGGGTCATCGACTGATAAGTCATGTCCTCCGGTAGGATGTTCAATGATTGGGGCCTTCCATTTCTGAGCGATGGCCCTCGAGCACTTCACACTGACCATTCTGTCATTTGTAGACGCAATAATAGATATCGGTATCGGTGGATTAAAATTTTTTCCGGCAAACATGGCCCCAGCAAATAATTGCCTGAGGGTATTATCTAAACTCACAGGATGGGCTTCTTGGATCTTCTCCCATAAATCAAGAGTCTGATTAAAAACGTTCTGGTGATTTGAAACAAGTTTTAGGATATGAGACTCTTTCTGCCGTCCTTTTAAAAAGGGAACTTTTAGTAAATACAGAAGGGCACTTGGGAAAATTCTATGAAAAATGGGAGAAACTCCCCCGAGGCTCGTATTGATTAATGTTGCCCGACTAAAATCGTTTGGAAATGATCTCATCCATTCAACTGAAATCATCCCGCCAAGAGATATAGCTATGAGATGCGAATCCTCATCCTCTAGCTTTGCTTTTAAGTAGTCCTGACGCATTCTTTTGACAATGCCTCTAACCGATGGAGGACTAGAGTCTTCAAAGTAAATTCCTGCCCCAGGAATTTCAATCATGGTTATTTTGGCTTCAGGGAAAGTAGATTTCAAGTGATCAATAAAGTTGCCCCAATGGCCTTGTTCACGAATTAATCCACGTATTAAGTAAAAATGTTTTTGCTTTGTCATGGAACCATCTTACACTTTTTCTTATGAACTTGCAGGACAACTACGAAGAATTTTATAAAAATGAGAATTATCGATCAGTTTCTGATCTGCGTGATGAGGTTGCAACTTTTTCAAAGGGCCTTTTTAATTTTGTTCTTGAAGCTAAAAATAAATTCCTTACAGATGTTGACTGGAATAGTCTTAGAATCCTTGAAACAGGGGCGGGTAGGGGAGGAGTAGGACTCCACTTGGCCCGTTTAGGAGCGAAAATAACTCTGATTGATTTCTCTTCTCATGCACTAGAGCAGGCGAAGAAAATTTATGCTTCAGAGGGTTATGAGGTTAATGTGGTGGTTGGGGATGTTACCCATCCAGATACAATGTTTAGTGAAAAATTTGATTTGATTATTGATTCTCACCTCCTTCATTGTCTTACTCATGATCCTGATCGCTCGAGTTACTACAAGCTAGTTAGTGATTACTTGAGTGAAAGGGGTGTGTTTATTGCTGAGTCAATGGTCCATAGGAAGAAGTTATTCATTCCAGACGGTTTTATGTTTGATGAGAAAAATGTTCTTTGGCAAATGCTAAGTGTTTGGACACCCGTCAGGCGGATCTTGGATTCTCTTGATTTAGAGAAAGAGCTTAATGAAGCTCGTTTTGAAATTATCTATTTCTATTATTATGGTCAGTATGGATTTATTCCCCATAAAGATTTTATGGATATTCCCGCTGAAATTCTTCCAGCGGCGGTTCGTTTGGTCGTTAAAAACAAAGTTAGTTAGTCTCCTATTGAGTGAATTTATATTCCCTTTTGTTGTCACTCTAAGTCATCATCGTGATGCTCTTATAATGGTTACTTATAACTAAGGAGAGGATCATGAACGTCAACATTACTTTTCGCCATATGGAGCACACTCCGGCCCTAGATCAAATGATTCGTGAAAAATCAGAAAAATTTACAAAATGGTTTGGTCCAGCTGCCAATGTTCATTGGACATGTTGGATGGAGGGAATTGATCACTGTTCTGAAGTGACAATCAATTCTGGTGCTGAAAAATATTTTGCGAAAGCTCATTCTGACGATTTATATAAAACGTTTGATCTCATTGTTCATAAAATACAAAACCAAATTAAATAAAAACGGAGAATAGGATGACAAAGATTTGGCATAAGGCTTACGACGCTGGAGTTCCCCTTGAGATTAACCCAAGTGAGTATTCGTCTATTAATGATATGCTCGAGATTGGTTTTAAAAAATTTAAATCTAATCCCGCCTTTCATAATATGGGAACAACACTAAGCTACGAAGAAATTGAACTTCAGAGTAGAAAGTTTGCAAGTTATTTGCAAAATGATTTGCATCTTCAAAAAGGCGATCGTGTCGCTCTTATGATGCCAAACATACTCCAGTATCCGATCGCCCTTTTTGGTGTATTACGTGCTGGCATGATTGCAGTGAATGTAAACCCACTCTACACGCCAAGAGAGTTAGAGCATCAGTTAAAAGATGCGGATGTTAAGGCGATTGTGATTTTTGCAAATTCTGCTAATGTGCTTGAGAAAATCGTCTCTCATACTCCTGTTAAGCATATTATGGTTACTCAAATCGGAGATATGCTAAAATTTCCAAAAAACTACATTGTTAACTTTGTTATTAAAAATGTAAAAAAAATGGTTCCAGCATTCTCTCTTCCAAACATGTTAGATTTTAAATCATGTGTTCAAAAAGGTGATGCAGATAAGTTTAAAAAACCATCGGTAAAGCCTGAAGATATTGCATTCTTGCAATATACAGGTGGAACAACTGGTGTCGCCAAGGGTGCTATCCTTACTCACAAAAATATTGTCTCGAACATGCTTCAAGCTAGAGCGTGGATAAAAGATTTCATTACTGACGGTAAAGAAATTATTATCACTCCACTTCCGCTTTATCATATTTTCTCACTTACGGCGAACTGCTTTATTTTTAACTCAGTAGGGGCCTTAAACGTTCTTATAACAAACCCAAGAGATATTCCTGGATTTGTGAAAGAGCTTTCTAAATGGAAGTTTACTGCTTTTACTGGAGTAAATACTTTATTTAATGGTCTTCTTAATAATGATGAGTTTAGAAAACTTGATTTTTCATCTTTGAGATTAACTCTTGGAGGTGGCATGGCCGTTCAAAAAGCGGTTGCTGATCGCTGGAAGCAAGTGACTGGTCAGCCACTCATTGAGGCTTATGGATTAACGGAGACTTCTCCAGCAGCATGTATTAACCCTATGACCTCTAAAGAATATAATGGATTTATTGGAGTGCCGATTCCTTCAACAGAAGTTGAAATCAAAGACGACAATGGTAAAACAGTTCCATTAGGTGAGATTGGTGAAATTGCTATTCGTGGCCCACAGGTGATGATGGGCTATTATAATCGCCCTGATGAAACAGCTAAAGTGATGACTGTTGATGGATTTTTTAAAACTGGAGATCTTGGTTTTATGACTGAGCAAGGTTTTATAAAAATCGTTGACCGAAAAAAAGATATGATTCTTGTTTCCGGATTCAATGTTTATCCAAATGAATTAGAAGACGTTGTTGCTCAATATCCAAAGGTCCTTGAGTGTGCTGCAATTGGTGTACCGGACGAAAAGTCTGGAGAAGTTGTTAAAATTTTCGTTGTGAAGAAAGATGAGTCTTTAACCCAAGACGAGTTAATGAAATATTGCCGTGAAAATCTAACCTCCTACAAGATTCCTAAGTCTATTGAGTTTAGAAAAGAATTACCGAAATCAAATGTTGGTAAAATTCTAAGAAAAGATCTCCGTGCCGAAGCCATATCTCAGGTAAAATCTTAATCTCTGCGGGGGCCATAGGTCCCCGCAATTTTCAATTCTCTTTTAACCAGTCAATATTTTCCTAACTCTCACGCGTCATAATTATTTTCGTTAATAATTAAAGTATTAGAAACCCCATTCATAAAGAGTGTTATGAAAAACAAAAAGATGGTTAGCGCCTTAGTCCTTTCTTCATTCCTAGGCTTCTCTAATACAACTTCAGCTAGTGATAAAATAGTTGGCGGAGTAAGAGTGACAGATCGGACTGAAACTCCTTACATGGTAAGCCTCTCTGGCTCATGTGGTGGTAGTATTATTTCAAATCAATGGGTTCTCACCGCTGCTCATTGTGCTGGCTATTTTAGTGATGTGAAAGGTGGAATTCTTAATTTGAAAGAGCAAGGTGTAACTTTCAGAATCAAGAGAGTCATAAAGCACCCAAAGTATAACCGCACTACGATGTCTAATGATTTTGCTCTGGTTGAGCTCGCAGAAAAAATTGATTTCAATAAAACGAAACTTGCTCCAGTTAAATTAGCTTCAGAAACTTTTGAGAGCGAAGGTCATCAAGGGGCAGGAACTGATGCAACTGTTTATGGATTTGGGAACATTGGAGAAAATAGAGATAACTATAAAGAAGATCTTAATAAAGTAGTTGTTCCTATTGTTAGTAATGAAGAGGCGAATCGTCCAGGTTCATACGATGGCGCCATTGATGAAACGATGATTGCTGCTGGTTACGCTGGAGGTGGTAAAGATTCTTGCCAAGGTGATAGCGGTGGCCCATTGGTTGTCTTCGATCACGAGAATTCTCCAGTTCAGATCGGGGTGGTTTCTTGGGGAGAAGGTTGTGCTGCTCCTAATAAATACGGAATTTATTCTAAGGTCTCAGCGGGATTCGATTGGATTAAAAAGACAATTTCAACAAGATAGATTTTTTCAAAATGCGCCCAGTGTTATTGTGTAAACACATGATAACACTGGGTTAGTTCTTTCATTGAGCAACAAGTCAGCTAATGTTAGAAAAGAAAGATTTCCCCTTTCTGTTCCTTAATCTTAAGATGAGAGTAAGCCAAAATTAAGAATCACGGATGATTTTAGACCAGAGAAGGACTTCTGGCCTTAACTGAAAGCCAAACAAGGGTCCTTTGCAGGGGGCCCTTTTTTTTGCCCTTTTATCCATCCGAACCACTCAAGTAATGTGATTATTATCCGAAAAGAGACTGAGGTTTTATGCCCAAGTTTCTAATGCTACTTAGCTTGCTTGCCTGTTATTCAGCGGAATTATTTTCTCAGGATGCTCCCCCTTCTAGGGAGAGCTTTTTCATTAATTCAAAACTTAAGTTTCGCCAAAGAGATCTTCAAACTGCAAACAACTTTCTAAACGATTTTAACAAGGTTTATGGTGCAACTGAGGCGAAATATAACCAGCATCGTGAGTTAATACAGCTCATTTCTCAAAAAGAATCAGAGTTAAAATCAAGGCCTAAAAATAATAAGCAAGAAAATTCATTTTTAAAGATGTGTTCATGCCTAAAGGAAGTTCTAGCCTTGGGGCCCAAGAAAACAGGCTTTGATCCAACTAACGTAAATGATTGCTATGTTATTCATCGTGTTCGACCAATTTTATTCCTTCAATCAATTGATGGTAAAAAGTTAAGTAATGTATCCGATTTGACTTCATCAGGTGATGATCTTTCAAAGTTTGTTCATTTAATTGATAACAATATTTTGGATAAAAGTTTTCAAGTTGCCTTTAACGATTATCTTGAAGCCCTTGAAAGAAAGAACAAATTGGAAAATGGCGGGATTGATAAAATTAAAGAGAAAATCAATCTTTTGGAGCAAGAAAAAATTCGCCGTGAAAAGTTTGATCTTATGGTTGAAGGCAAACTTATGAATTGTAAGTCCGAACTCAAGTTGCCTTTAAATGATTTTTCTATCGTTAAACCCACAAGTGATTATGCTTTTGAGGTTGCTAACGACCTTTTAATGACTGTTACGAATGACTACAAGGTCTCTAGTCACACCTATTATAGTGTCGATAGGAGTGATGTTAAGGATATTTTTACCTCAGTTACGTTTAAAGGTTACTGCACAGATAAACCGAAAAATGATTCGATTGAAACCTGTACGGATGAAAAATCAGATTTTGATAAAATCGTCTCTATTGCAGAATCCTGTCAGAATAAAGAACAAAATGCTGAAAGTCTCCAAGGGATAAGTTGTTTATCCTTGGGCGGGAAGGCCATAAAAGACCCAAGCGATAAGAAGCAAGATCTTGAAAACTTAAGAAGAACAGTTGTTACGAATCTCGCCCAAGGCTTAAGTGTTGGTGCCAAGATAGGCAATATTCATAAATCAATTATTGGAATCAAAGAAGAAAAAGGTGTTTGCCGCTACTTAATAAGAGATTTTAGTAAAAAAGAATCATCTTGGGTCAATGAATCAGAAGTCTATGAAAGGATGGACGAAATTAATTCTCTCGTAAGGTATACACGTCCAGAAGATTAATGTCTGCAATGACTTCATAGCCATTAAATACAGGGTTATTATCAACAAAAGAGATATCGACTTTACCCCAACCAATAGAAGGTATTTCTGGGTGGTAAATGATCTTGGTTTTAAATTTACCATTTATAGGAAAGACCATAATCTCAAAAGCATTTTTAAATTCGCCTAAATCAACTCTCCGTAGGAAAGTGATTTTTACTTTGGATGTGGTGATTGTTCCTAAAGTCTCAAGTTCAAGATAGCCTCTTTCATCTTTAAAGTGGCCCGGTAATTCTTGAATCGTTTCACCTTTTAAATAATTTGAAGGAACCGGTAGCCATGTTTTTTTGGAAATCTCATATCGCATTCTAACTTTAAAGCTATCTGATTCATCTAGGATATTCACAACCACGCTGCCACCCTTGTGGAGCTTTCCTGGTCTAATTTTATAGTGTGCTTCTTGAGAATAGGCACTAGATAACGTGGATAAAGTTGTCATAACGACCAAAAAATATTTTATAAAGTTCATACAAATTAATACCTAACGTAGGAGGCCCTCTAATTCTAAGGCCGCAGATGTTTTAGCATCCTTATATTTAATAATCATGGCGCATCTCATTTGAAGTCCAAGTTTATTTGCCCAAGTTAGGTTTGTTGAAGCTGGTCTTGAACCAGTGACGACAACAGCATAGGGAGGAATTGGTTCACCTATTTCAAGAATCCTCTCGTGGACGCAGTCGTAGACAGGAACACCGCGAGAAAGAATTGTTCCCGGTGCAATCACTGCCCCCTCTGAGACCTGGATACCTTCAACTATGACTGCCCCAGCACCAATAAAGGCATTATCTTCAATCACGACAGGAGTTTGACCGACAGGCTCTAGAACTCCACCAATTTGAACTCCGGCCGAGAGATGGACATTTTTTCCAATTTGGGCACAGGAGCCAACCAGTGCGTGCGAATCAACCATGGTTCCAGTATCTACATAGGCGCCAACGTTTATGTAGGCCGGTGGCATGATAATGACTCCTGAGGAAACATAAGCACCTCTACGAACACTTGACCCACCAGGAACCATTCGGATTTTATCTTCTGGTTTAAATTCTCGTGGTGGAAGATTATGTTTATCCACAAATCCATTCGGGAACTGGTGAAGCTCACCGGCCTTAAAAGCAGCAAGGATCGCCTCTTTGACTTCTTTATTCGCCACCCATTTGCCATCGAGCTTAAATGCTGAACGAACTGTACCTTTTTCTAATTGATCTAGAGTCTCTTGCCAGTTCATATTACATTTCCCTTTTAAACCAAGATTCTACTTCTTTATTTGCTTCCAATACTGGAGCCGCTGAAACCATGTCCTCGTGTGAAAGGGGAGCGACCATCTTGGGAGATTTTATTTGTCCCTGTTCAAACATAAGTCGTTTTACAGGCACTGGATTAGAGCAAACAAAAAGGGAATTTGAAGCCTTTGCCCACATGTCTTTTTCTTTAATGGTTTTATTTAAACATTGCTCAACATAGAGGTGAGTCGCTTTTGGCCAGGCATTTGAGGCAACAGAAACAAGTCCAGATGACCCATTTGCAGCAAACTCAGGCATAAGCGCATCGTCACCGCAATAAACACCTTTACCCCCTGCTGCCGCAAGATATTCCTTAAATTTATCCACGGATCCAGAAGCTTCTTTAATCGCCCAAAAGTTTTTATGTGTATTAAGCCGCTTAACCGCTTCAGTTGACATCGCTACAGCAGTTCTTCCAGGAACATTATAAAGCATGCAAGGTCTCGTTGAGTGATCCATGAGAGTTTTAAACCACTCATATTGACCGACGGGCCCTGGTTTAGCGTAATGAGGAGTCACTAGAAGGTAAGCATGGACTGAAAGTGCTTCTAAGTAACTGATCCACTCTTTTTGTTCTTCAAGAAGATTTCCCCCGACTCCCACCATAATGGGTGAAGTTGGTTTCATTTTCACTACGTGCTCAATAATTGATTTTCTAGTGTTTAAATTTAAATTTAAAGCTTCAGCTGTTGAGCCAAGAATGAGTAAACCATTACGGGCCTCATCCTGATTTTGTATAACTTTAGCCAGAGATTCAAAATCAACTTGTCCGTTCTCCAGAAGGGGAGTTACCACTGCGGTCCAAAGTGGGTATTGATTAAGATTCATAAAGCTCCTTAAAGTGACAGGTGGGATTCAACAACTTTTTGAAAGGCGTGAAGTCCTGGTTTTAATTTATTATTGTGAATATATCTTGCGGCCCAGATGGCCCCTTCAGCAAAGAGGGTTCTATCTTTTGCTTCATGCTCAAGGCGAATGATTTCACCTGGAGTATCCAAAGTTAGGGTATGAAGACCAACGACGTCGCGGGTTCTCTCACTCGTGATTTCACATGGGTTTTTGAGCCAATCTTTCATGGATAAGGCAGTTCCAGATGGAGCATCTAATTTTTTAGTATGATGAACTTCATGAATGGAGAATGTTTTTTCTTTAAATAGGTGATCCATTTGATGAAGTTTTTCAATGAGCTGCTTTAAAACAACAACTCCAAGAGAAAAATTTGTGGCGTGAATCCACGCAATCTTTTTCTCTTGGAGAGTTTGTTCAAAGTCATTTGGCCATTTAAAACCAGTGGATCCCGTGACTACAGGTTTCTTCGTCTCTAGAAGCATCGGGATCAACTCTGTGAAGGCCTCTCCTGGGAGGAATGAGAGTATCACATCGTTATTTAGGAGCTTTTCATAACTCGGAAGATTTTTTGTATCAAAAACTTCAACTTCGCATTGAGCGAGTTCAAGAACTTTTGATCCTGTTTTGCCTTTCCCGAGTAGTGCAATCTTCATTGGGCCTCAATAAGCGCCCTGTGAAGTTTCTGAATGACTGGTTTAGAGTCTTCCTCTTTAACCAGAAAGTTAAAGTTATAGGAAGAGGCACCAAGGCTCATCATTCGGATATTAACGTCATCAATTGTACTAAAAATAGATTTCGCAAGTGCCGCTTTATGAGTGAGCTCATTTCCAATGAGAGAGACTAGCGAGTACCCAGCTTCAATTTGAATAGTTCCTACTTTTTCTAGGTCTTTAATAAATCCTTCATTCTCTAAAGTGGCGTGATCCACAGTCACTGCAACTGAAATCTCAGATGTCGTGACACAGTCAACAGAAACTCTGTGTTGTCCAAAGACTTGAAAAAGTTCTCCCATGAATCCATAGGCGTTGTACATCGTTGGAGTTGTAATCGTGACGAGTGCTTGCGAGCTTCGTTTAGTGATTGCTCTCACTGAAGGCCTATTTTCTACTGAAGTTCTAATCCAAGTTCCTGGGAGGTCTTTGGCAAAACTAGAACCGACGAAAACAGGAATATTTTTACGAACGGCCGGAGCAATCGTCGCAGGATGAAGAATTTTTGCTCCATATTGGGCCATCTCGGCAGCTTCTGAGTAAGAAAGTTCAGGAATGATTTTTGCTTCTTTTACCATTCGTGGGTCAGTTGTCGCGACACCAGCAACATCAGTCCAAATTTCAAGAATGTCAGCGGAAACACCCTCAGCAAAAAGGGCAGCTGAATAATCTGAACCTCCACGACCCAGGATTGTTGTGTTGCCCTGAAGATCAGAACCAATAAATCCTTGGGTGATATAGATTGTGTCACCACTTCGGTCGATTCTAGCGGTCGCTTCTTTTTCAATCAGGTTTATCTGTGGGGTCGCTTTTCCAAAATTTGAATCAGTCTTAATAATTGTTCTAGCATCAAGGAGAGTCACCGTTTTATGGGGCATAACTCCCGAAACAACATCTCTAAAGATAAGGGATGACATTCTCTCACCAAGGGATAGCATATGGTCATAGGCCCTAGGAGTGAGTTCTTTTAGGAGAGTAAGGTTTTGAACAAGTAGACCTAATTCCGTAAAATAACTTTCTAATTGTGTTAGAGTTTGGAGTGAGTTTCCTGCTTGCTTTAAAATACCTAGGTGTTTTTCTTTAATTCCAAAAATAAGTTTTTCACACTCTTCCATGTTTCCAGAAGAAGCAAATTTTGCAATTTCAATCAATCGATCTGTTGTTCCAGAGGTTGCGGAAACAACTATAACAGTAGAGCCCCTTTCCAAACTAATGACGGCACTTCTTTGCATCGAGGCCAAGTCACCCATGGAAGTTCCACCGAATTTTGAAACAATTAAAGCACCCATCTTCCTCTCCTCATTTGAGTGGTAATTTATCGCTTTTTAGAGGGAGTGGGAACTAGATAGGTAAAGGTATGAAATCTTTAGCCTACCTAAAGCTCCCCACCGGTATAATCCAGTGACAGTCTTGGGGATTAAGCCCCAACAACCAATGATTTAGCTTCTAAGAGTGCTAAAATCACTTCGGCGATTTTTCCCTTGGCGACTGGTTTAACGGTTCTTAGACCCTTCCAGTGACTGACTTAAAAATCGCGCCTCTTTAGGCAACGAAAAGATGATAGTAAATTAAATTTAAAAATCCAAGTTTACTTTTAAAAAAAAATCACGCTAAGCTCGTATTCTGGTCCTATAAATGATGAAGAGGAAAAAATGAAAAGAGTAGGTTTTATCGGTTGGCGTGGAATGGTTGGGTCAGTCCTTATGGATCGGTTGTCTCAGGAAAATGATTTCAATTTTATGGAATCCTATTTCTTCTCAACAAGCCAAGCGGGCACAGCTGCACCGAAGGTAAAAAATGGTTCACCCAAACTTTTAAGCGCAATGGATATTAAGGAACTTTCTAGTATGGATATCCTTGTTTCTTGTCAGGGTGGGGAATATACAACTGAAATGTTTCCGGCCTTGAGAAACTCGGGTTGGAAAGGGATCTGGATTGATGCTGCTTCGACTCTTCGTCTTAAAGATGATGCAATCATCGTTCTTGATCCAGTGAATAGAACATTTATTCAGGAGTCAATAGATAAGGGGGTAAAGAACTTTGTTGGTGGAAACTGTACCGTCTCCCTTCTTTTGATTGCTCTTGATGGTTTATTTAAAGAGAATCTGGTGGAGTGGGTGAGTTCGATGACCTATCAAGCTGCTTCTGGTGCTGGGGCCAAAAATATGATTGAGCTTTTGGACCAAATGAGATCTGTCGGGCAGGCCTTTAATTCCAATCCATCTTCAGAGGCCCTAGAGTTAGAAAGACAAATGACCAATTTAATGAATGGGGAGAGTTTTCCGAAAGCAAATTTTGGACATCCGCTCGCTCTCAATGTTCTCCCTTATATCGATTCTGAGCTTCCCTCTGGTCAATCAAAGGAAGAATGGAAGGCACAAGTTGAAGCAAATAAAATTCTTCAAACTAAAACGGTCATTCCTATTGATGGAACATGTGTTCGTGTAGGAGCACTCCGGTGCCACAGCCAAGGCTTAACGATTAAATTGAAAAAGTCGGCTTCTCTCTCATCAGTGGAAGAAATAATCTCAAATGCCAACCCTTGGGTTAAACTTGTACCAAATAATAAGCCAGACACATTAAAAGAACTTACTCCCGCAGCAGTTTCAGGAAAACTTCATGTGCCGATTGGCCGAGTTCGGCAGATGACTTTGGGTGAAAACTTTTATAATGCGTTCACTCTAGGTGATCAGCTTCTATGGGGAGCAGCAGAACCTCTAAGATGCCTCCTAAGACAGGTACTCAATTAGGTTGTCGAAAAGGTATACGGTACCTTTTCGACATTATTGAGACTATTTTTGCTCTAAGATTTTCTTATCTTTTTCTTCTTTTTCTCTCTTCTCTTTCTCTTTTTCTTCTTTTTCTAACTCATCCATAATGATGGATCTTGTTGAGTCTATGATCTCCGTGGTGTTTTTAGAAAAGGAGTCCCTTTCCTTTGAATTTAACGAATTAGCTGAAGTTACTTTAGAGTCAATCACTGCTGCACCTTGGGTTGGGGCAGTGCCAGAAACTGTTTGAACTGATTTAGGAGTGATGTTCATATTTATAACAGTTGTTCCGCCTGTATTAGTCGTTACAGTTTGTGAGTTACTAAATGGAATAGAGGTATTGTTTGTTAGACTTGTTGGAAGAGTCATGGTTCCGATGGTCGAAGTCGAATTATGTTTGCCGAAAGTGATAACACTTGTCGTTTCTGAGGTACTTTTAAATAGTTCATTTTGATTTTTTGGTTTTGTGTTTTGAACTGTGACTGTTTTTTCTGCGGATTGTTTAACAGCATCCAACACACTTACTGACGACTTTGCAAGTCCAATAACATTCACCCATCTTTGATCTTTTGCTTCTTTTAACATTTGTTCTAGCACCGCTGTGTGATCTTTATTTCCATCAAGTTTTGACTGAGCAAGGGCCTTTTCGATATTGCTAATGGCGATTTGACTTTCTCTCGTTGCGAGGGCGTTATCGTAAACTCCTTTACCTGAAACAATTGCCCCCGGTGCGATAAGAGCATACTTACTTGCATTTGGTCCAAGGTTGAGAAAAGAAGCAAGTGGTTTTAGAGAGGGAGAAATAACCTTCACAACTGGCCCCATTGCTCCCCATTTAAGATTGTCCACTGTCTTAACAGGAATATCTGCTCCAAATTTAACAGCAGAACAAAGAGCATCATCTCCATTTTTAACTGCTTCAATTACATTTCTTGAGGCCATGATGGCCGGAGTAGCGAGACTTACAATTGATAAAGTTGCACCTGTATAGGCGAGGGCAGCACCAATCCCAGTTGATCCAGCGGCTGGAAGGCTCACTGGAGCAGTTAATACAGCAAGCGGTGATAGTGCAATCGCCGTCAAGGCAGTTTTAGTCCCAGCAATACCATTGTCCAAATCTTCATCACTTTTATTTTGAAGCTGAAATATAGTGGTTCTTAATGCATCTTTTGTTTCTTCACTAGCACCATGATAAGTCATTTCCATAACAATTTGGTGTAGCTCATCTTTAACTTTTAATTGCTTTTCAAGGCCACGTTCCCACCTTTTCATGGCGTCATCTTCACTCCCGGTAAAGTAACTTATGACTTTATCTAATCCTCCGAAGGTTGGGGCCAAAAGAATGTCTTTCATGCTTTTATCGCACACAATATCTGCACTTAAGGCAGCGTCCGTGATTTTCACCCAGTGAGTATTCTCCTTACTGACCTTTGCGAATTCTTCTGCTTTTTTTGTAAAACGATCAATTATTTCAACCGTTTTTTTGGTGTGTCCTTCGATGTCATCACTTCTCCAATACCATTCCGTTTCATGACCTTGAACCCTCTTCTTATTAGGGTCAAATTCATTCATGACGACACGATCACCGATAACAACATATCCTCGGGCTTTTTCAGAGAGATACTTTATTTCATTTGGAAAAAAATCACTGAGTGCTTCTTTGACCTGGGGATTTTCTTTTGCCGCTTTAAAATCAAAATCTTTTCCAAATTTCCATTCTCCATTCGGTAGAATCTGAGCTCCTTTGGATTTTAAAATTTGGGCAGACTTGCTAACACTTGCGGTTTTAAGATTTAAAAGCAATTCTAGGTTGATGCCATTTCTTTTTGCATCTTTTATGAGATCACCAATTTGAAGTTTTTCTTCTTTGTTAATGCCTGTATCTCCTCGGGAGAGTGCTTGATTCATAACTTGTTTTAATCTCGCCTCATTCTTTTGGGCAATTGACATACTGAGCACTGCCAAAGCTGCCTGTTTTTTCTCTCCAGTAAAATTTTGGTTGATGTTTTTGATTTGGTCTTCATATGTTTCATTACCAGTGCTAGGAGCTACTGAAGAATTCGTTCGGTCTCTTAGGTAGAGAATTTTTCCTAAATTCTCCATATCTTTGGCATCTAAAGACTGAAAACAGTTTTTACCACCAGACGAGTTAATTTTCGGAGCCTCGGAATTGGTCTCGGCAAAGACAAAAGGTAAGTAAAATGTTAGGGATAAAATAAGTAAATAACTCATATTTGTATTCATAGTGCTCCGATTTATCTTATCGGCTAAAATTGGATTTTCTTGAGGATTTGAATTTAAACAGGAGTTGTCTAATTACCCGAATTTACTATGTCAGTTTGAGTCTCGAGTGAGGTTTATGTCCAAAATAGTTGAAAATCCAGCCTTTATGGGTGCTTCATAGACTTGCACGCTTGTGTTTTTATGTTTCAGGGTAATGAAGATTTTTTGCTTCTCATTCGATTTAGAGATTCCAGACAAGGTAAATGCCGTGGCATTTTCTATTTTTGCACTTCCACGATATGGCGATAGTCTTTCTATGATAGGTATTTGAATGAGTTCATTTAGTCCTTCAATTGCAATTGAAAAATGTTTGGCGTCTTCTTCGTATAAATTGATATTATTCACAAAGACAGTAACTCTAAAAAGTGAAAGTTCGTAGGCCCATTTTTTTTCAATTTTTATTCCTTTCAAGTGATCTAAAATCATGGGCAGAACAGGGTGATCACATTGCTTAATTTTTAAACAGTTTTCAGGTAAGTCGGCAACTCCATTTTGATCGAAGCTTTTATTCAACTATCAGGATAAAGACTGTAAAATTTACAATCTAAAAGAAATAATCATTTTTTTTTCGTAGTCTCTTTATAAGCGAAAGATTTTCAAAAATTTCTGTGAGGAATTTGTCATGAGATACATCTTAACGATGATTTTTTGTTTGTTAAGCTTATCAGCTTTTGCAGGTGACCTGTATCTTGTATGTGAAGATCCCAAAAATGATGTTCTTTTAAGTACTACGATCAACAATGGAAGTACTAGAATGATGATTCATTTAAGTAACGAGGTTACTTTGGAACTGAGGCTGAATCCATTACAGGATGAAGATAAGTCTTTATTTTCTCTTGAAGTCACTAACCTAAAGTCTGGACTTACTGAAACCGTTCATCTTGCCGTTTTTGAAGAAGTCACCATCGGTCATTACCAGTGTTCAATTAGAGATTAATTTTCTTCTTAGATCATTCGAACAACATCTCTTAGGAGATTCTTTTGAAAAAAATGATTCTTTTCTAACTGCCCCTCCTTACTGGTGTAGAAGGGACAGTACTTCCTCCTGATGATGACGGAATTTCATATTCCTGTGTGCGTTAAAGTTTAAGGATTCTAGTGACTTACCCCTGCAAATAGAGCTCCCTTTCTTGCAAGAACCTCGGCATGAAAAGAACATGCCCCAACCTTATTTGTGCTGCCCCAGAATTCGTGATTCGAGATGGAACTTTTTGGAGAAAAGATGACTCTAAATGGATTCAAAGATATCGATGTAAAAACTGCGGAACCCGGTTTTCGTCCGTTACGTTTTCTGATTTTTATCGGCATAAAAAAAGAAGAATCACCGCACCCCTTTTAGGTCTTCTCTCGTCGGGAATGTCGTTAAGAAGGTGTGCTCTCGTTCTAAAAGTGAATCACAAAACCATCGCCCGAAAACTTCCAATCCTTGCCAAGAGGTGCCGAGAGGCGAATGAAGTGGAGCTTAAAAAATTTCGGGGGAGAGTTTTTAATCTTCAGATTGATGACCTAATTACAAAAGAGAACTCAAAACTAAAACCACTCTCTATTACGATTGCGGTGGATGAGGACCGGCGGCGGATTTTGGGTGCTGAGGTCTCGAAGATTCCGGCGTTTGGGCACCTCTCAAAGCTCGCGGTTAAAAAGTATGGCAAAAGAGAAGACGAGCATTTTTTT
>CANEUH010000009.1 GCA_947441615.1 Bacteriovoracaceae bacterium | reverse complement strand
TAGCCGCTCCTATAGCGCCCGCGTCGGGACATTCTAAATTAGTATTCGCATACATTTAGTCTAGCTTGGACATCTTCGAGATGTACCAAGGGAGCGGTCATTTATTGGATTTTAAGGGCTTAGATTCAACTTATTTGTTAGAGATTCCAACTCTCTCTAAAATGAGATCGAGTTTTGGATTTAATTTAGAAGTCATGTTGTGTCCTATTCTTTTAAGAGAGTATTCCCCAAGTCTTTAAATACTCTCCCTTTGGGTCATAAAGTTCAAGTTGCTTTTTAACATTAAAATAGCGCTTTCCTCTTGGGTCCACACCAACACCAGCGAGATACATCCAATTTCCGTAGTTGGAGTAGACATCATAATCAATAAGATGTTCCTCAAAAAGTTTCGCTCCTGAGCGCCAATCTAGTTCGAGGTCATTGATCCAGATGGAGGCGAAAATCTGACGTGCGCGATTTGAGAGATAACCCGTCGCAATTAATTCATTTAAGCCGGCATGAAAAAATGGATCAGCTTTCATTTTGTTTAGTTCACTTAGGGAATATTGAGTTACCTGAGAGAAGTCCAGGGATTTAAGTCCAAAGCGGGAAAAATAGGAACGGGAATTTTCTTGATAGTGCCAGTAGAAAAATTCTCTCCACAAGAGTTCAAAAATAATCCAGCCACTTGATTTCGTTGTCCCATGAATGGATTCAAATTGTCTCACTTCGTTATAAAGATACCTCACATCCAGAAAACCAGTGCTAAGAAAGGAGGAAAACTTGGTCGAGCCATCTCTCCCTAGCATTTCGTTTCTTGTTTCTAGATAAGTGAGAGGAAGCTTTTTTTCTACAAAATAATAATGGAGTTCCTTTTTTATCTCTTCGTCCCAAGGAGGAGTCGCGGGATGAAATAAAGAGGGAAGTTGTGTTTCTGCGAGTTGCCGAAAAGGAGTAAAGCTCTCTGGAAGTTTAAAGGGAAGACTAGAGAAAAGTCGATTTTGAATAGGATTTAGTTTCTTACCCAAAGTCTTTTTCTCATCAATCGCATCCCATGCCAGAGCGATATCAAAATCATTTTCATCAATTGATTCAACCCATTTTAAATGGGGAGCAATTTTAGAGAGCGCATTAAAACGTCTTACAAAAAAATCTTTTTGATGAATGGAATTGTATTTGGGAGCAAAAAGGACTTCGGTTTGATTTAAATCAAATTGAGTCAGATGAAAAAAATTGTTCTGAGCGATTATTCGTTTCATTTTATTTTTAGTATTTATTTAATTGCATCATTTATAACATCCCTTCTTCTCACTGACCAAATAAAACCATCATACCAAAAATGCATGAGTGAAGTGAGTAGCCTGAAGGCCCCAAAAAATTCAATCCCCCTCTCTCATTTAGACGATAAAAAAATACTGTATGGAATGGTAGAGATTCCCAACATAACCAGCATCAACAAAAGAATAGGAATTATGGTAAATCTAAGTGGAAACCGTTTGTAGATATCTTTATTGAAGTGACTTCTCAAAAAGACGAGCAATATATGAGATTTCGTTAAGAGAAGGGCAGAGATAATAGGACAATGAGGTGTTTGTGGATTTTAGAGGAAGTTGCCATTATTAAGCCTAGGTTCAAAAATATAGCGATCACTAATAAAGCGAGAATTGTGGGCCAATAATAAAGGTGTCGTCTGTTCTTTTTGAGCTGATATCATTTGATGCTTTTTCACCGGCATTCATTTTCTCTATTTACTGGAAGGTGTTTTTTTGATGTAAAATTAGTACCTTACAGGATTGCATCTCCTCTTTTTCTGTCTAGGTAATTTCTATAGCGATGGAAGCTAAAATTAGGTACTTTCTCGCTAACAAGGAATCACCTAATGAAACTAACCATTATCCTTTTCGTTCTTCTCTCAATTTTCACTTCTGTTTGTTCAGCTAAAGAATTGAATCTCATGAATCTTGAGGAGCTTAAGACCGAATTAGTTCTTAGGGCGTCGAAATATACTGGTCTTGGTGACCCAGACTTTAAAATTCAAAATGAGCTTGAGCCAATTGTTAAGAAAATGCTTGAACTCAGTCCTCAACCATCTGTGAAAGATCGGCTACCCCTTCTTTATGGGGTCTGGAAGCAAGTATGGGGACCATATGAATATAGAAATGATAACCGAGGTGTTGATCCAACAATTGGGGTCAATGAAATTTACCAAGTTATAGATGCTGATGGATTTTATTACAATGTTTCTCCAAGTTACAAAAACGGGGATCGAAAAAAAGAAAGAATTAATTATTTAAAAGGACAGTACAGACTAAGCGAAACAAACTCCAATGGGTTAAATGTTAAATTTAGAAAGTTTCCGGGGATGAGTAAAAGACCTCTTGACCGCCCGATCTATGACTATGTTAACGAAGCAGAGAATGGAACTCTTCCAAATCAAGTAACCATTGTTCCAACATTCATCGTAAGATTATTTTTTGGTGGTGGTACCCTGATTGAGGTTTATACTGATTCAACCATGAGGATTCTTTACGCCTCAGGTAATGCTGATTTTAAGGAAAAATACCTCTACGTGATGGTAAGACCATAATTTTTGAATAAAGATAGATTTGTGAAAAGACGAAATCTTCTTTATCTTATTGCCCTTATCCCAACTTCAAGCTTTGCTAACAGCATCTCTAAGTTCTTTAACTTCTTTCGTCCTCGAGAGGATTCAAAAGTGATTACGAAAAGAACTCCGATTGATTTTCAGTGGCCTACCCAGGAGCCGTTCTTATTCTGTGTTCATCATTATGATGACTATCCTCGTGGAAATAAAAATCTTGGCGTGGATTCTAAGAATTTTATAGGCCGGAACATGGGTCAAGATTTTACTCCTAAGGATGGCTTCAGGATGTACCACGGGAGTGAAGTTCCAGGATTTCCCGTCCACCCTCACCGTGGTTTTGAAACGATAACTATCGTAAGGAAAGGCTACGTTGACCACGCGGACTCATTAGGCGCTTCAGGCCGGTATGGTGAGGGAGATGTGCAGTGGATGACGGCCGGGGCAGGAGTTCAGCACTCTGAGATGTTTCCTCTTCTTCATCAGGATAAACCAAACACTTGTGAGTTATTTCAATTATGGTTGAATTTACCTCAGAGTAAAAAGATGGTAGATCCAGATTTTAAAATGATTTGGGCGAATCATATTCCAAAAATTTCAAAAGATTCCAAAATTGAGGTCACACTTATCTGCGGGGAATATGAAGGCCAACACTTTAACCATTCACCAGTTAATAGTTGGGCAAAGGATCCTGCCAATGAAGTGAATATCCTCTTGGTGAAAATCCAGAAAAATGGAGTCTTTAAATATCGACCCTCTAAAAACTCTACTCATCGAACATTATATTTTTTTGAAGGAAATGAAATCAAAGTTAATGGAGAGCTTATTTCTTCGAAACAAGCTCTTTATTTAGATTCAAAAAGCGAAGTTGTCGTCTCCTCCGACTTTGATGGCACAGAATTCCTTTTTCTTGAGGCAAAACCTATTGGTGAGCCTATTGTTCAACACGGTCCATTTGTCATGAGTTCGAGACAAGAAATTTTTCAAACGATTCAGGATTACCAGAGAACAGAATTTGGAGGGTGGAAGTGGCCAAGACAAGATATGGTACACGGATCTAAAGTTGAAAAATTTGCGAAGTATCCAGATGGTAAGGTAGAGAAGCCAAGCTAAAATTCGGGGCCAACTCTATTGTGGCCCCGAAATCGATCCATTATTTTGTCTTAAGAGTCACAACGAGGATAGAATTATTTGAGTTTACGTCTCTTTTAACTTCTCCAGAAAGCTCACAGTTTCCAGAAAGATAAAGTGTAGGAATTTTAAAAATTCTGCTAACTCCCATTGTTCCACAAATGACTTCACCTTCAGCTCCATTAAAAATGGCCTTGTCATCTACCAGAGTAAGCCCTTCAATCTTTGTTGTTTTTGAAAAAACGATTCTTGGCGGCCTTTGAGAAGGGAAACAGTTAGCGTAAGGCCAGTTTGGACCGTTTTGACACCAACGATTTGGGTACGGGTAGTATTCATCTTCAGCGACCATCGTCTTTGCAAAGCCTTCACCAGTTTTGAGATTCATATAGAGTGATGTATTGATTAGCTCATGACCAGAACGGATTGAAGGGATTGTCTCTTCAAGAACCACAACATCAGAAGCATTTACAATTGCTGAAAACACAAACATGAAAATAATAAAAAATTTATTCACAATAACTCCTAGGTTAATGAATATGTTTTGGGCGGCTTTTATACATTACTGTGGTGGATAAGTTAACCGGATTTTACATTTTTATACGTTCCATAAGAATTTGCTAAGTACCTGGAAATACTTAGCGATCAAAGTAGGGAAATTAAGCCTAGTCGCGAAAAACTTCATTTCTTAAGATTTATTATGCTTTATTCGTATCAATTATTAAATTGATCCATCTACAAGTGGGCATTGTTACAATCATTCTTTAAAAAAAGAAATGAGAATAAAAGATCTAAGAGTTACCAGAAAAGAAGAATGGATCAGATTGAGGAAGCGAGAGATTAATTTCTCTTTGTTAGAATGAATCTCTATCATGTAACATTGTAACAATCATTTTCATCTTTATTGGACCCTAAATGCGGTATTTGTTTTCTTTTGGACTCTTTTTGATTCTTTGTTTTTTTTCAACCCATTCTTATGCTTGGTATTGTTATGAAGTGGCCTCTGAGAAAAATGGGGATACAATTAATGCCTGCGGGATTGCTGAATCCTCTGATGAGGATCTTGCGAGGAAGTTGTCCCTTGAAAATGCTTATAGAGAATTAGAACTCATTTGTAATAATTCGATAGATTGCGCTGGCAAAGCTTTAGAAATTTCACCACTAAGAACAGAGTGTAAAAAGGTAAATGACATCTATCGCTGCCACAGGGGTATTACGGCAGAAATAACAAAAAAAGAGCGTGATCCAGATCAAAAAAGTTTTTTTCAAGAAGTGTATTTGCCCAAAAAAATCATTCAGGTCGATTCTGATTCTTACAGAAAACAAAGTACCATCATGCATTTCAAGTCCAATCCATCAAACGCCAATGTCTACGTTGACGGGGTTGAGATCTGTGCCACTCCTTGTTCACGAGAGATATCAATGGGTGAGCATAAGATCTCCTTTGAAATACGAGATTATGACCTCTATTCAACAGTAAAAGTTGTCAAGGGAGAAGATACCTTAGAGGCAAATTTAAACCAAAAGTTTGGGTTCATTAAATTTATAGGTTTTCCTAAAAATGCGGTAACTAAAATAGATGATAATCAAATCAGTTTTCAGGATGAAATACGAGTTCTCCCGGGTGAGCATTTAATTGCTGTCGTTTCTAAATATCATCAACCTTGGCATAAAGAAGTCACTGTCAAAAAGGGTGAATTTACAGAACTAAAATATGAAGCGGAGAAACTCCGGGGGTACTTGAAAATTATTACAGAGAATTCGAATTCTGATGCAGTTGCTGTTCAAGTGGAAGTGGATGGAGTCTTATTAGATGATCGTACACCGGCAACGCATAAAATTCCAGCTGGTGAGCACCGAGTTAGACTTGTTCATGACCTCTATCGGACAGATGAGTTTCAAGTTGAAGTAAGTGTAAATGAATCCAAAGAGCTTAGACGGCGACTAGAAACTAAAATGAAAAAAGATTGGGCCTTCTTGTTTGGTTTTGGTGGCTCTGCTAACAGTGTGGAGAGCTTTAAGACAGACAAGGAATATTCTTGTTGTATGCTGATTGAGCTTGGTCTTCAAAGAATGTTTTATAAGAAGTTGGGCTTTAAGCTCAATTATAATTATCTTTCTGATTTAACGAGTGAATCAAATGTCAGTACCCAGTTATTAAATGGAACCCCTAACACGACAAATTACGTTGCGACTGGAGCAGATGGGCACATTTTGGGATTAGGGTTATTATTTCTAGACCGAGACGAACATAAAGGCAGTTGGTACATTTACCCTGAAATTGGGATAATAAAAGGTCGTCTTAAGTACGATAAAATTGAGTATTCGGCCTTTGGAAACGGTTACAGAACCTCAGACGTAACAGAGTTTTCATATGGGCAAAATTATTATGCAATAAATGTCGGTTGGGATTTTTTAAAATTAGATCAAAACACGCATAATACCGGTTTTTATATACAAGGTGGAGTTCGAAAAACTTCAGAATTAACGGGTACAAGTTTTAGTCATGATCAACCCGCTGGGAATCTTCCAAAAAATAAATCCCTCGTGGGGTATGTTACTTTTGGAGTTATCGTTGCCTATTGATATTGTTATAAATGTTTAGTCGATACCAATGATGCTTGTAATTTTCGACTTTTTCTTAATTCTTTGTGTAAAAAACTTAAAGACCTCTTCAAAAACATCAGATTTCTGGGTTTTATCCCCATCTAAAATTATTTTCGCCTTAAGGCCTACTTCTTGTGTTCTTTCATATAAAAGTTTTGCATGCCGCGGACTATGCATAAAATGATTTCTATCTGGGCTTTTCATGTCTTTAAGACCATTCCAAAAAATGATGGGAGCATCATCAGAGCTGATATTTTCGTACATGTCGACATCTCGTCTAATTTTTTCACCTTTATCAGTAAAGAGATCATCTTTCGACTTCAGATGGTATCTTGACCACATTTCTTCACCAACATACTTATCAACTTCTTCTTGTGTAAAATACTCGTACCAATCCACAAAATCATAAGACACTTGTGCACTTAAGTGACCAGCTGCCAGTATGCGACTGGACTCTCTTTTCTTAGGGTCTTTGGCATTTGAATCCGCAATATCATCATGGGTAGCAAGCCAAAGACTTCCACTACCACCAGCACTAAATCCATGGGACATGATGTATTCTTTTTTTATTCTGTATTTTTTTGAGTGGTAACGCATGAATTGAACAAACCCTGCGATATCTTCCCTTAAGATTTTTTGTAAAGGGGCATGTTTTAAAAAGCGATAATTGATTGCTGCGACAGCTATTCCGGATTGAAGATATTTTTTTATAATGGATTTTTTTCTAAATTCATCCTTACTGCCCACTGCCCACCCTCCGCCATGGATGTAAATAACAAGTGGACTTTTTTTCTTGGTTTTTGGCAGCCAAAGGTCAAAGGCCTGTCTTTCATGAGGGCCATATTTTTGATCTAAAAGAACATAATCATTTTTTTTTGCAAATGAACTAAAAGAGGTAAGAAAAGTTATACTTAGTATGATGAATAAATTAAGCATATATCCTCATTGATTTAGTATCATTAATTTTAAGCTTTTATCATGTCCTTGGTTTGTAACATTTGTTGGCAATTCACGACCATCTTTCAGTATGACCATTGGAGTAATGATATACATTCCATTTGAGAGCTTATGACCAATATCATATTGAATGACCTCAGGGACATCTTTCATAAGTTGAATGATGTTTGATTTATAAACAAGCCTACCTATTGAATCATGTATTTTTATATAAAATGGAATCCTCTCAGTTGAATTAATATTCAATCTAAATCGTCCATCTCTTGTAGGGTTTGGATAAGGGATGTCAACAATCACAGGTGTTTGGGACTCATTCAATTTTACGTTAATTGTAATATCGTGAGGTGCAACCTGCTGTCCGCCAAAATAGGGTAGAAGTTCATATCCCCATGCTTTTTGATCCTGGCAACCCCTGTCCATTTGAACACTGATACCATTAAAATTGAATATGTAACTTCTTTTGTCTGGGTGAATTTGGATTGTGCCAGAGTATGGTTTATTAAATTCAACATCTGATAAATACCTAAAATTCATCTGTCCCGATACATGAGTAAAAGCATAAATAGAGAGCTTGTTTTGATACCAATGCCAGCCAAACCTAGCGCTATTTTGTAGATGAGGGCCTTTACAATCACTAAAACCGTAGAGTTTATTAATATCCCCTTGATCACTACTACTATCCTTAGAGAACTCATATTTCGCAGACTCGTCAAATATTGCGGTAATACGCATCTTTGTCCCCACAAATGCCTTGGTGACAACAGGATAGCTACGATGACTGCCTTGAGGGATTTTGAATTCTCTTCCATAACTTAAGGATGAGAGGATGAGAGAAATAAAAACTAAATATTTCATGTCAATATCTAAGCAAAAGCTGTGCCGGCGAGACTGACCTTTTTTCAGGACCTTAGGAGTTGAGAAAATTAAATCATGAACAAAGCTCTGTCATTTGTAAAAGATGGAGACACTTTTTTTGTCCTTTGAAATAGCTGAAAAAAAAAGACTCTTATACAGAAGAATCTTTCCATCATATTATTTAAAGATGAAAAAAAAATTACTAATACTCCTTATCTTTATTATTTCGAACTCCGCTTTCGCTGATGGAAGTTTTCATCTTGGGGCTTCTTATATCTATCAGACCATGCATTACAAAGAGCCCGCTATTATGGATGAGAAAGGTAAGATCTCGGGCTATTCGATTGAGATGCGATACGCTCTAAGTGAGAGACTCCGCTTAGGTGCTGAATTACGATTCCTTGGTGGTCACCTTGAATACAATGGATCTACTTTTTCTGGTACTCCCATTAAGCAGACGACTAATGATATTGTCCGTGAATACCGTTCGACTCTTGGTTATGCGCTTGGAAGTCTTAGGCCTTACGTAGGACTAGGCCAGAGATATTGGTCTAACGATTTAGTGATTTCTTATTTAAGGGAAACAACCTATAACTACATACCCATGGGCCTAACTTATACTTCCCAGCCATTTTACATTACTTATGAGCATCGCCAATTTTTGTCTGGAACAAATAAGTCCCACATGTCGGACGTTGGTGGAGGTCGGAAGGATGTGAGTTTTACCCAAAAAACAGGGCAAGGTTACCTATGCGAGGTTGGATTTTTCTTTCCTGTATCAGTATTTGATATGAAAGTGTCCCTTGGTTATGAGTTCTGGCAAGTCGATAATTCCACTATTGCAAATGATGGAGTAGATGATCTGATTGAACCCCACAATTCGACTAATAGTTTCATAGCGAGTGTTGGTCTTTTTTATTGATTAAAAATTACATGGTATTGATAGGTTAAACTGGAATTGATTGATTCCTGTTTTTTTTAAGGCTACAAAGCCAGAATGACTGGTCTATTTCAAAAGCTTGTTATCATTTCGTTATGGATAGGATTTTCTAACGCTGTCCTTGGCCAGAGTCTCATTGATTTAAGTTCCCAAAAATACGAAACCCTTCAAGATGTTTACCAAAGTTTTCAATCAATCGATTCTCACTATGTTCGTCACCATGATAGGAGGCACCTGTTTGTTAAGGTCTACCTCCGAATTACTCGAAGTATTGATAATCTCATCCTCGAAGGTGAGGTTCATGAGAAACAGTGGCTCGAAGAAGCTATGATTAGCTTCGCTGAAGAATATAGAAAGGCGCTTTTAAAATTTGAACTTAAAAATAATAGTTTGTTACCACTTCCTTGGAAATTCGACTTTGATCAAGCAAAAAATCTTAACTGGGGTCTATCAACGCAACTACTTCTCTCTTTGAATAGTCATATCTTGCATGATTTACCGATTGTGGTTTCAAGGAGCTCATCTAGCTTAAGTGAACTCTCTCGTTATGAGGAAGACTATTTTAAATTAAATAAGATGTTTAAAAATATTATCCCAGAGTTATTTAACATCGTTTATAAAGAATCTCATTTTAGGTCTACTTCATTTTTTCATCCTTCAGAAATAATTAAGAGGGAAGTGGTTAAGAGATTAGTCCTTAATATGAGAAAAGTGGCGTGGGAAAGGGCCTCAAAGCTAACGAGTTTTAAAAGCAACCAAGACAGAGTTCGGTTTATTAAAGAGATCTCCGAACATACGGTTTATCTAGATACATTAGTATTGGAGCTTGATCCGTTTTTATCCTTGCCTCCGGGAGTACTACTGCCTCAGAATTTAAGAGAAAGTACTTGGAGAGCTTTAAGTAAGATTTATGAAGCGATTGGTGTTCATGCACCTGAAGCCGAATTAGAAAGAGATTATGCAAATCTCGTTAATCAGTTTTAGTTTCGATATTTTTTAGTTCAAGGCACGCTTTATAATCATTTTTCTTTTCTACCATTTCACAAGATTTCTTTAAGAATTTGATAGATCTATCTTTATCACCCATTTTATCAAAATATAATCCAACTCCATAACAAGCATCTTCTGATGATAGAAAACCTTCACATTGCCACTTCTTAAGGAAAAAATTGATTCCGTTTATAAAATCAACTCCCTTATTCCAAAAAGAACAGTCTTCGTGTGTCTTAATCTTGCATCCTTGCTGGTACAGTTGAATTCTTTCATCCTTGGCGAATAAATTCCCTTCAAGTGAATGACCTGCACCAAAGCAGCCTTCTGCATCTCCTAGGGAGCACGCCTTTTTGAAATAAGATAACCCCTTGTTTTGATCATAAGAGATATTATTAAGGAAGCATTCAGGACTTTTATCTTCCGGCATACATTTCGGATGATTTTCAGATGAATACGCGTTTGCTAGGAGGAGGCAAGATTTTGTTTTTCCGATTTCACATTCAAGTTCTATTCTGTGCTCATTAGAATTTAGATCGTGGCAATTACCAGATTGAAAAAAAGTAGCAAGTAATCTATTTGGATCACTAATAGATAGTCCAGAGCTTAAAAGACAAGATTGTAAATAGGTATCTAAATCGGAACCATATATTTGACCCATAAGACCTAAAACTGATCTTGATTGAAGATTTGGCCATATTCCCATATTTTGAATTTTATCTTTTTTGAAATCTTTTTTTAAATTTTTCCAAGAGAAATCATCCATCACAGAGATTGAATAAACGTAATTAGGTTTTTCATTTGGGATAGCTTTCAAAATATGAGGAGGTAAATTCCATTGTTCACTAAGTATTGTCGATTGGATCAGATTCTCATTAGCGACTTCTTTCTGAATAACAATGGTATTACCTGTTCTGTTTTTAAAATATTGAGTGGCGTTTGATAATAAGCAGTTGACAGTGGATTTAAATTTGGGATCATCATTTTTTTCAATTTTAATTCCATCAATTTTTGAAAACCATTTATAAAAATCATTATATAAACTTGGATCTAGTTGGAGATTAGTTGGTTCAATCGGATTTCTTGACTTTAGTTTTGGCATTCCTGGTAACTCAGAAAAACATTGGGCCATGTGCCTTTTAATTTGGGCCTTAGAAGCCCACTTCAATTGGTAAAACTTTCCTATGTCTACTCTTTGCTCAAACAAAGTTGATCTTGAAAAATCAATCCTTGGCTCTAGTCCAAAGCTTGCTTGGGAACCATAAATATAAACGTCATCATTTTCATCTTTTGTTCCCCACTGATATATGAGTTTTCCTTTTTCATCATATTGAAATTCAAAAAAGGTATTCCCATCTTTACCTTTAAGCTTTTCTATTTGTGAAAGTGCTTCATTAGGTAAAGTAAATTCCTCTTTGATTGCTGAAATTAGATCTTCATTTGTAATGACTGGGGATTTTCCATGCCCAATGGTATTATCTAAATTGTCCCAAAATAAAAATTTGAATTCATCAGGTTGGCTCTTTTGAACAGACACCTCAATCTTTCCAGTTAGATCACTGGCATAGGTAAAAATAGAGATGAATAAGAGAGGAAGGTACAACATGTTTTCTTATCGAAATTGACCAGAATATATTTAATAAATGGCAAAGAAAAACTCGCAAAGATTGAATTGGTCGGGTATCCTGAGCTTGATAGGTCAAAAGTCTACTTAGGGATGTTCATGTCGTTTATAAAACTAGCAAATCAGCTCAATCGAAAGGGTGATCAATTTATAAAGCGCTTTGGTATTAAAGAGTTCCATAAGATGGCGTCAGAACTTCTATCAGATTCCCAAATTATAGATAAATTTGAAATTCTACCCATTATCCAATCTGTTTTTAATTCTAAAAATATTCAACATTTTAAAAATCTCGAATTTAGTGATCTACCAGTCACTATCTCTCAAGGTGAATCCTGTTTTATTGATATCTATTTTTGGAGAAGACGACCAACAGTGATTCATAATCATCACTTTACTGGTGCATTTATGTGCCTTTACGGAAGTAATGTAGATTTAGAGTTTCAATTTGAAAGGACTAAGAAGCTTGGTAAGTTTCATGACCTAGGGGAACTCACTCTAAAACAAACGAGAAACCTCCTTCCTGGGGATATTGCGGAAATTGGTTTTATGGATAAGTTTATTCATCAAAATCACCACCAAGCGGATTTAACAGTAAATCTTTGCTTCAGAACACCACAAGATCCTAAAAAAAGTCTTTCTAATTACTTATACTCTGGGCTTCGCTATGAGAAGAATGTTGATCTTCTGGCCAGAGTTGGGCGCCTCCATAAAATACTGGATTTAGGTCTTTTTGATCCAGATAAGATTAAAATCTCAAATGATGATGCCATCAACTTTCTTATTCAAAGCCATGAGACCAGGTCACAAAATCCTCGTTTACTAAATTTAAGAAAAGAACTTCTCAAGAGAGTTAAAAATGAGTTTGGTGTGAGTGTCACTTCCATGTTAAAAGAACATGAAGTAATGATGGCAAAGATTGAAAATGACTACGAATAAGAAAGATCCTCTTCATGGAAAAACTCTTGAGCAGATTCTAAATGAGTTAGTCGAATTTTATGGGTGGGAGCAACTTGGAAGCATGATCACTATTCGGTGCTTCACAAATGATCCCAATATGAAATCAAGTCTTCATTTTTTACGAAGAACCCCTTGGGCACGAACAAAAGTAGAAAGCCTTTATATCTACATGAAGGATCAATAAATCCGATGAAAAGACAAAATGATCCGAGTGCTCCCAAAGAAGCCCTTTATAATTGGTATCCGGGCCACATGGCCAAGGCCCTCCGTGAAATTAAATCTAAGCTACAATTTGTAGATATCGTTTTTGAGATCAGGGATGCGAGAATTCCTCTTGTCTCTGGAAATAGAAATCTTAGCGAAACGTTAGGCCAGAAAAGAAAACTGATTATATTAAATAAGGCGAATTTGGCCGATCCCGCGATGTCTGAAAAATGGAAAAAGTGGTTTGATGAACAGAACGAGCCTTATCTCTTCGTTGATTGTTTTGATAAGTTAGCTCTAAGTAAGTCAGTTTCAATGGCACGTAAAATCGTGGAAGCAAATCGCAGAGAATGTAATCCAGATTATGTTGAAACAAAAACGAAACTTAGGGTCATGATTGTGGGACTCCCTAACACTGGAAAATCAACCATCATCAATCAACTCGCCAATAGAAACGCCACAAAAGTTGCAGATAAGCCCGGACAAACAGTGATGCAGCAGTGGATTACGATTGATAAGGACGTGGAGCTTTTGGATACTCCAGGAGTCATGCCACCAAGAATTGATAAACCTCAACATGCTCTATGGTTAAGTGCTATTCACGCTCTTCCAGATGATATTTCTGGAGAAGAAGATACGGCACTTTTTCTCGTGAAGCATCTTCTAGATCACAAGAGCCCAGAGTTCATGGAACGCTATAAATTGTCTGGGCCAGATCTCACAGTAGATGAGGTCCTGCTAAAAATCGCTACAGTTCGAGGCTGCTTAAGGCAGAAGGGACTTCCCGATCTAGATCGGGTTTATAAGCTCGTTCTGGCCGATTTTAGGAAGGGAGACCTAGGGAAAACGTCTTTTGGTACTCCGCCAGGTATGAAATAGAGAGTATATTTTACACTTCGTCACCATTAAATGACTTTTAATGAGACAAACATCTCATGTTAGAGTTTACCGATTTAGGAATAAAAGAAGAGCTTATTCATAATCTCGCAGTTGCGAGGTATTTACACCCAACACCCATCCAGGTTCTGGCCATTCCTCATCTTTTAAATGGTTCTGATCTCATTGGAATTTCTCAAACTGGAACCGGTAAAACCGGGGCCTTTACTGTTCCGATCATCCAGCATCTCCTTAAAAATCTTTCAGTCACAAGAAGATCTGAGCCTAGGGCCCTCATCATTGCACCCACAAGAGAGCTTTGTTCCCAAATCCAGGAAACTATAGAGTTGTGCTCAAAAAACCTTAAGATTAGAAGTTGTGTTCTCTTTGGTGGTGTGGAGCAGAGTCTTCAAGTTCAAAAGTTACAAGAAGGTGTAGAGATTGTTATAGCGACACCAGGGCGTCTCATGGATCTTCTTAACCAAAAACTTATAAGATTGGCCAAAGTGGAGATGTTCGTTTTGGATGAAGCCGACAGAATGCTGGATATGGGATTTATTGATGACATAAGATATATTCTCGATTTTTTACCAATGAGTAAGCAGTCGATGCTATTCTCTGCAACGCTTCCTCGAGTGATTGAACAATTAACGCTTTCACTGTTAAAAGATCCAAAAAAGATTGAAGTTTCTGTTGACGGTGTCATTCCAAAAAAGCTTCAAGAAAGGCTTATATTTTGTAAGCAGGCGGATAAATTTCAATTATTAAAAAAAATCATCAAAGAAGAGAAGACAGCTCATTTTCTTATATTTACGAAAACGAAGTCGAATTCAGAAAATATCGTTCAATACCTGGCCCTCAATAGAACAGCTTCAAAAGCCTTCCATGGCGATATGAAGCAGAACGAGCGGGAAAGAGCACTCACTCTCTTTAAAGAGGGAAGCATTAGAGTGCTCGTTGCTACCGATATGGCAGCGCGAGGGATTGATATTGATTCCATTACCCATGTGATCAATTTTGATCTTCCTCTTGGGGCGGAGACCTATATCCACCGGATTGGTCGAACGGCACGTGCCGGTAAAGAAGGGATCGCAATTTCCTTTTGTGATGACGAAGAAAAGGGTATGATCCAAAAAATTCAAGAATTGACCAAAGTGATCCTAAAACCAGAGTCATTTGAAGGTAAAAAAGAGATTTTAAAGCTCAAACTAACTGGAACTAAAAAAACGACCCCTCCAACTCCTGGAAAAAGTCAGGAAAAGACCGCTTACTTAGATCACTCAAAGAGACAAAAACCTCTTAAAGATGGTGAGAAAAGAGTTCATCCGGGGCTTCGAAATCAAAAGAAGAAAAAAAGGAAATAAGTATGGAAGACGGTTATTGGCTTGGCCAAGAAGACAAAAACAAAATGTCTTCATTAAAGAAAGAACTTTTAGAATTAAAGTCAGAACATAAGACATTTGCTGCCAATAAGGGGTCTCTGACGGCAGAACAAAAAGAAAAGTGGAGAGTTAATTCTCAAAGAACAAATCAGGTCTATATCGAGATTAAAGAATTAAGATTTAAAAATATATTAGAGGCAGGGAAATAATGGAAACAAGTAATAATGTTAATTGGTCAGATCTAGGTCTTTCAGAAGAGATGATGACTTTGATTGAAAAAGCTGGTTTTAAGAACCCTTCAGCGGTTCAAGCAAAAACCATTCCGCTAGCGATGAAAGGCTTGGATGTTTTAGTTTCCTCTCAAACCGGAAGTGGCAAGACAGCTAGTTTTGTCATCCCAACAATTGAAAGATTTAAAGGGAAAAATGGAACCTATATACTGGCCCTCTCTCCAACAAGAGAGATTGCTCAGCAAACAGGTGAAGTCTTTTCTAATTTTGCGAAGCCTTTTGGAATGAAAGTTGTCGTCTGTATTGGCGGGGCGAATCTTAACGAAGAAAAAGAAGCACTGGCCTCTTCCCCTCATATCATTGTGGCAACACCAGGAAGACTTTGTGACCATTTGGAACGCGGGAATGTCTGGCTTGATTTCATCCAGTGCTTAATTTTTGATGAAGCCGACAGAATGCTTGAGATGGGGTTCTCAAAAAATATTGATCTCATTACCGAACAAATCTCAAAGGACCGTCAGACTCTCATGTTGTCGGCTACTTTTGCTCCGGCCGTTGAAAAACTTGCCCGTAAGGCAATGAATAATCCAGAGCAAGTTTTGATTGAAAAAACGAATAAGACCATTCCCAAAATTGACCAAGAACTTTTCTGGTTACCGGAAGAAAGAAAACTCACTCAACTGGTAAGAATTTTAGAAAGAGAAAAGGGAAGTGCATTTGTGTTTGTGAATGCCAAAGAAAAAACGTTTCAGTTATCACGCCTGTTAATTAACCGTGGAATTAAAGACGTCACTTACATCCACTCTGATCTTCAGCAAGAACATAGAGAGCTAGCTGTCTCAGAATTTAAGTCCGGTAAGTATAGAATTATCATCGCTACAGATGTGATGGGCCGAGGCATTGATGTTGATGATGTCGCTCATGTGATCAATTACGATGTTCCTAAAGAAGCCGCTGATTACATTCACCGAATTGGTAGAACTGGTCGAAGAGGTTTGACTGGCAGGGCATCTACTTTTGCCATCCCTGGAAAAGATGACAAGGCGATTGAGGCCATTGCGAAATTAAGAGGAGTGCAAGCACCTTCTAAGCCTCAACCTGGTCAGAGACCAAAAACAGCACAACCGCAAAGATCTCGTCCTGTTCCAAAAATGCGTAATGTTGAGAGCATGATGAAGGAAGCTTTACCGGTTACACCTGTTGCAGTTAAAAAACTTGGCCTCATGGGGAGAGTTAAAAAACTCTTTAGCTTTTTTTCATAAGCTCTATGTCTTTAGGGATTAAAATTTACATTGATGCTGATGGTTGCCCAGTGAAGGAAGAAACCTACAAGGTGGCCATCAGGTATCAAATTCCAGTGATTGTTGTTGCGAATAAAGCCCTTCATATTCCCTTTCATCCTCTATTAAGTATGCAAGTCGTCTCACAAGGTGCGGACGAAGCCGATAATTGGATCGCTGATAATATTCAAACTGATGAAATCTGTATTACGACTGATATTCCGTTAGCAGATAGGTGCTTAAAGAAATCGGCAAGGGTTCTTGGAGCTCGTGGTGATGAATTTACTGAGGATATGATCGGTGAAGCGATGGCGACAAGAGAGCTTATGAAGCATTTACGTGAGTTAGGGGAAGTGAAAGGCGGCCCAGCTCCTTTGGAGAAGCGGGACCGTTCTAATTTTCTTAGTTCACTGGATAGAATCATACAATCTATCAAGCGTAAAAAATCCTAATAATGAACTAGATCATTTAGTAGCGATTAGAGCGACCACTCGTGCGGTTGTCTCTAGGAGCTTGTGGTTTAGCTTCAGATACGTTCATTTGACGACCTGAAAACTCTGAACCATTTAATCCTTCAATAGCTTGAGTTGCTTCATTGCTATTAGACATCTCAACAAAACCGAAACCTTTGCTACGACCAGTATCTTTGTCCATAATGATATTGGCAGATGTCACAGTTCCGTATTGCTCGAACTTTGTTTTTAGATCTTGGTTACTAACAGAGAAACCTAAGTTTCCGACATAAATTTTTTGGCCCATATGTGCCTCCGATGAAAATGGTCACGTAGATGTGACTCAAGAATAAATATAATGGTTTGGGTAAATCTGAGATGATAACTAATTGATGTGTAGCTAAGAACAGATGTCCATAAGCTACATGAATGAAACGACATTAGATACAAAATTCGACATTATCTTTGAGAAGCGCATGATATTAAGAGTTTAAGTTCTCATCTTTGACCCTTAAGCCAGCGAAAATCTTTAGAAATCAAAATGCTCATTTATTGAAGGTACCAAATACAATATCCCAAATGGGTGATGTTACTCCATGATTCAAATTTTCATATATATCGTGGTGATAGAAGTGATGTGCTCTTAAGAAAATGGCGTAGAGATTTTTAGGGGAAACCGTATGAAGCCTTTTATGAATAATTTCATACAAAAGGTACATACTCAGTAAACTCAAGATAAAACTCGGTGCAAATGAAATGCACCTTGAAAAAACTCCAAGAGTTGCCACCATTAAAAATTTAAATACCGAAGCCATCATTTCTCCTTGAAAGTCCTTCAGACATTATAGGAAAGATAGATGATTCACCGATACTTGCATTCTGAAGTCGTTGTAAGGTCGTGTTTCAATCAGGTTCTATCTCTATGGGGAACTATGCACCCAGCTTTAATGAAGGTAAATTTTTACTTGTTTAAGATAAAACTAGGTCTCAATTTGTCCCAAGTGGTTTATGTATGGTCAAAAGGAACTTTCATGAAAAGACTCTTCGCCATCTCTCTTTTATCACTCTTATCAACGGTGGGTTATTGTTTTGATAAGACTGTGGATTATGTCGATATGAATCGGTTTATGGGTAAATGGTATGTTGTGGCCGGAAGATTTACCGCTCTTGAGAAGAATGTTTTTAACGCCGTGGAGTCGTATTCTTGGAATGCTTCCAAAAATATGATTGAGATCGATTTTAAGTATAATAAGGGCTCGTTTTCCGGACCAGTTAAAAAAATTCCACAGAAAGGCTGGATAAAAAACTCTAAAACTAATGCCCATTGGATTGTTTCGCCAATTTGGCCTTTAAAATTTGATTATCTTGTTATCGGTCTAGGTGAAAATTACGAATGGACAGCTATAGGTGTTCCAAGTGAAGCCTATCTTTGGGTCATGACTCGAGACCCATCAATTTCAAAACAAGGTATAGATGCGATCCTCGATAACTTAGAGAATCTTGGTTATAATACTGAGAACTCTGTCTATGTAGAGCACGATATCCCTTAGTATCAAGAAATTTCTGTCACATTCATATAATCTGATAATATGAGATAATGAGTTTGAAGCAGCTAATATTTCTGATTATTACAGTTGGATATCTTCCGTTTGCTTTCGGAAAAGAAACATACTTCATTGTAAATTACGAATCTTCTGAAAATGATACAATTCGAAAGATTTACTCTCAGTTTTTAGAAGATGTATTTAAGTTAGCTAATAATCATAATTCAATTCTCATGACAAAAGAAAATAACCCGCAAGTGACAAACTGGAAAAAAATCCCAGCGGGTGTGAAGCTCAGGATTTATGTCGGAGTTGATGACTTAGATAAAAAAAGTTTTTTGAATATGAAAAGAGAACTAAAAATCATTTAAGAAAAATTGATGAAAGAGAAAATTATCAGTCTTTAAATTATGTTCAAGGACTTAAGTCCTCGATCTACTACATGTTTTTTATGGGAGATGTGAAACAATCCAACAGTGTTGATGCCGATGTCGCCTTTACTCAAAAAGGAGTGATAACTCTCGGTTGGCAGGGAAATTATTATTTCCCAATCAGCAATCATTCTATAGGTATGGGGATATCTTTTAGTGAACTTGACATGACAAAAAGTAATTATGGTTCAGGCTCTGTAGATTATCCGACAGAAGTTAATGCTTACACTTATGGTGAGTATAGATCGAAGGATCAGGGAACAACATTTCTTTATGGTGTCGATTATGAAAAGTCGAGTAGCTTTGATCTTTCCGAGTCAAATAATCAGGGCAAGATAGTTTTAGAAGATAACTCACTCATCTATGGAACCCTGGGTATAGCTCGCAGTATTGGGTTTTCAAAAACTTCCATTTTTACGAAATTGACTTTATCGAAAACGCTCATTTCAAAAAGCTCATCTGGCAAAAACTACTCTGGTTATAAGACCAATTTTTATATTAATAAAAAAATGAATAAAGATTTTTATATTTTCTCGAATTTTCGCTATCAAAACTTAAGTACCTCTAGTGATCTCCAAGTTATCCGATTAGGATTTGGCTTTGGTGTCTTGTTCTAGGATATCTATGGATCAGAATCAACTTAGGATTAATGATATTGTTGTGGGGGAAGGCAGAGAGGTCGTCAAAGGTGCCCTTTTAATTGTAAATTACGTAGGCACACTTGATGATGGTACCCAATTTGATTCATCATATGATCGGGGAAAGCCGTTTCAATTTGTTTTTGGAACAGGAAGAGTTATCAAAGGTTGGGATCTGGGATTGGTTGGAATGAGGGTAGGTGGAACCAGGTCTTTATTTGTTCCCTATGAACTTGCATATGGAGAAAGACAGATCGGTGCGATAATTAAGCCTTTCTCAAATTTATCGTTTAAAGTTGAATTACTTGAAGTCTTGACTCGTGAGTAGCAAAATAACATCTTATTTTTTCTCGTCTCGTATGACTTTATTCTTTTAGGGAGAGATTGTTATTACAAATAAAAGTCTAAAGATCGCTTATTGTATTCTATGTCTTAATGAGGACGTTTATTGATTCTGGTGTGATTGTTAGATCGTTTGTAGATTCCTTGGTGAATTTCTTTTTATCAAATGTTCTCTTAATTAATGTAAGTAGCATCATTGGCCAGGGAATGAAGGCCATTATACCCGCAAGGAGCATACGATCGTGGGAATAAGAGTCAGTGCACTTATCGGACGACCCTTTTAGATTGCATGTACTAAAGCATCAACTGATTTTTTAGCATCACCGTAAAGCATTCTGGTGTTTTCTTTATAGAAAAGAGGATTCTCTATTCCAGCATAGCCAGCTCCGGTGGATCGTTTAGAAACGATCACTGTTTTTGCTTTCCACGCTTCAATCACTGGCATGCCATAAATAGGACTTCCTGCATCTTCTAGTGCAGAAGGATTCACAATATCATTGGCACCAATCACAAGTACAACGTCAGTTTCAGGAAGGTGAGGATTCACTTCGTCCATCTCATGCACAATATCATAAGAAATGTTGGCCTCGGCCAAAAGAACGTTCATGTGCCCTGGTAAGCGTCCTGCAACTGGATGAATAGCAAAAGTGACTTCTTTCCCCTGATCTTTCATCTTTTTTACAAATTCACAGATGGCATGTTGTGCCTTTGCTGTCGCCATTCCGTATCCCGGAACGATAACAATTCTTCTCGCTTCTTTTAATAAGTCAGAAGTTTCTTCAATGGTTATTGGTTTAAGTTCACCTGTAATCGCAGCTGCTTGAGATGATGATGAGGTATTTCCAATTCCACCAAAGATGACACTGAAAAATGACCGGTTCATTGCCTTACACATAATATAAGAAAGAATAGCTCCAGAGCTACCTACGAGAGCTCCTGTAACGATAAGAAGATCATTTGAGAGCATGAATCCAGCTGAAGCCGCCGCCCAGCCCGAATAAGAATTCAACATCGAAACAACAACTGGCATATCCGCTCCACCAATCGCCATGACGAGGAGGATTCCCAAGACAGATGAGATCCCCGTCATGTAAATGAGAGTTTTTAGCCCTAAGGTTGGTTCTGCATCTAAGTAAGTCATCATCATCCAGAATGAAACAAGAATCATCCCTATGTTGAGGACATGCCTAAAAGGAAAGACTAATGGATTACTATTTATCGTTCCTTGAAGTTTTCCCCAGGCAACAATAGACCCAGTGAAAGTAAGGGCCCCTATGAATATGCCAAGATAAACTTCGATTAAATGAATCGTATGGGCGGCACCTGTCATGAGTTGGCTTTTTTCATCCATGTAACTACCAAATCCAACAAACACAGCAGCTAGACCAACAAAGCTATGTAAGATCGCCACCAATTGGGGCATCGAAGTCATTTCTACTTTCTTCGCAATAACGATACCGATAATTGAGGCAACCACCATCATCCCAATGAGAACAGCATGCCCTTCGGTCGTTTCTCCAAAGACTGTTGCAAGAATCGCGATGACCATTCCTACGATCCCAAAAATATTTCCTCTTTTGGCACTTTCTTGATTTGAAAGACTTCCTAAACTCAAGATAAAGAGGATTGAAGAAGCAATATAAGAAACCGTTTGAATTCCATGTGTGATCATTTGAGTTCTACCTTCTAAACATTTTAAGCATTCTATGTGTAATAAAAAAACCACCGGCAATGTTGATTGTCGCAACGAGCACTGCAATGAGTGCCAGAATACTAATAAGGGAACTGATATCTGTTCTTGTGTGAAGAATTCCTCCAACAATAATAATTCCAGATATGGCGTTCGTAACACTCATAAGAGGTGTGTGTAGGGAATGCGAAACGTTCCACACAACTTGCCATCCAACAAAACAAGAAAGAACAAAAACGGTAAAGTGAGACAAAAACTCTGGTGGTGAGTATTTACCAATAAGAAATAAAATCACCCCGAAGAATAAGCTCCCAAGTATCATTGAACTTGAATTTTTTTTGGGTTGAGAAGCCTCTGATTTAATTGGTGTTTCTTTTTTCGTGTTAGGTTGAGCACTGACACTGATTGGCTTTTGTGGCCAATTAATTTGTCCATCGTAAACAACCATCGCGCGACCAATGATATCGTCATTCATATCTATTTTAAACTTATCGTTTTTACCCATATCATCAAGAAGGTGGCAGAGGTTGTTGCCATAAAGGCCACTGGCTTGAGAGGGAAGTTGGTCAACTTTACCCACAATGGTCACCCCATTGTATTTGTAGATTTCACCTGGACGAGTGACTTCGCAGTTTCCTCCGCTTGATGCGGCAAGATCCACGATGACTGAACCAGCTTTCATGGACTCAACCATATCCTTTAATATGAGTTTTGGAGCTGGTTTTCCAGGAATCTGGGCGGTTGTAATGATGATGTCAACTTCCTTCGCCTGGGCCCTAAAAAGCGCCATTTCAGCATCAATAAAGGCTTGGCTCATTTCTTTTGAGTAGCCAGTAGATGTTGAACCATCTTCATCAATCTCAACTGTGATAAATTGAGCACCCATACTTTGAATTTGTTCTCTCACTTCTTTTCTAGTATCGAAAGCACGAACAATTGCACCAAGACTGTTTGCCGTACCAATAGAGGCCAATCCAGCAACACCTGCACCAATCACTAATACTTTTGCCGGGTCAACTTTTCCTGCAGCAGTAATTTGACCATTTAAAAATCTTCCAAAATGATTAGCACTTTCAATGACGGCCCTGTAGCCAGCGATATTGGCCATGGAAGAGAGAACGTCCATCTTTTGCGCACGAGAAATACGTGGTATTGCATCCATAGCAATCGCATTGATTTTTCTTTCTGCCAAAAGTTTTAAAATTTCTTGATTTTGGGCCGGCCAAAGATATGAAGCCACCAAGGTGCCAGGATTGATCAAATCAATTTCACTCTTAGTGAGTGGTTGAACTTTTAAAACGATATCAGAATGTTGAAATAGTAAATTTGCACTATCAATCAGTTTTGCACCAGACTTTGTATACTCCTCGTTTGAGAAGTTCGCCCTCTGACCTGCGTTTAATTCGATAAAGACTTCAAACCCTTGCTTGATTAATCTCTCTACCGTTTTTGGTGTCGCCGCAACTCTTCCTTCAGTTTCTAAAATTTCAACAGGAATCCCGACTTTCATTAAAGCTCCAAACTAGTAAAAATAACGTGTGTTTAATTTTTTCACTATTCAGGGTGAAGCTCAACAAGATAATCATGCCTCTCTCTAAAAGAGGCATGACCGCTTAAATTGATTAAGTATTCTAAAGCTGACTATTACTGGTAGCTAACTTCATTGGGAGAGGTTTTATTATTTTTAGAAGGTGAATAATTCGGTGCCCCTAATTCTTCCATCAACTCTAAAATATTTTGAGGATAATCCAACGTTTCTATTCCCTCGAGTTCGAGTTGCTTCATTTTTTTGATGAGTCTTTTTAAAAGGGATTCAATTTCTTGGAAGTCTTTTTGGTTCGGAATTTGTGGAGTAGAGCCAATTGCTTGATTGATTCCTTGAGCTTTGGCCATCGTTACAAATTTTTTGATCTCTCTTAATGGTAGGTTCTTTATATGTTCAATGACCTTAGGTTGGTCTTCCTTGTTTAATTTGACGATTTCATTGGTTTGACCAATTGATAGTTCGCCCTTTAGACGTGCTTCTTTTACTTCTTTCGAGGAAAATTCATCTCGATTAATGGCTTCATGAATTTGCTTAGGAGAAAGTCCCGTTTTTTCTGAAACCATCACTAAAAATTTTTCCGCAGGTAATGGTCCTATTTCTGATTTAGTCGAATTTCCTTCAATGTCATTTTTTTTCTCTTCAACTTTTTCAGAAACTGGAAACAGCTCTTGATATATCTCTTTGGCGCGTCTTAGATGAGACTCCATTTCAATTTTTGTCAGATCTTTTCTGACTAGATTTTCATCAATAGAAACCAGCTCTTTTTCAAGAGCATTTCCATCAATAAGCATGACTGAAGTTTCTTCAAAGCCTAAATTTAAAAGGGCTTGATAGCGTCTCGCTCCTGCTAAAATGACGTTATCTCTTGAAATGACCAACGGGGCGATAAGTCCTAAAGTTTTAATCGATTTTTCTAGTTCACTTACGTCAGTTCCTAGCCTCAAATAAGGATTAGTTACCTTAAGCTCATCCAGCCTTCTTTTTTCCATTAATGCCCCTTATTGTTTAAGAGGTTGCATCTTGCATTTCCCAACTGCTCTTGTCAGGAAAAAGATTTTCACAAAGTCTGACATCAATAAATTTTATAATTGAATTAGAACAAGTGAGGGATGATGAGCTTAGTTCTTTTTTGATAATTTCGGTATTCTTCCCCAAACTCTTGATAGAGCATTTTTTCTTCTTGAGGAATTCTTACGGAAAGAAAAATAATCATTTCTCCCAAAGGAAAAATCAGGGAGAAGAGATTTTGATAGGCAAGACCTATACCCAATAACATAAGGAGGTATCCCGTATAGCTAGGATGACGAACTAGTTCATAGGGTCCATCTTGAATGATACGATGATTTTTTCGGATCCCAATTTCCATTGTAAAAAATTGGCCTAAAGTCCTCATGGCAGAAATTCGCATAAATGTGCCTAGAAAAAAAATAGTAGATCCAACAATAATGTAAAGTGGATGACCGATTTCAAGGAATCTCTCATAAAGACCATAGGCTTGAAAACCAAGCATCGGTACATAGGCAAGAATGATATTTAATAATGAAAACAAAGGATCTTTTCGTTTATCGTTTGATTCTTTGCCGAGCCTATTTTCAGTGAGAAGTAATTTTACGACGAGAATGAGGTGAATAATGAGTTGTGAAGCAAGTAATATCCAAAGTAGATTCATGCTATTCCCATTCGTATCTTTTGTTTATTTGATCAATTTAACACAAGGATGATGGGGAGTGGGGTCACCCTGTAATTTTTACTCTGAAAAGCTCAATTTAGAAGCGGAATCCTGCCCCCAAAGACCAGAGAGTCGTGTCTTTATCGATAAACTTAGCTAGTTCCATTTGAAGAAGACACTCTTTTATAGGCCATCTAAAATATAACGACCCAAGAATCTTAATATTTGAGCCTCGGTCAATTTGATATCCGGGAAATTGATTTTTATCAAGAGTCGAAGTTTTTTGATCGATATAAAAAATAGGTAATTTAAGACCAATTTCAACTTTCTCTGGGGATACAAATATTCCTGCAGCTGGAGCTAACTTAAGACCAAAGGTTTCAATATCATTCTGCTTGTAAGTGATATTTTTTTCTTTAGGTCCAACATTCGCCCAACCATAGTAAAAACATCCGTCTCCAAAAAAATGAAACTTATTATTAGCTTTGCCATAACTTCCACCCAGGCAATAGCCTGAATTTGTAGTCAAGAGTTTATTGGTTGAATTAGATGAATTCGAATTGTTTACATCTTGAAAACTCAGAAAGTCCAAATACACCTCAGCGGTAGGGGTATATAATTTCTCAATTAATTCATTCTGATATGGTGTTATTTGATCAGCTCTTTTGTTATTTATTTCTGAATCCGATCTATCAAAAAGTACTGTTATACTTCCTCTGCTGGTGGAATTTCCGAAAGATGTAATTTCCTGAATAAAAATTTTTTTACCAAAATTCGGACCCTCCTGATGGAAATGTTCCAAGGAAGAGATTGTTGCCCCAATACCAAAATGGTGAAAAAAGAAAAAAATGAAGAACAAAATAAAGAATTTCATGAACTCACTTAGAAATTTGCTAAGGATGACTAATTATCCAAGAAAAGAAGTGATGTAAAAGGTTCTAACCTTTATTGAATCTTAATTAACTTAAATTCAAAATAATAATGTCAAAAGTATATGTATGGATGATATTGACAATAAAAAATTGAAGTCAATTTTCCCTGCCTTGGTCTTAAGCTACAATTTAGAATAAATAGTGGGCGTTGTTGGGATGAGAGTTTTAGAATGATTTTAAGCACACGACTTTAAGATTAAAAATCTTAGAGTAGGGGGGAGAGGATAGGGGAGACTTTATTCTAAGAACTGTCAAACGTGGGCCTAAAAACGGCTACCTTAGGGTAGTCGTTTTTTTTATAATCTATTTTTCAGGCCGAAACATATCATGTAATTTAGGATTTCTTTTTGCGAGGTCAATCTTTCGGTATTGATCGAGAACTTCAAATTTCTCATTTTTTAGGAGTGGGAACCCACGCTTATTTATCGCTTCAACGTCGGCCTTCTTTAATTCCTCATGCAGTAATTCTCCAATTGATTCTAGGACTCCAAAGTAGCCAATTAATTTTCTAGACATGTTGATCGGTAATTTTTTATTTACAAAAATTTTTAGTATAGGTGTTCTTCTCATGACCCAAACAAAATTTCGATAAAAGAATGACTTCCTAGACGAGCCATTTTTCATTCGGTAACCATACTTGTCAACCCAAGTAAACATCCCTTGAATGATTGCATCTTTCTCTAGTGAATCATTGATCCTATTTGCGTCTCTCCATTCCGCAACGATACTGAATCTTGGATCAATCTCTAGATCAGATGGAATAAATGATTTTTCAGCTGTAATTCCAAGATCCTGAACAAAAGAAGTTTTTCTTAGTTGGATTCTATTTCTTACTAACGGAATTGAGACTTCATGATCACTTACTTCACCAAACGCCCAAGAAATAAGTTCAGAGCAAAAAAGGGTCTTTGATTGATCCATATCAAAACCAAAATCATAAGGGATGTTACCACTTGTTTCCGTTGCCTTTTTAACTCTTTGAAAGGCAAAAGTAGCTGCTGATTTTGCGAGCAGAGGATCATTAAATCTAAAGATCATCGTCCTGAAATTATTATCTTTTATGTGATCCTCTAACTTTCTGACAAATGAGCCTACTTCAATATGCGCTTCGACGGTCCAGAGCTCCCCGGATTCATCCTTGTAGACGATACTCAGGTGTGAAAATTGTGTATCGAACTCGCCTAGGTTTGCGATAGCTGCGGAGGTATATGCATTCCCTCTTGATAAAATAATATCACCACTTTTTAGATCTTTACTTAGGTTAAGACCCTTATATTTTGGCGCAATTCTTAGATGAGGATTATTTGGTGCAAAAGCTGAATCAGGAAATTTAACGCCTTTACTTTTCCTTAGATAATTTTCTTCAACAAAATCTTCTACTTCTCTAATGGCTTTGAATGCACCTCTCATAGAACGGCTACATTCTTGTGAAAGGTCACCATTTGAATGAAAACTCCGCATCTTGCTATGTAGCTTGATTTTAAAGTTCCAAAGTTCTTCTAATAAAGAATTGTATTTGCCGGTACCTAATTCTCTTTGATATTCCTGAACAGTAAGTCCAGAAAAGGTCTTTGCAATTTTTTTTGAATCTCTTACGCAGGTTTCACTTGAGAATGTTTCCATGACCTGTCTTAATGGCTGTCTAATATCTTTTGCCATCGCCATTGATGTCCAGATAATGAGCATCTGTCCAAATAATAGACGTTTCATAGTTCCTCTTTGTTTGAATGATTAGCTTTTTAATAATTGAAGCAATTCCAATGCCAAGAGTCGGCTTTTTTTTATAGTGTTTGGCATCTTGTATGCAAATCTCTTCTTAGAGAGGAAGTTATGATTTTTAAAGACCGCAATGAGGCTGCAAACTTACTTTTAAAGAAGTTAATCGATTACAATGACAAAAACGTCATAGTTGTAGGTATACCAAGAGGTGCCATGCCAATCGCAAAAATAATATCTGATGGGTTACATGGAGTTCTTACTTGCGTACTTGTTCATAAAATTCCTCATCCAGTGAATGAGGAATTTGCCATTGGTTGTGTAGGGGAGTCTGGGCATTTTAAGATATCATCTTTTGTAAACCAATCTGATAGTGACGGATCTTATGTGAAAAAACAGGTTTCGCACCAACTTGAGGTTCTGAAGAAACGAAAGAAAATTTACCACATGAAAGAAATAAACATAAAAGATAAAATGGTGATTCTCGTTGATGATGGGATTGCCACAGGTTCAACTGTAAAATGCGCGATAGAAGAAATTAAAAGTAAAAATCCTTCTAAAATTATACTTGCCGTACCAGTAAGTTCCCAAGAAGCTTTCAGAGAGATTAAATCATTGGTTGATGAATTTTTTTGCCTTTATGTTCCAGCAAATTTATCGAGTGTAGGCCAATATTACCAGCATTTCCCACAGGTGAGTGATGATGAGGTTATTTTTTTATTGCGAAACCCAGCCTCCGTCGATCGCCATTGACTGTCCAGTAATATAAGACGCCTTTTCTGAGCATAACCATAAAACACTATCTGCAATCTCCTCTGGTTTACCCACTCGCCCCATGGGATCTTTTTCGGCAAGATCTTTTTCTTGGTAAGTCGAAAGTCTCTCCAGCATAGGTGTATGGATTGGTCCGGGGCATACGGCATTAATTCGAATATTTTGTTTGGCGTATTCTAAGGATGCTGTCTCTGTCAAACCAATCACCCCATGTTTACTCGCAACATATGCTGGCATGTTTGGGAATCCAACGAGACCCGCTATAGAGGAACAGTTGACGATACTCCCTCCGCCATTCTTTAACATTGCAGGTATTTCGTACTTCATACAAAGCCAGACGCCTTTAAGGTTTGTATTGATGATGTGATTCCATTTTTCCTCAGCACAAGTGGTTATAGATGTTGAGTGTTCTTCAATTCCAGCATTATTGTAGGCACAATCCAGTCTTCCATATTTTTGAATCGTTTGATCAATAAGATTCTTTACTTCAGATTCTTTTGAGACATCGCATTTAATAAAGGTTCCTTCACCTGCACAATTTTTTATTGCCACAACCGTTTTGTGGCCTCCATCTTCATCGATATCGCTTATAATCACTTTTGCTCCTTCTTGTGCAAATGCCAATGCTGCAGCCTTCCCAATCCCAGAGCCCGCTCCTGTGATGATGACGACTTTATTTTGAAAGCTTCTCATGATAGATCCTTTTAGAATGAAATAATAATACCGGTGTGCAATAATTAATCTATGCATCTAATATTCTTCTTCTTGTTTGTATTCAATTCCCATGCCTGGTCACCTGAGTTTATTTCTCAGTGGGATCAAACAAATCGCTCACATGCTCAAAAAATTTCAGGAGCTAAATTTGCGACATTTTGGGGAGGAATTAGGCGTGCCATCTACTGGCCTCATCATCAAGGTAAAATAGAAAAAATTAAGCCAAATGAATTTAGAAGAGAACTCCCGGTTTATTTAAATTTTTCCAAGAAAAAAAAAGATCTTGTTTTGTTCTATCCTGGAGTTTTTGGATTAGCTGACGGGGAAGTTACCCCAGTCATTATTGATAAAATTGAAAAAAACGATAAACATGTTGCTGTTATTCCCAATTTAACATCGTCAGAATATCAATTAGCAAAAAGAATTAGTGTAGGTGATCCATTTATAGAAGAAGGTAGAAATCAAAAGTTAATCTTTGAAAAAATAATTGAAACCATTGGGCAAGAGAATATTGATCGGGTGCATATTATTTCTGAAAGTCTTGGGTGTTTTCAAGTGATGACAGGTTTGGTGAATCAATCGTTTAAGAAAGTTGAGATTTCTAGTGTCACTCTTATGTGGCCACCTCTTTATCTAGATCGTGCCGTGAAGCGATTCGATGACCTCATTAATGAAAGTAAGACTCATCTCGGAGTTTGTCGTTTTTGGTGGAAGTGGCCAGGAGTAATTTTTCAAACGAAATTTCAGGAGATTCCAGATCTTAACAGTCAGGATAAGTCTTGTCTTGGTTCTTTAGTTATTGGTAGTGTTTTTGTAAAGTCGATAGAAAAGAATGCTAAGCTCATTTTAAATTCCCCATCATATGTCCCAAATAATTTTTCTCAGTTTATCAAAATAGTTCTACCTGAAATTCATCTAGCATTTAACAAAAAGGATGAGCGCTTTTCCTTGGTCCATCAGTTGCAAAAAATGACGAACATAAAAGACAGAATTAATATTATTTCATCGAGGGATGATTTTTTAAACAATCCAATTGAATGGGATCATTTAGCTCAGCATTTTCCTGATTTAGAAAAAAGAATTTTTCTTTTTAATTGGGGGGGACACTCTGGTCCAGTTGGTTTAGAGGGTCTCTTTGAGTCAATCTTAAAAGAGAGAGTTTTAAAAAGGTAAAGGGTTAAAAGTTTTTTCCCATTTCAAATTCTTTTAAATGAAAGTCTAGAAATGTTTCTCCCTCAAGGTATATTTGAAATCGAAGTTGACCAAATGGAACACCTCCGACAATTTCTGTAAGCTGGGAATCTTCGTTATAATATTCGCAGACCTTAATCTTTTTATTATTGATGATAACTTCTCCAAGAGCACCCTCTCTTCTCACACAAGTTTGAAGTACATTTTTTATCTTCTCTGGCGTGAATAAAAATGTTCTTGGGAGAGTGATTCTTTGTTCTCTGAAGGTTTGGCCTTTATAGGTAAAGTAACTGTGAACTTCAAAAGTTTCATTTTCTAAATTTTGAGACAGGATTTTTTTTTCAAATAAGATCACGTCATTTTCAAATGCTGCCTCAAACTTCACATAATCACCCTTAATGGGATAAGAATATGTCATGCTTGAATAGAAGAGACTCGTTAAAACTAGAGTACAAGCTTTTAATTTCATTTTTTTAGCATACTAAGCAATCCCTAGGATGAGAAGTATGTAAAATACGGGTCTTTTTTTAGGAAAATAATAAAAAATTTAATTTTCTGATTCAGAAACTTCGATTTCCTTTAATTCTCCGTCAATGCATTTCATAGGGCTATGAGTTTTGATGTATTTTTCTAATTCAGTCCAGTACCTAAGCCCAGTGTAGACTCTCCCGTGATAGAGGACACCTTTAAGCCACGGAAGCATTTTTTCTATGGCAAAAGTAACTTCAGATGGGAAAGCGATGCTATAGGATTTCAGTAGATTAACTTTGTTGCCACCAATTCTATAGACATGGCCTTTTTTAGCTAACTTTGCTGGCATATTCACTCCAGCAAAATGCATTCCTAAATGCCCATCTATTCGTCCCAGAGCTTCAAACATAGAGTAGAGTAAAAAACCATTAAGTTTCACCACAACAATATCCCAGCCACCATCTCCAAAATTTCTAAAATGTGGAAAATTATCCACCATATCTAGATATCTAATGGGGCCCGCTGGAATTAATTCACCCTCAAAGTTAGCGATATGAAGTCCAATATCGGTCTTTGTAATCTCTTTTGTCATGTTAGCGAGATGTGTTCCCCAACAAGTTATTCTAGTATGACCAGAGCCTCCATTAAGAGGAAAATGACTCTCTCCAATCACTTCTTCCATGTCTCGCTTAAAGTATTGCGCTCTACGAACTTTTGCTTCTTCAATTTTCTCGACAGTTTCTGGATCAAAGGGAACTTCAATATCTGCATTATGAATTTTGTAGCTTATAAATTGATGTTTTTTTGTTTTTGGATCGAACTCTATAATGAGCTGTCCCACACCCATCGCATTTGAGCCAGCTTGGAGAATAGGAATTTCTTTACCATTTAGATTTTTTTGCATGAATGGTTTGGCGAGGCGAATGTGAGTGTGGCCTCCAACAACTAAATCAATTTCTTTGGAATTTTTGACGATGAACTTGTCCATGGGAAAACCAATATGAGTCAGAGCAATTAAGAAGTCTGCTTTTTTTGCTCTGGCGTAAAGCTCCATCGGTGGAACAGCGAGATAGGGGGCAAAAATAACTCCAGGATTTAAAATAGGGTATTGAAAATGGGGTTCAGCGGTAGAAAGACCAAAGACTCCAATCTTAATTCCTGCTTTTTGATAAAAGACGATCGAAGGAATTTTCCCTCTTAGCCCCATGGCCCATTCACCACCTAGATTAGCAGATAGTATTTTTGCTTTAAGTTTTGCTTTTTCTATTTGCTTAGCAAGACCCTTTCCTCCCTGCATGTAATCGTGATTACCAAGAACAGCAGCATCAATGCCAAGTTGATCTAACATCCGTAGAGAATCTGCTCCCTCGTCCGCCATATAAAATGAAGTTCCCTCTCCAAAATCCCCTCCATCGAGAAATAGAGTGGGTACATCCTGAGAAAGTGCTTCTCTTTTTAATTCATCAACAATTGTTTTTAATCGAGCGTAACCACCCTTTCCGGCCCTCGTGCCTTCAAAAAAAGAATGAAGATCGTTTGTGTGAAGGATCTGAATTTTTAAAGCGAGAGCATTGAATGGAATAGCTGTCACGAGGATGGCAAAAAGTAGTTTTTTCATAAGAAAACCATAGTTGAATTAATAATTGAGCTAAAATACTGTTATTTCGTCTTATGTGGCTAGACATGATGAGTAAACCGCTAATAATATTCAGGAAAAACTGCCTACTTTCTAGATGTACTTTAGATTGAACTGCCTCCTTTCTGAGGTCTTGTGGAAATAAACTTATTTTATTTTTACGGAGTATTAAATATTTAAACGCTCAAATTTCAGATAAAAAATTAATCATAGGTAATCCTCTTGTTGGGCTTAGAATAACTTGGTTACAAGTATTCCTAAGGAAATATATGAGAGATCTTTTTTCTTCACAGGACTCAAAGTTTACCCTTAAGACAGCTTTAATGGTCACACTTGTTCCATTTCTTATGTTAGTGATTGTGATTTACTCAACATGGCTTCTTTTATCTATCAACTTTTCCTATTTCTTAGCGAATGGATTTCCTTTGAGTGAGGAAAATCAGGATGTTTTTGTAGATTATCTTCTACAGTCCCAGGCTGAATATCTTCCCCATATATTACTCTTTTTTATTGGAGTTTTTTTTCTAGGGGTCTTCCTTTCATTTGTGATTTTGAGACCATTTAATGAGCTGAGTGAAATGTGCAGGGAACTCGTTCTGGCAAAAGATGAAAGGATTAGAATTGTTGGTCTTGAAAAAAGTAAACTCTTAATCAAGCTCGGAAATTTTATAAGTCGCTATTTTGAAGCTCAAAAAAGTGGTCGTGAGGTTTCAGTTCCTCAAGAGCTCCTCGTTGTTAAAAAGCCCGCTATGGATTATGTTTTTTATTTTCAGTTCTTCTGTTTAATTTTAATTCTTATGACAATTGCCATTGGGTCTCTTTATTTATTCGTCGATCAGCTTCAAGACTCAATTATTTATACCGCCATGCAGATCCTAAAAGCGCCAAAGGGAATGTCTACATTCCTGGCCTCTCAGAGAAATGTTTTTGATATGATCGTTTTTATCCCTTCTGTTATAGGGGCAGTTTTGTATGTATTCTTGGCAAGAGTTATTATCTCTAGAGTTCAAGGGGTAACTTACGGGTATGTTAGGGACGTTTGTGAAATAGCTAGTGGGAATAAGTCACGAAGACTTTCAAATCGTGAACAGGACCCTGGAAGACAGGCGGCCATGGCGGTGAATGAGGTGATGGATATTCTTCATCCAGGTACTAGAGTTAGGGTTGAGGTTATTGAGGAGCAAGGAGCAACGACCGAGCCCTCAAAGGCTTAATGATTTAAAATTCCATGTCAGGCGAATTTTTGGCACTAAAAAAATGAGGCAATAGGAAAACCTATAGAAAGTCCAAACATTGTCGCCTGTTTTTTATCTCTTTGCCATTCTATATAGTTTAATTCCCAGAAATAATTTTTACCATATCTTACCCATAAGTTTTGGTAATCATAAAGTCCTGAGAAACTAGCAAACATTCCGTAAGAAAATTTATAATTTAAATTTCCAAATGGGTGTTTATAGACGAATTCAAAACCTTGAGGAAAGATTTTTTCTGAAGTTGAATTAGAATTAGAGTTGTACTGATAATCAACACCTTGAGCTCCAATAAGAGAAGTGAGAAGGCATTTTTGGTCGCAGAATTCTGCTAAATCCCAAGCAAAGTAGACACCCCAATTATGAAATGTAGCAATGTTTTTAGAATAGGAATCAAAGAAGCGAAGTGAAGTGGATTCATTAAGTGAAAAATTTCCATAAAGCATGACAGTCGGAGCAATTTCACTCTTCGCATTTCCCGATTTATCAGAATTATCTAAAGTGTAAGGTCCAAATCCTGCGGCCAATCTTAATCGCGGTAATTTTTTAGGTAGCTTCGCTTTAATCGTAATGATCTCCTCGTTACCTAAATAATCAACGAGTGATATCTTTGATTCACCGGACTCATGAAATACCACTAAGTATGGTGGTTCCGCTTGGTCTTTTAAACGATATGAGGCAGACGTAAAGAGTACTTCTAAGTAAGGTTTTTCTTCACCAAATCTCCCAGTTCTTTGTATCTTGCAACCCACCGAGAGAAAATCATTTTTAATGCCTTCAATTTCCACAAAATAGGGAGCACAAGTATAATCAATGAGGCTTGATCTTTGCGTAGATCGAGGCAAAATCCTCACGATACTAGTTTTTTTATCATCCTGATAAAGTTCAAGTGGTAATGATTCAAAAAGTGAAATAAAAATCTGAGCTTTATAGGTAGAACTTTTTTCATCAAATAGAGGTATAATTTTTTGTCTTGCATACTCCCAGCTGTATCGATGACTCTGATCATTTTTAAAGCTTACTTCCATAAGTGCTCGAGGAACTAGGAGTGACTTGTCTAATCTTACCCATTGAAGAGAATCCTTGATCATTTTACCTGTTACCTGAATTTTTCCATCTGATTTGATGCTAAAAGATTCTAAATCGATGGGCATTCTATCTTCGGCCAGGGTTACGACTCCGAATGAAATCGGGTCTACCTTTTGCCTCTGTGCCAGAGAGAGAAGGGGTAATAGTAGGAGGAGAAAAAGAAAGATTTTCATCATATATTCCGGAATGATTATGTCGTTCTGATGATTATAACTAAAGATAGAATAAATCGGTCAATCAAAGTTTGATAAAATTATAACGCGTTACATTTCGAGGTAGAGGAGGGTTCACTTGAACAGACTTTTCACTTATTCAATCCAAACCTTATAACTTCTTTTTTCAATCGTTAAGGAAAAGAGCTCTTGGGGCGAAAATTGACTATCTTTTACCCTTTTAGTGATTTCTTTTAAATCAAGCTGGGATTCATCAATTTTGTTTGAAACTTTATCCGGCATGAGGTTATGAAGATTATCAAGCGCGGAGATTGGAAGTGTCAGATAAACAACTTGCTTTCCATCTTCTAGGACTTCAATTTTGATATCTGTTGATAATATCTCTTGAGCCTTTATTTCTAAGTAGGGGGAAAGAATCTTCCCAAGAGGGATACTTATATTCCTTGATTGATAGAATCTTATTAGAGAAAAAAGACTTCTCATCATTAATAGGACCCATGGATCGGTGTATTCTCTTAATGATTTTATTTTGTCCTGGTACTTATCTTGAAGTTCCTGAGAAATGGACCAGCTTGGACTAATTTCATGATTTAAAAGAGGGTTAAAAAGAGCATCACGAAGCTCTTGCTCTCTCCCCTTAAAATAAGTGGCCTCAAGCCTTATTCCAAATTCTTTAAATCCATTAATGATATCCTTGTTGGTTAAAAGTTTTTTAAAACCATTTATTCTTCTTTCCGAGATGATCTGACTACAACCAAAATCGTAAATAACAACTAAGCCTTCGTTGGAAATTCCCCAATTCCTATCATTAAGATCACCATGAAGAACTCCGTGGTTAAGTAGAGATTCGAAAAAGAAATTATAAATAAAAAAGTGATCAACTTTATCGACGTCCTTTGCCAGTGTTGAAAGCGTTAACTCTTGGCAAAGAATGGATTCATTTGAATATTTCTCAAAAACTTCAGGGATTTTGAATCTCTTATCATCTTTAAAGAGTCTAAGGAACTGCTTTTGGAATTGACCTTCTCGTTTGAGATCAGTTTCTTCTTCGAAGACTTCAGTCAAAAAGCGTTTAAATACACCCTCCTCGAAGTTAAATCCTTTAGATTTTGCAAAATGCTTCCCCAAGATCAGGATGTTATCTATTTCTTTTCGGATTGATTCTTTTATCCCGGGATGAAGAATTTTAATGGCAAATTGATCTCCATCTAAACGGATAAAAAAAACTTGCCCCATTGAGGCAGCGTGAACTTCACCAGAGAAAATAATTTCTTTTTGAAATTCACGATTAAATATTTTCTTTGCTTGATCAACAGTTATTGAAGATTTCGGAAGTTCTGTTTTTTTACCCTGACCTAATACTTGCCCAAGCTTGGCACTTAGACCTTGAGAGTTAAGTAATTCTTGGGCCCAGAATTTTTGCCCATTGTTGGGCAAAAATTTGTATTTAAGTCTTAGGTAAGGAATTTTTAGGATTGTGGTTAACATTTGACTATTTTAACATGATTTTTACCTTACTTCAGCATCTTATCTAAGGAACTTTTCAATAAGGTCATCGCTTATTTAAGTCTAGATCTTCCCAACGAGGTCAAGACCCGGTTTTAAAGTTTGTGATCCAGGTTTCCACTTTGCAGGGCAAACTTCTCCTGGATGATTTCTAATGAATTGAGCCGCCTGAATTTTTCTTATGAGTTCATCTGCATTTCTTCCTATACCATTGTCATGAATTTCAGCTAGCTTAATGAGACCGTCTGGATCAATAAGAAAAGTTCCCCTGAAGGCGAGGCCTTCTTCCTCGATATAAACTCCAAAAGCTTTTGATAAAAACCCTGTCGGGTCAGCAAGCATGGGGTAGTTAATTTTCTTTATTGAGTCTGAAGAGTCATGCCAAGCTTTATGTGAAAAATGTGTGTCTGTACTGACGGCCAAGACTTCGACACCCATATTTTTTAGTTCTTCATATTTTTCACCTAAATCAACTAACTCGGTAGGGCAAACAAACGTAAAGTCGGCTGGATAAAAAAAGAAAACAGACCATTTTCCTTCAATTTCTTTGTTTGTATAGGTTTTGAACTCATTGATTTGAAAGGCCTGCGCTTTAAATTCTGGAACTTTCGAATTAATGATAGACTTCATTATTATCTCCTTTCGTGAAGTTCAATTCTTTTATAGATCTTGAAGTGATTTTAGATTTTTATCAAATCTCACTTTTCTATCCGATCATAGATTCCATCTATAGGTTTGTTATTTCGGAGGTTTATATTAATTTTGGCATAAGATTTTTTAGAGACCTATGCCTCGGAGGAATTAGAATCTAAGATCTTAAGGAGGGTGAAATAAAGATGGAAATACACCTTGGCCGTTATTTCGTTTTGGGTGTTGTTATACTTTATATGACAGGTTTTTATCTTGCTTTGAAGTCGATTTTTGAGTCTAGAACACCTCAAGGTTCGATGGCCTGGATTTTGTCCTTAGTTTGCATTCCATTTATTTCCATTCCCGTTTATCTACTTTGTGGGAAGAAGAAAATAGATAATTACGATTTAGTCGAGCTAGACCTTGTTGAAATAAGATCGCATGTTGAGACGTTCATTGCCCACTTCCGTAAAAAAAAATCTTTTGATCAAAGACAAAAATTACTTATTGAAAATAAGTCTGAGTTTATTACCTCTAATTCAATAAAGCTTTTGATTGACGGTGAGGAAACATTTTCTGAAATGATTAAGGCAATTAAGCAGGCAAGAAATTTTATTCTTTTACAAATGTATATATTTAGAACTGATCATATTGGAAAAGTTATTATTGATTCACTTATAGAGAGAGCGAAAAATGGGATAAAGATTTATATCTTATACGAAAGAATAGGAATTAAAATGTCGAAAGATATTTTAAGCGAAATGAAAAGAAGTGGAATAAATCTAGGGGAATTTTCACCAATCCGATTTAACAAGCTTCAATATAATTTTAGAAACCACCGAAAGCAATTAATTGTCGATGGAGAGTTTGGATTTTTTGGAGGAATAAATATTGGTGATGACTACCTTGGGAAGTACCCAGAAATTGGATATTGGCGAGATTCCAATATAAAAATACAAGGCCCTGTATTAGGTCTTGCTCAAGTTGAATTTATTAAAGATTGGAAATTCTCTCAATCAGCAGCTATCGATACAAATGTTAATGTGTGTTCCACCATGGGAAACTCTAATGTACTATTGTTTTCAACATCTCCTGTTGAGGATCGACCTTTAAATCTATTACAGCATATTGAGCTAATAAACATCGCAAAAAAAAGAATATGGATAGCTAACCCCTATGTTATTCCCCCTCAGGGAATCCTAGATGCTCTTTATATTTCAGGTTTAAAGGGAATGGATGTTCGTCTTATTATACCCCAGAACAATGATAATGAATTAGTTGCTTTGGCAATGGATGTTCATATGGAGCATTTATTTCATTCGGGTGTTAGAATTTATAAATACACACCGGGTATGATGCATCAGAAAGTTATGTTGATAGATGATAACCTCGCAATTATTGGAACTTCAAATCTTGATTTTAGAAGCATGTTCATAAATTTTGAAAATTCAATTATTACAGATGATCAAAAATTTATTTTGGATTTAGAGTTTTCTTTAAGAAAAGATATAGATTCATCAGAGGAGATAACATTGAATTACTTCAACTCTCTTTCAAAGTTTCGTCGTATTCAATCTCATCTTATTAATACTTTGGCGCCCATCCTTTAGCTTGGTGTTAAAATAATGATATTACCTTCAAAGATTTCTATCATTCTTCTTGTCTCAGAGCCGATGAGTATTTTTTCTAAATAAGTTGATTGATGTCGCTGCATAATAATAACATCGATTTTATGCGCCATGAGAATTTTATTTAAATGAAAGGAAATTTTCTTTTCGGTCGTTGTTTCAACATTAAAATAAACATTAGATTGGTGTCCAAATTTTTTCTTCAGGCCCTCAATTGTTTCTTGAATGAATTTCTTCTTTTGATCTTCCGTTAGACTTAATAATTCTGTAGAGAAACCAATTTTTCCAACACCAATATACCTAGCAGCAATATCAGGAATGAGAGAGAGAACATTTAAATCTTTCTTAAAGACGTCTACAAATCCTTTCCCAAAGGATAATAATTTGTCTGTTGCACCATTGGGATCAACAAGAACCGAGACTCTATCAATCTCCAGATCCTTTTTAACAATAAATACGGGGATTGGTGATGTTGCAATAATTTTCGCTGCGATACTCCCGATACTGAAGTGTCCTGTACGACCCTTGTGACTTATTATAACGAGATCAACTTTGTTTCCCTTAATAAAATCAATGATGACCGTTGATATTAGTCCCATGGATACGATCGTGCTTGCTTTTAAATCATTCTTGAGTAATTGATCTTCAATTCTTTTTTTTAATACTTTCAACATTTCTACTTGATAACCACCTTCAGTATAATTCGGAGGCATCCAGTCCCAGTTAATGGAAAATTCTGATACGTGCAGTGCTGTAACATTTCCATTTGTTTTTTTTCTTATCTTCTCTGCCACTCTCATGGCATAATCGGAATAGATCGAAAAGTCGGTACAGACTAAGATGTTTGAAATTTTTAGCATACCATCCTCCTTGCTATAAAATGGATAACATAAATATTCTTTCTCGTTGGCCTAATCTTTCTTAAGGAATAAGGTTTAACATGTTTAGAAAAATATCCTTTCAAAATATTGTTGATTTAAACCTTGATCATCTTTCTGATGACGACATCGTTCGGCAAAAAGAAAAATTTGGTTTTAACAATATAGCAGAGACACAAATCCGCCCATTTTTTGAATTAATGAAAGATACTTTTAGTGATCCCATGATTTGGCTTTTATTTTGTATTAGTGTGATCTTTTTTTTTATCGGCCAGACTGAGGAAGCTATTTCTCTTTTTGTAGCAATCATTCCATTAATATTTATGGATGCCTATCTTCTTAGAAGGACTCAAGTCTCCGTGGATTCACTCATGGGACAATTAAGTTCAGAAGCGATAGTCTTTAGAAACGGAGAACAAACGATAATTAATTCCTTGGATATAGTTCCTGGTGACCTTGTTTTATTAAACTCTAATGTATACTTACCTGCAGATGGTATTTTTGAAGATACATTAGATTTACAGGTCGATGAATCGGCCCTAACTGGTGAAGCGCTACCTATTCATAAGAAAAAGATTACTGAATCAAGGGATACACTCTATCTTAAAGAAAAAGTTACTATTTCAAATGAATATTTAGGTTATGCGGGAACCAGAACCTTAAGGGGGAGTGGCAAGTTAAGAGTTCTTCAAACGGGAAAAGATACTCTTTATGGAGAAATTATTCAATCAGTCGCTTCAGTTAGACATGAGAAAACCCCACTTCAATTAGAGATTACAAAATTAGTGAAAATCCTCTCAATTGGTTCTGGTGTAATGTGTTTAATCTTGGCGTCCGTTAGGATTTTTCAAGGCAAGGGCTTTGTGGATGCTTTTTTAAGTGCCGCAACTTTAGCTGTTGCTGCCATCCCTGAAGAATTTCCTGTGGTATTTACCTTTTTCCTTGGAGTAGGAGTCTTTAGACTGGCCAAAAGGAATGCTTTAGTTCGTAGGGCGGTTTCTGTTGAAAATATTGGTAGAGTCAGTTGTATCTGTAGCGATAAAACAGGAACTATAACGTTAGGGCAACTTAAGTTAAATCAGTTATTACCATCTGAGGGGTTCAATGAACTAGATTTAATCAAAGTATCTTTAGCGGCTTCCGATTCTTCTGCGAGTGATCCAGTTGATCAATCTATTTTAGAGGTCAGTAAACTTAAAGAAGTTATATCCCCCGAAAAAATAGTGGTTTTTCCTTTTACAGAAGATCGTAAAAGAGAATCTGTTTTTGTTATGGAAGAGAATCTTCACTATTTTTGCTTTTCTAAAGGATCGCCTGAAACACTGTTAAAGATGTCCAATTTAACCCAAAAGGAGACAGGCCTTTGGAATGAAAATGTCATGAAGTTCGCATTTAAAGGTCATAAAGTTCTCGGATGTGCAAAAAGAGAAATTTCGTACGATGATTTTAAATTAAATAAGGAGCCGGATTCTGGCCTTACATTTATGGGTCTTCTTATTTTTGAAGACCCTCCTCGAAAAGAGGTTAAGGAAGCGATTAGTTACTGTAGAGAAAACGGGATAAAAGTTATTATGATCACTGGTGATCATGCTGAAACTGCTCGTTCTATTGCAAAAGAAGTTGGCATTGGTGGGATGGACCCCAAAGTCATCTCGGCTGAGCATCAATCGGACCAATTTCAAGAAAGATGGCTTTTAGAAAATCCAGAATTTTTAGAGAAGCTGGATGTCGTTTCAAGATGCACACCGATTCAAAAGTTTAATATCGTAAAATCATTACGCATCCATAATCGAGTCGTTGCAGTGACAGGGGATGGTGTCAACGATGTTCCTGCCTTAAAAGCCGCGAGTATAGGAATTGCCATGGGGGTCAGAGGAACAAAGAGTGCAAAGGAGGTAGCATCCATTATATTAACGGATGATAATTTTTCAACAATCGTTCATGCAATTCAAGAGGGGAAGCAGCTCTATTTAAACCTTGGAAATAGTTTTGAGTATCTTTTCTTAATCCATATACCCTTTGTATTAACGGCTGCATTGATCCCACTTATAGGTTTTCCAATTCTATACTTACCCATTCATGTTATTTGGTTTGAACTGATTATTCATCCGACGGCTCTTTTTTCTTTTCAGCAAGAAACAAAAAATTCAAAATCAACATCTAGTACTAGGAATGCTTTTTTTTCACGAGAAGATATTTTTGGGATTTTGATTATGGGTATTATCGTGACACTTGTAATATTGGTTTCTTTTAAGAGAAGTATCTTAGCAAACGATTCAATCAACCATGCACGTTCCATGGTTTTAGCTATTATGTCTTTGTGGAATGTGGGTATCGTCTATTCACTTACAAAATATAGGACTTTCGCTTCAAAAATAATATCGGCGCTAACTGTGTTATCTACTATTGCCTTTATTGAGGTATCTTATATTTCGGAAAGATTACATCTGTCATCACTGCGAAAAGATGATTGGATCTATGTCTTTTTAATTTGTTTGTTTTTCTTTTTCTCGCTAAAACTATCTAGCATAGTACTAAAGAAAGTTGGTCGCATATAAAAAAGATAGTAATGTGGTTATAATCCAAAGAATTAAAGAAAATAAAAATGGTTTCAACCCTATGTCTTTCATCTTTTTAAAATTAAATGTAAGTCCAATGAGAAAGAGGGTAATCGAAAAACCGTTTTTGGAAATGAGAACAAATAAGTCCTTATAATCTTGTAATTTAGTAAAAAAAGTAAAAGTAAGGGACATTAATAAAAAGCCAAATACAAACCAAGGAATTTTAATAGATTTTGAGTTTCTATTAAATTTGAAAGAGAACATAATTGTAATCGGAATTATCCAAAGCGCTCGTGTGAGTTTGATCGTTGTTGCTACTCCTAGTGCCTCTTCTCCAAATATAGATGATGCTCCAATGACAGAGCTCGTATCATGAATCGCAAGGGCGGCCCATGTGCCAAATGCGGCTTGACTCATTTCAAAATAAGTTCCGAGTAGAGGGAATATTAAAATGGATAATGAATTAAGTAGAAAAACGATTGCGATTGATATCGTTACAATAACTGCGTCAGCTCCGATTACGGGAGCAAGTGCGGCAATCGCACTCCCTCCACAAATCGCCGTGCCCATAGTAAGGAGAGTTCCAAGTTTTTGATCAATAGAAAAATATTTGATACCAAAATATCCGATTCCAAAAATAACGAGAAGACTAATTGCTGTAATCAAGGCACCATTGAGTCCATCATTTATGACTTTGTTGAAATGAAGTGATGTACCAAGTAAAACGACACTGGTTTGAAGAAATCGTGTACTCCAAGTTTTTGCACTTAATTCAATCTTGGGGAATCGACTGATAAATAATGAGCCCATGATTCCTAAAAGAAGACTCCACTGTGGCGAAATAATCATGGCTTTTTAGTCGGGAGTAAGGATCCTAGAGTCATAAAACCACCGAGATTTTGAGATTCAATCTTATTTTCTTTTAATATACCTTTAACTTTGCCTGATCTTGCTCCACTTCGACAATAAAGATAAATCTCCTTACCTTTTGTTAATTGGATAAATTCATTTTTCCAGTTTGAATCATTTTCAATCTTTGACAAAGGGAATGAAATCGCTACATCAATCATCCCTTCTTTAATTTCACTTTCTTCACGCACATCAACAAGTATGGCTTTTCCTTCTTTTGCAAGCTGGTAAGCTTCTTTGGGAGTCACCGCTAATACATAAAAGCTTAATAATCCTAGAAATATAACAATTATTTTTTTCATTTTTTCGCCTTTAAATCAGACAGAAGATTTTCTGCATTGATATTAGAAGTTTTACAACATTGGGATTGGTTATTAAATAGAAAGATTTTTTTTATCTGCTTTATCCTAATTGTCTCTCATCTTTGCATTCTTTTACCTGCTTCTCACTATCACTCAGGTAGCACCGTATGAGTAGACGTTGGGGATGAGCAAATAGTTTTAATAATGCAGCGACTTCATCGCATTTATTTGCCATCACTTTCATTTCCATAAAGATCCTAAAAAATACAAGCGTCGTCCATCCACCATCATTATATACTTCTCTATCTGGATAAAAAAGTAATTTGACCTATTTTGTAAACAGGCCAAGTCATAAATTCTTCAATAATCAGCACAGCTGAGCTCACAATCTAGAATAATATGATCCTTATCATCGACATCTATTCCTCAGTAGGGGATTCTTTAAAAGATGATGAGAAAAAAGATTTTTATTATCTCTTCTGTCATTTTAATTTGCTTAGTCACGGTAAGCTTTTTCTATTTTAAGAAAGAAAAATTTGAAATTGTTCATCCACATAGAGGCGAAATAACTGAGTCTGTCTATGGACTTGGTAAAATCAAATCAAACCAAAAATTCGACCTCATCATTGGGGTTGTTTTAAAAATCAAAAAAGTTTTTGCTTTTGAGGGAGATAGAGTTAAAAAAGGTGATCCACTTATCCAGTTTGATAATTTAATCATTAATTCCCCGTTAAATGGTACTGTTACTTATTTAAAATACCAAGAGGGTGAAACAGCTTTGCCTCAAATTCCATTACTACGAGTAGAAAATCTTAAAGATTTATTTATAGAGCTTTCTCTTGAACAGCAATCTGCATTGAGAATTAAAAATGGTCAAAAAGCAAAAATTTCTTTTGAATCTTTAAGAGGGACCACTTTTCACGGGATTGTCATGCACATTTTTCCGCGGAATGATGAATTTATTGCTTCCGTTTTTGTCAAAAAATTACCACCCAATGTATTACCCGGGATGACTGCTGATGTCTCTATTGAGATAGGGAAGATTTCCGATGCAATGCTTGTTCCGCTCGCTTCAGTTCAAAATGGACAAATTAATGTGAAGAAAAAAGATCATTGGATAAAGAAAAAAGTAGAAGTCGGTCATGCCAATTCACTTTTTGTTGAACTACTAGATAGAGATATAAGTACACAAGACCAGCTAAGATTCATTAAAAAGGATTAAATGCTTTATCTTGCTTGGAGACAACTTATTTCAAGAAAAAAGCAGTCTATATTAATACTCTTCGGTATTAGTCTCGGCACTCTCTTATTTGTCAGTATTTCAGGTGTTCAACTGGGAATGCGAGATTACATTTCTCAAGTTCTTTTAAATAATACGGCACACGTTCTTATTTCAGGTGCAGAGAGAAAAATTGATCCACATGAAATTACGGAAGTATTTAGTGAGAATGGCCAATTAATAAAATGGTTTAATACTCCATCTGGCTTAAGGGAGGAAGTTCGTCTAGAGAATTATGGCAATTGGTTTAATCTTTTAGGAGAAGACAGTAGAGTATATGATTTTTCGCCAAGATTAAAAACCTTCGTTGTTTTATCTAAGGAAAAGTTTTCCTCTGCTGTTAATCTTATCGGTACAATACCAGAAAAAACGGTTCGAATTTCTTCCATCGAAAATTATATGAAGGAAGGGTCTTTTCTTAATCTTAAAGGATCTGGGGGGATTATTATTGGGAGTGGAGCAGCTGAAGACATGGGGCTCAAAATAAATCAATATTTGAATATCGTTCTTGGCAATGGTGAAAGACGTTCTTTTCGACTGGTTGGTATTTATCATTTTGGTAATGATCAAGCAGATCGAAGTTTAGCCTTTGCAAGTTTAAATGATGTTCAAGTACTAACGAAAAGCCCTGGAAGAATTTCTGAAATAGCAGTTGCACTTTTTGATATTGATGAATCTAGCAAAGTAGCATCTGAGTGGAGAAGATTTACTCGCGACAAAGTTCAGGATTGGCAGGAAGCAAATCAATCATTTATGGAAATGATCAAAGTTCAGGATTATAGTCGTTATTTTATTTCGATAACTATTCTAATTGTAGCTTCTTTTGGAATTTATAATGTCTTATCTATTATGATTAACCAAAAAAAGAAAGAGATCGCAATTTTGCAGGCCATTGGTTATGCACCCATTAAAATATTACAACTTGTTCTTTATCAAGGTATTTTTCTAGGATTTTCTGGTGGTCTTCTTGGCCTAGTCCTTGGATATTTCGTTTGTCTTTACTTAGAACATCTAAGGTTAAATATTGAAATTGGAGGTCAAAATCATTTATGGATTAGTTATGATTGGAAAATTTATTTCTTGGCAATCTTTAGTGCATTTATTTCATCTGTTGTGTCATCAATTATCCCTGCTTATACCGCAAGTAAGTTGATGCCAATGGATATCATAAGGGCGGAATAAATGATTGAAGGGATCAATATTGTAAAGGAATTTGGTTCTCCTCCACAGAGAGTCCTTCATGGGTTAAATTTTAAGATACTTGATGATGAATTTGTTTCCATTTCTGGACGTTCTGGTAGTGGCAAAAGTACTCTTTTATACATAATGAGTACTCTCGATCACCCAACTGAGGGAAATATATTAATAGATGGAGTTGATTTAAAATTATTAAACTTCAAAGAAATTCATTTTCTAAGAAACACAGGGATAGGATTTATTTTTCAATTTCACTACTTACTTCCAGAATTGACTGTTTTAGAAAATGTGCTACTTCCTGCAAGGAATTTAGGTCTGATTGATTCTAAAAGAGGATATGCCCGCGAATTATTAAATTTGATGGGTATCATTAATTTAGAATCTCGCTATCCTAGTCAATTGTCTGGTGGGGAGCAACAAAGAGTCGCGATTGCGAGAGCACTTGTGATGCATCCAAGGTATCTTTTTGCTGATGAACCAACTGGTAATTTAGACACGATAAATGCAAATATTGTTATGAAAATGATTCAAGATATAAACAAAAATTCAAAGACGACAGTTTGTCTTGTGACACATGATCCTGATTATGCTTCTTTTGCTGATCGAGAGATTTATTTGATTAATGGTCAGATTTCAGAAAGGTCGAAGGATATTCTAATTTAATTTAAAAATTAGAAGAAATAATATATTAAAATTCCAGCATGAAAAATAATTGAAATTATCCAGGGGATATAGATCATTTTGAATAGTTCTTTTCCCCCTATGATGAGTGAAATTGCCCCTTTGAATAAAAGGTTTGCAAAAAGTGCTAGAAAAAGGTGTTGATGACCCTTTTGTGGTGTAATTATTCCTTTTTCAACGAGTCTTCCGGTTGATAGCGTGATGGCATCTACATCGACGATGCCTGAAATAAAGGCGACAATTGATTGGGTATTTGATCCCATTTCATCTTTCATAAATGCAAATAAATATATGACAAGTGAATAAAAGAAGGCGAAGCTTAGGGCCACTTTTAAACTCGTTGGTTTATATTCAATATTATTCTCTGATATCTGGGAGTGATTTTTTTCCCATATTAATATGATGGAGAAGCTAGATACGATAATGAGCATTAAAAGAGGTAGAGTTACATTAAAACTTGGTGATACTGTTAGAAGTTCTATGAAAACCCTTAAATATAATGTTGTCCATGCGGTCAGTATGATTATTGAGTAGTATATGATTTGATCATTAGTGACTCTGATGATTCTTGAGGAATTAAGGGTCGTGGCAGTGCTGGATATCATACCACCTATTAGACCTGCCCATATAACACCATCTTTTTCACCCTTAAATTTGTAAATGATTTGTCCTATGAGACTTATGCCGTTGATGAAGATAACCATAAGCCATATTTGTTGAAGATTTATTACATTATTGGGGCCAAATGATTTTTCAGGTAATATTGGAAAGATGACAAGAGTTATTGCTACGAATTGCATTAAGGATCGAATTTCTTCCTTCGAAAATTTCGCAGCAAATCGATGGAGTTCAAGTTTTACGTGTAAGATGACCGTTAAGAGACCTGCAATCGATGTCGCCAATATAATGGGGCCAGTACTAACTAAAACACCAATAAGAAACATCGTGAGAAGGCTTACTTCCGTTACGATTCCGCGATGTAGTTTGATTTTGTTCATGAGAGATATTTTTTCGATTAGTGTAATCCCCAGTATCCCACTTATTCCTAGATATATAATGCCACTTCCTAATCTGTGAGATAACAGGCCGCATATCGTTCCCATGATTGATACGATCGAAAATGATCTAATGCCCGCGATAGGGGATTCGGCCCACTCTCTCTGTAGACCCACTATGAGTCCAAGTCCAACAGATATAAATAGCTGTTGAAACGTTAGAAACTGTTCATCGTTTAGCATTAAATCCCCTCTTTATACAAAATACGTTAGAAAGGATTAAATGATGATATGAATTTTATCACTTCTTCTTTAGATAATTTTAAATTTACCTTTCCCTCCTTTAAGTTCAACAATGGATGAGTCTATTTCAAATGGGAGGAGTTATGTTTGAGGACATCAAGTCGATACAAAAAACCCAGGAGAGAACTGCGATCATCCTTAAGAAAATGATGGATACAAAAGAGTTTAGAACTCCCAATCATGCTTTTGTTGTTTTGAGGGCAACGATGAAGGTTTTAAGGGATAGGATTGAACCCGGGGAAGCTCTGCACCTGGGTGGACAATTGCCAGCTCTACTTAGAGGCTACTATTTTGAGGGATTTGATATGGCAAATATAAATAAACCCAAAAGTTCATGCAAAGGGGTTAACGAGTTTTTTGGACAGGTTAGGGATTATTTAGAGGCCTATGATTTTATGGATCTTGAAAAAGTTGTTCCAATCGCTTTAAATATCATTTTAGATCATATTGACCGGGGAGAAGCCGCCCAAGTGGTTCACCAACTCCCAAGAGATTTGCAGGATCTTAGGTCAGCTTAGTGTTGGGTTTAAATGGATTCAGTGTCAAAAACCTTGATGATTTTGGGACTTCTTCTGATTGGAGCGAGTCTTCTGTGGCATCTCACTGGAGGAAACATACCAATTGGTAAATTACCTGGTGATATAAAAATAGAGACGGAAAATACAAAGATTTATTTTCCTATAACAACGGGTTTGATTTTAAGTTTATTATTTTCACTTCTTTCTTACTTGTTTCGGAAATAAGCTTTCTACTGCATGTAACCGCGGGCAACTGATTCATAGAAAAAATAGCTAAAACCGATGAACGCTCCATAAGTATAGTCTGCTTTATGAAGTGGACTTCCAGAATTGGCAGCCCCTTTATAACTGTTCACTCCTATCCCTGCATAAAGACCAATTTGATTTTTCTCATGAATAAAGGCCAGCCCTGCGCTCGTAGAGAGGTAGCCACCAGAGGCCTTGTACGCGGGTCTTTGAATATTAGAAAATTTTTCAGGTACCTCAAAATAGTAATCTTGAAATTTTTCAGTAGCGTAACTTCTTGTGACTGCAAAAGTAATGGAATTGAATTTTGTATCATCAAAAAAATATCTAAGATTCATTGATTGGGCAAAAACCATTCCCCTCTCTGTTATGCTTGATAAATCTGTAGAATACGCAAATCTCGCTGGGAAAAACAGTCTCCACCAGAATTTATCGCTTCGATGGAGAAAGAAATAGACTCTTGGGCCAAATTCTCCCATCCAGTCTAAGTCAGGCATATCTTTTCTTGCTTTGTTATCTTGGGAATATGCAGGAAAGGAGCCTGTCGCATTGAGATCAATTCCATAATGGGAATGGAGAAAGATTCTTGCCCTGGCGGAGTCTTCTTCATCTGACCGAAAACGGAGTCCTCTGTATCTAAAGATAGGGAATAATAGATATCTCATCCTGCCTTGATTTGAAGCAGGGTAGTCTGGCACGTAACCATAGCCTCCAACAACTCCGAGTTCATAGAGAGGTTTTGAGGATATTACCCTATGGAGATGGGTATTAGACCAGGTGTTCCAGCTAGTTAGGAATAGAATGATTGTGAAAACTAAGCGCATCGGCCCAATTTACAACTGTTTTTCCTTATAATCTAGGGAAACATCATCCTCTTTAGGAGAGGTATTTTCTCCCTGACTTTCAGCCTTCGCCGGAGAATTGGCCTTTGAGTCTTCATCAATAATTGTCATATATAGTGTTATATCCATGCTCACACTTTAACTCTTATGGTTTTTTTCTGGGTTAGACACTGGCCTCTGTCTAGTTGTTTTCTAGTTTCATCAATTGATCTCTATCATCTCAATACCTTTTCCCGTTGGCCCTATGAAGTCCTAAAATGCTTGGGGAGGTTCTCAATGAAAATTGATTTAGGTGTTCCTCTTTTATCACTCATTTTAATTTTTTGGTCCATTTTGGTGATGATTTCCATCTTTAACACCATCTTTGGCCGGGGAAATCTTAAAGATGTGAAGGATTTTTTTCTTCGTTTTTTCGATACTCACCCCCATAAAAAACAGAAAAAAAGACCTCTTTAGCTGCTCCTGAGAGGAGAAAATGGCAGTTTTTAAGGGGAAATTAGCCATTTTCCTTACAATTTCCTTCATAGAGTGGGGGGGGATGCAATTTTTATTTGTAATTCCGCTCTGAATGGTCAAAAGTATTAGTATTAAGAAAGTAGGAAAGATTAACTTCCGAATAACAATCCTCTGGAGGATATCATGGCGAAGAAAGCTACTAAAAAAGCTACTGCAAAGAAAACACCTGCTAAGAAAGCTGCTCCTGCAAAAAAAGCAACAGCTAAAAAAGCTGCTCCTGCTAAGAAAGCTGCTGCTCCTAAAAAAGCTGCTGCTGCTCCTAAGAAGAAAACAGCTCGTAAGCCAAATGCTGCTTTCATGCAAGCTTTCACACCATCAGCTGAGCTAGCTGCCGTTATCGGTGCTGCTGCTGCTGCTCGTACAGAAGTTGTTAAAAAGCTTTGGGCTTATATTAAGAAGCACAATCTTCAAAACCCAAAAAACAAGAGAAACATTCTTGCTGACGAAAAACTTTCTAAAGTTTTCGGTAAAAAAGAAGTTTCTATGTTCGAACTTGCTTCTCTTATCGGCAAACACCTTAAGTAGTTAGTTATTGGCCAGCAGCTACGTCCTGCTGGCCTTCTTTTCAAACTTAAAATCTTTCTAAAATTTTTCAATTTTTATCCCTTGGCAGGATCTTTGCTCAGCTTTCCTTGAGTCCTTTAATGAGGAGGAAAAGCATGCTCAGGTCACTTTTATACTATTTTAGTTTCATATCCATGATTGCTGCCAACCCCTCTCATCATGGCCAAATTCAATTAACAGGTTCCTATAAATACCCAGGTATTACCTCTAAGGTTATTTCATTCTCACTTAATTGGTTTGAGCGAAATGGAATAGTTAAGGGACTTTATGTCGATAATTATTTTTCGGGAGGCGAAGTTGTAACAGGTGAAGATAATCCAGAGGGGGCCCATTTATTTGTGACTTTTTCTAAAGAAAAATTTGGAACTAAGTCGTTAGTCTTCTTTTTACCTCATCCCTTGAATTCAAAAAATCTTCAGAATCCTGTTTCACTTGTTACCAGAGACCAACAGGGAAATGTAAAAAATGTTATTTCTATTCAAGATCTAAAATTTCTGAATTCATCGAATACAGAAATTCAATTACAGGAAGAAGATGAATGTTCGAGAGGATTTGGGGAGCTTTCTGGCCATTGCGGAGTCTATGCAGGTCTCGTAAGCGAAGAGGAGGATAGGAGAAACTTTTGTAATCTCTTGTTTGCGAATGCGTTGAGGCTAGAGTTAACCGTCGAGGGATCGCTTTATTTACATTTGGGTGAAGTTAATGAAATTGTCTCTAGTCCAGGACATTTGATTGGCCGAATTCCATTTAATCCACAAAAGAAGTCTATAGATATTATGGGGCGAATTTGCGAACAAATGATCGGCGTAAAGACTTCGTCAGATTCATGTAAAATCGTTCATCTCAAAGGAATATTTTCAACTGAGCTTGAAAATAAAATTTTTAAAGGGACCTACAGAATATCTGAAGAGGGGACTAATAAACATTGCCTTTATAAACTATCTCTAGAAAAAAGAAGCTAGTATTCTCTCACTTCTGAAGGATCGATTTGGATAGGCGTCGCAGTTGCTGAAAAGATTGTTTTTTTGTGAGATCCAACAATAATTTTTCTGTGAGTTACATGCACATCAAGAAGACAATTAAAACCATCCTCTGCGGCGAAAAATGCAAGTCTCAAGATCGATTCATCTTTATCTTCACAATCTTCAACTTTATAAGGTAATTCTTTTCGTTTTAAGTGCCCCGTCTTTTTTGTCTCATCCTTACTGAAAATAATAACTTCTCTGGCCTTTTCCATGGTTTCTTCATACCGAAGAAATTCAGCACTTACTCCAGAGTCATAGCAGGGATTACAGTAAACACTGTGAGAGAGTTCTTTGGGAACTTTTCGTAAGAATGAAAAACTCTCTGGCCCCATAAAATGGCCACAACTTTTACAAACAGAATCATTACATGCACCACAAGTGAAGTTCGCTTTTGGTTTTTTACAGGTCGAGCATAGATTAGTCATTATGATACAACTCTTGTTCTGATTGATCGTTTGAGCTTTGCAATTTCATCGGAGAGTTTTAAGGCATGATCTGAGTGGACATCCATAACAAGGTAACCAATTTCATCATCAGTAGAGAGATACTGTCCTTCAATATTTGCTCCGGCCCTGGACATGATGGTATTAATTTCTCCTAAGACCCCTGGTTCGTTTCTGTGAACATTTAGTATTCTCGATGTTCCCTTTTTGATTGGTAGATCAACATTTGGAAAATTTACCGCTCCAGATGAAGAGCCAATTGTAAGATATCTTCTAAAACTCTCTGCCACTTCAATCCCAATTGCCTTTTGGGCCTCTTCAGTACTACCACCAATATGAGGAGTAAGGATAACGTTATTTAAGCCTTGGAGAGGGGAGACAAAAGTTTCCTTATTTGAAGCTGGTTCAATAGGAAACACATCAATTGCACAGCCAGCAATATGTTTTGTTTTCAAAGCTTCTACAAGTGCCTCTATAACGACGACTGTTCCGCGTGAGGCATTAATAAGATATGAGCCTTTTTTCATTCGAGAAAGTTCTTTTGCTCCAACCATATTCATTGTCTCAGGAATTTCTGGAACATGGAGAGTTACAAAGTCTGCTTGTGCAAGTAATTCATCTAATGAGCTCATCGATCGCGCATTCCCGAGGGGAAGTTTTTTTACGGCATCATAAAATATAACTTGAAGACCCATACTTTCGGCGAGAATGCTGACCTGGCTTCCAATATGTCCATAGCCAACAATACCTAACACTTTTCCTCTCACTTCTTTTGATCCCTCAGCGGATTTTACCCATTCGCCCTTATGAGCTTTATTGTTTCGATCTCCAAGTTGCCTAGAAAGTGCAATCATTTCAGCAATCACAAGTTCAGCGACACTCCTCGTATTAGAGTGGGGTGCATTGAAAACGGCAATACCTTGCTTTCTAGCACTAACAAGATCAATTTGATTTGTTCCAATGCAGAAGGCGCCAATCGTTAAAAGGTTTGAAGCTTTCTCAATAACTTTCGATGTTATTTCTGTTTTCGATCTGATTCCCAGTGCTGAGTACTTAGGTATAAGATCGATAAGTTCCTTCTCCGAAGGAGCATGAGAAATGAGGTCGACTTGATAGCCGTTACTTTCGAGCATCTCTTTTGCAATAGGGTGGATATTTTCAACGAGAAGGATACTTGGTTTGTTTAATTGATTCATATTACAATTCTATTTAAAAAAGAGAATTTGAAGTAGAGTTTTTACTCTTAAGTTGAAGAAATTTAAGCTGCGACACAATAATTAACTGACATAGCTCAGCGGTCATTAGTTTTAAAGGGAATCATGAGGAATCAAATACAAAGTAAGATTGACGATATTTATTTAAGGCATTTAAACAATACCGCAGGTTCTCCTGCTAGCTATATACCCGAGTTGGCAAAAGCTGATCCTAGAAGTTTTGCAATTGTTGTAACGACAATAGGGGGAGAAGTTTTTAGTGTTGGTGACTCAGAAGTATTGTTTAGTATGCAATCGACTTCCAAACCATTTACCTATGGTATGGCCCTTCAGGATTTGGGAAGGGTATTTATTATGTCGAAAGTGGGTGTTGAGCCTACAGGAGAAGCCTTTAATTCGATTGTGGAACTAGAGAAAAATACCCACAAGCCCTATAATCCTATGATCAATTCAGGCGCGATTGCGATCAGCAGTTTTATCAAAGGATCATCTTTTGAAGATCGATTAAAAAATATGATCGAATTTTTTAGTCTATTTACGGAAAAAAAAATTCATGTCGATGAAAAAGTTTTTGAATCTGAAAAAAATACTGCTCATAGGAATCGATCTATTGCTCACTTGTTAAGACATTTTGGCGTGATTGATGGAAACATTGAGGATTCACTTGATTTGTATTTTAAGCAATGTTCATTTTCATTAAACACAATTGATTTGTCTCTGATGGCAGCAACATTGGCGAATAATGGAGTCAATCCAAAAACAAATAATAAAGCTTTAAACCAAGAATATGTCGGCGATATACTGAGTTTAATGTTTACTTGCGGTATGTATGATACCTCAGGTAAGTGGGCCTATTCAGTGGGGATTCCTGCAAAAAGTGGAGTCAGTGGAGCTATATTTGGAGTTGTTCCTGGTGAATTAGGCATTGCTGTTTATTCACCGTCAATAAACGAACATGGTCATTCTGTAAGAGGAATTAAGGTTTTCCAAGATTTATCAAGAGAGTTAAATTTAAGTATTTTTAGGAAATAAGAATTTGTTGCAATTGAGTAATTAATTTATAAAACTATTCCTACACACACGGAGGGTATTTATGGAAAACACACAAGAGACAACAAAAAAAACTTCTCGTAAGCCAAATGCAGCTTTTATGAAAGCTCTAACTCCATCGGCTGAGCTTGCTGCAGTTATTGGAAATAATCCAGTTGCTAGAACTGAGGCCGTTAAGCAAATTTGGGACTACATTAAAACTAACAATCTTCAAAACCCAAAAAATAAAAGAAATATCCTAGCTGATGCTAAACTCAGCAAGGTTTTTGGAAAAGAAGAAGTAACTATGTTTGAATTGACTGGTCTTCTTGGTAAGCACCTTAACTAAGTTTTTATCTCTGGGGCCTACGGGCCCTTTTTTTTTGCCCATTTTCTTGTCCGATTCCTTTTTGGATTTCAAATTTAATAAATCGTAAAATCAAGGCCTTATACCTTTCTTGATAAATTCACTCAAGAAGTGGCCCAATCATTACGATAATGGACTATGACCAATTTTGGGCGGCTCCAAAATGTGTATATCGTATTAGGGGTCGCATTTCTTATTATTTCATTCGCTAGGTTAAGCTCTTGGTTTCTGACACCTTGGGGGTTAACCTGTGTGATGTTGGGAGCGAGTGTTTTTGCTTATTTAAGGTGGAAATTTCTAAAGCGTCAGCTAGGTCCCGAAACTCGAGGTGATTATAAAAAAATTCAGTCAGCAGATATTCAGAGAATAAAACCCTGGATGTTTAAAAACATCATTGGGCAAGGACCTAGTATCCATTCCATTCTACAAATATTGAAACGAAATGTTGATATGATTGATTCTAATCGCCATTTAGGAAGTTATCTTTTAGTTGGCCCAACGGGCACAGGTAAAACATTTTTCGCTCAACTTCTTGCTGAAGGTCTTTACGGAAGAGGAAGTTTATTAAAAATAGCGATGAATCAAAGTGGATTCAATGGAGAAAAGTTAATTGAAATAATTATTTCTTCTCTCAAAAAAGATCCATATAAAGTTCTTCTACTCGATGAAATTGACAAGGCCCCGAAAGAAGTTCATTCAAGTCTCTACCAACTTTTGGAGAGTGGCCAGATCATGGATTCTTTAACGGGTGAGTGGTTTCATTGCCCCGGTTTAGTCATTATTGCTACCACAAATGCAGCTTCACACTCAAAAGAAGCGGCTCAAGATGCTCAAAAGCATCACTATGGTTTGTTGGAACATGTGGCAGCAAATTCTACAATGGAGAAAGCTTTACTCTCGAGGTTTGAGGGTTTGTTTTGGTTTGGTTCAATTAGCGTCATTGATGTTGCCCAGATTGGAATTTTACAGGTGTCCAGCTATTACAGGCAGCATGGAATTGAAGTTAATTATCTGTGCGCTGAAGCTATCATTGAGATCGTAAGAGACAATCAAAGATTTAAAGAGTTTGGAATCCGACAACTTATCCAAGTGGTGAGACATAAATCAGATCCAATCATTCAGCAGGCAAAAAACAATGGCTGGAAAGAAATTGAGATTATATCTGATAGTCGTGGCAATTTTATTCCTCAGATCACGAAAAAAAGAAAAATGGCGGCATGAAATTAGTCATGATCATTTGATTCTAAGGTCAATTTAGCATGAGTCGAATTTGGAAAGATAAAATATTTTTAGCATGCTTATTTCTAGCCTTTCTTGCTGGAGTAGGTTTGATCATAACGTTAATAAAAAACATCAACTTCAACTTGAGTCTTTCATCTTCCACTCCAGCGGAGAATAAATTACTTCACTCTTCTACACCTTCGCCAATTCCACAAGTTGCGAGCCGCTCAATCCATACCAGGTCTGGTTTTTTGGATAAATTACCTGTCGTGAAAGTTAGACCCAAAAGCGGCAAAAATGAATGGAGAGTTGGATCGGGAGAGGAATTTGATAGTAATGATTTAAATACCGTAATCAATAATGCCGTCTCTGGGGATTTGGTATACATATCACCAGGTAATTATGAATTTTCAATCAATAAGGCATTTAAAAGAGTCCATATAATCGGTGAAGAAGGTGTTATCTTAGATGTTAATACCAATAGTTCTTACATTCCAACATCTGATTCACTTGTTTTAGAGAAAATTCAGCTTAAGTTTGTTGTGTTGGCCGCAAGTAGCTATCTTTATCTTCAGAAAAATATAAATTTGACACTTAAGCAAACAAAAGTCGAGGGAACAAATTTTTACTTTTCTCTCAATGATTCTTCAAAAATTGAAGCCATTGACTCTCAATTCGTTGGAGTTTCTTTTCGAGTTAATGAATCTTCCAAATTAGAATTAAACAATTGCTACCTAGAGAAAGCAGACACATTTATTTCTATGAGCGGTTTTAGTACCGTTAAAATTGATAAAACTCATTTTACTCGATTTTCAGATTCTGCCATTTACAATCGGTCCCAACATACAAGTTTAAAGGCTTATGATATTAAAGTAGATAATGGACGTGTTGCATTTTCTGGATACGACATGAATTCATTAGATGTATCCCATAGCTCATTTTCCAAACTAGATACTTTAGCATCAGATAAAATAAAAATAAATTGCGTTATGTGTGAATTGTCTGACATTCAACGATAGGAATTTTATGATAGATGATCCAAAAAAACTTACGAACTGGAACGAACTTGAATCATTGTTAAGTAAAGAGGATCAAAATAATGGTAGAGATATTGATGAAGATGAATTTGTTAATCACTGCCTATCCAAAGTAAAAGGTCAGGACCAAGTTGTTAAAGACGTTTGTCAGTTAATAACCTTAGAGTGGTATAAAAGTGAAAGAAGGAGGCCTGTGGCAAATTTGCTTTTTGTTGGCCCAACTGGAACGGGGAAAACAGAACTAGCTAAGGCGATAGCTTCCTATCTTTTTCAGGATGAAAGAGCACTCATTAGATTCGATTGTTCAGAATTTACCGGCCCACATTCAAAAGATCGATTAGTCGGACCTCCACCAGGTTATGTAGGAGCTAAAGAAGGTGGGCAATTAACTAGACCTATAATGGCGCAACCAAAAAGAGTCATCTTATTTGATGAAATAGAAAAATCACATAGCTCAGTGTTTGATTTATTTCTTCAAATGATGGGTGAGGGGAGATTAACCGACCAAGGCTCAGGAGTGACAGCTGATTTTACTCAAAGTGTGATTATTTTAACCTCAAATGCTCTTGCTGATAAAATAACGAATCTAAAAGGCCAGTTTGACGATCCTTATGAAAGAACGAATGCAGTGAAAGGAGCTTTAGCTGATTCACAGGTATTTCGACCTGAGTTATTAGGTCGAATAGACCGAGTTTCAGTCTTTGATCCCTTAAAGGGTATAGTCATGGCGGAAATAGCTTTGCTTAAAATTTCTAAACTCGCTTCAGATTACGGAATTGATTTAGAATTTGTAGCACCTCAAGCGATTGTCGATGTCCTTTTAAAAAATCAGAAGATTAGCCGATTTGGCGTAAGGGAACTAGAAAGAATTATTTTTGATCTTTTTGCCTCAGATTTAGCAAAAATAAAAAAAGAGGGTGCAAAAAAAGCAAAAATTGAAGTCTTAAAAGATGGAAAAATTTTTATTAAAAAAGTTTAGTCTTTTTCAGATTTTAAAAGTGCCCCATTCGAAGAATAAACTTCGTATCCTTTTTCGAACATTATGACGACGATAGGGTCCGATGATTGATTAATCATTTCTCTTGCAACCTGACCTTTGGGGTCGATTTGACCCCCAACTTCAACATGATCTAGAATTTCAGCATTTTCATTGATCCAATGAACGTCGTGTCCTGAGATATAGCATTTTGTTAGAATGCCCTTGAATAGACCCAGAGAAGTCTTAGGATCCTTTCTAGAGTCATGAGCAAGATGAGTTTCTATCTCCTTTTTTGCTTCGGTCCGTTTACCTAACCTTTCTTTGTCGGTCAATTTCTCATCCTCATCAGTGATGGCCAGTATACTTTTGACGAGTTCAGCTTGGTCAAATTTTACTGAAGATATTTCTGAACCATTGTTACTTTGAAATTTTTTATAACCAAAAGTTGTAAGACCTCCAAGGGTCAAAACTAAAAGAGCTCCGGCGATATATTTTCCAAATCCATTTGAAGATTTTTTCCTCTCAAATGGTATGTAAGCTCTACCTTGACCAATGGAGTTTGTTGATCTATGATTTTCATTCTCTGGATTAGTGTTGTTTGATCTTTTTGAATCCATTATTGACCCATCTTTTAATATTTTGTTTTATTCTAACCCAAGACGCTCCCATTGAAATAGGTCATAATAGGTTATGTTAAGTTCAATCAATGTGTATTCAAGACTAAAAGTGTCGGAATTGGACCTGTTAGTTGAAAGCTTTAAGGTCAGTTTCGATCTTCAGCTCCAAGATTTATTTTCGGATGAAGAGCTTAATCTTATGGAGTCTAAGATCGATTCGATGGCGGCCATTTATGTTCAGCCAATATTAAATGAGTTAACTTTTGATGACTTCTATTGTGATTCCATTCATGAAGAGGGTCAGAGACAATTGTTTTCTGAATGTCGAAGTACAATAATTTTTGAAAATATTCCTTACCTTGAAACTAATCCTTTCCAGGTGACATATTTAATTGAATTATTGGAGAAAATGGATGACGTCATTATTGATTGCGGAGGAGTATCGAACCTTTTGTATAAGGAGAATTTTCTAAAAGATATTCGACGATACAAAGGTATTGATACATTACTTTCTAGAATTGAGATTAAATCGACATTAAAAAAGACATCTGCTCCCGTTGATCCAATCGATTTTTTGATACAAGACGTTTATAAAGAATTTGATCGTTTAAAAAATAAGAATCTTGATCAGAATGAGTTATCTGAAAAAGTTCAGAAAATATTTCTGATAATGAGAAATGAAAAATTGGACAGCGAAGAACTTTTCCGAAAGACAGGTCTTGGAGCAAAAGATTTTGACGATGGTTTAGAAAGATTAAAGTTTTGGCTTCGAAAGTTTTAGAGTCTTAGATCTGTTTGTTGGACTTAAGGTTATTGTTTTATGTTCGTTTTATTCAATAGGGGATTTTATGATGCTTTTACCAGCGGAAATTGCAAAAGAAGTGATTCATCAAGGTCTGCATCTAGGTGCTGATTTTGTAGAGGTCTTTATTGAAAGGACTCAATCAGAAGTTATCGTATTTAAAAATTCTAGATCTGAGGATACGCAGTCTGGAACCATCTTTGGAGTTGGAATCAGGCTTATTCAGGGCGAGAAGGCATTATACGGTTATACGAACTCCACCGAGAAAGAAGAACTCCTTCGAATCACTTCTCTTCTCGGGTCCCGAATAAATAAAAAAGAAAATGCAAAAGTTATAAATTTCGAAAAAGTGAATTATCCAAAAATACCGGTTCTACTTGATCAAGAGATCGATGCGAAACATAAGGTTTCATATCTTAAGAGTATTGATGAAAGATTACGTAAAGAATCTAGAGTAGCTCAGGTGATCCTTAGTTTAACAAAGAAAAAACAAATAGTTGAAATTTATAATTCTGATGGATTGTTTGCTAGTGAGGAGCGGCCCTACATAAGACTGTTTCATCAGGTTATAATGAAAGATGGTCCTCTTCAGTCTGAATCATCTTTTGGACCGGGAGCAATTGGAGGTTGGTCTTATATAGAAAATTTAAACCAACAAGAAATTAGTGAAAATCTCATTCGTCAGGGTATTACAATGCTAAAGGCAAAACCATGCCCAGCTGGGAAAATGCCTGTGATTATTGATAATGGTTTTGGTGGGGTCATTTTTCATGAGGCTTGTGGCCATCTACTTGAAACAACTTCAGTTGAAAAAAAGGCGAGTGTTTTTTGGGACAAAATGGGGGAACAAATAGCTCATTCATCATTAACAGCAATTGATGACGGCACGATTGATGGTGCATGGGGATCTTTGTCCATCGATGATGAAGGAATGCCCACGCAAAAGACGAAATTGATTGAAAATGGAGTTTTAAAAAACTTTATATCTGATCGACTTGGAGAAATAAAAACTGGCCACAAAAGAACCGGCTCGGCCAGAAGACAATCTTACAAATTTGCTCCGGCCTCTAGAATGAGAAATACCTTTATTGATAAAGGACCCTACGAATTAGAAGAAATGTTTTCAACAGTCTCAGACGGTCTATATGCAAAAAAAATGGGAGGAGGATCTGTTGATCCCTCAACCGGGCAGTTTAATTTTTCTGTTCAAGAGGCGTATTTGATAAAAAATGGAAAACTTATCACCCCAGTCAGGGGAGCGACTCTTATTGGTACTGGTCCAGATATTATGCGGAAAATTTCTATGGTGGGAAAGGATCTCTCACTCATGGCCGGGATGTGTGGATCTGTTAGCGGGAGTATTCCAACAACAGTGGGTCAGCCACCTATCAAGGTAGATGAAATACTTGTAGGAGGTGAAGCATGAAAACATTAATGGAAAATGTGATTACAGAACTCTTGAGTAAGCGTGTTGAAGGGGACCTCATTTTTTCAACAAATAAATCCCTTAAAATGAGTTCTCAAAAAGAGATGATCTCTGATTATAAAGTTTCAAGTTCTCAAATCCTTGGTCTAAGAGTAATTAAAGATGGGAAGGTTGGAATTTCTTATACAGAAGCCATGGATGAAGAATCCTTGAAACTCATGGTACTACAAGCATTAAATAATGCAGAAAATAGTCATCCAAATCCTCATGAAGAGATCATCGACATAAAAGGGGAATTACTTGATCATGAAAAATATATTGAAGATGAAGTTGATATTAAAATTAAAACTCAAAAATCGATTGAACTAGAATCAAAGGTTAAATCACTAGATTCTCGAGTCATAGCAGTACCATATAATTCTTTTTCTGAAAATGAATCAAGTCTCATGTATTTAAGTTCAAAAGGCCGTTTTACCAGTTTCTCTGATAAAATATATAGTATTACTTCCTCAGCCTTAATGGAGGATAAGGGAAGAAAATCTAATTATTATGATTATCATCTTGCTCATAGATTTTGTGACTTGAATTTTGAAAAAGTCATAAATAATTCTCTCTTTCATGCAAGACATTTATTGTCAGAGTCTCCACTCAAAACGGGTAAATATTCTGTTGTTTTTTCTGAAGATTGCTTGAAAGGTATTTTTGAATGCTTCTCCAATATGTTTTCTGCGAAATCAGCTATGGATAAAGTGAATCCTTGGTTAGATAAATTAGGGGAGTCTGTGATCTCCAAAGAGATTTCAATTCAAGACGTTCCCGATTATCCCAATGCCTTCAGAAAGTCCCTTTTTGACAGCGAGGGAGTTCAGCAAAAATCCCTCGACTTAATTTGCGATGGTGTTCTGAATTCTTTTTATCATAATTCAGTCACGGCAAAATTCTTTAATAAAAAAACAACAGGTCACGCGATAAGAGGGCCTATAAGCTCAATTGGAATCTCAGGCACTCATATTGTTATTTCAGGAAATAAATTGGAGTCTCTTCCTGATAACTATTTTGAAGTGATAAAAATGGATGGACTCTTTTCAGGAGCTAATAGAGTGACTGGGAATTTCTCCGTTGCAGTTAAGGGATATCTTTGGAATAAAGGTGAAAGAGTCCAGGTTGTGGGGAATTGTACACTTTCAGGAAATTTTATGGAAATGTTTAAGAATGTGAGTGTCAATAGTTTAAGTATTAAATCGAGTACCGATTTAACTTTCTTTTCAGTCCCTTTAAGTTTTCAAGATCTATCGATTGCAGGATTGTAAAAAATTAAGGTGATAAGGAATTATCACGGATCTCTTTTTCGATAAGACTTTTAATGACCTCAAAATTTATGTGTCCTTTAAAAAAGTGATTGTTGATGAAAAAAGTGGGAGTCTCTTTGACCCCACTTATAATGCCATCTTGTATATTTTTATTTATGATATTTGATATTGAGTCGTCTTCTATGTCATAAAGAAAAGTTTTGATGTCAAGGCCAATATGTCTCGCGATATTGAACACATTTTCAGTATTTAATTCTGCATGCGTTTCAATCAGTGCATGGTGCATGTCCCAAAATCTTCCTTGAAGATGTGCGGCCTCTGCTGCGATGGCGGCAAACATTGCATGAGGATGTAGCCTTGTCATCGGATAGTGTCTAAAAGCAAAGCATATTTCAAGCGGATAATAAGCAATGATTTTATCAATGTCCTGTTGGTTTTGTTTTGTGTAAGGGCATTCATAATCACCGAATTCTACAATGTTGATTTTAGTATCGATATTCCCAATAAAATGGTCATTCATTGAAATTTTATTTTTTAAACTAAAACCATTCATAACGACTCCCTTTTAATGATGGGTCAGGTTCTCTATCAGTGGTTTTTGTATTTTCTCAAAAAAGACATTTAATTCATCTTCCCCTAATGTTTCTTTTTCCATAAGTGTCTCCGAAGCCTCAATAAGAATATCTCTTTCGTTTTTTAAAAATACAAAGGCTTTTTCATAAGCGTTCATGATTATTTCTTTTATCCAGTGATCAATTTCTTTTGCAGTTTCTTCTGAATAGTTTTGCCTGCTCATTTGTCCCTGTATCTCCAGAAATTGATTTGAAGACTCGCCAAATGTCACAAACCCTATTTCAGGCGCCATCCCAAACCTCATAACCATTTCTCTGGCTATCGATGTTGCCTTATTTAGATCATCAGATGCACCAGTGCTTAGTTTATTAAAGATTAACATTTCTGATGCACGCCCAGCTAATAGGACGGCCATTTTGTTTTGAAGTTCTTCTTTAGTTAATAGATATCTATCTTCCGTTGGGTTTTGGATCGTATACCCCATGGCCCCGATTCCATGAGGTATAATTGAGACTTTGTGAATTTTATCTTCTTTATTAAATTGATATCCTACTAATGCATGACCCATTTCATGATAGGAGACAATTTCTTTTTCGAGTGGACTCAAGATTTTACTTTTCTTTTCTATTCCCGCCACAATTCTTTCCATCGCGCGAGTAAAATGATCTTGGTTAACTGATGCAGAATTTTCACGAGTTGCAATGAGTGCAGCTTCATTTACAAGGTTAGCTAGATCTGCACCAGTAAAGCCGGGAGTTAGACCAGCAATTGTATCAATGTTTAAATTTTCATGCGTTTTAATTTTCTTTGTATGGATGACAAGAATGTCTCGTCTTCCTTTTCTATCAGGCTTGTCAATAACAACTTGCCTATCGAACCTTCCCGCTCTTAGTAGAGCAGGATCAATCATTTCCGGCCTATTTGTTGCGGCCAAAATGATGATCCCTCCTTGTGTATCAAATCCATCCATTTCAACTAGGAGCTGATTGAGTGTTTGTTCTTTCTCGTCATTGCCTCCGAGAATATTGGAATGCCTTGTTTTTCCCATTGCATCTAATTCATCTATAAAAATGATACATGGGGCAGTCTTTTTTGCTTGTTCAAAAAGATCTCTCACTCTAGCAGCACCAACTCCCACAAACATTTCTACAAATTCCGCACCATTGGTGGAAAAGAAGGGTACTCCTGCCTCTCCAGCAATTGCTTTGGCGATCAGAGTTTTACCAGTCCCCGGAGGTCCAACAAGTAAAACTCCTTTAGGCATTTTTCCACCAAGGCTTTTTACTTTTTCTGTATTTTTTAAAAAATCAATAACCTCTTTAAGTTCTTCCAGGGCCTCATCTGCGCCTGCGACATCTTGAAATGTTATCTTAGTGTCAGTTTCTACATAGATTTTTGCGCGAGTCTTTCCTATGGAAAGGAATGATCCACCCGTTCCACCACTAACACTTTTTATCCCTTTCCTCATTACATAATACCAAAAACCAATAAAGATGATTGTTGGTAATATGAATAATGCAAAATTTGTTAGAAACGATGATGATCCCAAGCTTTCATAAGGAATTCCATATTTATCTAGTTCCTCAGAAAATCCTGGCTCTACCTTAGTCGTAGTAAATCCTTTTTTCCCATTTTGTTCATGATTAAAATCTCCAAAAATACTTTCACCACGAATTTTGACATTTTTAATTTCACCAGAACTGAGATATTTCTTAAATTCACTAAAGGGGATAGTTCGTATTGACCTACTCTCTAGACAGGCCCTGAGGCCTACAACCATGATGATTGCGAGAGCGATTTGATAAAAGTTAATGCTGAATTTTTTTTCTTGGTTTGTTTCCATGTCCAGATCATACATGCTCCTTTTGAAGAGAGCATGGAGCTGGACATATTAAATAAAGTTAAACGGTTTTAGAGTGTGCAGCGAACATCAAGAATATACTCACGGTTCCATATACTAAGTTCTATGAAATCTTCAGGATGTGTTAATTTTCCAGTCGCATAACTTCTTGAAGGTTCAACAATATTTAGAGACTGTATTTCTATTGTTTCATCTCCTTTGGATGAAATAATAAATTTGAAGTCTTCATATTCACCCAAGGTAATATCTTTATCTGTTGATTTTAAAATAATTTCTGTTTCAAGGACCTTGTCGAGATTATGAATTGCTGTGCACCTAAGATTTAAATCTCTCGAGGCCCATAATTCAAAAGTGGCCAAAATAGTTGCCAGTATTAAAATCGTTTTCATCTCATTTCCCTTGATCTTCAACTGATTTGCTAGACTATCATACGGTAATTTTTCGCTGTAAGGCCAGCTAGGACTTAGTGGATTCAACTAGTCGGGTTCTAAGTTAAAATACTAGAGAGCCGAATAGGAACAAAATATGTCCGCAACTTTTATAGCGAGTCTATTCATGTTATTTGTTTTTCTTGGGTGCCAGCCTAAGAAAGCGGACGTTTTAACAGTAAACACGGTCAATGATCCATCGGTTTATGATAATGCTCCCATTGCTATTGATATTACGCCACCAAATATTAATGAGGACACTGATACAGGATGGATCTATTTAAATTATACAGATCCTGAAAATGATCTCATTACGACATGTCACATTTCAAATCGAGCTTATCTTAAGATTACTGAAGATTGCATTTGTAGTGCAGGCGTCTGCAAAGTTAAATTAAAACCATCTTCAAATTACTTTGGGCCTGTCTCATTTGATTATTCAGTTACGGCAAATAATCTAACCTCGCCACTAGCTCACGCCTCTTTTAGTGTTCTTGCGGTTGAAGATTTACCCGTTGCCAATGATCTCAATATTTCGATGGTCGAGAGAAAGCCCAATCCTCCCCAAAATCCCCCTAGTAGTTATGTCTCCACCGGAACATTATCTAAGCCGCATTTAACTGGTTATGATCCAGATGGAGATACTCTAACTTGTCATGTTGTTACGAACCCATTACATGCCTCTGGTGTAGGGTCCAATTTTCAAATAAATCAAAACTGTTCCTTTATTTATACGCCGGATCTTGATTATGACGGACTAGATTCTTTTAAGTTTAGAGTGAAAGATTCTCAAGGAAATTTCTCTACACCTAAAACTGTTTCAATCAAGATAACAAAATATAATGAAGCTCCGGTTGCTAATCCAGCAAGTGTTACAACTTATTCTAACAAGGCCATACCTATTACACTTACTGGATCCGATCCAAATGGTGACTCACTTATATTCTATATCGTACAGTCTCCTTCCCATGGATCTTTAAGTGGATCAGGGGCAAATGTCATTTATTCTCCAAATACAAATTATTATGGAACTGATTCATTTACATTTATGGTTTCTGATGTCTTCCTCAATTCGACTCCTGTCACTGTATCAATTAATGTTCTTAAGTCGACCCTCTTTCTTTCTCCAACTGGAAGTGATGTTACTGGTGTGATTAGTGATCCAACGAAGCCATTTCAAACGGCCCAGGGGGCAGTCAATGCGGCAATCGCTTTTTCTCCTACTTTTTTTCAACCTCTTGTTATTGAGGTTTCACCAGGTATTTATGGAAACATCAATTTGATTTCAAGTTTTGGATATTACGTATCATGGGTTGGTGTGAATGGTGCTGATCAGACTAATACGATCTTTGGTAATATTACTGCCAATGGGACTAATGGTGCAGATGGCACTTCAGCTGTAGGAGATTGGGATGGTAAAAATGGTGGAAATTCATTTGGGATAAAATTTGAAACAAATTTATTAATGAAGTTTGGTGATGTTTCTGCAAATGGAGGTAATGGTGGTAATCATTACCCAGATCCTTTAAATTTTACTTCAAAGCCTGGACTCGCTGGGAGAGGGGGCGCCATAACACTTAAGGGTATTTTTGGGGCTATATCGGCCAAAGGCGGAGAGGGACATGGGGGAGGTTTAGGTGGTACCATCTATCTAATGACCGGTTCACAAGTCAACTCAGTTGATGCTAGTGGCGGACAACTTGATCGCTGTTCTCAACTCAATTCTTGTAAAACTTCATTAGATTCTTCCAAAGGTGGAACGATTTTAATTGAGACAGGTGCTACTGTTACGGGTGCTGCTATCGCAAAAGGTGGTGCCAACAATGGAGTCTCTGCGAGTAGGCGATTAGCTGGTCAAGGTGGTACGATCACAATTGATGGAACAGTGAATGGGATTGTTGAGGCAAAGGGTGGAAATACGGTTGATTCAAAAGTGGGGGCCGGTGGAACAATCACGATCAGTCAAACTGGTCTCGTGAGTGGGCCTTCAGTTTCCGTGGAAGCTGGCACTGGGTCAGGTTTGCCACTTGGAAATTATGCAGGAACAATCAATGTGAGTGGTAATGCCTCTAACCTTTTTCTTCAATCCGGTACTTATTTAGAAAGTTTTGCTGGTGCTGCAAATATTTATGGAACCGTTACTAATATCAACGGTCAAGGATATGGAGCTTATTGTGATCGCGGACGTGCGGCCCTCGTTAAGATCTTTGAAAGTGGGACTGTTACTAATAACGTGAATCTTACAGGGGGAGACGGTAGTTGTACTCCTTCAACAGCGGGTATCCTCTACGTCTCAGGAGCTATTAGTAATAGTGCCATTTTAGTTGGTGGGTTAGATGCGGGAAAAGGTGGAGAGGTAAGAGTTTATAGCACTGGAGAAGTTAAAGATATTAGTGTTAAAGGTGGAGACGCAAGCGCTGGAAATGGGGGCGATGGCGGAAAAATTACAGTTGAATACGGTTCTATGATTAATTCAGTTACAATTGATGCTACAAGTTCAGTGAATCCATCTGTCACGGGAGCTCTCGATGTTTCTGGTGGAGCAGGTGTTCTACCGGGGGTGAATGGTTCCGCTGGAACGATCACTTATCAACCATGAAAAAAATTGTCATTGAAAAACCCGGTGATTACCGAGAATTAAAAATTAAAGAAGTTGAAAGTCTTATTCCAAATGAAAACGAAGTCGTTGTTGAGACAAAAGCGATTGGGATTAATTATGCTGATATAATTGTTCGTTGGGGACTCTATGAGTCGGCAAAACAAATGATAGGGTGGCCCATTACTCCTGGATTTGAATATTCTGGTGTCGTTAAATCAATTGGGACTAAAGTAACTAAGTTCAAAGTTGGTGATAACGTTTTGGGAGTGTCGTTATTTAATTCCTACGCAACAGAAGTCAAAGTCACGGAGAATTTTTTATATCCTCTTCCAAAGCACATGTCTTTTGAAGAGGGGGCCGCATTTCCTGCCGTTTTTTTAACTGCCTATCATGCACTATTTCAAATTGTTGTCGTAAAACCAGGAATGGTTGCACTTATTCACTCAGCTGCGGGCGGAGTGGGAAGTTCTCTCGTGCAGCTTTGTAAAATATTCGGAATCGTTTCAATAGGTGTCGTAGGATCATCACATAAGGTTCAATTTGTAAAAGACCTTGGATGCGATTTTGTGATTGATAAATCAAATGAGAACTTATGGAAAAAAGTAGAAGAGTATGCTCCAAATGGGGTGGATCTAGCTTTTGATGCCAATGGAGTAGAAACACTCAAACAGAGCTTCAATCATCTTGCCTCTTGCGGGAAATTATTCTTTTATGGTGCCCATTCAATGTTTCCGAAAACAGGTGGAAAAGTTAATTGGCCCAAATTAATAAAAGATTATCTGAGGACTCCGAGTTTTAACCCTATGAATATGTCCCATTTAAACCGAAGCTTAATTACATTTAACCTTTCTTTTCTTTTTGATAAAAACGAAATCTTTAGCGAAGCGATGGATAACCTTTTAAAATGGTACTCTGAGGGCAAAATAAAAGTGTCGGCCGTGAAAAGTTATCCATTTGAGGATGTCTCGAGTGCTCATAAAGAACTTGAGTCCGGAAAAAGTATAGGTAAATTAATCTTGATACCGTAGGTCGTTTATGGCAATTGACGTTGGTAAGTTAAATCTGTTTATAAAAATGATCTCTGATGAATATAAACTCAGTGAAGAAGAACTATTGATTTTATCTTATCGCTTAATGGCGGATGATAAAGAATTTGAAAGAGTCTGGAAAAGTTATAATACGAAATCAACTAGAATCTCTGGTGGAGTAGACCCGTTCAAATTTGTATTAAAAGAATTAATTTCTTAAATTCGATATTGCGATTTAAAGAGTTTTGAAGAAACTTTTCGGCTGTCAGAATCAGTCACCACATAAAGATATTGATCAATAATGGATAACCCCTCTGGTTTTGCACTGATGTCTAGAGGTGTAGTTTTAATTATTTCACCTTGAATGGTCATTATTCCAAAACATGCCCCAAGAAAAGCACCATCCAAGTAGGTTGATTCAGACGACTCTGCCACAGAAAGAAAACAGATATGGTTCTCATGAAGAGTTGCATCCGTAAAGCCAAGAGGAGTATTATTAATTTTCCCAAGATCAATAGGGGTTATTTTAACTTCAAGCAATTCATCTTTTAAAAATGAATGAAGGTTTAATTCAATGATTGCATTAAAATGCATCTTTCCATTTCCGCGTTGAAGGAAAATGACTTTGTCTCCTATTGTGACGGCCCCTTCAATATTTAATTCTGGTATTAATATTGAAAGTTCTCTAAAGACATTTTTGAATGATAGTGGAGTCATTCTAAAATTCTCTAGATTTACGATTGCTCCCTGATGTCGATGTGGTTTTGATCCCGAAGAGATTAAAAGAAGAGAATCTCCAAAAAGAGTTAAACACTCAAAGTCGGGTTTTTTCTTCTTTCTCTCCTCTTCATTTTCGGGAAGTTCTCCATCCAGGATTTGATGAAAAACAGCTTTCTCACTGAGATCAACTTTTAGGGAAATAAAACCCAGCTCATCGTCCGAAACTACGTAGAGTTTATTCTCTTTATGAACCAGACCACTTGCAGCTGTGATTCGAGGGTCGTCGAAAATAAAAGTTTCATTAAATCTGATCATAGTTTCAACACTCATTTTTATAGATGTAAAAAAAATAGACACCTAATCACTTTTAGTCTTTTTACCGATAAGAAGCCCAATGGATCCTGTTAATTATTATATCACAACTCTTACCACAGCTTTTAAGAACATTGCCCCCGTTCTTGCTTTTATTATTGGGGGTTACTTTATTTTCATTAAAATGCCTTTCTTGTTCTTGAAAAAAAGTATGGATCAGCAAAAGAAAAAAATAGATGAGAGCAATTCTGTTCCAACTGAAAAGTATACCTTAGAAAACTACAAAGAATTTCAAAAGACCATGAAGTTAATCAATGGCGGCCCTAAAACAGACGGCCCTAAGTCTAAAACTAGCTCAAATTCTGATAATCAAAAAAATGAATCGAAAAATAAACATCAAGATTTTGATAAAAAGAATTCAAAAGAACAAAAACAAGAATCTATTAAAAAGCCTTCGGCCAATGACTCACAAACAGCAGAAGAAATATTTAGTCTTAAACCAGGTGAATTCATAAATCAATCAGATCTAAAAAAACGTTACTTTGAGCTGTTGAAACAAAATCATCCGGATAGGGTTGCATCCATGGGCCATGATTTTAAAAAACTTGCCGAAAAAAATACCAAAGAAATTAATAAGGCGTATGAAAAGTTAAAGAAAAAAGCCTCTTAGATTTAGTAACTCATATAATTTAAAATAATTGAGACACTCTTTTTTAGATCTTCCATTGAAATTGATGGTGCTCGGTCTTTCACTTGTTCAGCTAGATGAGGAACATGAATGAATCCACAAAGCCTTTGGGTGTCTTGATTATCTTCCATCATTCGATAAAAGAGGTAATTACAGACAAATGTGCCTGCAGATTTCGAAAGGTTTACTGGTAAGCCTTCTTGTTTTAATTTTGCTTCGATTCCTAGTAATGGGAGAGTCGACTTATAGAACTCTGGTCCTGTTTGATTAATTGGACTTTTAGAAATGATTGTTCCTGAGTTATCTGGAATATTTGAATGAATTGTATTGACTGCTATTTCTTCGAGTTCGATCGCTGCTCTATCGGAAGCAAGACCAAACGCAATGATAACATCTGGATTAAACGTGTTAATTTTTTCTTTTAAACATTCATATGAATCAATGAATCGAACAGGGAGAACAATACTTTCCAATGTTATCTCATTTGGATAAGGGATTTCATCTTTCTGAATCGATTCCACTATTTTTTCAGTTGGATTTATTTTTCCACCTGCAAACGGTTCAAAACCAGAAACAAGTACACGCATTTGACCTAAACCTCTTTGTTGATTTTTGTATTAAGCTGTCCGCAAGCTGCTAAGATTTGATCCCCTTTTGTTTTTCTTACCAAAGTTGGAATTTTATAGCCGTCTAGGATAATTTTAAAAGCTTCCACCTCATCCCAAGTAGGCCTTAAATATTTTGTACCAGGAAATGGGTTAAAGGGAATGAGACTTATATAGGCATTTTTCCCTTCGAGAAATGTTCCGGTTGCATGGGCATCTTCTGGGGTATCGTTAAAATCTTTAATAAGTAAATATTCGTAAGTCACAAACCTTGTTCTTCCCTCAGGAATCGTCTCTGCAAAAGCGACAACATCTTCAATAGGGTAGCGTTGATTAATAGGGATCAGTTTGTCCCTTTTTTCTTTTATTGTTGAATGGAGTGAAACGGCGATATTTACTTTTGGCATCTCGGCTTTCCAGCGTTCTAGTCCTGGTAAGTAACCTGCTGTTGATATTGTTATCTTATGGGGTGCGATGCCTATTCCATGTCTTACTAAAAATATTTCACAAGATTTTTTCACTGAATCAAAATTATGAAGGGGTTCACCTTGACCCATGTAAACAATGTTAAGGATTTTATCATCGAGGGGTCTATTTTCTGATAGCCACCTTTGGGCTACGATAAATTGACCTACGATTTCTTCTGGCGCTAGATTCCTTTTTAGGCCTTGAGTCCCAGTAAAGCAGAAACTGCAATTCATGGCACAACCCACTTGTGATGAAAGGCAAATCGTATATTTACTGTTAAAAGGGATTAAAACAGCTTCAACTTTTAAATTGTCTTTTAACCGAATAAGAAATTTTACCGTTTTATCAGTCGACTCCTGTACGGTATCTATTTTTGGCAATTCGAAGTCAAAAGTTTTCTCAACAAAATCAATACTTAATTTGGCGAGGTCATCGTGGCATGGAGAGATATTCTTTTTTTTATGATGCCAATTATAAAGTAACAGAGGCCCAGATTTAGGTAAATGATTAGACTCGAACAAGTCTTGTAGTTCTAAAAGAGTATATTGGTAAAAAGATGTCTTTGATGGTGTCATTTTAAGTTTTTTGTACCACAAATCCTTGTATTCTCAAAGCGAGAGACCTAGAATCTCATCTATGCTTGATAAAAAATGGTTCTTGTTATTTTTTTGTTGGATATTTTCAACCATATCGACTCTTGGGAGTCTTTTTTTTAGCTATGTCATGGGACTTCCTCCCTGCAGCCTTTGCTGGTATCAAAGAATTTTCATGTATCCCTTAGTTCTTATCTTTCTAACAGCTTTAATTTATCCGGATAGAGGAGTTATAAAATTCTCAACACCATTAGTCGTCTCAGGTTGGGTTATTGCGTTCTATCATAATTTACTCTACTACAAGATTTTGCCTGAAAGTGCTTCTCCCTGCATGCAGGGAATTTCCTGTACGACAGTTCAACTTCAATGGCTTGGTTTTATTACGATACCTTTATTATCTTTGATTGGATTTAGCTTGATCCTCTCAACACTTGTGCTTCTTAAAAGGGAATTTAGAAATGAATAATAAATCGATCATTATTTTGTCCTCGATCGTCACTTTAGTCGGGATCTTTTTCGCCGGTATTAAGTATTATCAATCAATTCAAAATGAAGAGCTTGAAGCACTTTCCAAAAAAGAATTCCTGAAATTTGTTCCAGACTATGCGCCGAAATTAGGACCAGAACGGCCTAAGGTTTATTTGGTTGAGTTTTTAGACCCGGAGTGTGAAAGCTGCCGAGAGTTTTATCCTTATGTCAAAATGCTTCTTAAAGAAAACGAAGGTAAAATTCAATTGGTTGTTCGTTATGCTCCCTTTCATGGGAACTCAAGATTTGTGATCCGTATTTTAGAGGCTTCGAGGAAGCAAGGAAAATATTGGGAAGTGTTGGAGAATTTATTTCAGTATCAGCCACTATGGGGTAGTCACCATGATCCTAAACCAGATCTGGTTTGGAAGTACCTTCCAGAAACGGGTGTAGATATTGAAAAAATCAAAAAGGATATGTTAGATCCAGCGATTGATGAAATGATTGCTAGCGAAGTATCAGATGCGGAAAATCTAGGAGTCAGAGGGACCCCAACTTTTTTTGTGAATGGTAAAATGCTTCAAGTTTTTGGTTATGAACCACTTCGGGAGCTTATTCAAAAAGAACTTTTAAGTTCACCTTAATTTTTTTTTCTCCAGACCAAAATCCTGGATTTCTTATTTCCTAGTTCCATATCAAGGACTCTCACTTCGATGGGCAATCGTTTGATTTTCTTTAATATCTTTTCGAGGTTTTCTTTTTTGGCAACAAGACTAGAAAACCATTTTACTTGATTTGTAAAATAGAGACTTTCGTTAATCATTCCTTGGATGAAGTTGACTTCACCTCCAGGATACCAAAGCTCTGATTCCTGGCCTCCAAAATTCAGCTTTACTCCGAGATCTTTTTTTCCAAGATTTTTCCATTTTCGGGAAGTTCCCTTCTGAGCTTCTTCCTGAGTATCGTGGAAAGGTGGGTTACAAATTGTAAGATCAAAAATATCTCCTTCAAAAATAATATTCTTAAAAAAATAATTATTTGAATTTTGGTGCCTGAGCTGAATCTTTCCTTGGAGCTGATTATTTTCAATAATTCTTTGTGAAGATTGGAGTGCCATTTGGTTAATCTCTGAACCCACAAAAGACCAGTTGTAGGCATGACTTCCGATGATAGGGTAGATACAGCTTGCCCCTACGCCGATATCAAGAATTTTGAGTTCAGTTTTAATATCAAATAAATCTGCTACTTGGTGAATGTATTCGGCCCTCCCTGGTATTGGGGGGCAGAGGAAAGTTGAGGGGAATTCCCAAAACTTGATACCGTAATGGTATTTAAGGATGGCCTTATTTAGGGCGTTCACTGCGTGAGGGTTTGAAAAGTCTATGGTTTCTATGCCGTGCTGGTTGGTAAAAACGAATTGCGACAATTCTGGGAGCTCTATGGAAAGATTTTTTAAATCATATCTATCTTTGTGGGGATTGCGTAGATGCATATTAAATCAAGGGTAGGCTTAAGTGTGATCTTTGGCTATATTTAAAGTATGAAAAATATTGATCTTAAAAAGCTTAACGATGAGATTGAGCAGTTTGTAAAGGATAGGGATTGGGATCAATTCCATTCTGTTAAAAATCTTTCCATGGCCTTAAGTGTGGAGTGTTCTGAATTTTTAGAGATCTTTCAGTGGCTTACTGAGGATCAATCAAATGAAATTACCAACGACCCAGAACTACTTTTAAAGGCCCAGGACGAATTGGCAGATATATTTCTTTATCTTATGCGAATTCTAAGTAAGACTAATATAGATCTGGAAACAGTTGTTCGTAATAAAATGCGAAAAAACGCTGAAAAATATCCAGTGGAACTCTCTAAGGGTAATTCGAAGAAATACAATGAATTCTGAAACTTTAGTTAAAATGGAAGTTGTTCATCTTATTAAGTTTGCAGATAAGTTTGCAGGGATAGAAGTTCATCTTCATGTGAGCGGTAAAAACGTTAAGCTCAACTACTCAACAGATCACTTTGTCGATATTCTTAGGAAGCTGCAGCAGAAAGATGTAAATGAAGTCTTAATTAAAGAGTCCGATTGCAAACTCATCTTGCAAAATGTGAGTGAAGCATTGTCTTCAAAAAACTTCTACAATCCCCAAACTGTACAAGAGAAGAGGGTTGAAACACTTAGCTCTTCCATGGTCACGATTAAAAATGTGATTGGTCAAATTGGCGTAGATGCTGAGACTATTAAGCTTCTTAAGACCATAAACGATAAATCAATGTCCCTTCTGAAAGAGTCACCTTCAATATTTGCCTTTGTTAATGATTTTCGTAAAAATTGCGCCGAAGAATACATTCTTTCAGTTTTAAATAACTACCTTATGGGTTTAGTTATTGATCAATTTGATTGGAAGTCAGATCTGGTGAAGTACAAAGCATCTTTGGCCTCCATTATGTGTGATATGACTTTGTCTAAAAATGATTTTATTGCACTTAGAAAATGGCAAAGGGATGGGGGGGAGTTGCCTGAAAATATCTGGCGTCACCCCCAAGAGGTGGCCGAAAAATTGAAAGCTAACCGTTTGCATGTGCCTATGGAAACAATCAATATCATTGAGCAGCATCATGAGCTACCCGATGGCCGCGGATTCCCCCATGGAGTGACTGGAGCCAGAATCAATCAACTTTCAGCTATTTTCATTGTTTGCCAAAAATTCGTAGAGAATCTTCATGATAGTGAGTACAACTATGAGAAGCGTTCAGAAATTATTGAAAAAATTCAAATCGTTTATGGCGGTTCTCGTGTATTTGAGAAGGCCATAAACGCACTTGTAAAAATTATCAGCTAGTTTTTAAAGCTGCATTCATTTTTTGGACTTTGATTTCTATTTGCTATTATTCTTCTCCCCCTAGCTTTCTTGCCCGACAAATCCCAGCCTCTTGATTTTTCTGATATGAAGAGTAGATCTTCACCAGAAATACTATCTAAAAGAAAATGAAATTCTAAGAAATTGATTGGGGGTTCGTCTGAACTTGTCCATGTTCCATTTTGATATTGGACTCTTATTTGGATGACTTTAACTTCCTCGAGAATCTCTACTCTGTTGCAAGTGGGAGAGTCTTCAAACTGACAACTCTCAGACTCGGTATATTTTACTTTTCGAGGAATCTTATAAATCCCAACATCCATGATTGGTTTTGTTGTCTAAGGGTTTGAATTTCAAAGCGCGACCAATGATCCGGAGTGAAATGGTCGGGTTTTATCTCATAGGCAATAACCTCTCTTCTGTATTACCCTTTTCCTCTTTAGTTTTTTCGAGAGGTTGTACTATGACTGTAAAGATCCCAGATGAGGTGATCTCATGTTCAAATTTTATTAATGGAACTTGGGTTAAAGGAGAAGGTAAATCCCATTCAATTATTTCCCCTTACAATGGAAAAAAAATTGGAGAGGTTTTCCCTCCTTCATCTGATCAAATCAAAAATGCTATTAAAATTGCCAGTGCGGCCCAAGTTGAATGGGGGAGAACCCCGCTTAAAGAGCGAGCACGAGTTCTTTTTAATTTTCGAAATATTCTCTTAAGAGATATGGACAAAATCTCACATCTTAAATCGAGTGAATCCGGAAAAACTTTTGATGAAGGTAAAGCTGGTCTCATGAAAGGCCTTGAGGTTTTGGAGTTCGCTCTTTCGCTACAGAATATGGATGTTGGCGGGCGAATGGAGGTTTCTCGAGGAGTGAGTTGTGAGTATAGAAGAATTCCTCTTGGTGTTGTCGCTAATATCACACCATTTAATTTTCCCGCGATGGTTCCTATGTGGACGATCCCCATTGCTCTAGGTCTAGGAAATGCCTACATTTGGAAGCCATCAGATAAAACGCCACTGACTTCAATAGAGATCGCGAATGCGCTTAAGGAAGCTGGTCTTCCTGATGGACTTTTTACTGTTCTTCACGGAGGAGCAGAAACTGTAGATGCTATTATCGAAGCTCCAGAGGTTAAGGCCGTGGGATTTGTTGGTTCTACAAAAATAGCGAAGCTTGTTTACACTAAGACAACGTCACTCGGTAAAAGAGCTCTCTGTATGGGAGGAGCAAAAAATCATATTGTTCTTCTCCCTGACGCAAATCCTGATTTAGCAGGAGTTGGGATCTCTGATTCATTCACTGGATGCGCTGGACAGCGCTGTATGGCCGCTTCAGTCCTCTTAGCTGTTGGAGATGTCGATAAACATATTGGTAAAATTTTTGATCGCGCCTCTTCTTTAAAGCTTGGAAAAGATATGGGAGCGATCATCACTAGAGCTCAAAGAGATTTTCTTGTCGAGGCCATTGGCAGAGCGGAAAAAGCTGGGGCGAAGATTCTTCTTGATGGAAGAAACGCGAAAGCTCCAGAAGGCATGGAAGAAGGAAACTGGATTGGGCCAACGATCTTAGATCATATTCAAGCTGGCTCTGAAGCTCAGGCGGTAGAATTATTCGGACCAATTCTTTCAATAATTAGGTGCAAAGATATCACTGAGGCGATGACTATTCAGAATTCAAGTGAGTATGGAAATGCTTGCTCTGTTTTCACGAACTCTGGAACACTCTCTGAAAGAGTTATTCGTGAAGCGAAAGCTGGAATGGTAGGAGTGAATGTTGGAGTTCCAGTTCCTAGAGAGCCATTTTCATTTGGTGGAATTGCCGCTTCAAAATTTGGTTCTGGAGACATTACGGGTGAGCACTCACTAGATTTCTGGTCAGATGTAAAAAAAGTAACAGTTAAATGGGAAAAACAAAACGACTCCAACTGGATGTCGTAAGGAGCTATATGTCTAATTTAGATGAGCGCAAAGAACATGTCGTTTTAGCGACACATTCAAATTTAAAATACCCAGAGTCATTGACTCTTGATTGGGGAAACGCTGATCCCCTTAAGCGTGGGCCTGTGGTGGCCTCACAAACAAATCCCAAGGCAAGAAATGCTATTGGAAGTCACTCGGGTTCTTATACGATTTATCGGGCCTTATCAGTAGCTAGTGGAAAGTACCCACCGTCTCACAAGCCTGATCTTCATAATACTTATTCACCAGTTCCGATGGGACCATTTCCATCTTGGAATGATCCCACAAAGATTGTCTCACTTGATCCTTGGGGATTAGATCCTCAAATCCATTTCAAGTCTCTCTTTGATAAGGGCTATGACATACGTCCATCCATTGCAGTGACTCAGGCGCATTTACAGATCCCCGAGATTCACGATGCTATTCGTGCGGGAAGACTTAAGTGTGATGGGAAAATTATTAAAGATAATATGGACATTAAGATTACCAAAGTCGCTATTGAGCCAGTTTGGTATTTGCCTGGAATGGCAAAGCGTCTGAATGTTGAAGAGGGAGTTCTTCGCAGGATTCTTTTCCAAGAATCAGGTGGCATGTATCCGGAACTCATTACTCGACCTGATCTTAAAGTTTGGCTTCCACCGATAGGTTCAACGACCGTTTATATTTTTGGTAACCCTCAGGATTTATCAAACCCAAATATTGAGCTCTCGTGCCGCGTTCATGACGAGTGCAACGGATCGGATGTATTTGGTTCTGATATTTGTACCTGTCGTCCTTATCTTATGTATGGAATCGAGCATGCTGCTGAGACCGCTCAAAAAGGTGGTGTGGGAATTATTGCTTATTATAGAAAAGAAGGTCGTGCTCTTGGTGAGGTGACAAAGTTTCTAGTCTATAACGCTAGAAAACGCCAAGAAGGTGGAGATTCAGCGGCTACATACTTTAAGAGAACTGAATGTGTCGCTGGAGTTGAGGACGCTCGATTCCAAGAATTCATGCCTGATGTTTTACACTTTTTTGGGATTAAAAAAATTCATAATCTTCATTCGATGTCGAATATGAAATACAACGCCATCGTTAATTCTGGCATTGAAGTCGTGAATCGTATTTCAATCCCAGATGAACTCATACCGAAAGATGCTCAAGTTGAAATGGAAGCAAAAAAAGCTGCTGGGTACTTCACAGACGGCGAAGTAAAAAAAGGTGAGGATCTTCAAAAAGTTAAGGGGAGAGATATCACGTGAACGAATTAGATTATATCTTTTCGCCTGTCTGCATTCGAGATGGGGCAAAGAAAATATTTAACGAAACGAAACTAGGAAATACTCATTTTCATTTTCATGAAGAAAAAGTTTCTTCAACGGTTGATTTCGTGATGGAAACAATCCGGGAAAATTACCCAGATCTTAATATCCCTTTTCACTCTCGCTGGGGTCACTTTCGCCCAGGGAATGTGGATAGAGCTCTATGGCTCAAGGAAAAAATAAAGCATCTTGATCCGATGGAGCAAGCTAGAATTAAGTGGGATCTTGTTATTCCATCAGTCCTTCTAGATGCGGGAGCTGGGCCTCAGTGGAAGTATCATGAAAAAGAAACCTCTAAGGAATATGCTAGATCTGAGGGGCTTGGAGTTGCTAGCTTTCACTTGTTTATGTCTGGTGCATTCTCAAATGATAAAAAGAGTCTTCGATCGGATGCTATGGGTCTTCAATCCGTAAATCCAAAGCTTATAGAAGAGTATTTTCAGGTGACTCAAAGTAATCCACTTGTGGGAGTTGAAGGCAGAACGAGTCTTTTAAAAAATTTAGGTCGTGCTCTAGAAAATAAAACCATCTTCAAGGATGGAAGACCAGGAAACCTTATTGATTATTTGGTTTCAAAATACGGAAAAACGATACCTGCGACTGGATTATTAAGGGGAGTTCTTGATGGTCTAGGTCCTATTTGGCCAGGTAGGGAGAGCCTTAACGGAATAAATCTAGGGGACGCTTGGAAACATTCTAAATTCGGTCTCATTGCCTTTCATAAACTTTCTCAGTGGATGAGTTATTCACTTGTTGAGCCATTACTTGAGGCTGGCATTACAGTCACAGGAGTAGAGGAGTTAACGGGATTACCAGAATATAGAAATGGTGGGCTACTACTCGATACTGGAGTTCTCACTTTCAAGAACCCTAAAGACCTTGAGGCCTCTTGGGGGCCTGAGAGTGATCTTATTATTGAATGGAGAGCATTAACCGTTTACTTACTGGATGTCATAGGAGCAGAAGTTCAAAAGCGTCTTGGGAAAAATCCAAAAGATTTCCCACTCGCTAAAGTGCTAGAAGGTGGAACTTGGTGGGCCGGAAGAAAAATAGCAGCTCTTCATCGTGCTGGTGGTACCCCTCCATTGAATATTATAAGTGACGGAACAGTTTTTTAAGGAAGTAATTATGTATAAAAATTTAATTGAACTCAATCATCCTCTTCTTCTTCATAAATTAGGACATCTTCGAGATAAAACAACAAATTCGGCTGACTTTAGAAATCTGATGACGGAAATTTCAAAGCTTCTTGCTTACGAGTCAATGAAGGATTGGAAAGATATTGAAGCTGTGAAGGTCGAAACACCACTCTCTCCAACTAAGGTAGAACGGATTATAAATCCTCCAGTTGCTGTTGCCATTCTAAGAGCAGGTAACGGGATGCTCGATGGTGTTTTATCTATGATTCCAATTGCCTCAAGTGGGTTTATTGGAATCTACAGAGATAAATTTATTCAAAATACAGTTGAATACTATTTTAAATTACCAGCGGATGTAAAAGGTCGACCCATTTTACTTTGTGACCCTCTCATTGCTACTGCTGATACTATGATTGCGGCGATTGACAGACTAAAGAGTTATCACGTCGGGCAAATTAAAATCCTATCAGTCCTAGCGAGTGATCATGCTTTAAAGAGACTTGAACACTTTCATCCAGATGTTAAGGTTTTTGCACTTAATGTCGAAAAAGAAATGACGGAGAACGGGTACCTCGTTCCAGGTTTAGGAGATGCCGGTGACCGCCTTTATCAAACCAAGTAATACTTTTATTTTAGGTGTCGCCGGAGGCTCTGGATCCGGCAAGACCTATTTCGCTAAAGAACTTCATCTCGCACTTGGTGAGTATGCAACGATCGTGTATCAAGATAATTTTTATATTGATCAGTCTCACCGATTTGACCATGATGGTGGATCAGTTAATTTTGATCACCCAGATAGTCTTGATTTAAAATTACTGGCAAAATGTTTGTCTGAATTAAAAACTGGTCAAGCAACAAATATTCCAATTTATGACTTCAAGACTCATACGAGAAGCAAAGAACAGTTAACTGTAGGTCCTGCCAAAGTTGTCATCGTTGATGGAATCCTCATTTTTCATCCTGATTATCTTAGGAATCAATTTGATGAGATGATCTTTTTTGATACACCTGAATCCCTTCGATACGAAAGAAGGCTTTACAGAGATGTTAACGAGCGAGGAAGAACTCCTGAAGGTGTCGAGGCACAATTTTTAAAGCAAGTTAAACCTATGCATGATGAATTTGTCGAACCTTCAAAAGAATTTGCTAATGTGATTGTCAAAGACCTTGGTGATTATCGCGCTCACTTTGAATCTTATAAACAGAAACTTATGTCTTTGGTAAAGAGATAGAATCGTAATGCGTGTCGTGCTTTATTAAAGTGAGTTGTGGCCAGCAAGTTTATCGATTTTGTCTTTTTCTAAAATGTAAAAATGCCGATCAACTTCTTCTACTAAACCGAGATCCTTAAATTCACTGATAAACCTGATCGCTGTTTCATTTGCAGTTCCAATCATTGATGCGATTTCTTCTCTTGTTAGTTGAACTTTAATCCTAATCTTATAATTTTTGATTTCGCTATGGTTTTTCACCATATAACAAAAAAAACTAGCGAGCCTCTCCCTTACATTCTTTTTAATGAGCTCAATACTTTTATCTTGATAGATCATTAATTCTTGTCCAATTTTTTGTATGATGTAGTCAAAAGTTTCTGGAGAGTTTTTTTGAATTTCATTTAAAGATTTTTTATCAATAAAGTCACAGACTGAATTCTCTATGACTTTTGATGAGTCAATGTGAGTGATGTTTTTAAATAGAAAATGATGCCCAATGATGTCACCTGGGCCAGCGAGTCTTAGAATAATTTCTTTTCCTGAATCATCCGAAGTGTAAACTTTTATAATCCCAGAATGAACTATGTATAATCCATAGGAGGGGGTTTCTTCATGATAAATGATTTCACCCTTGTTAAATTTTTTCTTTTGGCCTGGAATTTTTAGGTCAAAGGATAGGTTGTTTGAACTAACTTCCATCGGACTTCCCCTCAAATGGTACAGTTAACTTTTTAATTTAATTTTTCAATTGATGAAAGTTAATTGTTCTTAATCTTTCTTAAGATGAATGTTGAGCTATATCAGATTATTTTATCAATGACTCATGTATGATTCAAATGGATGATTTTTTCTTTCAAGGGTTATGTGCGATGCTTTTTAATATTAAGAAAATATTAGTCTGTAGTGATCTTAGCAATTCGTCAGATAATATCTTAATTCAATCAGAGGTATTGAGAAAAAGACTTTCATGTGAAATGGATGTGTTATATGTCTCTGAGATTGGTCTAAAGCTAGATTGGGCGTTCGAAGGCACAACGCGAGCTTCTTATCATGATGTTTTTATTAAAAAAATATTTAGCGAACTTGAAAAAAAATTAAAAGATCAAATTTTAAAGACATCAGTCTCTGCTCGGCCCTTAATTTATGAAGGTAGTCCGAGTGTCGTCATAAATGATTTAATAATTAATGGGGATACTAAATATGATCTTCTCATCTTGGGTCATAGTGGCCACAAAGGTTTATTTCATCATTATTTAGGAAGTGTTGCTAGAAAAATTGTCTCGAACATTCCTCTTCCAGTTTTAATAATAAAAAGAAATCTTGAGTTTAATCATATTTCTTGTTTCCTAGACGTTTCAAGACCCATTGACTGGATGGTTGCCACTGGTTTTGATTACTTTAGAATTTTAAAGTTTCAAAAGATTGAATTCGTTTCACTTTGGATTGATTTTCTTGAGCCTTTCCATAAAGAAATGGTGGCATCAGATTTCTCCCAAACTCTTGAAGAGGAAATTAATTACATCTTAAGGCCTAATGAGGTCTATCAAATTAGGGTTGATCCAGTTCGAGAGTTACCAATAGCAAAACAATTAGCGAGGATCATTGATGAGGATAAGATTGATCTTGCAGTGGTGAAGAGGAATAGGGGCAAAAAAATTAATAAAAAGTTCCTAGGGTCTGAAACGCAAAGACTTTTAGAAATGGATACTTGCAATATTCTAGTCATGCCTATTTAAATTGATATAATTAGTTCATGAAAATTTTTAAAGTCCTTTATGTACAGGTTTTAGTTGGAATTATACTTGGTGCTTCTTTAGGTTACTTCAGACCTGAATTAGCAGTTGAAATGAAGATTCTTGGGGATAGTTTCATTTCCCTTCTTAAAATGTTGGTTGGTCCTATCATCTTTACCACGGTTTTTCTTGGAGTCTCTCACTCTGGGGATATGAGAAAAGTTGGAAGAGTTGGAGGTAAAGCTCTTCTTTACTTTGAAACAGTTTCAAATTTTGCTCTGGCGTTGGGTCTCATTGCCGTAAATGTTTTTAAACCCGGGAAGGGGTTTAATGTCGACCCTTCGACACTTGATTCTTCAGCGATTTCTGAATACACACAAAAGGCGAAAGATTCTTCTATACTGGATTTCCTTGTTGGTATCATTCCTAAAACATTTACCGATGCTTTTTCTAGTTCTGGAAGTCTTCTTCAGATATTATTTTTAGCAATCCTTTTTGGTTATGGTGTGAATCACGCTGGACAAGTTGCCAGACCTGTCAGGGATTTTTTTGAAGGACTCTCTCAGATATTATTTAAAATAGTTCATCTTTTTATGCTGTTTGCGCCAATCGGAGCTTTTGGAGCAATGGCATTTACAATTGGTAAATATGGCATCGATTCTTTTGGGCCTCTTTTCTCTTTGATGGCGACTTTCTATTTTACTTGCCTGCTATTCGTCGTTCTGATTTTAGCACCTATTTCAAGATATTGTGGTTTCAGTGTTTTTCGCTTCATCCGTTATATTAAGGAAGAACTCCTTACTGTTCTTGGAACCTCATCTTCAGAAAGTGTTCTTGTTCCGATGATGAATAAATTAGAGAAACTTGGTTGCTCTAAATCTGTTGTGGGTCTCGTTGTTCCAACGGGTTATTCATTTAATTTAGATGGGACTAACATTTACTTAACAATGGCAGCTGTTTTCGTCGCTCAAGCACTTAATATTGATTTAACCATTTGGCAACAATTGAGCCTTTTGTTTGTTGCGACTCTTACTTCACAAGGGGCTTCTGGCGTGACTGGAGCTGGTTTTATTACTCTTGCTGCAACTCTTTCAGTTATCCCTTCCGTTCCGGTTGCGGGCCTCGCTCTCATATTTGGAATTGATCGATTTATGTCTGAAGCACGGGCAATTACTAATACGATTGGAAATGGTGTTGCCGCGATTGTTATTTCGAGATGGGAAAAAGAGCTTGATGTGGAAAAATTAAATTCCGAACTTTCTGGTTAATTTGATCATGGCAAATGAATGTAAAAGAGAAGTTATTTGTGCTGACGCCGTCGAATGGCTTAATTCCTATGTTGATCCTGGTGGTAGATCCTTTCTTGGTTCTTTGCCTGATATTTCTGAATTCCCAGGTTACAGTTTATCAATGTGGAAGGACTGGTTTCAAAAGACTGCAGAGCTGATTCTTGAAAAAACATCTATCGATGGGGTTACGATTTTCTTTCAATCGGACATTAAACATAATGGTCTTTGGGTAGATAAAGCCTTTATAATTCAGAAGGCAGCTGAAAAATTAGGTCATGAACTTTTGTGGCACAAAATCTTTTGTCGTGCACCAGCTGGTACTGTGATGTTTGGTCGTCCATCTTACTCACATATGCTGTGTTTTTCCAAAACGGTGATTCCAGACATCTCTAAATCTACTGCGGATGTTATTTCTGATTTAGGTGAAAAGACCTGGGTAAGAGGGATGGGTCTTGAGGCTTCTCTTGTGGCCGCGAGTTTTGTCAAAAAGCATACTAAGACCGACACTCTGGTTAATCCATTCTGCGGTGAGGGGAGTGTACTTTCTGCTGCAAATTATCTTGGACTCCACTCAATAGGTATTGAAAGAAGTTCAAAACGAGCAGAAAAGGCGAGAGGCCTAAAAGTCTCTCCTGACGGCAAGAGTTGGCTTTCCTGATTTAATCTGTATTTGTTGTACCTGACTCATCTTCAGCATCTTCTATGGGTCCCGGTATTTCGTTTTCATCGTAAACTTCACCTGGTGCCTTTAAGATCTTTTCAAAGATGCCACAGGTTATAGGTATTGTCTGATAGCTTTCATGTGGTGATTTTGTGGTAACAGTATCTGGCAAATCTTTACCTTCCTCCACCCCTTGAATGAGGACTGTCAAATTCTTAAAGTCAAAACCGCTTTCTTTAGAAATCTTAATAACATTATCTAAGAGGTTTTCATCTTCACTATTTAGGTCATTTAGGAAGTCATAAAATGAGGTCACCCTTTCATAGACGTAATTTCCTGATAAATCTGCGTAAGGGTATCTTTTCTCACCGGCCTTCTGCGTTTTTATGTTGTTGTCTAACGGGATAATGATTTTTCCCAAGACCTTTTCAGCTTCAGCGATATCTATAAATCCATCTTGATTTAGATCATCTGAAAGAGTAGGGCATTTTGTACCAATATAGATATTTTGCATATGCCAAGCGTTTACTCCTCCACCAAAAAGTCTAACGTATGCAAATAATCTATTCTTCATTCGATAGAGATTGGCTGAACCTGGAATCGTTCCATTAATATGAGAGTTAAGAGTGGTGAATCTTGCTTGATAGTGTCCCTCGATATTTGAACCATCAACAGGATTAATACTTGTTTGATTCATTTTTCGGTTTTTATCTATCTCTTGATTTTGACAGCTCATTAAAATGAATAAAAAGATAAACGGAATTTTTTTTATTTTGAAGCTCATAGCACTCTCCCTAAAATTCTTCATCAAATGCTTCTAGATAGGCCGCTTTTACTTCATTAAAATTAAAGTTTGTTTTTGAATATCCCCAAGCTTCATACATTTGTAGATCCGCGGGTTGATAGGTAAACATATGTGTGCGTTGGATATAACAATCACCTTCGTAGGGGAAGTCAGCATAGTCAGAGTACTTAGTAATCACGGGACAACTCGCATTGTTTTTCATAAAGAGATTGGTCCATGAGGGAATTTGTAATGGACCTGATGTATATTTTATATCCATGACACGTTCAACAACTTTGCCATCTTTTAAAACATGCACATATGGGGCCACGTGAAACCACCATTCAAAATTAAATTTTCGAATGTAGCTTCTCGTAAAAAAAATAAAGATTTTGTTAGATCTTATTTCATGATTCTTCCACCACTCATATGCCCAGACCATCGCGCGATTAAAGCATTGAGATTCTTTTGGGTTATATCGTGCTTGCGCATGATATCTTCTTGCCAAAGAAAGAGTCTTAATCGTTGTTGGAGTATAGTCTAGAAACCCTAACGATAAAGGATGAGAAAAGTTCAAACTCTTTTGAGGAGATGGGATTATTTTCATAGATTTTATAAACCTATTTTTATCTAGTTTAAATTGGTACCATTCATTTAAAGATTTTTCATATGAACTTGGTGGAAATCTTTTTTTGTCTTGATCTGAGATTTTTAATACATGCCCATTTGTCAGCAGCACTAGGACGTCATCACTTTTTTTTATTCCGTTATCAATTTGATATATTTGGGAAATGATTTCCCGATTGGCGTGGGAATGAAAACTAAAAAGTATCAACAAGAGTCCAAAAATGAACATAGAACCCTCCATCGTTTTCAAAGTAACTTCTACCCTATCATCATAAATTTATCCTTTTCCTGTCTACTTAAGCTCTCTCTTTAGAATCAGAACTAGAGAGCGAAAATTATTTACATTGAGGTCCTTTTTTTGAGATATTGATTAAAACGCTTAGCAAAGAGAGACCCATGTCAAAAGAATTAGTTCGAGGACTTTCACTAGTTGATGCAGCATCAATTGTTGTGGGTAGTATCATTGGCACTGGAGTTTTTCTTAAAACTTCAACGATGTCTTCTCTTGTCGGCAGTCCTGGCATGGTGATCTTGATTTGGGTTGTCGCTGGGCTTTTGTCTTTGGCCGGAGCTTTGGCGTATGCAGAATTGGGGAGTTTAATGCCCTCGGCTGGGGGTGAGTATGTGTATTTAAAAGAAGGTTATGGTGACCTCTGGGCATTTCTTTATGGTTGGATGAGATTTTGGATTGGTTCACCAGGATCTATCGCGGCTTATGCTGTTGGAGCGATGACTTTTTTAAGTGGGGCAGTAGATTTGTCGCCAATAGGGGGAAAACCAGCTGCTGCAGTTATTATGATCGTTTTCTTTTCATCTATTAATTGCTTAAGTGTCGCTTTCGGGGGACGACTAAATTCAATCATGACGGCGATGAAATTAATGATGATCATTGGTTTATCTTTAGGGATTTTCATCTTTAATAAAGAAGGAACTTTCTCACACTTTACTGAAACTTCCTCTGGTGGGAATGACTTTACTGGCTGGGCAGCTTTCGGCTCTGCAACTTTAGCAGCCTTGTGGGCCTATGATGGTTGGAATAACCTTCCCATGGTTGCAGGGGAAATAAAAAATCCACAAAAAAATATTCCTCTCTCTTTAGGTCTTGGAATGATCATTATCTTGGCGATTTATTGTGTCGCTAACGTTGCTTATTTTTATGCTCTTCCTTTCGTAGAGATTCTTAATGCCAATTCGGATGCTTTTCCGGATGCCTTACCAGTTGCCACGAAGGCAGCGATGACCTTTCTGGGTCAGTCAGGAGTGACTCTTTTATCGGCCGCATTTGTTTTTTCTGCGCTTGGAGCAATGAATGGTTCCATCATGACAGGAGCAAGAGTCCCCTATGCGATGGCAAAAGATGGACTTTTTTTTAAACAACTTGCAAATGTAAACGAGGCTTCGCTTGTCCCAGTCTTCTCAATTATTGTCCAAGGTGTTGTTTCAATACTACTTGCCTTATCTGGAACATTTGATCAATTAACTAACTATGTTGTTTTTTCTGCTTGGATATTTTACGCGATGGTTACGGGTGTCGTTTTCGTCTTACGAAAAAAAATGCCTCATGCAGAGCGATCTTATAAAACCTTGGGTTATCCCATCGTTCCGATCATTTTTATCATCCTTGCTGTGCTGCTTTTAGTAAATACGGTTATCGAAAGCCCTAAGGAATCTCTTATAGGTTTAGCCTTCATTTCAGCTGGAATCCCGTTCTTCTTTATCTTTAAGAAGGTCAATTTAAAGTCTTAGGTTTTGACGAATGATGTTTCAAATTATTCCCATGCATTTTTTGAGAGAAGAATGCATGGGAACTTTATCTTCATTTAGATAGTATTCCTTTTATCCAACCTAACTGATCTAGAAGCACTCATTCTAGTCAAGGCCGTATCATTCTCAGATGATCCAAAGAAGTGAGGGCCATATGAATAATTCTGACAAAAAGTTGAAATATTTTTCTGAAGATTCCCATATTCGAAAATCCGAGTTAGACCGATACCTTGAAATGGTTAATGACCATGAGGAGACTGAGTCTCTGATGGCGTTGGATGTTCATCAAGATACATTCCATCCCACAGAATTGAGTCGCGTTCATCGAGATGAGGAACTAGAGAAATCTATTCGAGAGTTACTTCAAACGACTAAAAAAATAGATGGAGGAGACATTACTGTCTCTGTTTCAAATAGTGATGTTAAATTAAGTGGATCTGTTAAATCACAATTTGATAGAGATTATGCGATTTCGCTAGTGAAGCTGATCCATGGTGTAGGGAATATTAAAGCGGAAATTATCGTTAAGATTAACCCCGGAATACTACCAACAGATATTGGTAGGAATCCTTAAACAACTAGCGACCCATATAAGATGAAAGGTACTTGGCATGAACACCAAGCACACCAACTAGAGCGAATATGATCTTTAAAAGAGAGTTTTGATTAGAAAATTTGCTTAATACTTTTTCCATGGGCGGAAAATATGTAAATCCTACCTGATTTTCAAGGGGGCATTTAAAAAATTTGATACAAAATATATACTAACGCTTCGAATCTTAACTTTTCCTCCTTATGATTGTACTGTGTGCGTTATGAAATACATATTTTTTATTTGTTTAATCATCCTCAATGCCCAAGCCGAAATTTATGAATTTGATCAATATCCCGAGGACAGGAATTACACTGCGAGTGATCGTGGAATCAGGCCTTATAGAGCGCTTTCCCTCTATAAAACGGGTACTTTTACCCTCACTTTTGATGACGGACCTCATCCTACAAGAACTCCAAAAATCTTGGATATACTTAAGGTCCGGCAAATAAAAGCCACTTTTTTTGTTTTAACTTCAAAAGTTAATAATGAAACTTTTCCAATCATTAAACGTATGCTGGATGAAGGGCACGTAGTTGCTTCCCATGGGCCTAGTCATGATCGTTCAGGCGATCTCACCTTGGAAGAGTGGAAACGACAGACGAAACAATCTTTTATTGATTTATCGAAGTGGTATAAACTTGCGGGCCACGAATTTAATAAATTCTATTATCGATTCCCTTTTGGCGATTATGGAACAAGAAACGATTACCACCATATAAATGCCCTCAGAGAAGTTTCCCAAGAGCTTATGGGTGATAATTGTATTCATATGGCATTCTGGGATGTTGATACGAGTGATTGGGTTCCAGGAATGACTGGAAAGGAAATTTCACAAAATATCATTTCCCATAATGAGGGTGGAACTTATATCGATTTTAAAAAAGTTGGCGCTACTTATGTTAAAAATCCGATTCAATTAAAGAATCCACCGGCAGGAGGAGTCATACTCCAGCATGATATTCACGAAGCATCTGTGATGGGGTTAGATCTCTTTTTAGAATATGCCGACTCACGAGGTCTACGCCTACCAAGAATCGACGAGGTTGAAGAGTTTAGGATTACTAAAAACTGTAGCCTCTAATTCTTAAAATTGCGATAAAGAGGTTTTTCAAATACAAATTGAGAAACTCCAATCGCCCTCTCTCTAAATCCACCCTCGCAATAAGAGAAATAGTAATTCCATAGGCGATAGAGAAATTTAGGATAGCCAAGATTTACAATTTCATTTTGATTGAGCTCTAGATTTTTCGCCCAATGCTTAAGAGTTTCTGCATAATCTTGAGCAAAATCTTCTTGATGAGTAAGAGCGAGATTTGTTTTCTTGGTTATTGAATTCATCATTGCATGCACAGAAGGAATTCCGCTTCCTGGGAAAATATGCCGCTGAATGAAGTCGACTGATTTCCTGGCCGACTCATAATACTGATCTCTAATCGTGATTGCCTGAAGTGCCATCTTACCATTGGGCTTAATAAGTGAAGAGCATTTCTCAAAATACGTATCAAGATGATCGAGTCCAACGGCTTCAATCATTTCTACTGAAACAAGGGCGTCATATGTACCCTTTAAATTTCTATAATCCTCAAATAAAATAGTTATTTTATCTTCAAGGCAAGCTTCCTTGATTTTTTCTGAAGCGTAATTAAACTGTTCACGCGAAATCGTAGTCGTCGTGACTTTGCAGCCATAGGTCTTCGCCGCATAGATCGCCAGAGTTCCCCAGCCTGTTCCGATCTCAATTAAGTGATCAGTGGGTTTCAAATTTAATTTGGAAACAATAGTGGCAACCTTATTCATAGAGGCTTCAAAAAGCGTTGATTCCTTTGAAGGAAACATAGCTGATGAGTACATCATGGAGTCATCAAGAAATAATTTAAAAAAATCATTTCCGATGTCGTAATGTGAACGAATATTGTTTTTTGAGCCCTCTATCGTATTGCGATTTAAACCATGGAAATATTTTTGGATTGGCTGCAATAGGCTTCCAATACCATTGTCTATCCCCTGCAAAACGTCTCGGTTAAGCACAAAAAGTCGAATGAGGTCTGTGAGATTATCACAATCCCAATCTCCATCAACGAAGCTTTCAGCATTTCCAATACTTCCACCTAGAAGAGTTCTTGAATAAAAACGAGACTGGTGGATAGTGACCTTTATTTTGAGATTTGTATTTGGCTCTCCAAAGGATTCGTTAACAAATAATCCTTTAGAATGATCTTCAATTCTTAATTCACCAAATTTAAGATCCTTGAACTTTTTAAAAAGTATTGATTTGCAAAAACTATCTAGTGCCGGAAATTGTGCCACAATTTTACTAAGTGAGCGGTCCTTAGGGAGAGGCTGGGTGTTCATGGATATCTCCGTAATAATTTGTTAATTTTGCTCTCTAAAGGGAAATTAAACGAGGTAAAAAGCTTCGACAAAATAAAAATTTAACTAACTATATATAATTTGGCATCGCAAGTAGATAAAAAAAGAAGAAAGGCCGCATTTTTGCGGCCTTTCCATGGTTCTCGTTCGTTTTTATTACTCAATACAGCCTAAATCTTGGGCAGTGTAAAGGCCTAATGATGAGGTCTTGTCTGCAATAATTCTCTTGAGTTCATCTAGGTTTTCTTGAGCTATCTTCTGGCCCTCGGCTGATTCTTTCGCGTTGATAATATCTTTAAGCTCGGCATTACATACTTTCGTTTTAATTCTTTCTAAGACAAACCCTTTAACCTGTTGTGCACTTTCAGGACGACCATTTTTTCCAAAGAAATTTGTCCAACTCCCAGATGTCACTTCAGCACTAAGAGCATAGGCAGAAAGTCCCGATATAGCTTCTTCAAGTTGTGACTTTACTTCTACGGTTTTCCAGACCGGAGTCGATGCAGAGCTTCTTTCAAGGACTAAATCTAGGACGCGATCAATTCTTTTTTCCCAAAATGAGAATGGGTCACTGGTTGCATCAGATTTTGTACATTCTGGAGACTTTGTTGCCATAGTCTTTAAGTCACTGCCTTGATCTTCATCCGTACAAAACCAATTTAGGTTTTTCGGGGCCTTACCTTTATAACCGTAGGCAATGGCCATTTTGTCGTATGAGCCAATCGTATTTAAGTGTCTATAAGGACGGCCTAGGTATTCCATAACTGATCTTGATACGCTTCCAGCTTCTTTACTTCCATCAATCGCACCGAGATTCCCTTTAAAATTATGGCGAAGACCTAAATTATGTCCCATTTCGTGGGCAAGAATTTCAACCATATAACCTTCCATGTATTTTTCATACGACATACCCTCAGGAACCATTTCAAAATGACCTTTCTTTATTGGATCCTCGAGAGCCTCTGTTTGAGCATGGATGTTCATTTCAAGATTTTTACCAAGTTTTAATTTGAAAGTTTTGTTGCTTCGTCCTTCTAGCTCCTTTGAAACGGAAGTTTCAAAATTTTTGATTAGAAGATTTGCTTCATTTGTTTTACCCGCAGCGATTAAATCTTGAGCTTTCTGTGAAACTCCAAACCACTCAGTGTAAAGTTTAACAATCGTAGGTCCTTGAATAAGGACGTTGGCCGACATCATTTCACCGGTGTATTGATTGGCAATTGATGGTCCAAGTCCACCGTAACTTGCTTTATTCACCAGATCCCATTCGATGATATTAAATCTCACATCACCAGGGACGAGTAATTCTGCTCTTGGATCATTGGCATCGACAAATTCATAAGACAATAATTCTTTACCGATGATTTCCTTGAATTCTTTGTTCCAAGAATCCATCGCCTTCGCAAATGTCTTTTTAAATTCTTGAGGAACGTTTTTAATAAAATATTTTACTGGAGTTGCATTTGTTCCATTCCCAGAGGTTGAAAAACGAGTGATTTTGTTTGACGAAGATCTTTCTGTTTTAAAAAATCCTACACCTTCTGTAGCTTCTCTCGATTTAAAGGCAGGATTAAAACCAGAGCCAAGTTTCATATACCAACGAACGGTGAAATCTGTTGTCGCTACACTTGTATCATTAGGGTTTGCAGTTACTGGAATCATTTTTGTTTTGACGTCGAAGATGAGAGTCTTCATATCAAACTCAACAGTCGTAGCGTCAGCAGAGACCGCCTTTAGTTTTGTATATTCACCAGAGGGGTCTAGCATCGTAATAAGATCGAGTTCTTTACCAATTGCCGAGAGATCCAGGATCAGCATGCCAGTTTCTTGATTAAATCCAACAATGGGGAAGTTAACGAGTGCACCTACGTTTGAATCTTCAGAACAATTTGAAAAACACCCTACGAGTGTTAAAGCTGGTTTACCATCCTCAGTTGTCGATATAACAGTTCGCACATGTATTGGGGATAGGTCTGTAAGTTTAAGAGTCCCCAGGGATTCATTTTCTTTATCTGTAACTTTTGTTATGACTCCACCAAAGACATTCTGCTCTCCAATTAAGCCTATTGGGAAACCGACAAGAAGTGATTCTTCTTGATTTAGGAGTTCTCTTTTTTCTTTATTAATTTTTTCTGCTGCTTGCCCTTGGGGTAAGTCACTTAGAATCCTTAGGGTTGCAGGATTCGTAATAGAGAGAATTGATTTGTTTAATGCTGCTTGTTTAAGTTGAGATTCTGATAAGACTTGAAGTTGAATGCCATTATCTTCAAGAAGCTGATTCGCATCTTTTGTATTAACAACTCGATTTGATTTTTTGCTTTCTTTAGTAATGTGAAGTGCCTTTCCAATGTCGACACAAGAGCTTGAGATTGCCGAGAGCGCGATCAAAGAGAATACTGATTTCATTTTCTTCACATTTACTCCAATGTTTTGTTTTGCCATCGCATAATACCTGTATTTTATTTTCATAAGTTTCTAATTGAAAAAGTTACATACCTTTTATCTTTTTTAACCTAATCCTAACAAAACGTGGGTGGCAAAAGATTTGACACCCACGGAAAAAATTTCACGGAATCGACTATTGAAGAACAGCTTAAATTAAGATTTCGCTATGAAAATTTTGATATTTATTTGTTTTTTTTCCTTCATATCTTCTTCCTATTCCCAAGAAGTCAAAGAGACCTTTTGGGAAAGGATGGCACGCTACCACGATATAATACAGTATCTAGCGCAGGGGAGTTTGGATAGCCGAGGCCTAACTCTAGATAGCTTATTTAAGCCAAATGTTCCTTCCTATGATCAAGTTGCCAAAAGTATCAATAAACAAATTAATAATTCCACCAATATGGCGATAACAAGCGATACTTATGAAGAGGATTTTGCAGCTACCGTAAACTCACAATTGTCGAAGGCGAAATCGTTTAAGATTCTACCTAATACTGAATCTTTTGAGCTCCGAGCAGAACTCATCAGAGGAGCGAAAAAGAGCATCCATGTTCTGGTTTGGGCGGTTTATGATGATGAGACAGGTTTTCTTTTTCAAGAACAACTTTTAAATGCACTAAGGCTAAATCCAGACCTAGATATTCGACTTATTACAGATGGGAATATTGTTAATTTTAGAGGGAGGAGTGTTTTAAAAAACCTTGAGAAACTATCTGGCGGTAAAATCAAAATCATGAAATGGAAGAGCTTAAGGTATAAGGCCAATGGCTCTCATCGAAAAATTTTTATCGTTGATAACGAGCATGTCATTGTTGGGGGCATGAACATTGGTAATAATTACTCCCATTTAGCGACACAGAATAAATGGCGTGATTTAGATCTTTACATTGAGGGAGAGAGTTCTGGTGCTTCAGCTGAAAAGCAATTTGTGGATATTTGGAACAAACAAATTGAAGAATTTCCAAAACTAAAAAAGAAATTAGCCGTTATGGAACGACCTGATATTCAGCTAGACGTTGATCAAAATGATATTTCTGTAACTTTTGTTGATCAGCATCCAGGTTCTGCCGCCAAAAATTACTATCATAATATTCATACAGCGGTTGTAAAATTGTTTAGAGACGCAAAGTCTACAATTGATATTGAGAACGCTTACTTCATCATGGATCCCATTATTAAAGAGGAGCTTCGTAAAGTTATCAAACGAGGTGTGAAAGTAAGAATTTTTACAAATTCAGAAAAAAGTATAGATGAGCCAATTGTCTCCATGCCCGTGATGAGTTCTGCTAGAGATGCTCTAGGAATGGGTGCTGAAGTCTTCCTTAAAAAGAGATTAACACTTCACTCAAAATACATGGTTGTTGATGGAAAGATAAGTATGATTGGTAGCTTTAATTTTCACCCAAGATCCCTTCATTTTGACGCAGAAAATGTTGCTGTTATCTTTGATAAGAATTTAGCGAAAGACCTAACGGACCATTTTGAAAGTGGTATTAGGGAAGAATATCATTATCGTAATCCTAAAGAGATCAAAGTTGACTGGACTTTTATGGGTCTCTTAACCAATAGCTTTTATTTCGATTTCCTTTAGGGTGTTCATAATTTGTACACTCAATTTTTTTATTTCAAGGTCTCTTCTTACTCATGATGGCTTGTTATAAAGTTACATTATGAAAAAACTACTTTTTAGCCTTTTATTGAGTTCTCTTTCCCTTAATGCTTTTTCTCAAATCGATCGGTCCGCCAACGCCGAGACCAAACTTCTTTATGAAAAGCTTAATAAATTAAGCCTTTCGTATAAAACGAAGCAAAAGATCCTCTTGGGTCAGCAAAATGCTTTTACTGAGGGCAGAGGTTGGAGACAGGATAATAAGGATATTGGCGGGGATCTAAGGTCAGATATGGAGACTGTAAGTGGAGTTCATCCAGCAGTCAACGGTATCGATTTTAATGAAATTGGGGACTGGAATAAGGATCTCATCCAATACCATGTTAAAGAGGTTTATAGGCGCGGAGGAGTGACAACTCTTTCTTGGCATATGCCGACTCTTATCAACGACGGTAAGGGCAATAACTCCTATAATGATACGACGACTAGAGTTGTTGGGAGGATTCTTCCAGGTGGAGATCACCACGCTTTATTTAATATGAAATTAAATAAATTAATTACATTCTTGAAAGAATTAAAGGGATTACCAATTATTTTTAGGCCTTGGCACGAGCATAATTTTTCATGGTTTTGGTGGGGTAAGGATCATTCAACGAAGGATGAGTATGTCAAACTCTGGCGCTATACGGTTGATTACCTAAAAAATAATGATGTTCACAACCTACTTTATGCTTATTCACCTAATCACATAAATGGCGACTATCTAGACCGCTATCCAGGTGATGAATATGTAGATATTTTGGGGGTAGATCACTATTTTGTTGACCCTCAGTTCGATATTAATGCCTTCGGTCCTTACCCAGTTTACAATTGGAAAAATGATGTCATCTGGCTTTGTCATGAAGCTAGTAAAAGAAATAAAATCCCAGCTATTACGGAGTTTGGTCAAGAGGGTCTTTATTATGAGAAGTTTTGGACTGATTATTTTGGCTGGCCTTTAGAGAAAGAGGGGATGAAGCAAATTACGGGAGCAGATAACTTACCATCTAAAGGAGTTGCTTACATTATGGTTTGGAGAAATGATATTAAAGATCCAAAGCATTTCTTCGGACCATTCCCTGGCAATCAGAACAATAAAAATTTTATGGATTTAATGTCTAAAGGGATTTACCAGGGGCTAAAAAATCATTAGCCCCTAGCTTTTATAAAGTTGTTTTTTGCTTGTTTCCGATTTCTTTGTAGAAAGCAATATAACGTTTCATCACATGGATTGGATAATCTTTTGGATAAACGTTTCTTGAAAGAGCCTTTTTAACCGATTTTGGACCCATATTATAAGCTGCTAGATAAAGTTGACCATGACCTTGGAATTTATTTCTTAACCAAGATAAATAAGCCGCACCAAGTTTAATGTTGTGAACTGGATCACGAAGAGACTTTTCACCATTCCACTTAACTTTTAAAATATTTGAAATCCACTCTCCAGTTGTTGGACGAATCTGCATCATTCCAATTTCTCCAACTGGTCCAACAGCAAGTGGGTTAAAACTTGATTCGCCGGAAATTACCGCCATGACAAAATAAGGGTCTAGAGAGTTTAGACTAGCTTCCTCAATTATGGCCTCTGCAACGGCTTGTGCTTTTGCTTTATAAGCTTTTGGTAATCTTTCTTTAACGATCGTATAAATATTCTCTTCAAGATCCTTACGGTTTTCAAATTTTGATACCACACTTCTCTTATAGCGATTGCCCATAAGTTCTCGTGCATGTTCAACTCTTAGAGAGTGACGAACACTTGCTAGAGATCTAGAGGGGCTCTCTGTTGTAGCAGAAACATTTGTTGCAACTAAAAGAATTGTAAAAATAAGTTTTTTCATACCTAGCTATTAAGCAAGGTGAATGCCAAAGATGGGGGGGGTAAAGTGTTGAAATATTGATCGATTAATGCAGCGTTTTTGATCACTGACTAGTCAGTTTTCAACAGGGCCTGTAAGTAGTTGAATAGTTAAATTCATAAAATCAATATCTTAAGTTAGGAAAAGTGATAATTGTTTACTAAAAAGAAGCCGCAATTGAGCTAACAACAAGGGCGCCCATTTTATTTGTGCCATTTGAGGTTGGAAAAATGGGATCTCGTGACTGATAGCTTTTAAATTCAGTTCTCCAGCTTATATTATTTGTTGGGTTATAGTCATAATTAATTGATGCTGATAGGGCCCTAAACCCATTGGGTGAGTTCGTTAGAACGTTAGCTTGGTTGGGGTCGATATATCTTTCCACTCTCCAGGCAATAAAATTTTTTGGATCTAGTATGTATTGAAAACTTAGGGCCAAAGCATGCCAAGTGTCTGTTCCAGTGTTATTTTGTTGGGCCTGGGTTCCTAGGTCAGCTGATCCTTGTATTTTGAGGTTATCCCTTACGCTCATTTCCCCAATAAAGTTATGGTAGGTTCTAAATCTATTCTTCTGACCTGGAATGACTTTTTCATCACCAAAATAATTGTTGTAGGTTAGTGTTATGAAATGAAACTTTTTTTTGTATTGAAGACCAAAAGATTTTGCCGAATTTGTTTCTGAAATATTTTGCCATCCCTGCATTAAGTGAAATTCAACATGTGTATCTGTACTCAAATCATTGATATACCTCACACCTGTTGAATAGTAGGGAACATAATCTAAAAGGAGAGATCTCGTATAAGTAAAATTATTTTTACTAATCCAAGATTCCATTCCAATGTGACCAAGATAGATTCCAGCATCAATCCAAGCAGTCTCACTAACTTTAATTCCGGCGTAGGCTTCTTGAATAAATCCGAGATCTGGATTGGGTTCGTAAAGAGTATTCGCCACAACTGAATTTCCAGCTTGAAGAGCAAATCTACCTCTAAATTTTGAATCATCATACCTTGCGCCAAGGTGGGCCAGGTTGATATTTGGCTCATTTTGTCTTACGGCTTGTGTTGTATATAATCTTTCATTTTTAGCTGGGTGATTAAAATCATGGCTAAAATAGGAATCAATAAATCCATCGAAAAAGATCATAATCGAGGTAATCCTTTAAGAACAAGATTTGCAGTTTCCTCATTACAGGCCATGGGAATATTGTAAACGACTGCTATTCGAAGCAGGGCCTTCACATCAACATCATGAGGGTGAGGTGACATTGGATCCCAAAAAAAGATGACTGCGTGAATTTTTCCCTCAGCGATTCCAGCACCAATTTGCTGATCTCCACCTAGTGGACCACTTTTAAATTTTGAAACAGTAAGTCCAACCTCATCTTCAATGCGCTTTCCGGTTGTTCCAGTTCCAACCAGATTAAATTGGGCAAGTATTTCTTTATAGTGAGTGGCCCACAAGACCATTCTGGATTTTAAATTATCGTGAGAAATGAGAGCTATGGTTTTTTTCATTTTATTCCTGGCCTTAGATGAAGCTTACCTTTTTAGTTCGGTAATTGTGAAGATATTTCCTTTAAAAATCTATACTTAAATATTGAAAAATACCGATATGTGGTTGGAGATTTGTTTTTCTTAAACTCTTTGAGGTCTTATGAACGCTGAAATGGAAGAATTTAAAACTGAAATTCTTGAAACAATTGATCGTGCTGAACAAGCACTTTTAGAATTTGATCAGCTTCCAGATAATCAAAGTTCACACTCTCTGTACGATGAAGTATTTCGAGCTTACCACAATATCAAAGGTGCGGCAGGAATGATGGAGTGGGAAGAGCTTCAGCATCATGTTCACCAACTTGAAAACGTTCTTATGCAGTCAAAACAAACTGCATCAATACCGAAACATCTCATCAGTTGGTTTCTAAAAGGTAATGATGTGACTCGATTAATTATGGATGGTAAACCTCATCAATTTGACTACAACATAGACACTGAAAAAACAGCAACACATGAATTGAGAGAAGATAGCAAAGTGCTAGAAAAAAAAGATCCGCTTCCAGAAGAGTTTATATCTGAAATGAATGAAAGATTTGATCATGTTTCACAGACACTTTTGAAAATTGAAACTGAAAAAGGTGATAAGGACCTTCTGGATTCTTTGTATAGAGATATCCACACGATTAAGGGGGATGTGCAGTTATTTAATTTGGAAGGCGCTTCATTGTTATCTCATTCCATGGAGAATACTCTTGAATCCTCAAGAGGTCTTGATCACTTTGAGATGGAGAGTTCGCACATCAGTACACTTCTTATGTGCGTCGATCTTTTAAAGTCTTGTGTTTTGAATCCGAATGATGAAAATGTGTTAAAAGAAGTTCATTTTATGATTTCATTATTGGCACCATTCACTCAAGTCATTCAAAAAGAAAAACAAGAATTAAAAATTGTTCCTCAAGAGGTTAGTAACAGGCAAATTGCAAATCATTCGGCAGAAAATGAAAAGACCGATACGAGTATTAGAGTCCAGGTGTCATTATTAGATAAGCTCATGACTCTGATGGGTGAGATGGTTCTTGTAAGAAATCAAGTCCTTCAGTACTCAAACAAAACAGATGATTTAGAGTTCTTAAATTTAAGTCAAAAACTAGATGTCGTGACGAGTGAGTTGCAAGAAGAAACGATGAAAACCCGCATGCAGCCCATTGGTAATATTCTCAATAAGTTTCAGAGAGTCGTGAGAGATTTATCAGGTTCATTAAATAAAAAGATAAATTTAAATTTATATGGAGTAGAAACAGAACTCGATAAAACATTGATTGAAGCAGTTAAAGACCCCCTTACACATATTGTACGTAATGCTTGCGACCACGGTATTGAGACTCCTGATGTCCGAAAACAAAGTAACAAATCAGAGACAGGTACGATCACAATAAAAGCTTATCATGAAGGTGGTCAGGTCATTGTTGATATTATTGATGATGGAAAAGGACTAAATAGAGAGAAGTTAACGAAAAAAGCGATAGAGAAGGGAATTATTGATCAGTCCAAAGCAGACAAAATGAGTGATCGAGAAGTTCATAATTTAATTTTTGCACCAGGTTTCTCTACTGCAGAAAAAGTAACGAACGTTTCTGGTAGAGGCGTCGGAATGGATGTTGTTAAAAGCAATATTGAAAAGATTGGGGGGATGGTCGATATTTCTAGTTCTGAAGGGAACGGAACGAAGATCACTTTAAAAATTCCATTAACACTTGCGATTGTTCCAGCGATGATCATAAGATCCGATGATAACCGATTCGCTATCCCTCAAGTTAAACTTGTGGAGCTTGTAAGGATTGAAAGATCTTCTATTGAATACGTTCAAGGTAGACCCGTTTATCGGTTGAGAGGTAATATCCTCCCACTTTTATGTTTAAAAGAGGTTTTAGGAACAGGGAAGCCATCTGAGTTAGATGAAGCAATCAATATAGTTGTCCTTAATTCAGATACTCATTTGTTTGGTATGGTGGTGGATGAAATTCTAGATACTGCTGACATTGTAGTTAAGCCGCTTGCTAGATTTTTAAAATCAATATCAATTTACTCGGGAGCTACTGTTCTTGGCGATGGAAGTGTCGCTTTCATTATGGATATTGTCGGAATAGCTCAAAAGCATCTTGGCCTAAGCTCAATTGAAGAACTGAAAAACGTAACTGATAAATATGCAAATGAGTTTGATTCAGAAATGGAAGAAAGAGAATTTGTTCTTGTTGGCCTTGGTTCATCCGCTAAGCATGCAATACCTCTTTCTGTTGTAAATAGAATGGAGGAAATTAAAACATCATCCATTGAGATGTCTGGTAATCAGAGAGTCATAAGGTACCGAGGTGGGATTTTAAAATTAATCAGTTTAAATGAAGTGCTTGGCTATGAAACTTGTTCTGAAAAAAATGAAATCACTCAGGTGGTAGTGATTAATAATGAAGATCAAATATTTGGCCTTGAAGTGGATCAAATTATTGATGTGCTTACAACGAGAGATTTTTTAGACGATTCTGTTTCAACCCATGACGCGATCATTGGAAATCTTGTAACATCGACTGAGATTATTGTGGTTATAGATGTTCATAAAATAAATGAAATGACTCATACAAAGAAAATTCTTCGTTCTCTTCCGGATTTAAATTCTTATGCTAGTAAAATCCTATTTGTTGAGGATACTGAAGCCATTAGAACTAAGGTGGCCAAGGGACTAATAGAAAATGGATATCAAGTCGAAATTGCAGTTGATGGAGTCGATGGCCTTAGAAAGATTGCTGAGCATAAATGCAATTTTGATTTAATTATATCAGATATAGAAATGCCAAAGATGAATGGCTATGATTTTGTGAAAAAGATCAGATCGATCGGACAATTAAAAGAAATTCCAATTATTGCTTTTACAACTAAAAATACTCCCGCCGATTTGCAGCAAGCAAAAGCCGCAGGATTTACGACATTTTTAGAAAAGAATAAGGGAAAGTTATTAAATCTATTAATTTCTGAATGCATCAGCACTAATAAGAGGAAAGTTGTATGAAGACCTATTTATCTTCCAAAGCAAATTCAGGAAATAAAACAAAGCCTAAACAGTTCTCAACTTTTACAATTGATGGAAGACTCTATGGAATTGATGTCATGAAGGTACAAGAAGTGACAAAACCTCTTCAAGTGACTCACATGCAAACAGCCCCTGATTTTATCAAAGGATTAATCAATCTTAGAGGTCAAATCGCTACGGCGATTGGGCTTAGAGAATTATTCGGTCTCAAGGACTCATCAACTAGTGAAAAAATGACAGTTGTTTGTAAGATTGAAGACGTACTCTTGTCCCTACTAGTTGACAACATTGGTGACGTTATTGAAGTCAATGACCAAAGTTTTGAGCCAACTCCACAAACGGTTTCTCTGGGAATTCGAAGTTTTATGCTCGGAGTTTATAAAACAGACGATGGTATTTTATCTGTGATTTGTATGGATTCAATTTTAAAAGAATTAGATAAAAGATGTGCTTAGGCGAATGTAAAGGGGCTTATGTTAGAAAGTAAAAAGATAAAATTATTAATTGTGGATGATTCGGTCCTTTTTAGGTCGCAGATTCAAATAGCACTTAAAGGGATTCCAGAGATTGAAGTCGTGGGATCTGCTGCAAACGGAAGTGTCGCCCTTGAAAAAATGAAAAATCAGGAAATAGACATTTGCACACTCGATATTGAAATGCCAGTCATGGATGGGATTGAAACTTTAAAACAAATGAAATCCCTCGGCATAAAAACCAAGGCAATAATGTTTTCATCAATTACTGTTGCTTCTGCAGAGAAAACACTTGAAGCAATGCAAATGGGTGCTTTTGATTTTATTTCAAAACCACCAGTAAGCGATTCAAACTTATCCCCCTCAGAAAAAATCAAAGAAGTTCTTTTGCCAAAAATATTTTCCCTTTTTCAGTCCCCTAAAAAAATTGAATCAGCTCCCCCTGTTATGAAGAGAGAATCTCACAAAGTTATATGGGAATTATTTTATCCAGAGATCCTAGTGATAGCAGCATCCACAGGTGGCCCAAATGCGCTGGTTGATTTTTTTACTCAATTAAAAGAGCCTTTGCCTTTTCCTATTCTTGTGACTCAACACATGCCGCCCATCTTTACAGCTTCACTCGCTGAAAGACTTGGTGCCCATAGTGGAAAAATTTCAAAGGAAGCAATTCAAGGTGAAGTTCTCCAGCCAAACCAGATTTATGTTGCCCCTGGAAATTTTCATATGTCACTTCAAGGTGACAAGAAAAAGACTTCAATTTATTTAGATCAAAGAGAAATGAGAAATTACGTAAGGCCGTGTGCTGATTATCTTTTTGAATCAGCAGCGTCTATTTTTGGAAAAAATACTTTAGGTATTGTCTTCACTGGTATGGGGAGAGATGGTTGTGATGGTGCGCAAGCAATAAAAAATCAAAAAGGTAAGATTCTGATCCAAAATGAAGAATCTTCAGTTGTGTTTGGGATGCCAGGAGCAGTATTTGAGCAGAATCTTCATGACTTTGAAGGGGATCCCCTTGATCTCGCTAGGAAATTATTAATTATTTCTCGGGTAAGGAGAAATAACAATGTGGCTTAATCCAATAGATTATTTTGCTGGTTTAATTGAACGTGAGACCGGCATCGTGTATGTTGAATCAAACATTTTTCAATTAAAAATGAGACTAGAAGAGTTTTGTCGGATTGAAAAAATTTCTAATGTAGATGAATTGGCAAAGATGTTTCAGGATCAATCAATACAATTAGATCAGAGACAGCGCTTAATTGATATGGCCACAAACAATGAGACACTCTTTTTTAGGGATCCCAAATATTTTACTTCGATTGAAACATTTATTAAATCAGAAATACTAAAGACTGATCCTAGAGAAATTAAAATTTGGTCAGCCGCATCGAGTACTGGACAAGAAGCTTTAAGTGTTGCGATGACACTTGATCTACTTTCAAAGAAAACCCCACTTCCTCCGTATAGTATTCTTGCCACTGATATTTGCGATAAAGCCCTTAAGAAATGTAAATCAGGTTTATATACAGAATTTGAAACTAAGCGTGGATTAAGCGATGAGAATAGGGAGTTCTATTTCAAGAAAGAAGGGGATTTGTGGAAAGCAAATTCTGATCTTCTCTCTCGAATAAAGTACACATATAACAATCTAATTCGATCGTCGGTATACGATACTTTCCATATCATTCTTTGTCGGAATGTTTTAATATATCAGAAGGTTGACATGCGAAAAACCGTCGTTGATACACTTTTTCTTCAACTTGAAGAAAATGGTGCACTTCTTTTGGGTGCCGGAGAAACGCTTGTTGGAATTCGCGATGAGATTAAAACTGACATGATCGACGGCATTTCATTTTATAAAAAAAATAAACCTAGTTTTAGAAAAATTGCATAGATTAAGGGGCGATTATGTTTGATCCAAAAACAAAAGTTCTAGTTGTTGATGACATGTTAACCATGAGAAAAATTGTGACGAAAATTTTGCGTGAACTAGGTTTTATTGACATTGCAGAAGCTCAGGATGGTAATGAGGCTTGGGAAAAAGCCAAGTCTGGGCATCATGGGCTAATTATTTCAGACTGGAACATGCCAAATTGCACAGGTTTAGAACTTCTAAAAAAAATAAGAGCAGATAAAGACTTAGCAAAAACGCCTTTTCTCTTAGTTACCGCTGAAGCTGAACAGCAACAGGTCGCTGAAGCGATTAAGAGCGGTGTTGATCAATATGTTGTTAAGCCTTTTAGTAAAGAAGGCTTGAAAACTAAACTTGAATCAACTCATAAAAAAGTTGCTGCTAGAATCTCAGTGTAATGTATGTCAGGAAATGACAATTTTTTTACTATCGATAAATTTGATAATTATTCGTTAGTCAAAATTAATAAAAAGCCGCTTTCCTCTGAGTTGGATAGCTTTGAGTCACACCTAGAGTTAACTTCTGGGAATCATATCATTATTGATTGTGACTCTTTAAATGATATTGAAAGAGACTGCATTCGCATTCTTCTTAAAATTCATCTAGCGACAAAGAAAGAAAATAAAATTTTAAAATTAATTAACGTTAATACTGTCCTCTTAAATTGCCTTAAGAAAGATGGTTTTGATTCTACACTTAGATTTGCTAAAAATCTTCAAGATGCATTACAAGAAATTGGTATTACTCCAAAACGCTCTATCAGTACTGACTTCATTGATTCTTTTCTTCAATCTACAATTCAGGTTCTTAAAATTCAGGCCGAAATTGATGTTGTTCCTGGTGTCTTTGAAGTTGCAAAAACCAAGGACCAGGGAATCTGTGATATTTCGGGCTTCATTGGAATTATCTGTAATAATTTTAATGGTTCTGTGATTATTTCATTTCCCGAGAAAACTTTTCTTAACGTTCTTTCAAGAATGTTAGGGGAAGATATTACATCAATAGAACCTGATAACATGGATGGTGCTGCAGAGCTTACCAATATGATTTTTGGACAGGCCAAGGCTTCTTTGAACGAAAAAGGTTTTGGACTCAAGATGGCCCTTCCCTCTGTAGTTTTGGGTAAGCCTGATTCATTTTTATCTTTACACACGGGGCCAGCAATTTTGGTTCCCTTTAAATCAAAACATGGCGATTTTTTTGTTCGTATCGGGCTAACTGTTTAACCACTTCTTTGGCCACTATTTAATAGCACTTCTTTGAGATTTCCGATTATCTTACTTCTAAGGCATGGAACAAAATAATCTTTCTTCTCATCAAACTCATTGGGGCTCTGGTTCTCGAAATCAGGATGAAAAAGTTTTTCTCGAAGGACCCAAATCGAGATCCTTTGAAGCAAGACATGCCTTTGATGTTTTTTTTGAAATGATTAAAGGGTTTCGAAAATTTCACTTCATTGGTCCTTGTGTCACAATTTTCGGCTCCGCTCGATTTGGAGATGAGCATCCTTATTATCTTTTGGGTTTTGAAATGGGACAAGAGTTGGCCCTTAAGGGATTTGCCGTTATGACTGGAGGTGGTCCCGGAATCATGGAGGCTTCCAACAGGGGAGCAAAATCCATGGGTGGACTATCCCTTGGATGCAATATCACTCTTCCTCAAGAGCAGAAACCAAATCCTTATCTTGATGTGTGGATGGAGTTTAAATATTTTATGGTCCGTAAATTTATGCTCGCAAAATACTCTTATGGGTTTGTAGCTCTCCCAGGTGGATTTGGAACTCTTGATGAGTTATTCGGAGTATTGACTCTCATCCAAACCAAGAAGATGAAAGACTTTCCTGTCGTCCTCGTTGGTTTAGATTACTGGGAGCCCGTTCGAAAATTGATTTTTGAAAGATTAGTTGATTCTAAAACAATTGATCCAGAGGATACAAAGACTCTTTTTTTTACCGATTCTCCAGCAGAAGCAGCTCAATTCATCCAATCGATTGCGACAAAAAAATTTGAAGTTAAAATCAGACCACGAAAAATATTGGGAGAAAAGTCCCTACCTCATTCTCCTAAAGAAAATGCTTAATTGTTCAATTTAATTATTTTTAAAATCAGAATCGAATAATAAATAGCAAAAAAGACATGATGATAATTTTAGCAAGACCTAGTTTTTGCCACCGTAATGAAAGGTAATTGCAGCTTTTTTCCCAAGAAAGAGTTGGCAATTAACATTGAATGGAACGGGATAATTGAACTCTCCATGTCCAGCAGGTAATCCTTTTAATACAGGATAAGGAACTCTCGAGGCGAAGCGAAGAAGAGCATCACTTGTGAGATCATTTCCATTTTTTTCTTTTCCATCAGTGAAGTCTCCAAAAATAATCGCCTTAATTCGATTATCAAAAAGCCTTGCCTGAATTAATTGCTCAAACATTCGGTCAAGGCTATAGCCTCTCTCTGAAACATCTTCAATAAAGAGGATTTTGCCTTTAGGCCTAATTTCCCAAGGAGTTCCCAGGGATGATTGAATCATTCGAAGATTTCCACCTGTAATGACCCCTGAAAGAGATAAAGCCTGGGTAGCACTTTTGTTTAATGGGACTAGATTCTTAAACGTTTTTGATTCTTTTCGTCCAAAGATTAAATCTTTTAAGAACGCTCGATCTTTTGTTTGTTTAAGAGCGATAGAAAGCTGACTAATCGTTCTGCCATGAATCACAGGCCAACCCCAACTTTGCGACAAAAACAAATGGAGTGAAGTGATATCGCTAAATCCAACAAAAAGTTTGGGCCTTTTGGGAGGTTTTAATTTTATAAGATGAGGAATAAGCCTCATGCTTCCATATCCGCCTCTTAAGCACCAAATGGCCTTCGAATCGGAATAAAGGGCGTCTTTTAAATGTTTAAACTGAATGTCTAATGGGGCTGCAAAAAATAGATCTGGTTTTATTATGTCGTTTGGAACTCTTGGATTAAGACCTATATGTTTAAGCCAATTGATACCGTCTTGAAATTTTTCTTGGGGGGAATAGGACGCAGGTGCAATGATGTCAACAACGTCCCCAGGGGATAAAAATGACCATGATTTTTTTCTCATGGCCTTATTTTACTTATTTAATTCCCCAAGTCTCAAAAATTTTACTCTTACGGAAAAATTCTCTGTATTCACAGGCACGATCATTCAAGTCAAGTCGGTAAGAGTCTTTAGTTATCTTAATTGATTGAGGGCCACCTTTAATCACTGGTTGGAGCTGGAGTCCTTCACAGTAATCTTTAACATCAACGAATTCTTCTACATTCGGGACTGCTAGGAGTAGAAAACATAGTTCAGTTCGAGCATATTTTTTTGATTGCGCTACTGTTCCAGTATATTTCTTCTCATCTTTCAAGAGTTTTGAAAGCATCCGATTAATGTTCTTTCCGAAGATATCAATGAAAGAATTTAAATTTGAGATTGTGACCGGTTGAGCGCGGTTAATATCAGCTCTAATGAGAGCAAGATTATCGGTACCACTCATTTTTGAAATAGAATCAGTGAATCTTTCGGCCGCTAAGAGTTGAGCGACAACGACTTGATCTTGAGTCGGTGTATGTTGAAGAAGCTCTAAAAGCGATAGTCTCACAATCATATCAAGCCTTGCTTCCATGACAACAGTTCCGTAGCGAAGCTGGGCAAGTTCGTAAATGCGTTCAACGGTGGGAGTGTTATCCTCAAATTCATCAGCACTTTGTCTTAAAACTGCATTTTCAGTAACTTGGTACATTTCTTTTAATTTAGACAAAGTATTTGTATACAATTTTGAAAAAGCAGCATCTCTCTCAGATGGTGGATTTGATTCTAAGAAATCAATAATTCTCTTTAAACTATCCATAGGAGAGATTTTCCATCTATTCCCGGATCGATCATAAGCACTGGATAAAGTTTGAAGGGCATCTGGTTGTAAAACTTGATTTAATTCTTGATTCACTCGATTACGTGATTTAGAAACCCATTCAAGATATTTTTCTTTCACTAGATCAAGTGTTGGATTTAATCCACTTGGTTTACTCCACGAGTCTATCGGAAAGTATTGACCCTGGGAGTTTCTAATATCGCCATTATCAAGGAGACCTATTAAGAAAAATGGGGCGTAGCCAGGGGCATAGACGTCGTAGAAGGGGTTTTTGAAAGGTACGTTTGTGGCCGGAAGAAGTGAAATAATAACACTTCTTAGAAAGTTCCATCGGTCATTTAGATCTGTATAGGTGTTATAAATTTTCCTATTCTCTTCGATAAGACCAAGGCCATTGGCCTCAAGGGATCGCACATATGTTTCCCTCGTGAAGACTGCACTTTGTCTTTGAGCATCCGAAGTTGTTGTCGGAGTCACTCCACTTCGTATCTTATTTAGCCATTCAATTAATACTGGAAGTTCACGGTCATTCAATCTAATGGCGGTTCCTAGACCACTAGACATAATAGGGTGCTGTCTCTGTTCAGCTTTAAAAAGAAGAAATGCTTCAGCATCCTTCATTTGGCACCATCTATCTGACATGGTTTCTAATGCACACTTGTAGGCTTCCGCCGCAACAGAATCATCTGAAATATTTCTGATCGTCCTGGAACTATAGTATCTTCTAACCCCTTCAACTGTTTCTCCAAGAAAGGCAGATCCAGCTGATAATCCGAGTCCAAGTGCCGGATTCACCATCGCAGTTGTGGCCCCAACGGCCGAAATGATGGAAGTAGCGGTATTTAAAATATTTGGATTCTTTCGAAGGCATTCTTTGTTATTGGTCACTTGTTGGAAAGCTGTATTAGCAATTTGAACTACCGAAGTGAGCATCAACGCCTTGTCAGGGCTCGCTAGTTCGGCCTGTGCCTTATCCTTACCAATAAGACCTGCACGAGTCACTTGGAGATCTCTAAGTTTAGTATTGATTGAAGCTAGAGTCGATGCATCTGTATTATTAGAAACCTGAAGAAGAAGTTCTTGTTCTTGGGCATTGAGTTCAGCAATTTTGGATTGTGTCTCATTGGTTTTACTTAAATTGGCCAATTGTTGATTGAGAATACCCAGTTGAGAAATAGCACCACTCACACTTTTACAATCCGGGTCTTGAGAAATACTTCTTAGGGACTCCATCAAGGCAGTAGAATCTGCAAGTGCTGAGCGAGTCCATTCACCTTGAGTCCGGCAATTCGCCGAAAAATAACTTAATAAGTTCTGGCCCGGAATATTTTCCGCAAAAAGGGGGAATGACGTCAGAGAGAAGACCAATACGCAAAATTTTAATTTCATGATGGGTATTTAACAAAAAACTTCCTTAATGGGAGGTAAATACTGAATGTCCCTATAAATTTTCTACAGGAGTATTATTAGATAGTGCACAGTGTCTTTTCAGGGATTTAGCTTTACAATTTTTTATGTGAGAGGCAATGTTATTGCAAGTCACTTGCAGATTGAGGGTTTTATGCTGAGATATGTGCTTGTATTTATATTATTACCTGTTGTGGTTCTTGCTCATGAGGAAAAATTATCTGAAATTCAAGTTCAAGAGAGGGAAGAAACTCAAGGACTAGTTGATTTCGTACCGAGTGTAAAAAAGCTAAAAGGTACTGAGCTTACAAAAAAAAGACAAACAAGTATTGGAGACACTTTAGCGACAGAGGCCGGAGTGCAAAGTACTAGTTTTGGGCCAAATGCCTCTAGACCAGTCATTCGTGGTTTAGATGGAGACCGAATAAGAGTACTCCAAAATAGCTTGGGTACACTAGATGCCTCTACTCAAAGTTTAGATCACGCTATACCTGTCGACACTCTGACCATTGATCAAATGGATATTGTTCGGGGACCTATGGCGCTTCTTTACGGGTCTTCTGCTGTTGGAGGAGTTGTCAATTTAGTCACGAATCGAATTCACTATGAATATGAGGAGGGCATCTTTTCAAAACTCCTTACACAAGGGGAAACAGTAAATAACGGGATCAGTAATGCTCTTCACTTGAATTATGGTGCAGATAAAACGATGTTTCATTTTGATGGTTCCACAAGAAATTTAGGTGATGTGAAAGTTCCAACTTCAGACCCTAAAGATAAAATTAAAAACAGTTTCAATAAGCAAGATAACTTGGCGGTAGGTGTCTCAAAAATCTTAGATCGAGGATATTACGGTTTATCATTTAATCACTTTAATACGCTCTACGGTAGTGTTGCTGATGAAAGCGTCTCAATTGATATGACTCAGAATCGTTTTGAATTTCATGGCGAGTTTCGACCCGAGAGCGGAGGCATTAGAAAGTGGAAATTAAAGTCGGCCCAATCTGATTACTTTCACAAAGAAATTGAAAGTGGCGCTACAGGAACAACGTTTAGCAATGTTGGAAATGAGTCGAGACTTGAGGCCTTAACAAAGTCAGAAAAATGGGATGGTGTGACTGGACTCCAATCACAAATTTTTAATTTTAAGGCTGTTGGAGATGAAGCTTTTATTCCGAGTTCTCAATCAAAAAAGGTCTCAATTTTCACTTTTCAGCAATTATCTTTAGGATCAAATGCCTTTAGATTTGGCGGTCGATTAGAGAATCATCATATCAGTAAAGATCAATCTACTAATTTTGGCGCTTCTGATGAAAAAGGATTCTTAGGATATAACGCTTCAATTGGGCATTGTTACGACTTTAATAAGAAAAAAACTCTAGAGACGAGTTTATCCTATACTGAGCGGGCACCAACATTTCAAGAACTCTACTCCAATGGGCCACACCTTGCTACGGGAACTAATGAGAAGGGTAACTCGAATTTAATTAAAGAGAAGGCATCTGCTTTTGAGATTACTTTTAAAGATACTTCTTCTCAAAATCAATTTACTGGAAGTCTGTACTCTCAATTATTTAAAGATTTTATTTCACTGAATCCAAATGGCCAAGTGGATGGAGATGGTTTACCGATTTTTAATTATGAACAAGTGGATGCACTTTTTTATGGGGTTGATTTTGATAATAAAAATGAACTTCAAAAATTTACTGGGGGAGTACTATATTTAACTAATAAGTTTGACTATATTCACGCGAGGGATACAGATTCGGGCCATCATTTACCTCGAATATCACCTGCTAGATTTTCCGCTGGTCTAGAAATTGATACTGACGAGTGGTCAGCGGATATTGAAACTCAATATGTTGCCGATCAAACAAAAACGGCACCTAATGAAACGAGAACAAAAGATTATTTTTATACCAATTTGGGTTATACCTATAAAGTTGTTAGTAACCTAAGTTCATTGGATCTTTTTGCAAGAGTGAGAAATATTTTTGATGTTGAGGCAAGAAATCATGTTTCTACGTTAAAAGACAGGGCCCCGCTTCCAGGGAGGAATCTTATCCTTGGGGCACAATTTCAGTTCTAGAGTTTGGTTGAGCATTTGGAGCATAGACCAGTAAATTCAAGTCTGTGCTCCATTTGAGTGAAACCAAGTTTAGACAGGGCTTTTTCGAATACATCTAAGTCGCATTCTTCCAAATTTTTAATATCACCGCATTTTCTACAAAGGATATGATGATGGTGATGATTCTTTTTGATTGAAAAGAGTTCATACCTTAGGAATCCCTCATCGAGGTTAACCTCAGAAACAATTTTTTTTTCTTTGAATTGTGAAATAGATCTAAAAACTGTGGAAACGTCGCACTTGTCTGTTAATTCCAGGTGGATTTCAGGAACAGAGATTGGTTTTTTTGAACGTGAGATGATTTGAAGAATCTCAATTTTAACTTTGGTTTTATTAAGACCATGGTCAGTCAGAATATCTTTTATATTCTCTTCTGTTAAATTTGTCTGACAGCACTTATGTCCCATATATTCTTTTATCATTTTGAAAAAAATTAGGCAATAAAACACCGTCTCATGTTAAAATTCAATCCATGAAGGCAATAGTTGTTGGCGCCACAGGTCTAGTTGGAGAGTTGATTGTAAAAAATTTAATCAATAATCCTTCAATTGATGAAATCTTAGTTTTTTCTCGAAAAGAATTGTCATTTGATGATGAACGGCTAAAAGTTCATTTGGTTGATTTTGAAAAATTAACAGAATGGAAGTCACAAATTTTAGGAGATATCCTTTTCTCTGCCTTGGGGACAACCCTTAATGCATCTGGGTCCAAAGAAGCTCAATTCAAGGTAGATCATGATTATCAATTAGAAATTGCGAAAGCGGCACTAATGAATGGTGTCAAAAAGTTTGTCCTTATCTCCAGTGTTAATGCTGATCCCAATTCGCACTTTTTTTATTTAAGAATGAAAGGGGATTTAGAGCAGAAAGTCGCTCTTTTGGCGTTTGAGTTCATCATCATCTTGAGACCTGGACCCCTCGTTGGGTTTAGACAAAAAGCGAGGTTAGGGGAGCGTTCTTCACTATTTTTACTTAAATTAATCCCTAATTTTTTCCTCACTCCTGGTATGAGACCTGTTTTAGCTTCAAAAGTAGCTAAGACTGCTGTTAAGGAAGCACTATCTGGTTTTGATGGTATTCGCATTATTGGACCAAGAGAAATTCATTTAAATTCCTAGTCAAGTTTCCATAATCTTCGCCTTCATTATAATCAGACTCTGGAAAGTCAGAACCATCTTGGTTTGGTTCATCAGTATTAGGATTAACTCTAGAGCCGTTATCATGATCAATGATGCCTGGAACTTTTGAAATTCTTTTAATCATTCCACAAGCAATGGGAAAAGTGTCGTGCATATCTTGATTTCGGATTGATGCCACACTATCTGGTAATTCTATTTCTTTGTGAATACCCTTAACAATGATGAGTAGATTTTCTAGTTGGAAGACATCATCTAGATCTAATTTTATTAAATCATCTTGAGGATTAAGGTCTTCGTCTTTTAAATCATATATTAATTCCTCTAATAAAACCTTCCTACCCCAAAGATAAGAGCCATAGTGGTCAGACTTTGGGTAGATACCACTTCCCATTCTTTGAGACGAGAGATCATCATCTAGTGGAACTAATTTTCCCTTAAACACCTTGGAAGCTTCTTCTAAATCGATTAGGCCATCTCCATTTAAGTCATCCCCTTTTTCAGGGCAACGCTCTCCTTTATAAATGGCTTGTTCATGAAGACTATCAATTGGACCTTGAGAAAATCTTATATTCGCGTGAAATAAATCTTTTTCAATTAATATGGTTAGTGATCCATTTAAATATTTAGATATTTCTGGATTCAACGTTTTAAGCTTTGCTTGGTAGATTCCATTTAGGTCTAAAGAATTTTTTACTTCGAAAGATTGAAGGTGATTAGACTCTTTTTTTTGGCAAGAAGCAAAAAAAATGAAAAATGATAGTATCAATAATTTTGGTAAGTCATTCATAAGTTTTGATTAAAAGCTTGTAGGTAAGATTGTTTAACTTCTTCTCTTATCCAGGTATTTTTTTCTATTCCATTTATTTCTTCCAACTCAAGTTCAAAAGGTTGGTAATAGTACATGCTCGATTTCATCACAAAGCATGAGCTTGATTCAGGATAGTCGGCCTGATCTGTATATTTTTCTACAATGGGACAATCTGACCCATCTCTTATAAATATATTAGTCCAGCTTTTAAGTTTTAAAGGTGCGCTGGCATATTTTAAGTCAAGTATCCTTTCTTTTATCCCCTCATCTGTAGATACGTGAACAGAGGGGGCGACGTGAAACCACCACTCAAAATTAAATTTTCGGATGTAGCGTCTAGTAAAAAAGATCCATGATTTTGAGGAATATATATTCTTTTTCCTCCATTCATATGCCCAGATATGGGCCCGCTGATAACATTGAGAGTCTTCTAGGTAGTCCCTTCGTCCATTTTGAAATAGATCCTCTACGTCTTGGATATTTGGTAAAACAGTTTTGTAGTATTCACTTTGAATCAATGATTTATAATTCCCTGAATTTTTTTCAGCAAAAATGAATTTATTAATAATTGGATCTTTTAAGGCTTCCTTCTTCTCTCGCCTAATAACCCTACCATCATTCAAAAAAACTAAGACGGGCTCGTCATTAGTTCCTAAATCTATGCTGTGAATGTTGCTCATCGCAAAGGTAAAATTAAAAAAAAGAAGGAAGAAAATAAAACCAGACATAGTTAACCTTGATATCCAGATAATCTTGCGATCATTTTTGCAGTTACTATACTTTTTTGTCAGCTTAAGATTATCAAAAGACTCTTTACTCATTTATTTGTTTAAACTTAACTTCTTTTAACAAAAGGAAGCTATGGAACAAATAGAGTTATCAACTGGTTTCACTAAAAACATCTATTATCTGATTCATCAATTTAATCAGGATGATCCAAAATCTGTTTTGATTATTGATGATGATAGCGACTATTGCGACTATCTTTCTTTCATATTGGAACATGAGGGTTACGTTTTAAGTTTTGCAAAGGATGGTCTGAATGCATTGGAGATACTAAATTCATTTGATATCATCCCAGATCTTTTGATTATTGATTTGGTCATGCCACGAATGTCAGGTTTAGAATTTCGAAAAAAGCAGATTGAGGATCAGAGAATTTCATCTATCCCTGTCATTTTCTTGAGTGGATATGAGATTTTAAAAGGTGAAAGATCATTGTTGAAAACTTCTCAAAGAATGACGATTTTAAATGAAGTGAAGAGTTTTTTTTAATAAAAAAGCCGCTTACATAAAAGCGGCTTAGTATATTCAAAATTAAATATTTGAATTAAAGATTAATTATAAATGGAAGTGATCAACCCGGGCTAAAATTCTGTATCAACCTTTTCCAGTGATGGTGCTCCAGTAATATGGATAACTCTGTCATAAACGTGCCTCCTTATCCAAGGTTGATATTTCATTGGTGTATTGAGATTCTATGCGATTTTGAAAAATTCAAAGTTTTATTTTTTGAGTAACGAGCTTTCAATCGTTTATAAAAATGATGATTAAATAGAATTCCCTTTTTTTGTGGTATTTGAGTCTTTTTTTTGGCATTTCATCCAAAAACAATGATTTTTCGATGATTATTACTTTAGTTTATCGGATCATTTCTGCGGCAAAGATATTGCTTCTTTCTCTTCAGCACAGAGAAAGGGGGCAATTATGACTCAATTTAATAAAGATTACACTTCGAGAGGTTCGGACACCTTCAGGGAGTCCGATTCTTTTGATCTAGAAGATCGACTTCGACCAAATTCTTATAACCAAGTGGACCCATTTTATGATGATTATGATCCAAGCTATAAAGACCAGTATCAAATCAGAAGAAATTATTACGGTCTTGGGCCTAAGGGTTATAAAAGATCAGATATGAGACTTAAGGATGAGGCCTGCTTATTGTTGAATCAAGATCCCATTCTCGACTCAACAAATATACAAATCGATGTGTTAAATAATGTTATTTATCTTAGAGGGATTGTTGACTCAAGGAGAGATAAAAAAAGAGCGGAAGTTTTAGTGGAAGATATTTATGGCATTGAAGATGTTCAGAATCAGTTAAAAATTGCGAGATGATTATGGTTGAATCGAATTATTTTAAGAATCCAACAGATACTGATATCCAGGAGAAAATCCTCCAAAGACTTTATTACTTTCCCGAGATCGAGTTATCTGACATCTCTGTTTTAGTAAAAGAGGGTGGAGATGTTTATTTGTCTGGTAGAGTCTCATCTCGCGAAATTAAAAAAAAATTACTATCTGAAATGGAGAAATTTCTTGGTGTTTCTAAAGTGTTTGATGAATTAGTGGTCATCAAAAAAAAACAAAAAACCGGATACTTAAGAAGTTCTTTTCAAGATCTAGGAGTTCAATGAATAAGGGAGTACTTTATGAAGAGAAAAGTAGTAGATGGTGGACGAACAGGTATTAAACTTAATAAGTTTCGTCATTCTAGATTCGAAATTGAATCTAAGGATCTAGGCCCACCGCCAAATAACTCACTGAGATCTGAAGAGCAAGAATTTGACCTTGATAAAGGGAAGCATCGTAGGGGATGGGATCATTATTTTTCTTCTGGTTTTGCAAGTGGTTTTAGGAATCATGGTGGGGCATTAAAAGATCATGATGGAAGTCACTTTGATAGTGGTTCAAGAGGATACAAACGAAATGATGGAGCAGTATATGATGACGTGTGTGAAACATTAAGACTAAGTTCTGTCATAGATGCAAGGGATCTATTAGTAGAGGTTTCAGACGGTACAGTCTTTTTGAAGGGGTCAATTAGAGACTGGGAGATGAAAAAATTAGCAGAGGTTATTATCGAGAATATTTCTGGTGTTTTTGATGTTAAAAACTTACTTCTGATAAGGAATATTTAAAGACCTATAAATACTTCTTTTGAAAGTAATTCTTCAAAATTAGAATTATTTTTATGCCCTGGTATTGGACCGTAATAATGTTTAGGATCATTAATGTCATTTCTCCAAAGCATTATATAAGCTGGACCTTTTTTTGGAGCTTGTCCAGTACCTAGAATCTGTTCCATTCCTTCTTTCATTAATGGCCAGCCAAAATAATCTGTCCAAAAGTTTTTATAGTGTGAAGATTCTTGACCGAACTCAGTTACTGCAGGAATTTTATTTCTTCTAACAGCTTCCTCACACAACCATATGATTCCATTTTTATATTTTTTTAGTGGAGATACGCCGATCAATGCAATATCCACGATCTTATTATAGTAATAATGGTCTACTCCTAGGATATCGACATAGTTATCTCCTGGGTATCGTTCCAAATAATCGTTTCTAATTTGATTTGGTGAGTAGGCATAAAGAATATTATGAACACCTTTTTTCATAAGGTAATTAACCGTCGTTTTCCAAAGTTCAATGTACTCTTCTTTTGTACAGTGTCTTTTACCCCACCAGAACCATGAATAGTTATGTTCATGCCAGGGGCGAAAAATAACAGGAATATCCTTTATTTCATTTAAAAATGATGCCAGCTTATCAAGTTGACTTAGAAGAACTTGATGGTGATCTCCACCCTTTAAAATTCTCTTTACAATTTTAGTAGATTTATCTTTTGAAGAATTATCGCCTTTACCATCATCGATTAAAGCATTTATATGCCATGATAAAGTAAAAACTCCTCCCATTTCGTGAAGCTTCTTAATCTGATATTTAATGAGGTCTTTATTCCAATCTCCTATTTCACTAAAATCTATTCCAAGAACTGAAGGGTGCACACCAACTGCATCGTTCATATCTGACTTTAATTCGCCACCGACATCTTGATTTCCTTGGCGCCAGCCACGTCCTTCTGTGAAAGCATTTTGATGACCGATAAGAATTTTCTGCTTTGAGTTGATTGAAAGACTAATCTTATTTAGTCTTTTATAAAGGCTCTTTGCCTCTAGAGTAGCTTTTGGATCAATCTGGGCAAAAGTGGATGTAATACATAATAATAAAGTAAGAATCATTTTCATAGGATCATCTTATCCTATAGTACGATCCAAATCCTTATTGCTGAAGAAGTTACATTGTGGCCGTCTAATATTTTGACATCTCAGTGTAACTGCTCAAAATCGTGTGGGGATTATAATGAATTTATGACCTTACCAAGATAAGGAATTGCATCTCTCATCGATATTCTATCTTCAAGATACTTCCAAAAACTTAAATTAAGCTTCCGGCAAGTCGATGCAAGCGACAACATTA
>CANEUH010000008.1 GCA_947441615.1 Bacteriovoracaceae bacterium | reverse complement strand
GGGGGACGTTTTTCTTTAGGTGGGCGTTTTCTTAAAATATCCATAAGCTCTCCAACGAATAGATCATGGCTTTACCATAAATCTGGGTTTGGATCGAGCTGTTCAGTAATTAATGGACAGGAGTCCAGTCAGAGGGGCTCAGTCTAAAAGCTTACTTTTCGATTCACTGGGTGGTTTTTCTTCGCTCATCAATCCACAAAGTAACTATCAACCTAGCATTTTAGAGGCCTGAAAACTTCCACAACATCGATCTTCCATTAGTTGGCAGCCTGACACTACACATTCCAAAAACCAGAACAACAACACTGGACTTAATTCGTTTGCCTCTTGTAATTCGAAATAAAACGTGAAGAAATAAGGTAGTAAGCGAAAAATATTCCCATCTTTATTCTTATCCACCTTTTGTTATCATCAGATATATGCGATCAAGAATCTTCATGTCCTTATTTCTTAGTTTCTCTGTTTTAACCGTACTTTCGTGTGGGCAGAAGTCCGAAAGCGATCTTCTCAGTGACGGGCAGCTGGTTAGTATCCCCTCAATGACAGTGACTCAACTTCCTTCAAGTACAACACAGAACCCTAACTCCACATGGTGGGGCTACAATATGTCGAAGATCGTTCGCTACGGTACAAATATTTATTATGGAATTATCGAAGACGATACGGGCGTTCAAAACACGAATGGGAATTTTAAGATTTATAAAAAACCAGATGGTGGAAGCCCTGTTTTAGTCGCGTCGATTTCAACATCCCGCCCAGGCAATGTGCTGATTGATCATTTAGGTCAATTGCACGCTATAATGTTCCAAGCTCATACAGTTTCGATTAACGATTCGATTGGCTCACTTGTGCACTACCAATACAACAACGTTGAAACGGATAATTTCACTGAATCGGTACGAACCGTTGTGAATGAGGCAACAAATCCTAACCAAGAAGTCGTAAATATCCGCTTGGGAGCAACAACAAACAATCAGGGGCACCTTGCGGTCGCTCACGGTCTTGTTTATGACCCAGATAACGGAACAAAAGCTGAATATCTCTACACGAAATCGCCTTCGGGGTCATGGGTGACAAATAAAGTAACGGGACTTGCTCACGAATTTTACTATCCGTTTGTTGTCTATACAGATGCAGGCAAAGCGAGCTTGCTTCCGGTTCAAGACGATTATGTCGCTGGTTCACCCCCCTTCAATCGCTACTACATTGTTCCCTACATGACTTTTGAAAGTGGGAATTGGAACTCGGTGACATTCGCTGACTATTCCAACGATCCTCTAGCCGTGGGCGATCAGGAACCACAACTAGTTGAACAATCGGAACTCTTTGAGAGAACAAGTGGCGACCTTGTAGCTGTTTACAATGATAAACGCGCAAACCTCTCTGAGTTTAGAGTGCGAACAATCTCTGCTTCGGGAACAGTGAGTTCGGAATCGACTCTCAATTGGGCCACAGGAATGAACTGGGTTCGAGCTTTTGAGATTGATGGGGAACTATACTATCTCGCTGTGAGCTGGGATTCTGCTTACATCGCTAAGGCATCAACTGGTACAGCCAAAAGAATCAATCTTCCAGGGATGAAAGAAGGCGTATATCCTTACACGTCAGCGGGTCGTGGAGGCTCTTCACGAAACGCTCTGACCACTATCGATTTCCTCATGATTTCAGGTTCAAGTGACGCTTATCCTTCCCCTGGCACACAACTTTATCAAATACCGAAGCAATCCATTAAAAATCTTTTTTAAGTTTTTTTATTCAGCCAAATGTCATAAATTCTTTGTAATTCGAACCTTAAGCACATGCACCAAATAATTGATGTAGGTCTGAAATCTCATTCAAAAACTATTAATTTTGCTATCTAAATGGTCATCGTTTAAATGAATTAGCTATTCGAGCAAACATCCAAAAAAACATCTACTTAAGGGGTAAGAGACACGATTCAAGCTTGAGTCATCCCCATTCAAAGAGGGCAGTTAAAATCATTAAAAGCAAATTTAAGTAAAACACAAAACCTCCCGATAACGGTCAAATGAAAAAATATTTTCTTCTCTTTTGATTATTGATCACCACCTCCACCTTCGCAAATAACTTGGACTCCATAGTTAAAATTGAATTCCCAAATTCCGTTGGAACTGGCTTTTTTATTGATGAAAAGGGTCTTATTATAACTAATGCTCACGTCATGAGTGAGTCGATTTCAAGCGGGGTTTTACCAAAGATTTCAAACTCTAAAGGTGAAATCATTGAGATTGAATCTTATGCTGACTGTAGAGAAACTATTGCAACCGACTTATGTTTAGTGAAACTTAAATATAAACCAAAAGTTTTTTTTAAATTTGATGAAACATTACCGGAGCCAGGGGTGCGTTTCCTGACAATTGGACACCCTAACGGTCTCACTTTTTCTATGGCAGAAGGTATTGTAAGCAATATTCGTAGTAAAAATGATGAGTCTTTTAAAAACTATAAACTTTATCCTGACTCTGACATGATCCAATTGTCGGCTGCCATTAACCCAGGGAATAGTGGGGGGCCAGTTATTAATTCGGCCAACAAAGTTTGGGGAATCGTCACTTGGTCACTTGTTCGAATGGGAGCCGATGGGATCAATTTTGCGATTCCCGCTCGACGGATTCTGGATTATTTAAAAACGAAGCCAGTACTTACGAATGTTGCTGAACTAAAAGCAAAGCGACTTATTGTTAATCAGACATTTATAGAATTATTACAAAAAAGATATGAAACGATCGCTTCAAAAGACCCAAATTATATAGCAGAAGTGAAGACCTCACCAAGTGTGGATAATAATTTTAGTGACTTCTATACTTCGGCATCAGGCCCCATTCCCGATGGAAGGAAAATTAAATTTTCTCTCGCCTTTCCAATTGATATTGAAATCATGAAACAAGATGGATTTAAAACTCACGAAGAGTGGGAGAAATCTCTAATAAGAGATCCAATGCATGGTATTGTAATATATAGACCTAAAACATTACCACTCACCTTCCTCTGTCAGTTACAATATTTTGAGACTAAAGAAAACATTGAGGAAAAAATCTTTAAGAATAACAAAGTTGGTTATAAAAAAATGGCATTTGATAAAGCAAGTTTCTTCATTACACCTTCCCGTAAAATTATCCATAAGGACTCATTTATCAAAAGCGTAAGTATTATTCTTCCGACTCTAACTGGTTTCAGTCTTCATAATTTAGTTATTTCATATTTAAAGACGGATGAAACTCCCGAACTTGATAAATTAACCAATACCATAATGAATTCTGTTCATATGCATGCGCAGTTTACTGGCCCTGAGACTGCACCTTCTATGGCGAAAACTGAAACTTTAGTTGTCACTGATCGCAATACTCGAAAAACTGCTTCGGTTGAACTACGTTCAATCGAGAAATTGCAAGATGCAGGAGCTGAAGTGTCCTGCACAGGGGGAATTGAAGAGTGCCCTTATCTTAATGTTTCTCCAGGATTAAAAAGTAAAAAAGGCCGAACCATTTATGTCCACAGTCGTGTGCCGATGAACCCTCAAACTTCAGAGAACTGCAATGTAGAGAAAGTTAAAGAGAAAATGACCGTATTGAATTGCCGCCCTGGAGGTCTTGGTCTCGTTATGAGCCAAGTTGAAAACCCTTCAAAAAAAATCTCCTTTAAGGCCAGTGACCTTGTTTTAGAAAAACTTTCAAATAAGTAATAGTAAAAAGTCACTTTCTAAAAAAGACATCTTAAACATTTTAGCAGATCCATAGAGAAGCCAGAAAATATGACGAATGACTAAAAGTCATTCGTCATATTTTCTTCGTTATAGTGGCCAGTGAACTTCAAAACTTACTTATCGATTCACTGTTTGGTTATTCTTCGTTAAAAGATTCACTACTCGTTTTCATGGCTAATCAGTTAAGGTTTAAAGAATTTAATAAAGTAGGCGGCTAAAATTCGAATGACAGTCCCAAAAAAGAATAACACCGTGGCATATGCTGGAACGAATATGAAGACCATTTCGGATTGGGCGTCATAATGAGGTATAGAGTTACCCCATTGAATCCTGAGACCCAATTGTGTTAGTAATCCCAATGTTATTCCAAGGATAAAGATGTCACGTTCAAAGCCTAGGATTTTTTGTTGGACTTCACTTTGATCAGGGTGTCTTCCTCTCAAAAATCGTGCGATCACAATGACAAAACTTGTCGCACAAAATACAAACGGAAAAAAAAGAGAACTAACGTATTGGTTTGAGCTCCATCTTAATTGGGCGAGCGATAGCAATTGCAATATTGTGCCAATTAACCCAGAGAGTGGAAAATCAATCAACCAGCTAAGCCAAAGTATTTTAAAACCATGTTTTCTGAAAAATTGATTCATCATTTTTATATAGCTCTTCAAGTCTTTGTTCGCTTGCGAAAGAAATTGTAATGGGTTAAAAGAGACCAATCTCACTCACCCATTGAATTTTATCATTTAAGCCAAATAGACGTCAAAAAAAATGAGGGCTTGCCCGGAAGCATACCCTAAAAGTTTCTAATTACGAAAATAGTGGAATCATATTTTTAGTAACGTCACGATATAGGATCAAATAAAGCCCTTGAGCAATGCCCTTCACATCTACAACAGACATTCTAAGATAAATCTGGAATGCGGAATTTTTTTGGATAGAAAACTAAACTCTACTCGTATCTAGAGACAAATCTATTCTAAGGGAGCTTCAACCGCCACCTGAACATCTATTATTTGGCATAGTTATTATACCGCAAATCTCCTGTGATATGATATTGACTGCAGACCGTAAAAATAAAGCACGTATTTTCTCAATGCGATTGCTGGCGAGAATCGGGGGAATCGGTGGACGACAAGGAAGGAACGTACAACAACGATACCTCCAGTTTAAAGTGAAGCTCAGAAACCTGGAGCGGAAGGCTGCGAATGGCGATATGAGAACGCTACCATAAATGACCTTGCCAAACTTCAATGGTGCCTACTCGAAACAGAGAAGAGATGCTGGCAGGTTGTTGTTAAATTATTTGGTGATAATTTTGATTTTGAAATTTGGGCGTGTAGAATTTAGTCTTTTCGGACGTCTGATGACAGGGACTCATTTCAAATAGTAAGGCTTCATAAATATCATGAGCCTTGTCATCTTTCACTAATACTTGCTATTTGGTTTGCGACAAGCGGTCTCTCTTTCCATAATCCGTTTTTTGAGCCAGTTAGGGACTCCCAGGAGTGCTTTTTGTGAAAGCCTATTTACTTCCTTAGTAAATTCATAAGCAATTTTGCTGTCCTCTATTACTAGCAGTGTTTCATCGTTGTTCTTATTTGCGGCTTCAGACCAGTTGTGAGAACCAAAAATAACTTTTTTTCCGTCAATCACCGCAAATTTATGGTGCAGCTTATCGCCTTCGGCACTTAAGGGGATGCCCACTGTCACAATCGGAGGAATCCATGGAAGATTACCCTCTTCATAACGACATTTAGGATCTAAAATTTCTACTCCCAGAAGATCCAGCATTTCGCTATATTCCCGGTAAGCGAAGGATGGCTCAACGAGTCCCCTGATCATAAGGGATTTTCCGTTCATTGCATTTGCCAGGGCCTGTTCGGAAAAAACAAATAAAGCAAAATCGACACTTTTCTGGGCAGCATTTAATTCTCTGGCAATTATGCCATTGGAAGTTTGTTCCCACTGAATTTTAGAGGAAAATGGTGAAAAAATCGCACTTAATTTTTGGCCGTTGATAATTACTCTACGTAGTGGTCTAAAATTTTTCTTAACTCCAAAGCGAGGTTTCTGGTTGTCTTGTCCCCACATTTGGAGGAATTCTTCCCGAAAAATTTGCACCATGCCCTGACTTTGAATAAGTAATAATGCATTGGAATTTCCCCTAGAACTGGTAAGGGAAAGATCACCAAAAAAATCACTTAAACTAAAATTCGCTGAAGTCACCACCAAAGATTCTCCATCCCTGATAATGAATTTGTGATGCATAAGTCCGCTCCCTTTGGAACCATCGGCCGTATCATCTTTGAGTTCAATCTTGTTTTGTCGAAGAATTCTTATTGTATCAATTTTTTGCATCTCTTCAGTGCTGGACTCTCCATCTTTATTTCCAAGAAAATCTGCAAGGAGTTTAAATTCAGCAAACTTTTCCTGCATATGCGGAGTGAGCTTTAACACCATCTCAGGCGTAAATTCGCTAAAGGCATTATGATAAGTATTTTCAATAACGATCTTTACATCCACTCCTCTATTCTTGGCATCAGCAAAAGCCTGAGCCAGATGAGGTAGTGATAGCTCTTGCACTGCCACCAAAAGCTCACGCTTGGCCTGTTGTATTTCTTCGAGAATCATATCTTCAAAATTTTCACCTTGCCGGTGTCTTCCGAAATAAGGGTCAGTAAAAGACATATTCTCTTTTTGATTAAAGTGCACCGTTGCCTGGGACCAAGCAAAAAAAGGAATAAGCAGAAGGAGTGTTATGATTTTCATGAATTAATTACAAACAATAAATGCCATAAAGGCAATAGTTTTGATTTTTCTAAACTGCATGAATACTTGGCATTTCGAGCCATAAGATAGGAGACTTGCTAGTATGTATTTGGAGTTTCTCCTCCGGTATGAACGGTAGTCCATTGAGTAACCGGTCCCTGAGGGTTTAAAACCAAGAGATCAAAGGCAGAAGATTTTTTGAGCGAGGGAGCTTATGAACAATAAGTGACGGAGTTCGGGAAATCTTTTAACGAAGAATATCGAAGTGTTTTCAAATCTCAGAATAATCTATAACTGCCTTCGTCGTTGAAATATCCTTGTGTCCTACAAAGTCTGCTACTCGATCTATGGAATGCCCTTTTTCTAAAAGCATACCAATCACAGTAGATCTAGCGGAGTGAATGGTGACATTGCCTCTAATCCCAATTTGGGCAGCATATTTTTTAATGATGTAATAAAGACGATGAGAACAAAAGTGCTTCCAAAAAGATTAAATTCAAGCTTAGTTTTTTGCATAAATCCTCAATTGCTTGTTTGTTTGAAAGCATTAAAAATAACGACTCAAGACTGAAATGAAAGAAAAAAACTTATCTACATGTTTCAATCTTTGAAACAATTAATAAGAGGAGTAGACTCTCAACGACGAAACACGTTTTAAATTTATTTGTCTTATTTTATCGAACAGTGTTCAACCAATAAATCAGGAGCATTTTTATGATAATAAAATTTATAACATTTGGATGACAACCACGAGTCCGCTTAGAACAAGTAGTGAGAAGGCAGGCAGAGCCTTTTTTATAGGATCACGGATCATTATGTGCAAAGTGAAAGCAGTAAGCATTAAAATCAAAATTAAAACAGCAGAAGGTAGTATGACTTGAGGGAATTTTACTCCCGCTAAAAGAAACAATGAAGCAGTGATTTTGAGAAACCCAATGACATAACAAGACCAAGGTGGCAGATTATATTCTGCAAACTCTTCTATCATAGTTTTAGCAATACCGCCTCTGTAAGGAGTTTCTTTGTTGAATCTAAAGATCCATACATTCATCAATCCTATAGCGATTATAAATTGAGAAAGTGTTGAGATGGTATCTAGCATGAAACTCCAATAGTTGTAAAAGATTCTATTCGCTTATATTAGTTACAACCTATTTTGGTGTCAAGAAGTGATAAAAACGTTTGAAAAACTCCATTTATAAGAAACCGAAGCTAGATCAAATTTTCTATCGCTAGGTCATCTACTCGCCACCTGCGGCCAACTAAGTGAGACTTCTTTTTATAACAAGTGAGCTAAGAAAATGTCACAAGATCTTTAGACACAAACAAGGTTTGGGATCTATCATCTGCACTCGTTAATAAAAACATAAAGCATCATTATTTGCTAAATAAGACTTTAAAGCATGGTATTAAATTTCAGAAAATAACCATGACAGATTTTTTGTTAACTGACCCAATTGAATGGTGTAAAAAAATCGTCTCATTTGTGAACTTGAAAATTCACCAGTCTCATCCCGGCGCAAAATATAGTAAACACTACTGAGCTAGTGCCAAAATGAATCAAGAAAGTATATAAGAAAGGTTTTTTGTGTCCTCGTACAGGGCAGTTTCTCAAAATAAGTTTTAAATCTCGGACATAACTTGTGAATTTTGAGTTTCAACACCATTGATATGGGTCAGTTCAAAAGAAATTCTTCTAAAATCCTCTACTGCTTCTTTTTTTTAACCTATTTGCCTAAAATGAATTCAAATCAAACCGAAGGTTATAGTTTACAATTAAGAGCACCGGAGAGCTTATACAATCAGCAATACGAAGAAATTTAGGGCCGAACATAAAGACTACATGGAAGCTGCGATCAGTGAACCTGTGCGTATTAACCGTCGTGATGGCGAAAATTTTATCCTTATGTCTAAGCAAACTTATAATGATTTCAGAAATGAAATTCAGTCACTTCAAAGAGGATCATTAGGAATGAGTGAAATCATTGATGGTAAGACCACTACTCCGGAGCGTAAAGAAGATCGTCTTAAAAGATTTTTAAATTAGCCTGCTTCATCACAATAGTGCTCGAAGAGCATTCACTATCAGTCCCAATAAAGCAAAACTTGAAAAAATAAAGACTAAAAAACGGAGCTCAATTTTATTTCCTATCGATTGAACAAAGCTATGCACCACTCTTAGGCCAACGTACACCCAGGCCAAAGTTGCATTTACTCCCCCTCCTTCCCCAATCATCGCAAGTACGATGGCGACCGCATAGAAGATTGTTGGTTGCTCCATTAAGTGATTATAGTTATCTGCTTTCCATCGCACTGATGGAGGAAGAGTGTTCATCTGCTCTCCACGCGGAGCATTTGAATCAAGCCTTAGCTTCATTTTGAACATCGCTGGAAGTCGAGTGAGATACATCCAAAACCACATGACCATGGTCCACGCCACAAGGACGACAACTGGTAAAAAAATTGGGCTGTTGGTATTCATGAATAATCTCCTGATGGAATTCCAATAAAAAGTCGCTGGGTAGGATACCTAAATATAATGCCACAAAAAAATGAGTATGGGTTTTAGGATATAAAGATGGAGATTTTTTAAATGGTGCCCAGGACTGGAGCCCAAGAAGGAGGTCATCAGATCGTGAATATTTTCAGCTAATTAACCATTAATTACATTAAGTTAAATCCACTTCGAGTCTTCGCCTACAATTGTCCGTTTTCATCTTTTTTTGCCTGTTTTAAGGGAAAGTAGCGCCAAATTATCGCCCGTCAGGGCACTTAGGGATGACTGCACTCGAAATGGCCTTGCTAAATATTATAACTACGAAAATGAGAACTAGGAATTTGAAAAATTATCAAACCATTTACAAACACCTTTCGAAAGATATGATAGATGTATGTTCAGATATGTATCAAAGTGGGCCATTCCGCTTATATTTTGTTTTCTAGCATTGGCACTAGTTTCCGCCTTATGCGTTTTGGCCGCCTGTATTTATGGGAGTAATTACTATGTGGGCTTAGTAGGTATGTTTGGATTTTTGTCTTTATCACTATTATTTTTTGTGCTGGGATTCACTTTATTCATGGAAAACATTCTTCGTAAGCGAAACTTTGAATCTAGATACCTCGCTTTAACCAGGTTTGGACAACCAGAGATGGATTCATATTTTTTTAGTCAGCTCATTAATCTTGGTTTTTGTGGATTAGGCGTTTACTTTATATGTAGTGTATTAAGGGTTTTCCTCAATTGACTAATGCTTTTAGTCCATTCGTTGTTAATATTTTCTTCGTTATAGTAACCAGTGAACTTCAGATTTTTAATCACATAATTTTAATTTTTTGATGTATTGTCTTTTATAACATTTCCTTAAGTGAGATGAATTATTATTACCGTAAGATTGGTTTTCACAGGCTATAATGGTAGACTTGGGCCCAGTTCGTTGAAAGTTAAAGGATCGTAAATGGGAAGGATTATAACATATACAGCATATTGGTCTTTTCAGATCATCAATACAATAACAGCATGTCTAATGACTTTCATACCGAAGCAGTTTCATGAAAGCTTATTTAAAAATCCTGCAGCGGTATATGCAAAACTTGGATTTTCAGATATTGCTGTTGAAATGGTTCATAACATTATACGAGGCCACGGCGCAGTTCTTCTCGCAGTTTCAATTTTTATTTGGCTCGAGAGAATGAAATCACGCTCTGTCTATTTGCTTATCACTGTCGTTTGTACTCTTTCTGTTTATGCACACACCATGACATTGCTTCAGCATTTGAAGACGGCAGAAATCGTAAACACGATCGGAGACTTTGGAAGCATGTATTTTACTATCATCGTTACGACCGTAGTCGGCATTTTAAATTATATTGTTTATCTAAAGTGGGGCAAATCGTCTTTGTTTGACGACCTAAACCGCTAGCATCATAAATCCGATTATTAATTATTTGGCAAAATAATAACAAACCGATGTATGACTTCATATGAATCACGAGTAGATTTTATCTTTTTTATCTAGTCCTAGCTCCGAGACAGTCAGTAGTAATACCTCCATTATTCAATAGATCTTGATGCCTTCACAGATGGGCTACAGGAACGACATAGTTGGGGTGTAAACATCTTTAAAACTTATTTAAGAGCCCAAAGGATGAAGAAGCGTCAATTATGAGGGATTTGACTGCTCCCGGCGCAGAGAGACTAAAGAAGTCAGCCTTTGCCATTTAGGATTCTTTTTCCATCTGCCTTATCCATATAGCTAGAGTTAAAATAAAACATGAGAAACTCATCCAAAAAATCGTTATTTGTAATCATAACAATGATCATCATTTTTGGATTTTTATATTTTAAGAAACAAACCAAAGCAGAAAATTTTCGGAATATTGCAAGCATTTATGAACGTGCCACTCAAACTGCTATGCTCCCTCTGAAGTTAAGTCATGAATCGGTTATTCGTGAATTCGATCCTCACACTTTCGGTTATAATGGAGTCAATTTCATCCGTAATATTTCGTTAAATCACCCTCACATAGGTGGTGTGCTTAATGAGCTTAAACCAAAGCTTTTTCGATATCCTGGTGGCACGGTAGCAAACTACTGGGACTGGAAGACAGGATGGTTTATGAATCTTCCGAATCTTCCAACGAATTATATCAATCTCACTCCAAAGACGAATGATCTAATCACGCTTAAGAAAACGCTGGAAGCGGCCCCTGGTGCAAAGGTCGTCTGGGTCCTCAATATGCTGAATTCATCCCTTAGGTATCAAATTAAGATGCTTACGACAGCACTAGCACTCGGCATGAAGGTGGAGTTGATTGAACTTGGAAACGAATTCTATGCTAGTGGCGCAGATCCTTCGGATAATGATTTCGAGTTGAGGTGGCCCACTGGTGTAGATTATGCCCTTGAGGCAAACCAGTGGATCGCTGCAATCAAGGCGAAATTTCCCGATTCAAAAATTTCGATTGTAGGCGCGGCCAAGGTTACTAACCCTCTAAAACCCAGACGCGATAATTGGAACGCGGAAGTCCTCTCATCTGTCATTGGTGCCGACGCCATAACCTTCCATACATATTCCGGACTTATGATTCCTGACTCAGTTCATGATTCGGAACTCTTCTCCACTGAAAATATGAACCGAATGTTGGACGGCGCACTTACCAAGATCAACGCGATGGTTGAACATGATTTCCCATTAGTGCCATCAAAAATGGAAGCCTGGATTACAGAGTACAATCTGTACAAAATTGGCAGACCTATTCACGCTACCTGGGCGCATGCTTTGTATGTTGGAACAGCTACTATGCGCTTAGCTGAGTTACCTAAAGTGACAAAAATATTGTTTCACGGATTAATCGGTAATGCAGTTTTTGGGGCGGCCTTTGAGGACGAAGATAGTTATAACACCCCCGGCTTCGCTCCATCGATTCCTTCAGCGCCGGCCACTCGAAAATTCGCTTTGACTGCACCTGGCGAAGTACTTAAACGACTCTCCCCTCTCCTCAACACTCAAAGAATTCTAAAAAAAATTAACTTCCATGAAAATCCAGAAAAAGTTCTAGGGTGGAAATTTACCCCGAGACCCTCAGTCCAATTGCTCAGGCAAGAAAAGACTTCAGAGATCATTCTCAACCTTTCTAACCGTGTCTATCAGTATTCCCATGCTCCTGCTTCAGTCGATCAGATTTCTTCTGTTCCGGAATTTAGATCTTCCGGTCCAGGCGAGATTAATGAGAGCATATATCAAAGTCGTGGCAGCTCAATCATTATCCCTGCTTATTCAATGACTGTACTTCACTACTAATATAAGAATTAAAGTTAATATTAATTGATAAAGAAAATAAACGTTATCCACAAGTTTTGAATCAAGATTTACGCCAGAAAGGACTATGCTCCAAGGAAGTTTAACAGTTTTTATCGAAGAAGCGGCATAAAGCATCGAAACGGTTAACTCTAAAACTTAGGACAGGTCCATTAGGATGACCTCCAAGGTTTTTCTCCGAGTCACCTGAATTTTACTTAATTCTCTTACTTAAGACTTTTCTTCTACTCGTTCCAATTGAGTTTCAATCCGTCTTTTTTTGCATACGGAAGATCTTTAGGAGTTAGCACTAGGCCCTTCACATCGTCCATATCCGCTTTAGGAACACAAGTGGTGAAAGAGCTATTGTATTCGTTGAAAGCGCCATAAGGAGAGACTACGGTGCCTCCTTGAGGAACTGAGGCCGGTTCACGTTGATTTGTTGGAAGTAAGTGGTGTTGATTATTTTTATCTACCCACGCCAAGTTCCAGTTTGCGGCCTGGGCCTGCTCTAGTTTCAAGTCTTTGGTCACAAGATTAATATCAAAGCAGACTTCTTTTTGATGAGCGCGCTTCACGGCCGAGGCCTTTACGTTTCCTAGCGCCATTGAATCATACGCGACGGGGTTACCTTCAACCGAGGCTGGGCCGCGCTGATGAGCGCAACTAGCTACAATGATTAAACAAAGAAGCATCATTAGTTTTTTCATAGGTCCCTCCTGATAGCTCTTGTCATTCTATCACGTCTGAAAGTTCTAGGGAGCCGGGATACATTTACCGCAAAAGGGTGCTCCTCAATACTCGATTTTTTTGATATGGAAAGGACTCGAATTAATTCAGGTTCAGGAGCAATTCATGGGAATGAGGTTACTTGCGGCTTTGTTAGGTCTTTTGCTGTGTTCGTCGGCCATGGCGGTAAGTGTGTCCCTTTTAAAAGGTGACAATTTTCGTGATGATCTGGGCTATCGCAAAGATAAGACAACCATGACGATAGAGAATTACGCTATGTGGGAATTGGGGAGCGTTTTTTTTTACTATGATATTACGGAGCCAACCACGGATGATGGGAATGCCACCGACAGCGGGCGCAGAGACGCCTTTTCAAACCAGTTCTTTGGTGGAATCTCAACCGCCATCAGTTTTTCCAAGGTGACGGGAAAGAATTTTAGCTATGGGGCCTTGAAGGACATTTCACTTCGTCTTGAAATTGAAAATGGCTCTGGAACTAGTCATTTTAACCAAACTGTTCAGTCCTATAATTTTCAAAATTACTTCTATGGACTTCAGTATGATATCGCGATACCGGGTTTCGACTTCTTTTCTCTGAATACAGTTCTAAGAGACAATCCAAATGATGCAGGAGTGGGATTTCAAATTGGGGCCTTCTGGCAAATGACCTGGGACTATGGTCGCTGGAATCGCTATAAGTTTACTGGCTTCCTTGCGACATCTCCTTGGGACGGAGATCAGAACTCAGAGAAGTATTCATTTTTTTCAAAAAATGGTCGCTACCTAACATCGCAGCCCCAATTCCTCTACGATTTAGGTTATGGTCTTTGGGGCAAACAAAATCGCCTGGAAGTGGGGTTTGAGTATGCCTACTTTCTTAATCGCTTTCAGCAAAAAGAAAAAGATGAAATGTGTCTGCAGTACATGGTGAAAATGAGCTACTAAGCTTAGAGATGACTCAAAGATACGCGCATCTTGCTCCTGAACATTTAGTTCGAGCATAGAATGTTGTGAGTTTTGGTGCTAATTAAAAAGTAGCGCCAAATCAGCGCCCGTCAGGGCACTTAGGGATGACTGCACTCGATATGGCCTTGCTGACAATCATATCTATATTAATGAGAACCAGGAATTTGAAAAATTATCAAACCATTTACAAACACCTTTCGACTAATGCTTTTAGTCCATTCGTTGTTAATATAATCTTTGTTTAAGTGAGCAAGAGGACGTGAATGAGATTCAGGCCAAACCCTACTTATAAGGACGAAGGTTCTTTTTATGAGTCCAGCCAGTTTCACAACTTCGCTCCCAATAACCTCGAATGAGGAACCAGTCATCCTTGTGACCATCGATAAGAACGACAAATTTATCAGGAAATGAACCTATAATTTTTCCATTGGGAGCGTCTCGTAAGTTCGCCGGACCATCTATGATTCGTCGTTGAGCGACAGGATTATCATCTGTTTTCTTACCTCCAATTAGATTTACAGACTTTGCCAGGTTTTGCCGTTCTTCCTGTAACTTTGATTGTTGAAGTTGGGCTTTACATTGGGCATCGCAAGTATTTGGTTTGTTATTGCGAAACTCTTCAATAGTTTGTCCATCTGGTAAAAGAGTGGAACCTAGAATAACACAAGCAGATGGTAGATCATCTCCCCCACTAGAGTCATCCTGGGCCCAAGTTAAAAATTGGCAAAAGTAAAAAGTAAGGAACACTGAAAATAAATATTTATTCATACGATACATTCTAAGATGAAACGAATTTAAAATCCAATGACTAAAAGTCATCCGTTGTTAATATTTAGTTTTACTATCCAGTGAACTTCAAATTATAAATGCCTAATTACAAGAAGCTTCTGCAACAAGTTCGTGTGTTAAAGCATAATAGGAAACAGAACAATTCGATGTAAACTTACGAGAGGGTGAATTAAATGGTACTTTCCCTTTTATTTCAATAATTCCCTCAGTCACCAAGCGAGAAGACATTTTTGTCTTTAAACATTTGGCCATATCAACTGCAAAATCTGATGACTGTTCTATTAGTTGTTTCTCTACTGAAGTGCATAGGATACTTTTCTCTACTTTTGAGGAAGGACTGCTATTACTTTGGGAAAATGCAGACAAAGAGAGTAGTGCTGTCATAGAAACGATCATGATATTTTTCATAATTTCTCCTGGAGCTATCGCTCCTTATATTATTTTTTATGTAGTGACTAAAAGTCATCCGTTGTTAATAGTATCCAGTGAACCTCCAAGCTTTCTTCTCGATTCACTGGTCGGTTTTTCTTCGTTCAACAAATCATCAGTCACATCAATGAATAGTGTCAAAACGCCTCTGTAATCAGGTTTTCTCACCATCTTTTTCGATATACTTTAAACAATCAACTATACATTTATCCTTTTACTTAACGAGCAAACATTTAGGGAATTTTCTAGTTGCTCGAAGGATTTTTTGCCTATTAGGTCTAAATCTATGTGGAACATCTTCAAATGACACCACAAAATCATATTCACTAAACTCATACCTAGATCCAGGACGTTGAACAATTTTACTTAAGCTAACATTTATAAAATCTGGAGTATTGCTCATCCAATTTCTAAAATGAATTTGCTGATTAAATAAAAAGTCTGTTTCCCATAGATTTGGATAAGTTCGTTCACTAACTACAGTAAAACCTTTCTCGGACAAGATTTCTGAGACCTGATCAAAACCCGACGCTGAGCCACCAACATAAATGTCACAATTCCTTATGCCGTAAACTTCATTAACTGGTTCTTGAGAAAAAACACTTGTGTTTGCAAACGCAGCAAATGAGCTCATTGCAAATAGTGACAAAATAATCATTTTCATAATTTCTACTGCCTTATTATCAAGTGACTTTAAGTCATCGATTGTTAATATTTTCTTCGCTATAGTAACCAGTGAACTTCAAAGCTTGATTTTTCGATTCACTGGTCGGTTTTTCTTCGTTCATCGATTCGCTAGTCACATCAATGACTAGATATTTTATCTTTTCTTTTTTTTCCTAGATATCGCCGGCTGCTTCTTTTCTACTTTGTCGACGAGTTTTTCTTCTTGTTTATCATCTGCAGTTATTATTTCTGATTCTTGAAATTGACCGCTATTATAGTTATCAATTAAATTTAAGATGGAATTAATACTCTCATCTGCACTCTGAATTTGTTTTTCTATTTTTTCATTCAAGACCTTTAGTTCTTCTTCCTTGCTCTTTACATCTGTCAAATCAGGAATTTCTCCTGCTTCTCTTACTAAGCAAGCAGTAGCTTGAAGTTTCATTTTTAGAATTTCTTTTTGAATTACAAGTCTATCAACAATTCCCGAAAAATTATTAAGTCGAGCTTCAGTAAATGCAACTATGGCATCTGCCTTTTCTGAAGATATATCTTTAAACGCTTCGCACTCGTCTGCTTTAGCGGTCATGCAAATAACTAATCCAAAAGTAAGGGCCAATAATTTTAAATTTCTCATAATAATCTCCATGTTTTATATCAAATGTTTCCGACTTCGTTATTGAGTCGTTATTTTTCGTTATGATATCCATCCAGGTCATGTCTCGGGAGAAAAAAAATCGACATGCATTTTTCGATAAAATTTACAGATAGGAATTTCGAACTGTAAAAAGATTGGTCGGCCAAGGCTTCTCAATAAGAGGCAGGCAGTTAGGAAAACTGCCCGCCAGATCATGACAAGTATTGAATTAAACTAAGTCTTGCGGCTGAAGAGCTTCTGGATTGTTTTGTCGATGTAGGTATTGGCTTCTCTTTGGTCGATAATTATACCCTGTCCATTGCCGATCTTTACGTATTCCGAGCTATATTCACGGGCGAGATCAATCTTCATAATACAAAAGTGGGGATCGACCTTGGTGCAGACAAGTAGTGCCTGACCCATCTTGAGATTCTTAAGCTCGATCGGATGAACAACATACACCTCTACTTCTCTCACTGCCTTCAAGCCTGTTTTAGAATCGCCGATTAAAAATTCTTCTTCGGCCTGATGAGTTTCTTTTTCCAACTTCTGCTTTCCTAAAGGCCCACAAAACCACTCCGCACCGTCACTGTCCTGCACATGAAACACAACTTTCGTAGCTTTATTCTCATTAAGCTTAAGTGCCAGATCCCCTTAAATGCTATTGAGCGGTTATCTGCTCTGGTAAGCGACAATCACCCCTATTTGACAAAGTTCCTATCATCAAAAATGCTTCCCACGGTCCTTTGGGTGAACGATAAGAACTAATGATAAATCCATATAAACCTCCGTGTTGTAATGGATGGTTTAAATATCAAAGGATCTAAAGAATTGAACAAATGAGGAGCCTTGACAATTAACTGCAAAACTTCAATTTGAATACAGTTTTTATTTATAACCTGCTGTCAAAGGCACTCATAATAAAATTAGCAATGCCAATATTCAGGAAAATGTAGGAAGAGAAAATCATCAAAAATCATCCTTGAGGTGGCTTAAAAAACCTAGTCCTAGGAAAGGATGTAAAGTTTTAACGGCCAATAACCGACAAGCTAGATCAATGAAAATCCTTATTTTGACAATATTGATTCTAGCTTCATTCTCAGGCCTCACCCAGGTCATTAAAGGTGGTATTCCTCCTGAACAGGAACATGGAATCACTGAAGAAAACAAAAAAGATGGACTCAAAAAGGGAGATGTGAAATCTGGTGGAGGAAATATCCTGGATGCTGTTCGCGATGTTGAGGAAAAAATAAAAAAATTTAATTTAAAACTTCAAAAGCAACTAAAGAAATGTAGTGATATCAAATTAGAATTTAAAAATTTCAGTGAAAGTATGGCGTATCTGAATTTAAAGCTAAACCTAAGCTCTGTAGAAGTAACAAACCAAACAAACTGTCAGGATCCTAAACTAAGTCAATGCTTGTTAAATAAAAGAATGATCAAACGACTGGATACGATAGGAGAACACAAGGGACTAGAGACTTTTCTCATTAATCATGAAAATCTCTCAAAAGAAGATTTTAAACAACTCCAAATAAACCTCAAAAAAATCACCGGCACAAAATGACCTCATCAAAAACGTTCCTAAGAGCGTTTTCCCTTTTGACAACAGATGCGAAATCGGCAAAAAAATATTTTTCTGATCGCCGGATTTCTAACTCTGAGAGAAAAATAATTGAGGGCTACCTTTATTTAAGGAAATCAGAATTTAGCTTGGTTGAAGAAACGCTATCTCCCCTAGTCATTTCAGATCCGATTGTTAATGGAATTAAGGAACTTGTACGAGGTATTGCTAAAAATAACGCAGGAAAATCTCTTGACGCTATTCTTCACCTAGAAGTTGCCGATGAGTTACTCAAGAGCTGCGACTCACAGATCATCACTTTCGTTGCTACATACAATCTTTTCGTAGCACATCACAATCTTTCGTATTCTGAAGGGATGACAAAGGCCTATCAAGAGTCGCTCAAATATGAATTCCCAAATGAGTCTCCCTTTAAGATCCGTCAGCTCCGAATGGAGTTTAATTATTGGGCGTTCCAAAGAAATGACGTTAAGGCCATGCAGGTTCTTAAACGACTTGAACCTAAGGAAGAATTACTTGATGAATTCCAACAACTCGCCTGGACCATCGATAAAATCCGATTTTATGCCCGCCAAGAAAAATATCTTCTTTGTGCCAAAGAGTTGGAGAAATTAAAATCGATCCGAAGTTTCTATCTTACAGAAGACTATAAATTCATAAAAGCTACACTTGGGTTTCTAACAAAAAACACTCCTCTATACCTTTATGACAGGGATTTTAATCAAATTCCCTCGCTACATCTTCAAGTAAAGACGCTACTAGCACTTGAGTCACAAGACATGAAACTTGCCTCAATTATCTGGGCGGAACTGCAAAAGATAGCTCCACACTCTTACTTGGATGAATTTGAATACACTGGCGAGCCTTGCCTCTTCTCTCTTTGTGTAAATAAATTCCTCCGATCTTTTAAAACGAATGCCGTCAAACATAACAAAGAATACACGAGTTTTCAGACCAAAGAAGAGAGGCTATTCGAATTACTAACGTTTCACCCAAATGGAATTTCGAAGAGAGAACTCTATTTAAAGATTTGGGGAACTGAGGTTGGAAGTAAAGATGAATTAAAAAGACTCTCAAAACTCCTAGAGCGGGTAAAATTAAAGTATGGGATAAAAGTCCTTAGTCGAAAGGGAGCCTATATTCTAGAAAATAATCAACAGATTAAAAAATTAGGTTAGTTTTTCAAAATCACCAAAAATATAACAGATTTTTAGGTTAAAGATTAGCGCAAACAATCGATTCAATCTCGTTCTCCCTCACATTAACATATGCAACTTGAATATAGCCTTTCATTTGGCAAAACCGAAGCTGAGAGGAGCGATCATTATAACTTAAATAATCCTCAAATTGTTGAAGACTTTTTTTGGGAAAAACCTTTGTTCTTAGAAGATAAGAATTAAAAATCAAAACACCTGATGATAGTGCGAGAAAAATAAATAACTTCATAATTAGCCTTTTGACTTTCGATTTCTTCCATTATGTACAGGACTCTCAATCCAGTCATGAATTCCAAGGACCATTGGATTGATTGTTGAGCTTGATTCTTTCGAAAAACCACGCATGGAACTAATGGCAATAAGATTTATCTGGCCCCCGCTAATCATGTAAATACCACCACCACTCGTTTCCATGGGATCAATCCTTCTCTCAATGAGCTCCATGTATTTCATGCCTAGGCCGATAGACTTCATTCCAGGAGATACAAGAGTCAACCTTTCTTGTCCTTTTACTTTTTTGCATCCAATTCGAATGAACTTTCCATCGAATTTATTTTTATTTTTTATGATTGGATAAATTTTAATGTCATTTGGGAGCTCCTCCCTTAATTTGATCTTAATTAAGTCGTTCTCAGGATGGAGTTCAAATCCCTCAACTTCCAAGTTCTCAGACTTTTTATTAATTCCAAAAAGGGAGCGAACTTTTATTTTATAAATCGCTTTTTCAAATTGATCTATAGAAGTCAAAATTGTATCCTTTCTGACTGCCACACCTAAACCAATTGTCGGCCCTTCTTCGTTAAAGGTCTCAATCAAAAAGCTTGAATTAAAATTATTCCAATCAATTTCTACAACTGATCTATTTTCATCCGAGTTAGTCATAACCAAGTCCTTTTAAATTTGTACTTTCTTAAGCATAAGTCTAAAGTATGATGATTTACGTCGGGAGAAAAAAAATCGACATGGACGAAAGGCTACTCGTATATAGAGACAAATCAATTCTAAGGCAGTTTAACAACCATTTTGGATTCTTAATTATTTGGCACATCCATAATACTCCAAATCGAATGTGTTATAATCACACTTGCAGACAGTAAAAATAGAGCACGCATTTTTCCATGCGTTTACTGGCGAGAATCGGGGGCACCGGTGGATGTCATGGACGAAAAGTATATTAACGATTTCTAGAGTTTAAAACGAAGCCCAGAAGACTCTAGCTGAAGGCTGCAAACAGCGAGATGAATACGCTACTATAGATGGCCCGGCGTTTAATATTTTTTGGCAAAATAATAACAAAACTAACTATGATACATCATATGAATCACGAGTAGATTTTATCTTTAACGAGGTCAGGTCAGGATAAGATTATGAAAAAATCTTACAAAAAATATAAGAAAACCTTGGATGAACTTGCGAAATGAAGATCACTTCACAATTTAAAGTTATTGCCTTTTATAATTTTCCGCTTAATCGCCTTGAAGTTGAACAATTGAAAATACTCTTCAAGGAATTTGAAGTATTCATCAAGACTTAATTTTATTTTTGATGTCATTGATCACTTCCCATTGATGAAATAAATCAGCATAAGACTTATTCAGCATTTTCAATTAAAAATTGAATATCCGCATTATCCTGTAATTCATCATAAAGCTAGTTTAGCCTATCAAATATAAATGTCATGATTTTTTAAATAGTGCCCATGACTGGGGGGCCGGTTAGACAACATTTAGTTCCAAAAAACAATGATTTATCTCGCAATTTTAGAGAGTCATATCAATTATCAAGATTACCATTGTTGTCTGTTTTCATTTTCTTTAGCCCTTTTTAGGTAAATTAGAGCCAATATAGGGCCAAGTTACACCCCCCTCTTTACCGCATTATCGGAACATGATAACATTTGCCCGTGATTATTAACTTTGCGAACAAGCTCGCTGAAGATTTATTTGAAGACAAAAGCTCAAAAGCTGTTAGGGCCTTTCCCCCTGAGCTGCACAGAGCGGCCAGAAGAAAGCTCCAGTATGTTCATGAAGCCGCAGAGTTAAACGACCTTAAAGTTCCTCCAGGAAACCGACTAGAGGCCCTTAAAGGTGACCGTAATGGATTTCACTCGATACGGATAAATGATCAGTGGAGAATTGTTTTTAAATGGGAACAAGGCAATGCCAAAAATGTCTCAGTTGAAGATTACCACTAGGAGAAAGATATGAAACAACCAAAAAACCCCTTCCACCCTGGCGAAATACTTTTAGAAGAATTCCTTGAACCAATGGGGATGTCTCAAGCCGCATTTGCTGAGAAAGTTGGTTGGACCAAAGCAAAGCTGAATGAACTTATAAAAGGCAAACGTGGAATTACTGCGGATTCAGCTTTAGACCTTTCTGATGCCCTAGGGACATCGCCTAAACTTTGGATGAACTTTCAGACGACATGGGATTTGGATCAAGCGATTAAAGAAAGAAGTGCTTAGTCCAAATTCTTTTCAAATGAAAAAAATCAATATCAATTATTTTTTTAAATCAGCTCTAATTTATATTTGAACCCTGTCGGCAAGAGCGGTCATTTTATATGCATCAGCCATATCTTGAAAATCCACAAGATCAACTTTCAAGGGCAAGCGGCTCTCTTCAATTGATTCTTTTAAAATACTGATGAATCCTTTTGGAAAAGGACTATTATCTGAAGTTTCATACATGAGATCGATATCAGAAAAAGGTTTGTGATCCCCTCTTGCCCGAGATCCAAAAATCCAAACAGTAGCACCATTACTCTTTAAAGGAGATACCACTATCTGATTAAGAATTTGAAATTGCTCATTTGAAAGTCCGAACTTCATTGGGATTTTAATTTTGCTTCGAGTTTTTTGCCCTCTGGTAGGAACAACTGCGCGGAAGCAAATACTTTTTCAGCTAGTACTTGATCGTAAGTATGCGACGAAAGATTTCGATTTTCTAAAAAATCAAACCAGAGATCCACGTTCTCAATAAAACCATTTTGTGCCATTTCACGGAGGACCTGCTTAGGTGCTGAGGTTTGAGTTCCCATAACTTTCTTGGCAGTTTTCCATGCAAGCTCAACACAAAATTCAAAACGCTGAATAGATGCATCTCGAACGATATCAGTTTTAGGAAGAGCGAGAGCTTCCTCTAAGGACAATAAAGCTTTGGAATATTCTTCAATTGAAACTGCCATAAAATGATTGTCGCAGAATTTCAGGATAAAATGAAATGAAAATGGTGCCCAGGACTGGAGCCGAGGAAGGAGGTCATCAGATCAAGAGTATTTTCAGTTAATTAGCCATTAATTACAGTTACTTAATTCAACTTCGAGTCTTCGCCTACAATCGTCCGTTTTCATCTTTTTTTGCCTATTTTGAGGGAAAGTAGCGCCAAAATAGCGCCAAGATTTACTTTAAAATCGAATGAAGATTAAAGGCCATGAACCAGATCAACCTTCGTTCAAGCTGGTTTTAATTCAGGCAAGCCCAAATACTTTGCCCTCAAAGCAAGAGGGCCAGAATTCTCCGGCCATCACTATTTCTTTATCTTAATAAGCAAAAATTGAATCGATCTCTAGTGGTTTAGACTGAGCCCAACTATCTAGTTGGCGTGACGCCTTTTAACTGTATCAATGAAAGTATTGAAAATTTCCTGGTCAGTACATTCATGGTTAACTTTTTGTTGAATTGAGCTTAATTGGTTTTTTATGAGTAGCTTCTTGAGACTGGGACTGGCCTCTTCTAAGAAAATTCCATTTCCGGTGCAATTGAATGATTCCCAGTCTTTTAGTCCTTCCGAAATGGATTCTGCAACTTTTTTAGCTCTGACATTTAAATTTCTTCCCTCCCATTCAGATAACACTGACAATGAAGAGAAGAGATCTGCACTTGGCGTATAGTTCAAAATCAAAAGAAGCTTTACTCCCAAGGTGTCGATGTTTTCATGCTCGGCATTATTTAATTCTTCGAAAACGATGCCAGTAATGTGTTCTTCTTCGGTATCTTCTGGATCTTTGAAAGATAAGATTGCTTTAACCAAGAAATCCCAAGATTGAACAGTAGTTAGCTCTTGATAGATATACATAGCGGAGGAATCAAATCTATCCTCTGTGTATTCTACAGTCTCAATATTCCTATCATAATCTATTAATGCGTGTGCATATTCATGAGCGATAATTGTTAACAAGTCATTAACTGGAAACTTGGGTGAACTGGTATCTAAAAACGGTTTTACATCATTGTCGCAGAAGCTCAGGGTGGCTTTTTCTTTTTCCCACTTTCTTCCTAACAATCTAAAACCACATTCTTTGGTTTTTTGAACTTGTACCTTTAAATCAGATAAAGCATTTAGTTTTGATACCAGTGTTTTGATCTCTAATAAGGGGTCAATTTCCACTGCTGCGTCGGAACCCGAGGTGATAAAGGCTAGCATGAAAAATAAAATAATCGTTTTCATTGAGTTCCTTATTTTATAAAAGCTTTATATTAATGAATTCCCCTGCTAGGACAATTCTCTTCTCTATAAGCTTATGTTTTGGCCAGCTTAAAATAAACTCGTATGATTCATTTCTTTTAAGATTGGGAATATGAAATTCTCCTCTCGAAGTTAAAGTGCCGTTAAATATTTGCTCGCTTCCTTTATTGAGTACGATTTTAGCTCCGTTACAATTACTGCCGCTAAAATCACAAATACCTGATATTGAATCGACAGGAACATTGTCCTTCTTGAAAGATTGCAGAACTGCACTTGTTGTCTGCAGAATTGCAGTAGGTACGTTATAAGGCTGCGTGAGTTGCGCGCAAGTTAGACCTGAAACACTTAAAGCGATAATTGCTGAAATCAGTTTAAATTTCATTTTGTCACACTACGATTTTCATATAAGGTAATTTTCGAGACTTTTATCACAAGAGCTTCACACAAGGAATTCTACACCTTGGTAGTGTATAGAAAGGTAATGTTTCTAACCTCCTTGTTGTTTACGAATGCTTCGCTAATTAAGACAAGAAATGAACATGCAGCACACCCGAGATTTCAAGCACTTACAAAAAGATGCTTTTTGCATCTTTTTGATGTATAATGGCTGAATAAGAGAGGTGCTTTATGGGTAAAGCAAGAACAGTACGTTTTGAAGATGAAATTGATCCAGCTGTTGATCGTTTTATGGAAAAGAACGACATTAACTTTAATAAGCTTGTGAACCTTGCAGTGAAGGAATTCATACGCAAGCCCCATACCATTGAATTACAACCAGTCGATGAAGCCGAATGGGATAGGATGATGAAGAAATCTTATAAAAAGTATAAGAAAACCTTAGATGAACTCGCTAAATGAAGATCATCATCCCAAGTGTTGATTCCATCATCCGTACCAATAAGTTTTGTAGTGAAATGAACGGACAACAATCAGTAGTCCTTGATAAAGGAAAAATTGAAAGCGCCCTTCATACTGCCTTTTATCCTGGTTCAGAACCATTTCAAAATGGTGGAGTTGCCAGGCTCGCTGGTGCCCTTTGCTTTTATTTAACCAAGGCACATGCATTTCAAGATGGTAACAAAAGAACAGCAACCTATGCAGCAGTCATTTTTATGCAATCTAATGGTTGGGACCTTCAATTTGCTGATAATGATGAAGAAGAATTTTCTGATTTAGCAAAGATAGTGATTAAGGCCACGGCCAGTGAAATCACCAAAGAGGAACTGATGGAGTGGTTCGAATCTCATAAAATAAGAATCAATGATTAATATTTCTGAAACGTTTATTTATCATTTAATAGAGAGTTCTCTTAATATTCGGTTTAGAAACTTTTCAATGATGATTTGTTTTACTTTCCGTAAGTTATGAATGTTTTTAGGGATTTTTTAAATGGTGCCCAGGACTGGACTTGAACCAGCATGCCTCGCAGCGCTACCACCTCAAGGTAGTGTGTCTGCCATTCCACCACCTGGGCACGGAATATGGAAAAAGCGAGCTTTTAAGTTAATGGAATTCCTATAAGTTTGTCCACAGAATTTTAGTTCGGAAGTAAATCGTCTAACTCTCCAATATAAAACTTCATTCTATTTAATCGCTTCTTTAATGACTTCATTTGCTCATCCAGAATAAAGAGGGACTGGTCTGGAAAATGGTTCTCGGTTACTACATTTCTCTTCATTTCGACCTTGGTTTCACTCGCCTCTTCTCCCCCCATCTCTTCAATTAATTCCGCTATGGGATCTAGAGTCGACTCGATCGTATCCATTTTCTTAAAGAGAGAAATCACCTTCACGTTTTCAACATTCATCTGTTCTCCACCAGTAAGATTCATACAATCCTTTTTGGCCAGGGCCTACTCATTGCGACACAACCCCATTAAACTTGAAAACTGGAAAGTTTAGGATGAAAACAGGTTGGGAGTGTAAACCTTTCAAAAGCTGTCAAAAATCATATCGCTCAGGGTTAAGACAACTGGGTTAAATCTACCCAGATCGCGGGGAGGTTCAAAATTGTTTAAAATAAACCTATGAGTAACCCTAACTGCTCGCAATGTCGTCATTTTTACATCACCTGGAACGCCAAAACACCTAATGGGTGCCGCCGTTTTGGGATTGAATCCAAGGATAAACCTTCAAATATAGTCGCCATGGCGGGTCTTGGGGATTGTCAGGGGTTTGAAGCTAAAAAACGTCAGGAAGCGGAGAAAAAAGGTCTAGACCTTAACCGAAAAGACCTCTGGTAGACCCTTCCCTAGGGTGTGATAGTCGGGCGAGATTTCGCTAATAATCCCTCCCCCAATGCATTCTTCCCCATCATAAAAAACGATTGATTGCCTCGGAGTCATGGCCCTTTCCGGTTGATCAAAAACAACTTTTACCATTTGATCCATGACCGTCACAGTACAAGGCCTTTCTGGCTGGCGGTAGCGAACCTTAGCTTTGCATTTAAAAGTTCCTGCGGGTGCTGGTTTAAGCCAATTAAGCTCAACTGCCGCTAGCCCATCAGCATAGAGTGCTGGATGATCCTGGCCTTGAGCTAAGATGATTTCATTTTTCTCAAAGTTTTTCGCCACCACAAACCACGCATCCCCAGGCCCACCGATTCCCATACCCTTTCTTTGTCCAAGAGTATAAAAACAAGTCCCATCATGCTGACCTAAAATCTTTCCTTGAAGATCAACAAAGTTGCCTTTGGATTTTTCGATGTACTGGGAGAGAAATTCTTTAAAGTCCCTCTCCCCAATAAAGCAAATTCCAGTGGAGTCTTTTTTTGCTGACGTTGCTAAATCAAATTTTGTAGCAAGCTCCCTTACTTTGGGTTTTGGAAGATGCCCAATTGGGAAGAGGACATCTTTGAAAACACTTTTTTCTACAGCGTAAAGGAAATAGGTTTGATCTTTATTTTGATCAACCGCTTTCATAAGCTGACCATCTTTAACTTGGCAGTAGTGGCCAGTTGCCAAGAAATCCGCTCCTAAGAGTTTTGCTCTTTGGTAAAAGACCTTGAATTTAATCTCGCGGTTACAGAGGATATCAGGGTTTGGAGTGAAACCTTTTCGGTAGTCATTTAAAAATTCGGTAAAAACTCCGTCCCAATATTCTTTAACAAAGTTTACTGAGTAATAAGGGATATCGAGTTTCTCACAAACTTTTATGACGTCTTGATAATCTAGATCAGCTGAGCAACTACCATCAGGATTTGTTTCATCCCAATTCTTCATGAAGAGACCAATCACTTTATAACCCTGAAGTTTAACGAGAAGTGCAACGACTGAAGAATCCACTCCACCCGACATACCAACGACCACGGTTTTTTCACCATTTTTTTGGTACTCTTCAAGAGTCAGTACGACCCCATATTCTTTTAATAGCTCTGGTTGAAAACTTAAATTCATGGCCCACTTATAGCGGATTTCTTGGCATTTTCCAAGTAAACGGGAGATTTTACTTGGTTAAATCTAGTAGAGTGCCGACCACTGCACCACCTATATACTGATAAGAATGCCAAAGAGTTTCGTGATTTAGGGTCTCTGGAGTATCTTCCGCCGTTTGGTAAAACTTGGGATTAAAGTCATCCTCCCAATTTTGAGAGAAAGTGACCGACTTAAACCCCTCTTCCCAAAAACGAAAATTATCTGAATTCTCAAACCCATTTGGCTTTATTTCAAAACTCACTTTTTGGGTCATTTTCGAACCAAGGACAGAGAGCTTACTAGCGAATCGAACTTCATCCGCCAAATCCCGAAGATAGAGGGACATATTGCCATTTTTTTTAGTTTTATCGAAGTAGCTTGTGTCCTGGCCCAACATTTCTAGATTCACAACACCAAGAACTTCCTTTCCAGATTTTTTTAACTCTTTAGCATAAAGCTCTGACCCATGAAAACCGATCCCCTGCCAATCAAGAAAACAAATTTGAACGCTATAGTTTAAATCAATCTCGGAGAGAATTTTTATAAGTCCCAATGCCACTGACACACCAGAGGCATTATAATTTGCTCCTGGCATGAGAGCGTTTTCCTTCACTAGGAGTGAGACTTTATCGTGAGAAATCGTATCATAATGGGCCGTCACCACGAGCACCTTGTTAGAATTAAGCCCAGGTTTTTCCCAAATGATATTCTGAACGTTACTCGTTTTTTTTGCATCCGCTAAGTTTTTCATAAATAGAGTGAACTGAGACCACTTTTGATAATCTGGATGCGTCGTTGGAAGTTTCCCAACAATTTTTTGATCGAAATCATTTTGATAAAATGATTTCACGAGCTCAGGCATAGGTGGATTGGATTGAATGACTAAGGCCCCAGATTTCTTCTGATCAAGTTTTAAAATTGTTGATCGAATATAATTTATCGCCTTATCGTGTCCAGGTAATCCCACCATCCTAGATGGAGATGATTCCTTAACGAGAGAATTGACCCATTCAACAAGATTCTTAGAACTCACTTTTTGGAGTTCAGATTTTAATGTTGAATACGAGCCAGGTGCTCGTGAGTAAACTTTGGATGAAAAATTAAAAATCAAGAAGAGGATTAGAAGTCCCTTCATGTTGTTCTCCTTCTTTAACAAGGTCAGCTAAATGGAATTTTATTTCACCAGAGAGGAGAATTTTTGCATTTCTACCTTTCTTCTTTAGTATCGTGGCAATTTGATTCGGGGTAATCTTAACTTTTTCGGTTAATTCTACATAAACAGTTGAAAGAGTTTTCGGAAAGACCCAACAATCGACAGTTACGTCATTGGAGATTTTAATCACTGCTTTTAGTGGTTCAATGAAATTGATCTCTTTTGAGAACTGACAATTCATTAAAACAATCTTGTCTCTAAAAAATAAGCTCTCATCAATCAGAATAATGTTCTTTTCAGTAAAAGAGTACTCTCCCATGACTTTCGAGGGATCCATTTGCTGATCTTTATGGGATAAAGGCTCTCCCATTTGATGATGATGGACTCCATCATGCCTTAGAAGAGACTGCTTCACACCAAACTCTAAAACTTCACCATCTTTAATGAGACTTTTAGCAACACTCTTTTCCAACGCGAGATCGACCTCTTTAGAGCCTTTAAGGCACTGGTTAAATTTAACCAGTAAAGGAGTTGATTCAATTCCAAAATTTTCAGCAAGCTTTAAAACCTCTTTAGATGAAATATCCGCAAGGGGTAAAAGTAGTGAAGATAAAATCTCTGGAGAGAGTCTCGCAAGTAAATGAGATTGATCAAGATGTTCATCATTAGAAGAGTGAATCGAAGGTGTATGGTCTAGACTTGAATTTACAACTTTACCATAGTGGCCTGTAGCAAGATAGGTTGCTCCTAATTCTTGTTTTTTTAAATAAAGTTGCCTCATCCTTAAATCGTGACAGCTCCAGCATTGACTAGGAGTTTGTCCCACGACTTTGTCTGAAACCCATTTTTCAATCACCATTTCATGGAACTCTTCTCTTAGTTCAATTAAAAAATGAGGAATACCAAGTTTATGGCAGAAGTCTTTAAGAAAACTTAGTTTATTGGGAGTTAGATGACAGGAGAGAATTTGTTCTTGCTCGCCTTGAAAACTCGCCCATGAATTCACAATCGTTACAGCTATAAGATCGTATTTTTGAATTTTTAAAAGATAAGCAGAAACGAGAGATTCAATACTTGTTGTTAAGCCAAGCACCACTTTCTCTTTCCGATCTTTATTGTCGGGAATATAACTCCCTTCAAATTTCTTGATGTTATCCATGACTCAATTATAAATGAGAAAAACTAAGGTTCCAATGTATTCAACCGATAATTTCCTAGATGAAAACCGAAATACCTTTTGGCCTCTATTTACTTACAAAACAATCTGAAGAACATATCGTATTAAAAGACCTTCTTCAGTTTTTAAAGACAATTTCTCCCTCTGCGGCCTTAAGTTTTTCTTATATTGAAGCTAAAACGTCTCTTCATCCTCACCTCTCTCTTTGGGAGAATCTTCAAATTGAGGCGGGAACGACTCACTGGAAAGACTTTCATTCATCCTTAAATGTTGAGCAACGTGCTTTAGTAAATCTTCTGAAAGACCCAAATAAAAAATGCGGACAAGCAGAAATTTGGGAAAATTTTCTCATTAGCTTTTTAAAGGGTCTTATTGGACCATCTAAAAATTTATTAGTTGATATGAATGAGGCCCTCATCTCTCCTTTTCTTATTCAAAGCTTTAAGAAAAATATCCTCTACGCTGAAAATACGAAAACTGTCTACCTAGCTAGCGCCAACACGTCACTATGGTTAGATTGCGCTCATAGTATCGTTAACCGAAATGAATATAAGTTTGAAATAGAAACGTTAAATCAAGACATTATTAAGAAATACTGGGTTGCTTAAATTTAACACTACAATTAATTTTAATCGCTGTTGTTGTAAATTTATTCATTGGTTTCACCCTAATTTGAAGTGAACAGTTCCCCAATTGAAATTCTACGCTCGAAGTCTGATTAAATGGTAATAACTGAGCAACACTGAGGCCATTTAAAAGACTCTCAAAACTATGAGTTTCTATTTGCTGGCCATCATTAGATGGAAAATCGTGAAAGTAAATAACTTGAAGAATGTCTTTAGAGCTAAACCCCATAAGTGGAGGCAAGGCCGTTTTAATTTTATCTGGATGAGATAAAAAAGCAGATCCAAGAATATCATGCATACGGTGTGCAATACGGGAATAGTAGCCCTTTAAAATGGTTCGTGAATCTTGATCTAGTTCACCAGGTAACTCTGAGAACCCTCGAGTAACCCATTGGTGAAAACTTCCTGGATACTCCATCTCATGAAGAGCGTGTAATTCAAAGGCCATGCGATTAAATTCTGTGTCAACAAAAGCATTAAAATCTCTCTGAACATCCAAGTGGATAGAGGGAAAATAAGTTTCAAAAAAACTTTTAATCCCACCACTTTTTGTATTCACAAAAGAATTTTTTTTGTTGAGTTTTAAACTTAAAGGAATTACATGAGATTTAAATTCAATGATAATATCTGCTTCATGAAGATCATCCTTCAAAGAAGAATTCGAAAACTTACCCACGACCTTTGATGAAATGGGTCTATCTTTAAAATATGCCATTAATTGATGACTGGTTTTTTTGGCCGCATCAAAGAGAAAAGACGCCATCTCTGGATAGAATTGCCTCACCATCCGGTCCTGCTGCCCCAGAACATGGAGGTAATTTGGATCGATAAGGGACTGAAACCCCAACTCATCACCGATAGACTTAGCAATCTCTTTGGCGACAAGGTACTCAAAAAGAGAGCCCTTAACCTCGTTAAAGAGAGCTTCTTTTTGAGTGAGGACATTCCTTGATGAAGTTATTTTGCCCAATAGGCCTCTTCTAAACCATCTTCTTTTTCTGGTAGACCTCTTAGAAGTCGAGGAGAGTTCTGACTTAGAACTTCAAAGGAAACTCGATTAGCGTATTTACTAATTTGAGAAATTGAAGAATAGGTTAAAAAATTCGTACTGTGCTTAGGTGAGTTTGGCACTTTATTTCTGTGATACACATTTGCAGAGAGGTCATGTAATACGGCTGCCAGGGCAGCATCTCCCGCTCCATTGGTGTTTTTAATCATCTGAGGCCCACCAAGAAATGGATTAATGTGGGTATAAACTTTTTTGATGTCTTTAATTTCAGATCTTCTCTGCGCTCTCGAATATTCATACTTATTATATTCAACGATAGATTTTGTATGAAGAGGCTCTTTCGTTAGCCTCGCCTGATCTACATCTGTAATGGCACCAATATACAGACCTCTTGCTCCTACCGTCAAAAGAACCATATCGACAAGATCTAACACTTTTTCAGCAGCAAGAAGTGGATCCTTAATCCCAGTCAAAACGAGAGCTTCACTTTCATTCATCGCCAGGACAGAAACATATTTTGGAATAATTTCTAATAAAAAATCTTTTCTCTCTTGAACGAGACCACTTGTTCCTAAAGTTAAGACCACTGGCACATTGGCATTTTTAGCAACTTCAATCGCCCTGAGTGTAGACTTAAAGATCGCCGACTTTTCATCCCTAAGCGTGTAGGCCGTTACCAGTAGTGCGGATGATCGCTCAATCACCTCAACTGGAATTGATTCCGAAGAAAGATCATTCATGCATCCTTTACTAATGGCAAAGGTTCTTTCTGAATCGGGGCTAACAAAACACAAGGCCCTTCCCATCGGACGAGCGCAGGATTGAAGGTAGGATAGGTTCACTTTAGATGAGGTGTTACAAATATACTTGTAAGCATAATCACCCACTTCGATGTTCTTATTAATCGCTCCCAAAGCAACTGAAGGACAATCAGAAAGAATAGAATAGTTATGAAGAGTATTTCCCACGGCCCCACCAGGAAATTCTCCCGTTATTGATCCCTTGTTTTTGTACTGCCAGTAAATGAGATCTGCTAAGTTATCATCAATGATAAAAGATTCACCTTTTGTGAACTTATGATGATTTAAAAATTCGTCATCAACAGGAATTTCAATATCCACAAGTAATTGATCAAGGCCCACGACATAAACATTACCTGGACGATAAATTTCGTCATCGAATGAGCTTCTCTGCTTGTCCTCTACCGGAAAATAGTGTTTGGTGTTGCGTCGACCAGGAAACTTCATAAATACCTCTTGGAATGAACTATTTATAATCCCAGAGACCCAATTTTAAAAGAGACGCGTGGACGATTAAGTCTATAATGTGGTAATTTTTTCATATGTTTAGACTAGATCACCCTTTAAAATCCCCATTATTTGACTATTACGCGCCCCTTGGCCCGAGCTATAGAGGAGTTTTATCTATTCCTCACTCTGGCGAAGTGATACCGGATGTCTTCCTGCCCTATCTCTCTGGAGATGAGATGGCCTACAAGGAAGACGTTGATTTTAAAGTTAATGAACTTGTGGATATCCCTGCTCTTCAGTCAGCAGGAGTTGCCGTACTGGTTGCCCATGTCCACCGAATTTGTGTTGATCTCAACCGTGCTGAAAGTAACTGTATTCTCTTTTGGAAAGACAATACTCAAGGTAAAAAACTCGTCATAAAAGACCCTACTCTAGATGAGACAGAGCGATTCATTGAAATTTATCATCGACCCTATTTTGAAATTCTTAAAGCAACGCTTCAGGATCTTGAAAAAAGAAAAGGGGGCCTCGTTTCGATGGTAGATCTTCATAGCATGCCTTCTAGACCCACTGAATACCATATGAAGCAGAATCCTCATCAAAAGCTTCATCGACCAGATTTTTGCATTTCAGACCGGAAAGGGAAAACTTGTCGACCTGAGTTTATTGAGTTTTTCCATGAGCAACTCACTAAGAAAGGTCATGAATCAAGCTTTAATGATCCCTATATTGGTGGTTATGTGACTGAGTTCGTGGATCAATTTAGGACAAATAACATCCAAATAGAAATTAATAGGTCTATCTATATGAGTGAGAAAGATAAGATTCTCACTCAGGAGAAAGTCCTAAAACTAAAACCCCTTCTCACTGAGGTTCTCATTCAAGGATTTGAAAAATTTGACTCTTAAAACCTAGTGAACTGTCATATCTTTTTTTTCAGTCTGCTGCTTTTCTTCTTTGGCCTTTCTTAGATAAAGATTCATTTTCTCCTCTGGGCTTAACTCTGGCTCCACAGGAGGTCTTTCTTTTTCGATTTGTACTTCTTTTCTTTTTTCAATCTTTTCGATTTCTATTTTCCTCTCGAGGGCCACGTCTTGATTTTCATCTTCAGTAAAAACTTTCCTCGTTGAAAAAGTCTTACCAAAATGTTTTAAGCCAAATGAATAAAGGGGCTTTAATTGGGCCTGTGTTTTGAAACCTCTTTCTAGGAAAAACACCATATCTTTAAACATCTCTTCATTTTCAAAATCTTGGGTCCATGAAGAGAATAAATAAAGCATCCCCTCTTGATCAACTTGTCGAGCGAAATTAAGCTGCTTAAATTCGGTATACAGAAATTTTCCCATTGCTGGGTCTACGGGGCTAAATTTAATGGTATCTAGAAATTTTGATCTAATTTTTCTAGACTCATCATTGTTAATTTCAGTTCTTAAAACAAAGGGTAAAAGCTTTCCACTATTATTTGTCATGACGAGCTCAATAATATAATCCTTATTCACAGACTCCAATTCAATTAACGCTCTCTTATCGCTCATAAGCCCATATCTTATCGTTTGGGCCGGTAGTATTTTTGATCTTAAATGCAATAAGTACAGATCATAGATCATTTCTTCAATTGATTTAATTTTCACATTAATCTCAAAAGTAAAAAGATCATTCCAAATTTTTTCTTGAGGAATTTTTAAAATCTTATTTCTAACGAAGGGAAGCTTAAATAATTCTTGTCCCTGAGAATGATCCTCTAAAAACTTTTCTGGAAGAGAATAGACGCGAGATAATTCTCTTCCATTCGGTGCCAAAAGAGTAATACCGACATTAGGAGTTGTTTTTTTTCCCTCACTTTCAAGAATTGGCACAGTAAGAAAAAGTGGGTGTCTGACCGGCAATGGGATTCTGATGTTTCGAAGAGGGAATTCTTTCCAGAGTTGAGCGTAATCTTCTCTATATTCTGGGATTTCCCTAAACGGAGAAGGCTGCATCCAAATAGGATTAAATTGAGAGATGCTGTAGTACTTGTCCCATTTTTTGTCTTGGAGCCATCCGAAATAAAGCTCATTTGGATAAACTAAAATTTTTCTATACCCAGCATAGAGACCACCAGTTAACAAAATTAGAATGACCAACAACCAACGCATTTAAAACCTTTAAAATACAAGGACCTAATTATACTCAATTATCGGTATTGAGAAAAAACTCATGAAAAATTTCTATCTGCCGAATAGTTGGACGAAATAGTCAGTTGAAAGGACTGCTTTATGATGAAATTAACCGGACTTCTTAGTATTCTGTTTGTGATGAGCGCCTGCGATGCTCCTCAAAGGACCCGAGCACCCGTCAACTACATCACTGGGAATAACTTAGGGGATAATAGTTTCTCTAACACTGGTAATGGAACAGACTCTGGAAACACAGGTACTAATTCTGGATCAGGTCCCGGAGTAGCTTCTGGTTCAACATCAGGATCTAGCACCAACGGCCAGTCGTCCCCAGGTTTTGATAAATGTGACCTTTCAGATAAATATCACACTATAGATATTGGATTTTTTGGAATATGTCAGAGCACACTGGATGAAACTATTTTTAAATTTAGAACATCAATCACATCGAGTACTGTGAAGACTTGTTTGATACCAACTTACAAAGATGGAAATGGAGCCTCGACCTACATTGGAAATCCTCAATGTACTTTCACCACATCTAATCAAGTCATACAAGGACGTCTTTACAAAGATAGACCTGGTTTTTCTAACTACACATTAAATGGTGTTATTGTTATGAAAGAGCCCCTCATCCCAGAATACATCAGTTGTATGCATGGCTACGTGAATTGGCCAGGAAACGCATGTCCTCAGGGAGCGAATGGATCAAACTACTGTGCTTACTGGATGCCGAGATGTCCCTATGGTGCAAGAAGTAATCCAGGTTGTGATACCGAGGGAAGAAACTACATGGGCACAATCTGTAATAGTTTTAAAACTAAATACACAAATTCTTATCTCGACATCAGAACCAAGTAATCAACTAGTTTAGTGTGGGACGACTAATAAGCCTTCCTATACTAAACTCTTTAATTAAGTTCGACTTTTTTGAAACAAAACTAATAATTGGGACAAAAACATCAGCATTGCTTTGCTTATCATCTATTAGAACGCCGATCACCATTTGGTGAAAACCCGACTTTTCAGTATAGCTTTTCAAGTATGTCCGAACTCTTTGGTCGTCCTCAGGATTTTCAAATACCTTATCAGGAAACTCAATTGTGTTTGGTATAAACGAATCAAACTGATGAAATTCTTCAAATCCAATATCGTCAGCAAGCTGAAGGGAGACAATCTTAGAGAGGTATTCGGACTTTTTTAACCCGATCCATTCGACGATCTCCTCTGAAATTATAAAATCTTCTCTTCTTTCCATGCTGCCCCTAGGAAAATGGCAAAACCTACCCTCTCAACCAGTATACCACTCTCCTAGTAACATAAGAGAGAGAAAAGGAGTTTTATGCGGAAGTTGCAGGAAGCACAAGGTTTAGATCAATTAATTGAGGCCGGGAGCGCGGGATTTTTCCCTCTATTTTATCAAGACTGGATTCTAGAATCCTTTTCAGACCAGGCCGAAGTTAGAAGAATATCATTTTCTAAAGCTGCTGAAACAGTTCACAGAGTCTACAAACAGATCGAGCGCCATCAGTCTATTGAAAGAAAGAAAACGGCGATTCAAGCGCTACAAAATGAAGAAAGAAAAGACTTCGTTCTTTCATTTATGAAAATGGTCGAACACAGAACTCTGGATAAGGTGAGAGAGCTCCATTGAACGTATTAGTGACTTTTGCTCTATTCATGTTCACAGCATTAGACGCCAGCGCCGAATACCGTGCCTATCAGTATATGGTTAAAACAAATGACCCCTTTGCCGTGGCAACAAAAGCGAATTCTCAATACATTGTTTCAACTTTAAATCCAGAAAGCTACAAAAGTTACCATGGAGGCCAATTCATCAGTGTTGACCTCTTAAGAACTTGGATTTGTCCGGGCTATACTGGAAAAAGACAAAAGATTTGTGACCATCCTTATGACAAAGGAAATCCAGCACAATGAGCAATATCAAAGATATTGAAAAAACAAATCAACTACGGATGGAAACTCTCAGACGAAGATCTGAGAATGATATTGCGAGAGTCCAGGAATCACACAGAAAATATAAAAATGAACTCCAAGAATCCCACAAGGAAGAGATTGTTGATATTAAAACAAACAATCAAGAGTCCATCGATAAAGAAAATTTAAGAAAAGAACATGTCCTATCAGATATCAAGAATCATTTGAAAAGGACGCAAGATCTAACAGAGAAACAACTTCGTGAATTAAACTCAAAAAATCTATCAAAAAAATCTGATCTCAGTAAAAAGCTCTCCACTGATCGAAAGATGGTGACCGAAGAAAACAAAAAATATATCGACTCACTTCATGAAAAGACAAGAGCAACGGCCAAAGAAATCAATAAAGACGGTAGAAAGCAATTAGATCAACTTCAACTAACGATTGATGACGAAATTAAGCGAAAAGAAAGTCTTCACCAAGATAAATTGAAGAAGATGGCCGAAGAATTCAATCTACGTTACCAAAGTAATGAAAAAAATAATTCGTTAGAAACGCAGACTCAAAAAAAAGAATTTGAAAAAGAGTTATTTGACATCAATCAAAAGCATCAAAAAGAAATAGCTCACCTAAATAAAACTCTCCAACATCACTTGTCTGAAATGGATAAGGACTTTAGGGCGGACAGTAAAGATCAGGACCTGAGCTTTGAAAAGCGTTACTCAGATAAACTCATCACGCAAAACTCGATGTTTAAAAAGCTTGAAGAAAATAATAGAAAATTTATCCAAGATCTTAAGAAGGCACTGACTACGGAAATTCAACTCGCCGAAGACCGATCTACTGATCCGTTTTATAAATTCGACGCATTAAGGCCAGAGCTCACCCACTTTGATAATCATGTTGAGATCAAAATTAAAGTCCCAGATTACTCAAGGCAGGACATGCAACTCACTTTGAACGATAAAGAAGCTGTCCTTACCTATAACAGAAGATATGCTGACGCGAGTAAGGATACGTTAGGAACCATTAACAAAATAAATAAGATTGAATCATTGACTACTAGGCTTCAAACAGAGTTTCATCTTGACTCTAAATCAGTGCAATCAAATTATGAAAATGGGATTATGACATACGTCATCAAAAGAGCCTAGTCAGAAAGGGCCACAAATTCCGAGAAATCTAGTTTATTAATTTGTATCAAATCCTGAGTGACCTCGCGGACTTCAGCTCTTGGGGGACCCTTCGTGCAAAATCGGTGGAGCTCTTTCAATGACTCAATGTCACCCTGAGCAATAACATGAACCGAGCCATCTGGCATATTGCGAACATGCCCAACGAGACCAAGATCATTTGCCAGAACAAAGTCCACTACACTGTAGCGGAAACCGACCCTTTGAACTTTTCCCATAATAATAAGTGTCATTTGTAACATGATTCTATTTTCGCAAAAAATTGAAGGAGATGTCCACTCCTTCAGGTTAGAATAGGTTCATGAGGCGCCCAAAATTAGTTCATTTTACTGGAATTGAATCAGACGAGTATATTCACATTCGTGCCTCCATGACCTATTCCTCACAGGGAAGATTCGAAATTTTAGATGAAATTAATCAAAATCTTAAGGAAATAGTCCCAACAAAACCAATTCAAAGCATGGGGCTCTTGTCATCCAATGAATTTCGCTTAAAAGTCCTAGGACTCTCAGATGATGACACTGAAGTCGTAGTTCGAAGTTTTGACTCCGACTCTTTTGGAAATTTTAATTTTAAAATCCCTCAACCCGAAGCAAAAAACGTCAAAAAGCTTAAACTTTTTGAGACCAAGTCTCACAAGGGACTCGAGTTACTTATAGGAAGCTTCATTCCAACCAGAATTCAAAATCCTAAGAAAATCATTGTTACAGACTTTGATAAAACCTTAGTGGATACGAGGTACTCTTCATTAAAAGAATTGTATCTTTCATTAAGAAACCCTATTCACTACTTCCCTCCTGTAGACAACTCTATCACTCTTTTGAAGGATTTTATTCAGGAAGATTATCAACCATTTATTGTTTCAGCTTCCCCACATTTTTATGAAAATGCTATTCGAGATTGGCTCTATCAAAGACAAATTTTTACTGGGAATATTTTTTTAAAAGACTATCGAAATATTTTTTCATTTTTTGAGGGTGATCTATCCACTAAAGACCTCAAGTCTCAAGGCTTTTACAAGTTAAATACGATTGTAAATATTCTTCTCATGACTGGGATTCCAGATGATCTTATTCTCGTGGGGGATGGCTTTGAGTCAGATACGATTATCTACCTTACATTGGCCGCAGTATTGGTTGGTAGGTATGACCCCTGGACACTTTGGAACAGTATCAAAAAGGAAGAATCATTTCGCCTCACTAATCAGCAGCATTTTCGCTTCCTTTCAAAATTTTATCAACTGAAGAATATGAGTGATGCTCACCCTAAGGGGAAATTGAAAATCTACATCCGTTGTAAACCACATATGCTTGAGCATCTCGAAAATCGTGTTTTCAAACTCGATTTTGCAAACCAATTAAAACATTTTGTTCATTACTACGTAGGATAATATGAAGACAAAAATCATTCCACTTATTGGGGATCCCATTGAAAACTTCTATCAATTAGGACTCGTAGAGAAAGAAGCTTTTTTAAAAATTGAATCTCGAATTAAAAATTTATTATCGACAAATAGTCTGCTGCAATTCGGGCAAGAGCTCATGACAAGAGCACGAGTTATCGTGCACAAAAGAGAAGAAGGCTTTTTTGATAAGTGCATCACCTCCTACTCGCATGGTCTTGGAATTGATTCAGCAAGGTACTATACGTTTCTCTCGTTATTTGAATTAGCAGCGCATTTTGGTCAAACCTACCCTGAACTGAAAGGCATCTTACCGGGCTGCACGAGTCTTTTCTTAAAAAGAGATGATGAAATAACTCACACTCGATTAATGGATTTTCCCTTGATCGGCATTTTTGATGAGTCTCCTCGATTATATTTTTGGCAATCAGAAGGAAAAGAACCCGTCTTAACTTATAGCACCGAAGGCATGGCACCACTTTTCTTACAAGGAGTTCATGGATCGGGAGTAAGCTTTGCGATTCACCACAAACCTGGAAAATTATTTTTTAATGAGGGACAAAGTATTTTTCAAATTGTATTTGAATCAATGTTTAGTTCAAATAATTTTTCTGAATTAAAAAAAGAATTAAAAAAGAAAAAGACCATTACTAAATGGTCCATTCTTCTTTTAGATAAAATAGGAAGTGCCCATGTCATTGACATTGAGGGTCCATCCCAGAATTTTGAATCATATAATCTCAATGAAACATCCCCACTTATTTTTTCCAATATCCCTTTAAAAAAAGAAAGTGAAGGATTTGATTCATACATAAAATTTTCTGAGGACAGACAAGAATGGCTCAAAGATAAGATCATTTCAAAAAAAGAAGGCCATCTTCTTGATCTCATGACGAGTATTGAAGATCAGAAGAATAAAAACTGGCTTCATCCGGCCGCCACACTTTCAACAATAGGTGCTTGGCATGTTAATTTATCCAAAGGGTATATCGACTTGAAAGAAGGTCAATCTGCTCTCACTTCATCCGATCAGATCTTAAGGGTGAACCTTGCACACCAAAATGACATAAAGATTTTAAAGAAGAGCACAGAACCAAGACCCATTGAAGTTGCTTGGAAAAAAGCGGCGAAGGCACAGTGTGCTTTTGATGAAGGGAAGTATGACATCGCTTATCACGAACTTCAAATGGCCGAAAGTATTATGCCCAATTTTATTTGGAAGCAGATATTTAATTTTTATCTTTGCGTTTGGGATTTTAAATTTGTCAGTAACTCGAAAGAGTTATCTATCGTCTATAAAAAACTAAAGTCACTTACCATACCACCTATTCTAAAAGATCAATGGACTCTACTCGTTATGAGAATTGAAAAAAAACTAGATCTTTCCCCTACTGTTTTCTTTACCGATGTATCAAAACCTAAGCAGGAACTTTTTCAGCGAGAAAAGTTAGCATCTAAACCGGTCTTTGCAACATGGATGAAATTGGTCTATCCTCGCATGGAAATTTTAGATATTTTTTCTCCTCATCAAAAATAAGGAACTTTACTCATGGGTCTTTTGTACGTTTTTCCCATTTCAATAGAAGAAGAAGGATTTGTTCTTAAAGATGATAAATCATTGACGCTAAAAACTTATGGGCTTCCTTACATATTCTGGATTTATGCCCTCTGTATCATCGCAGTGATTGCGTTTATGTTTTTTGCTATAAAAGCACCAATCCTGAAACTCATCTCTTTAGGAGACGGTTCGGATGCCTCACTAGGTTATGCCCTATTGGCCTTTATAGGATTTTTTCCTCTTTTGATATTAGGATTTTTCTTTTATGAGAAAAGAATCATTAAGATTGGTGATAAAATTCAGATGATTCACAAAATTTTTGGTGTCACATTTTTTTCAGAAAATTTTACACTTCATAACCAAGAACCATTTTCAATTAGCTCCTTTTTATCTAGTCCCAATGTTGCCAGGATGAAATCAAATGAAGAGAATCTTGGTTTTCAAAATAAAGGCTATTTTATCTTGTGGATCAAAACAAAAGATGGGAAAAAAATCCAACTTGACCGGCATTCAAGAAAAATTGATCTTGAAAACCTCAAATCAATTCTTGAAAATCATTAATAGGTATAATTCATACCAAGGCCCAGTCTCATTCCATTAAAGCTAGGAGCAGAATCCTTATAAGGAGAGGGATTATCAAAGGTAGATAGACCTGTGTGATAAAGTCCCCAACTCCCATTGATCGCCCAATTTGTATTTAATGAATAAATGAAATTCACTCCAGCTCCTAATGTGTAACCATAACTTTTGATCCTAAAATCATCCCCTACGCTATAAGTAACGAAGGGTACTGAAAGAGCTTCACCTAGGACTTTAGCAGTAAACCTTCTCGTATTAAAAAAACGATATCCCCCACCAAATCCAAATTCACTGGCCCTATAGGCCTGTCCCTTTAGAGTCGAAAACATGTAATTGATGATCACCTGAAAATCAACTCTATCACTGACCATGGACTCTCCCCTAATTGAGAGACCATGCCAATTGAAAACATTTTTATCAACGACGTCTCCGTTCTCATTATCAAGTCTAATTTGAGAGTTAAATTGGAAATAAGAGATAGAGAATTTTGACAAAGACGTTTTTGAGGTACTCTTCTGAAATCTCTCCGCTGTAAGCCTAGATGAGTCAACACTCTCTTTCTCAGTCGTCACATCAGAAGTTTTAATAAATGCAATTTTACCAGAGACAATGACTGGATAAACTTGGGCGTTATTCCTAGAGACATCACCAACTAATATTTTTTTTCCTTTGGAGATAAACCCTATAGGACTAGAGGTATCCATATCCGAGTAAATAACTGCCTTATCCGCTAAGATAATGGCCTCTTGAACTGCCCAAGAAATTTGGCAAAAAAACAAGCTGACTAAATAGGTTCTAAAAAAAGACCTGTCGATAAATCTAAGATATTTAAGTGATTTTAGTAGTGACATGTTTTTTCCGACCTTCTTAGTCTGAAAAGTGAGACGCTATTGATAAAGGTTCCCTTACTAGAACAGTCTAACCTGAGGATAAAAAAAAGAGGAGTAAAAAACACACCCACTTAATTTCTTTTTCCTATTACCGAATAGTTGAAAAGAGAATCAGGATTATACCTCGAAGGAATGATTATGAAAAAGGTTACAAAACTTTCTTATCTGGCAATGACCATCCTATTGGTGAGTTGTAATGAAAAAGTTTCACCTGAGTTATTGCAATCAAACAATACCGCACCAACCACAGTTGCAGTCCCACCTGAAGAGTATTATTTTTCCGTTACAAACTCTTCACCAGTCATGCAGGGATATAAGCTTCATAAAACAGGGCCAGGAAATAAATCTGCCCCTTGTGAAGTAAGAAACACAACAGGAATGTCTAACGAAATTTTCGCCGGAGATCAAACGGCGAACGACATCACCTGTTTTTTTGAAGCAGAAGAACTCACTCTCCTTCACGGTGGGTTTAGCTTTGACATAGGTGCAAGTAAAAACACCTGTGATTACGTTGGGTACTCTCCCTTTGGATTTTATGACAGAATCCCTGGGGATTCGACTGCAACTTATAATTACGTCTCTTGCAGTGATATATCTATGACTGGTACAGGTATTGTTGCTTCTGAAACAGGCATAAATACATCAAACGACAATGGTTCTGCCGAATGCTTTGATTATTTTATTGATGGATCAATTACCAATCCTCTCGACAGAGAGAGATTTAAATTGGCCGATGAGCAGGAATTATGTCGATTTAATTATGAGGATGGACCAAGTTGTGACATTGGAGAAATAACAATTAATGAATTCGCCATAACTTATGAAGCTGGCGATCCAAGTGCTATCCCACCTGTACTTCCGGATTGGAAGACAACACGTTCGTCTAGAGTTATTAAATGCGGAGGGAAAATCCCTAATTGTGTCAGTGGACCCGTAGCAGAGATGAAACCAGGAGTCAGTAAATTTACTGAAATCACTAATACTAATTTAAATGAAGAATTTAAGAAAACTGAGTCTTATGGTGGGCTACAAGGGAAGAATTATTCAGTAAAAAGCTATTCAAATTACCGAAGGGATCTCGCTTCAAAAAATATTGATTTCATGAACTCTTTTAGCTTCGCAACTGGCCTTCCAGCTGCCTACACAGGTATTTGGTCAACTAGTTTTGTTTTAAATAGAGTCTTTGAACCTCAGTTGATGGATTTTTATTCCTATAATAAAAAGCTCGATGGAACGACTCTTATTACCAGCACAGGATCGACACTGACTCCAGATATCGTGACTGCATCATTCACTGATAAAAGGTTTAGGGCCATACCTTATGCGGCCGATCCCTTTATTGGTCTTGCCGCACCCGTTAATCCATTCTACACCTTTTACTGCTTTGATGATGCTTTTGATGTGAAGGCCAGAATTAGAATGGTTGTTCGAGAATGGGATAGAATCTTCCCAATTGATTCAAGTGACCTTGAGCTATTGTCAGACTTAGGTAAAGGCCAGTTCGCCAGAATGGATAGTACGGTATCTTACGAAGTTCCAGGGGATACTGACCAATGGCTTCTAATGAATGATATCTATGACTGGGATGACCACATACCAATGGAGAGAACTCCTGGTGTATTTAATGCCTCAACAACCATGTGGCATCCAGTTGGTACGACAACATTTCCTTTTGGTTTCTTTAATCCAGTTTACTTTACCAATGGCTTAGATGTACAAGACTAAAAAAAGGCCCTCTTTCGAGGGCCTTTTTTTATTAACCTTCCATATAATTTTTTGGTTTGTATCTCGTTCCCATGAACCAGAATATTCCTGCAAACACTGCCATTAAAATAGCGAAGAACATGAAATAGCCAGTTGAGGCGACAGGGAAAAAGTTAACTTTAGAAACGTAGGCCGTAATAAGGTTTCCGAAGAAAACAGTAAGTAACCAAATAGACATAATTGAAGACTTCATAGAGCGCGGGGCTTGTGTGTAAGCAAACTCAAGACCAGTAATTGAAATCATCACCTCTGCCATAGTGATCACAAGATACGGGAAAAACTGCCACATGACGTTGATTTTGGTGCCAGAGCCATCCATGAGCATTTGAAGGCCACCAATCATGGCAAATGAAGCAGCGGCAACAAACATCCCCCATGTCATACGACGAATAGGAGTTGTCTTTAATCCCATTTTATCAAGCATTGGGTAGATACCCATTGAAAAAAGTGGAATCAATCCCATCACCATGATTGGGTTCCAAGCGGCGATTTGAGAGGCCTCAAACTGAACACCCATAAAATTAAGATCCATGTTCATCGCTTGGATAACCCAAGATGAACCGTGCTGATCAAAGAGCGCCCAGAAAACAGAAATGGCTGCAAAAAGTTTTGCGATATCAAAAACAGCTCGAACAGCTTCAACTTGTTCACGCGAGTGATCTTTAAGAGCAGCATCAAGAAACTTCTCACCCTCTTTACGAGAAGAAGAGTGCTTGAAAGCAGAAGTGATGACATGAAATAAACCATGGCCATCAGATTTTGTTGGAGGAACGTGAACATACTCATGGCGACCCATCCAGAAAACGATCGTCGCAAAAAACATGAGAACACCTGGAATACCAAATGCGACGGATGGCCCGTAAGCTTTAAGTGTCCAAGGAGTAATAAGAGTTGAAAAGAAAGAACCAAAATTAATCATGAAATAGAAAAGTTCGTACACTTTCTTTAAAAGATGAGTTTGGTTCGCTCTAAACTGGTCTCCGACGTGAGCGGACACACAGGGCTTAATACCGCCAGATCCAAGAGCAATAAGTCCTAGACCCCAATAGAGTCCGGCCTTCGTTTCCCATATAGAAAGAACCGCATGGCCTAAACAGTAAACGAGTGAAAGGTATAAAATTGTTTTATATTTTCCCCAAATTCTATCTGAGATGAAAGCTCCAAGAAGTGGGAACAGATAACAAGCACTAGCGAAAAGGTGGTAAGTTGAAGTCGCTTCCCCTTCTTGCATAAAAAGAACCTGAATCATGAATACTGTCAGGATGGATCTCATCCCGTAGTAACTGTAACGCTCACACGCCTCGTTACCAACAATGTACTTAATTTGGGAAGGGAACTTGTTAGCGTCTGATTCAACGCTTACAGCAGCAGCTGCTTGAGACATATCATTTCTCCTTATTCAGAATCATTAAAATTGAAAGGTTTAACCCGTTTATTTCCACCTAATTTTTTAGGCTTATTTGGATCCTCACCCTCTTTTTCCCAGTGACGATACCAGTCTCCAGACGGTTTTTCTTGGTTTTTTTCCTTACTTTCAATTTCGGCTTTTTCGATATCTTCACGTTTTTTGAGCATCGTTTTGGTGCTCTTTTGGCCCTGGACTGGACCTACTTTCTCGCTCTTACCCGTGAACGTATTCTTTTCGTGGGACGAAATGTCTAAAGTTACGTCACCAATGATTTTTGTCTGACACGACAATCTTTCCTTGGTGATATGAAAAACATTACCCAGAAGTCTTAACTCTTCAAAGGTTTGTGGACTGAGGTTGGATTCACCAGATTTCACAATAATGGTGCAATCTGAACAAGTCGCACATCCCCCACAGCTTGATTTAATTTTTTTTCCGGCCTTCTTTAATTGATTAAGAAGTGTTTCTTCCGTGTTGAGGTCAAGGATTTCTCCCGATGGCCATAAAGTAACTTTGTAATCGCTCATACAACTTTCTTAATTTGTTTTTCAATTGTTTCTAAAATTTTGCCCTTCAAAGGTTTTAGAAGGAATCCAAGATCAACTTTCACCAAAGCTTCAGTGTCTTTAAATTCAATCTTTGCCTCAAAGCCAGTTCCCTTTGCACTCAGGGTGGTGGTTGAATCATCGGTTTTGACATCGGCCTTCACACCAAATTTTGCTATAACTTCTGGAATAACTTTTTTTGCCTGCTCATAACCTTGTTTTTTATCTGTGATCTGAGCATAAGGTACTTTTAAATCCATAGCATTTCCTTTTTTAAATTACTTGGTTCCGGTTGAACCAAATCCACCCTCACCACGGTTTGTCTCACCTAAAATATTCGTAAGAGAATATTTTGCTTGCACAACAGGAGCGAGGACCAATTGAGCAATTCTTAAACCATGCTCAATGACATAATCTTCTTTTCCAAAATTTCCGATTATCACACAAACTTCTCCGCGGTAGTCACAATCCACCGTACCCGGAGAATTAACCACCATAAGAGAAGACTTTAGTGATAGACCGGATCTTGGTCTTACTTGAATCTCAAAGCCAAATGGAATTTCCATTTGGAGACCTGTGGGAACGAGAACTCGTTCCCCAGGCCTAACGATCATTGATTTTTTTTCAGGAACACTGGCACGAATATCAGCACCAGCAGCTCCCTCAGTTGCATAGAAAGGAAGTTCAAAACTTTCATCATAATGAGGAAGAGTTTTTACTTTAACTTCTACTGCCTTCATTTTACTTAGCCTTCTTAGCGATTGGGGCAACAGCTTTAGCAGAAAGCTTGATTTTCCCGAAACGGTCAACTTCAAGAACTTTCACATCAATTAACTGACCCTCTGTGAGGTAATCGTTTGGATCATTCACTCTCTCGTCTGCAATTTCTGAAACGTGAACAAGACCAGCAAGTCCTGGCACGATATCTACGAAAGCACCATATTCCTTAATGGTAACAACTGTCCCTTTGTAAATCGCGCCAATTTTTGGGCCATTAAGTTGCATATCAGCTAATGCAATAACATCATCGATTTTTGTTACGTCAACACCAAGAACTTTTACTGTTCCATCTTCAGCAACATCCATTGTAACTTTGAAGTTTTCTTGTAGAGCTTTAATGTTTTTTCCACCAGGTCCAATAAGAGCGCCGATTTTATCTGGAGCAATTTTAAAGGACTTAATTTGAGGGACACCGGCCTTAAAGCCCTGACGATTTGTAGAAATCGTTTTCGCCATTTCACCTAAAATATGGATTCGGCCTTCTTTAGCTTGAGCGAGTGCCTCACGGAAAATTTGCTCAGAAATACCTGCAATTTTCATATCCATTTGGATCGCCGTAATACCATCTTTTGTTCCGGCAAGTTTAAAATCCATATCTCCAAGATGATCTTCATCACCAAGGATGTCTGTTAGAATTTTATATTTATCGCCTTCTTTAATGAGTCCCATCGCAACACCTGCGACAGGTCCTTTAAGAGGAACACCGGCATCCATAAGGGCCATAGAGCCTGAACAAACTGAACCCATAGAAGAAGAGCCGTTTGATTCTAAAACTTCACAGGCAACACGAACTGTATAAGGGAAATCAGTTTGAGATGGCATAGCTTTTTTAAGAGCACGCTCAGCAAGATTTCCGTGACCAATTTCACGACGTCCAACACCTCTGTAGCCTTTCGCTTCTCCTACTGAGAACGGTGGCATAGCGTAGTGAAGGTAGAATTTATCGAAAAAGACTCCGTGAATTGAGTCAGACATCTGCTCACCTTCTTTACCACCGATTGTCACGGCAGCAAGAACCTGAGTTTCTCCACGAGTAAAAAGTGAAGAACCATGAACGGAAGAAAGGACAGATGTTTCAGTTTCAATAGAACGAACAACATTAAGCCCACGGCCCGCGATTCTTTTATTTTCATTTAAGATATCTGCACGCATTAATTTATAAAGAACTTCGTCAGTCACTTTAGCCGCTTCTTTTCCAAAATCAGAAGCATCAGTGAGTCCAAACTTAGAAGGATTCGCCTTAAGAGCTTCTTTTATGTGCTTACGTAAAACGTTTGTAGCATTAGAGCGTTCTTGCTTTACATTTGTTGAAAGCACCTTACGAGCTTCAGCATTAAATTCCTTAAGGGCCTCATTCATAAGAGTTGCGTTTGGAGTAACAGGACTGAACTCACGCTTCTTAACACCAACTTCTTTTGTCATTTTCTCAAGAAGCTTACAGAATTCTTTAATGTTATTATGAGCAAAAACAATTCCCTCTAGCATTTCAGCTTCAGAAACTTCATTCGCTTCACCCTCAACCATAAGAACAGCATCGCTAGAACCAGCGACTAGAAGATTTAAAGCACCTTTGTCCCATTCTTCACGAGTTGGATTAACCATAAGCTTTCCATCAACCTTACCTACTTTTGCGTAACCCATTGGACCATTAAAGGGAACATCTGAGATCGCTAAGGCAGCTGCAGCACCTAGACCAGCAAGAACTTCAGAGTCACCGGCACCATGAGAAAGAACTTGGGCCATGATGATCGTCTCATTCATGAATCCTTCAGGAAAAAGGGGTCTGAGCGGTCTATCGATAAGTCTCATGATAAGGATTTCTGCATTTGAAGGACGACCTTCACGCTTTAAGAATCCACCAAGGAATTTTCCTGCGGCATAAAACTTTTCTTTATAGTCTACAAGTAGTGGGAAAAAATCCTGACCATCATTAACGTCTTTGGCACATGTTACAGTTACAAGAACTTGCGTACCTTCACTGCTTGCTAAAACTGCAGCGTCAGCTTGCTTCGCTAAACGTCCAGTTTCCATGGTGATTTCTTTTCCACCATAGTTCATTTTAAATTCTTTTTTGTTATTCAACATAGGGTCTCCTAAAAATCGACACACCAAAGGGTGGGCCTTTTATGTTTTTCATTTTGTATCTGTTTGTGGAGGGATTTTAAGATCGAGTCAGAAGTTTGAGAGATAAAGAGGATTGTGAGTGATTAAAATCAAAATCCTTTTTATCTCTTAAAATACCTTTGACCTCGTCCGATAGTCCTTCTACTCACAAAACAAAGGGGCCCTAAACGAGCCCCTTTGTTTTAAATTACTTACGTAGATCGAGTTCTTTGATGAGCTTGTTATAACGAGCTTCATCTTTAGCACTTAAATACTTAAGAAGTGAACGGCGCTGACCGATCATCTTCATAAGACCTCTCATTCCTGAGTGATCTTTCTTGTTTTTCTCAAAGTGTGGAGTAAGGTTCTTAATTCTTTCTGTAAGAATTGCAACCTGAACTTCAACAGTTCCAGAGTTTTTTTCAGAGCCACCAAACTTTTTTGTAAGCTCGGCTGACCTTTGTGTCGTAATCATATGTTTCTCCTTTGCCCTAGCATCAACCTTACGTTGAAACCAAGTACAAGGTAAACTGGGTGAGCACCATTGCCCCCAATTCCTCGTTAAATTATGAACTTAGAAGCTGTTTTATCTAAGAAATTCAGACATGTAAATCTTTAATTGATCAATTAACCTCTCCTCAACTTGGCGGATTCTCTCTCTCGATACTCCGTATTGGTCAGCAATACTTTGAAGACTCTCGGGGACCTCGTTAAGTAACCGTTTTTTAAAGATTTCCTGATCGCGAGGCTTAAGCCCCTTGATAAAGTTCTCTAGGTTTTCTTTTAGTATTTCTAGATTCTGAAGATTACTCAGCTGGTCATCAAGTAATTCATGATCATTTGAAATCAAATCAGAAAGTGAATGACGCCCTCCGTCTTCACCTAGTGGTTTATCTAAACTCACCTCTTGCCCGGACCCTAGTCTTTGATCCATTTCAACAACAGCTTTTTCTGATACGCCTAGATTTTCAGACAAAAGCTTCACATCGGGTGTAATGCCTAAACTCATCAGTCGTTGTTTTTCTTTAAGTAAATTATAGAAAAGCTTCTTCTGCTCCTGAGTCGTTCCAATCTTTACCAATCTAAAATTATCTAAGATAAATTTTAAAATATAGGACCTAATCCACCAACTCGCATAATAGGAGAGCTTTGCACCTTTTGAAGGATCATATTTGGATACGGCCTTCATTAGACCAATATTACCTTCCTGAATAAGATCCATGACGTTTTTATAAGAGTTTTTATATTCGAGAGCAATTTTTACCACGAGCCTTAGGTTTGCAAGAACAAGCTTTTTTGCAATTTCTATGTCACCAGTTTTTAAAAGCTCCGCCGTAAGCTCTTTTTCTTCTTCGATTGTTAAAAGTTTATGTTTTGAAATCTCTTTAAGATAGAGGGTTAAAGGATCTTGAACCTTGAGGTCGGTGGTAGATCTTATTACCGGCAGGGAATCAGAAATCTTTGGCAATAGTGATTCATTGATATTTTCGGGATCAACAAAATCCTCATCCTCATCGAGGTTTATCTCAATTACATCGTTCTTTCTTTTTAAAGCTTCGGAACGATGATTACTTTGAATCAACTCTGGTGTCAGATGAGTTTTAGTTTTTTTCTTGGCCATAGTTTAAACTTGGGTCTGATTGCACTTAAGTCAAGCCCACCTTAGGAGATTTAGAATAAAAAAGATAGATCGTTTCTTAAAGACTTAATTTAAGTCTACCTGCGGCCACGTCTGCGCGATAACGAATATAGCTTATAGCAAAGAGCCCATAAGAAAAATTTATTGGGATACTGATGATCTGATCTTTATAATCATCAAATAAAGAACCCCGGTAATTTGACGCCTGTCTCATCAATTCTTTAGCTATCATAACTGAGAAGCTAGCATTCCACATTTTTTGGGTAAAATACTTTTCTTTTTCCTTGAGTTGTAAATTGATGTAATTTGAAACATCTGACTCGAGCACTTTAAGCCCCTCTTCATCCACATCTTCCTCAAGAACGTTAATTTTAGACTTCAAAGATCGAAGATAGTTTTTTGAAAGCTTAAGGTCAAAGCCCATTTTTAGTTTATCATTTCCTTTAAGAGCACGGTCCATCTCACCCATTGTGACACTAAAATTAATTCCAAAACCAAACGAGGAAGAAAGTTTTGATATTGAACTTGGCGCAATTTTTATTTTCAATGATTCTTCAAATAAAAGTGTTGTCGAAAAATAATCGAGAGTTGTTTTCGCCCATTTGGTCCACCGATCATCAATACTACTCTTGAGGTAAAGAGGTATATTTTGATAATTTTCAGCTGATTGGACAAAATCAGGGACACCCGTCATTAAAGAGATAAAGTTCGATGTTTCGAAGATGGGATCCTCAAGTTCATTCTCCTTGATCCATTTTTTGACTTGATTGATCGTTGATGCTGGGTAGTTTTGGAATTGAAAATGGTGACAGTAAAGTTTTGGTAAGTCTGTGGCAAGTCCCGTTGACCCAACACTTAAAGGAAACTTTTGCTTAAATACCCTAAATGTTTCTTTCCTACATATAAGATCAGTGCAAGCAACTTGCACAGTATCTATTGAAGATTTTTGAACGACTTTATTTTCCCGCAGTTCAAGCTGATCCCGTATCCCATTCATATTTTTTACGACAAAAGACATAATAAAACGATTACTTAAATAAGGAGTCAGCATCCGGTAATCGTCTATATCTCCACCCCAGGAACAAAATGCTCGAAAATTTTTTATAACTAAATCAAATTCTTTAGATCTCGTTGCGTCTTTTTCTGTTTCGTTTTTTAATAGGTTTGTAGCAAAAGGAGAATTTTCAATCGTTGGAATAATATCCTTTATGGGATTTTTATAATAATAATCCAAAGAGCTATCTAAGTTTCTAATGGAAAAAATGGAAATATTTTTTGAACAATAATTTTTTATCAGATTCTTTTTTAACTTCTGAAAACCTTCCTCATTAATACTCAGTTTGTTTGCATAAGCACCGATTGCCTTGATTGATGTGTCCAAACCAATATATTGTAGAGTCGCAGCGACTCCCCTTTTTGCCTGTTGCTCTTGGTGAGAAGAGGCATATGTTGGTTTCACTAAATAACTGCAGCTCTCATAGAGATTTTGTCCACTCGAATAAGTAGAAAGGTAGAGTTTAATTTTTTTGTTTTCACCCAACTGAGTTTTATCATAAATATCGCTGAATATACTCATCAATGGATCAGTTTGGTAATCTGGTGGGGCCTCACCGAGAATAATACCTTCAACCGGTACCAAGGCCGGAAGCGAGAAGGAAATAATAAGTCCCAAATACAAGAGTTTTTTCATCGGTTTTATAAGTCATTAAGTTTTTAAACTTATCGGTAAATTATTCGATAGGTTAACTATGAAGTTTTGGATTTTATTAACTATTTTCTCTCTTTTCTCTCAGATTGAGAAATCTTGGCCTATTGATCGAGTTGGAGTTGGAGTCAGTGCCACTCAATCAGAAGATTTAAAAAGTCGACGTGGAGAACTTAGGCCTCCTGTTTCAATTTATGATTTAGAAGACCTCAATAAAGTTCTTTTTTCAGAAATGAGGGAGCAGAAAAATGAACTTAAAAGAGTAAAATATTATCTTTTAAACGGTGAAGTTAGGCTCGCTAAGCTCTACCTTTCAAAAATAGCGAGGACACAAGGAAAATTAAGACCAGTTATCTTTAGGTACCTCGCTTTATTATCATTTGTTGAAAGTGATTTTGAAAAAACTTATGAATACCTTTCTATTCCAGAACTTCAAAGAATCCCAAATTATGCAAAAATTTGTATTCTTAAAACTCTTTCAGAAATTGTCTTAAACAAGATCAATCAATTAGATGAAGACTGGAAAAAATGCAAAGAACAAAACTCTTATGATTTTTCTGGAAATAGTGACATTTGGATTGAGTCAATCGTTCAGCTAAAACTGAGGCCTATCCCTGGAACAACAAAAATACCTTTTAGGAAAATAAAAATTGCGGCCTTAGATGCTGAAGAAGCAAAACTAATGCTTAAACTCTCACTTTATTTAAATCAAGAGCAATTAGTGATTGAACAAATAAACGAGTTCACACTCGATCAACTTCAAGACGAAGAATTTCGTGAATTAATTGGGCAGGCCCTCTTTAGAGCAGGAAAATTTGCCAAGGCCTATCGATTTATTGAAGATCTTAAAACGCCAAATGTAGAAAATATTAAAGGAAATCTTTATAGCCTTAGGAGCAAATATGAGCTCGCCTATGCTCAACATAAACTTGCCTTAGAGCAGAAGCAAAATTCTCAAAATGCAATAGAGAGACTACTTCCCCTCGCTTGGCTTTTAGGTGACTGGGAGGGTGGTAGTAAGTATGCTGAGAATGTCATTACGTCTCCGCACACTCTTATAAATAAATACACCATAATGAGTGCCTTCTTGATGCAGAAGGGAGATTATAAAAAATCTGACGAGGTTCTTAGTAAAATTTCACTCGATTCAAAAAAAGGTCTTGAAATTGAATTAACTCAAATTGCAGGATTCAATGCGATGATGCAAAACAAAGCAGACATTGCACGTAAAAATGCGTATCAAAGTTGTTATCAATTTGATCTCATCAATTGCTGGCTTTTATTTCAACTCACTCAATGGGATCAATTCCCTTCAACGGCGAAGCGAGAGGATCAAGTTCCAAACAATAAGAAATGGGAAAAACTCGTCAATGAAGACCTAAACGATCCTTTAACTGAAAAAAATTATATCAATCAATTAGACATTGAAGAGTTGGACGACAAACTCATTAAACTCATTCCTTCTACATAAAGAAATTCAGTGCTGAGGTCTAAATTCTTTACCGTCGAAATGAAAAATGACTTCTTTATCTTCATATCGAGTTTTAAGATTAACTGGACGCCGCCAAATGGCATAAAGATTTCTTAGCGTTTCATTGGCAAAGCCCACATCTAAATCGACACCATAATGAACGTGACTAAGAAGGAGCTCCTTTCGGTTCATATAATTGCCACTTTCCACTTCAATGATAGGTTGACCAAAGTTCGTGAGCTGAGAAAGAAGTTTCTGCTTAATCGCATTAAAGTCTTTCGTATCAATTTCAAATCGACCATTTCGTGGATTGTATTTATAGGTAAATAACTGCTGCCTTTCACAAAAATCAGGAGTTAAAAATTCATCAATAAAAGAAATATCGTTATGTGATTTTCTCACTTCAAAAATCTTCTCTTTTCCCTTGCCTAGCTTGGTGTTCCATCTGATCTTTTCACTCATGTCAGCACATTCGTTATATTCCTTCCCAAACATGCCTCGATCCCAGCGGTATTCAATGTCTCTCATAAGCTCAATACCAATCTTATAAGGATTAATATTTTGCTTACTCATGTACATCACACCTGCATGTTTATCAGCGAAATCGACAATTTCAGAAGCATCTAGTGCCTTATTAGTCATGATGGTCGAGTGCCAGTAGCTCGCCCACCCTTCATTCATGATTTTTGTTAGTCTTTGAGGTAAGAAATAATAGGCCTCTTCACGAAGTATACCAATAATATCAGCTTGCCACTCTTCAATTGGTGCATACTGAATAAGGTAACCCAAAATATCTTTTGTCTTATGAGTGAGAGGTAATTCTGCAGAAAATTCTTCTTCATCTTTTCTAACGTCTTCTTTCTTATCTTGGCGGGCCTTTGTGCGCATAAAAGATTTAAGGGCAGCCGATCGGTCATCTATAATGTAACCATCATCTTCATTTTCTGATTTCTGTTGTTCAACCTGCTCTTTTCGATGCCGCTTTAATGAACTTGTTTCATATAACTCATTGATGTCTAAAAGATTTTCTAAAGACAGAACCTTATCTATAAATGTCTCTACAGAGTCTTGGCCATATCTATCCATGTATCGACGGATTTTTGTTCCGTGATTGGCCATCACATCCATCATTTTTCTATTGGTATTTGAAAACCAAGCGTTGTTTTTAAAGAAATCATTGTGACCATAAACATGGGCCATCACAATTTTCTGATCAACCCAATTATTAGCTTGTAACAAGTAGGCATAACAAGGATCGGTATTGATCACCATTTCATAAATTTTCTGAAGACCGTAGGTATAACCTTTAGACAGTTGATCATAGTCCATACCAAACTTCCAGTGCGGGTAGCGAGAGGGAAATCCACCCTGGGCGGCAAGGATATTGATGGTGTCGTAATCACAGACTTCAAAAATTTGAGGAAAAAAATCGAGACCATACTCTACGGCATAACCCTCAATTTGATTTTTAAGAGCAAGAAGTTCGCCAGTAATGGGCTTCGAGCGGTTCATCTATTTCCCCTTCCCTAAAAACTCTTTTATTGAGTCAAGGATTCCCTCTTTATTTTTAATTTTTGAAAGAATCAATTTTTCTTCATCTGATCCGTATTTTGAAGTGAGATCTTTGTAAAATTGACCTGACCCATAACGCGATTCAACCTGTCCGTAACAAAAAACATTTGAAACTGGTAAAATGACATTATCTAATAAATCTAAACAAAGTTTTGTATCATCAGCGGACCAATTGTCTCCATCAGAGAAGTGAAATGGATAAATATTCCATTCATTTGGATTGTAATCTTTTTCAATGATTTCTTTACAAAGATTATAGGCCGAGGAAATCAAAGTTCCCCCAGATTCTCTTGTTCTAAAAAAAGTTTGCTCATCCACTTCTTTTGCCGTTGCATCGTGGATGATGTAGCGAATTTCAATATCTTTATATTGTGACTTAAGCCACAAATTGATCCAAAAAGATTCAGTCCTCACGATTTCTTTTTGCTCATCCCCCATTGATCCCGAGACATCCATCATGTAGATCACAACCGCAGCATTTTGCATCTCAACTTTTGTGTCAGCTGAGCGGTACCTAAAGTCTCGTCTTATAGGAATCACCGCTGGATTCTCTGGATCATAAGAATCCATCGCAATTTGACGCTTTAGTGCCTGTTTGTAAGTTCTTCTTAAGTGTCTTAAGGAGTCTGGGCCAGTTGTTCCGATGTTTGTGTAACGATCTACAACTGATTGGAGTGACTTTTTTCCCTTGGGTTCAATATTTGGTAGCTCAAGTTCCTCACCCAAAATTCGAGCAAGCTCCTCTAGGGAGAGCTCTACATCGAGTTCTTTATTTCCTTCCCCTTCACCCGCCTCACCCTGACCTGGCTGACCATTTGGATCTGGCTGGCCATCAACCGGGTCTCCTGGTTGACCTTGGCCTTGCCCAAGTCCACCTTGAGACTTATCTCCAAAGCGAAAACGGGGAATATCAATAGAAGGCATGGGAACAGTAAACTTATCTGTTCCCTTGGGTATGATTTGATTTCCTTGAGAGACGTATTTTCGAAGATTGTCACGGATTTTGCCCTTAACAATTTTTCGAAACCTAGCGTGATCTCGTTTAATCGGATGATCCACTCTTGATCTCCTTGACCTTTAGGTGTTACGACTTAATCGAATCACCTTTAGCAAATATCGACGCCACAAAATTAAGCGCATCGGTTGCACAGATGTCACAGTAGTTAAAGTTCTTAATCAATCGACTCTTAACCACTTCAATTTTTTCTTGTGTCTGTTTATCAACAACGTTCGAAATAATTGTTGTTAATTTAATTGTGTCTCGCTGGTCTTCAAAAAGTTTCAATTCAAGCGCTCTATGGAGCCTCTCGTTCATCTTATAATCAAACTGCTTTCCTTCAATCGCAAGAGCACCAATATAGTTCATAAGTTCACGACGGAAATCATCTTTACGAGACTCAGGGATATCAATTTTCTCCTCAATAGCTCTCATAAATCTTTCATCCGCTTCCTCTAATTTATTAGAGTACTTATTGCGGATTTTTTCTTTTTGAGTGTACGCCTTAACGTTATCAACGTAGTTAGCACAGAGAGTTTGAATCGCTGACTCATCAACAGAGATCGCTTTTTGAACATCATTTTTAACGATATCTTCATACTCTTGACGACAAACAGCTAGCATTTCACGGTAGTGATCCATTTGATCAGGAGAATTCACTAAAGCATGGTGTTTTAAACCAGACTCAAGTTCATTAAATACCATGAACGGATTTAAACAGCCCACGTGACCATTTTTAACGAGTGCGTTTGAAATTTTATCCTGAATATAACGTGGAGAAATTCCCTCAAGACCTTCACGGACTGCCTCTTTACGAAGTTCTTTAACGTTGTCCTCATTGTAACCAGGAAGAGTTTTACCATTATAGAGTTTTAATTTTTGAAGCTTTGTTAAATCAGACTTCTTAGGTTCTTCTAAACGGGTCAGAATCGCCCAAGTTGAGGCCATCTCAAGAGTGTGTGGAGCGATGTGGATATTTGGAATTGTTTCTTTATTATAATCCTTACGGTAAATTCGCGCCTCTTGATCAAGACGAGTGATGTAAGGGACATCAATTTTTACCGTTCTATCACGAAGAGCTTCCATGAATTCATTAGACTGAAGTTTTCTATACTCGGGCTCGTTGGTGTGGCCTAAAATAACGAGATCAATATTTGTTTGTGCAAACTTTTTAGGCTTAATTGATTGCTCCTGAGATGCTCCTAATAGGTCATACAAGAAAGCAACGTCCAATTTAAGCATCTCAATGAACTCAACAATACCACGATTCGCGATATTAAACTCTCCATCAAAATTAAACGCTCGTGGATCAGAATCAGATCCATAGATAGCAATTTTACGGTAGTTAATATCACCAGTTAATTCAGTTGAGTCTTGGTTCTTTTCATCTTTTGGTTGGAATGTACCAATACCACGACGATCTTTTTCAGAGAGGATCAGGCGCTTCACACGGATATGCTTCATCACCTTATTCCAATCCCCATTATACTTGATCATGAATTCATTCAAAATAAAGCGGCAAGCAGGGTTCACTTCACCTTTAATTTTAACTTTATATTTGGAAGTGTTTACTTTAGAGAGTTCAGCTAAAAACTTTTCTCTCACTTCATGAGGGAGAAGTTTTAATGGCTCTTCATGCATTGGAGAAGGGAAAACTTTTTGCCCTCCAAGAATACTTGATCCCTCATCATCAAGCCATTCATAGGCGAAAAGTGCACCTTCATCAGTTCTAGAATAATGCTCAAGTCCTTTTTTAAGAAGTCGAGCAATCGATGACTTTGCTGATCCCACTGGACCATGAAGAAGAAGAACCCTCTTTTCTGTTCCATAACCAAGGGCCGCTGATTGAAAGAAATTTACAAGCTTCATCAAATGAACATCAATTCCAAAGATTGCATCTTTTCCATTTTCAATTGGATCATCAAAGAAGTGATAACGGACAACATCTTTTTTATACTCAGTGTACTGAGAAGTTCCGTAACTCATAATCATATCGTAGATACGCTGAAATGAATTCCGAGCTATCTTTGGGTTCTTCATTACAAGTTCGACGTATTCCTGGAAAGATCCACTCCAGTGAAGGTGCGAGAAATCTTTTGGATTGTAATGCTGAGAAATGAATGACTGGATATCAAAATTGGAGCTTGCCATGAACTTCCTCCCGTAGGGTATTTGGAATTTAAAGAGGTCTTTTAAACATTGTACTGCCTTAACTCCAAGTTCTCCAAACAAATACAACAAGATACTAAATCTCTCCAAGAACCCGATTACGGCAATCGGATTAAATTGGTCCTATGGATTAACTCACTGATAATGGTTTGACTTAAATCTAGATCAATCTATGATTAAGGTATATTTAGTCAATCACAGGGACCATTATGGGAATCATATGTGCTGGTGCCACGGATATTGGGCGCAAGAGGAAAACAAATCAAGATTCGATTTGCTTAGATCATTCCCATGATTTTTTTGCTGTCGCAGATGGCATGGGTGGACATAACGGTGGGGACATCGCTTCACAGCTTTCCGTAAAAATCATGCCGGAGTACATCCAAACTAATTCTCATATAGAAGCCGAGAAGTTGATGAAAAATGTCATCAAAGAGATTAATCGAGCTATTCTAAAAAAGGCTGATGAGAACCCCGATCTTTCAGGTATGGGTACAACTGTTTCGGCGATCCAATTTTCTGGTCCTCAATTAGTTATTGGAAACGTAGGCGATTCCAGAGTTTACATGGTAAACAACAACCTCATTTTTCAAATGACCAGGGACCACTCCTTTGTCCAAGAAAAACTGAACATGGGTCTTTACACTAGGCAAGACGCCGCTAAAGACCCGCAAAAAAATGTTTTAGTCAGATCGGTTGGAATCGAAGCCGACATACAAATTGATGTTTTTCAGTACAGAATTTGCAAAAACGATATCTTCATTGTCTGCTCCGACGGGTTGCATGGCAAAGTTTCAGATCACGATATATTGCATATCATCCAGAAAAATATTTCTGACCCATCTCGTTGTCAACTTTCCGACGTGGAAAAGACCGTGCATGACCTAATTCATCAAGCAAACGAGAACGGTGGACAAGATAATATTTCTGTTATCATTGCTGTCGCCCAAGCTTAATCTTTTCAACCTTTTGTATTTCCTTTTCTAACGTCTCTAACGTAAAATATTTGCTATGGATAAGTACTACACTCTGATGGTGGTCCCCGAAAAACAAAAAGGGGTCAAAACCTACCGAATACCGACTGTTCTTTTTAAGTCATTTGCTTTCATGACGGTGATGATTTTTATGCTGATCGGTGTTCTAGCTTACGACTACTGGAAAATTCTCCAGCAAGTTTACGAGAACAAACACCTTTCAATTGAAAACCGTCAGCTGAAGGAACAAATTCAATTGTTCCAAATGAAAATGAACACTCTTGGGGATGACCTTAAGCGAATCAATACGTTTGAAAAAAAATTACGTGTGATCACTGGGCTTGAAGACATTAATACGAAAGGCCCGGTTTACAAATCTGATAAAGAAGAAAACAAAGAGAATTTCTCACTTAAAGACTTGAACTCTTCCTTAGATTTAAAGTTTCAAGAAGAGATTGAGGATCAACCAAAATTTAAAGAATTAAAATCTCTTTATGACAAAAAAATTGCAGCGACCTTAGGACTTGAGAGAAGTTATCTTCTGACGAAGCAGTGGTCGGACCTCGCTCGTCGTAGTTTTTCTCTTTCAAGTGATTATGCAAAGTTTGATTTTAAGTATGCTCAAATCAGAGATGTGATTGCCAATATTGAAAGCAATATTCATCAACTTGATCAGTTCCTCTTAGACAAAGAATCTTTTCTAAACTCTACTCCAACGATTCTCCCGGCCGACGGCTGGATTACAAGTTATTTTGGGCAAAGGATGTCTCCTTGGGCAGGAAGACTTAAAATGCACGAGGGTCTGGATGTTGGAGCGCCTTATGGAACTCCAGTTTATGCACCTGCGGATGGAATTATTACTTTCTCTGGCGAGAAAGCAGGGTTTGGAAAATTTGTGCAAGTTGATCACGGCTACGGTATTGAAACAATCTATGCCCACAATCAAACTCTGAGCGTTCGATCTGGTCAAAAAGTTAAGCGTGGCTCACTCTTGGCCGCTGTAGGAAACACTGGCCACTCCACTGGTCCCCATCTCCATTATGAAGTTCGGGTTAACGGCATCGCCGTTGATCCTCTATATTTTATCTTAGATTAAAAAAGGTACTCTCCATGTTAGATTCAGTCATGCGTAAGTTATTTGGTACTAAACAGGACCGTGATCTTCGCGCTTTACGACCAATCCTAGATCAAATCAATGCTCTTGGGCCAAAGTATAAATCGATGTCTGATGCTGAACTTCAGTCTCAAACTCAAATTTTTAGAGATAAACTTACTAACGGTGGGGCGACTGTTAATGATATTCTGCCTGAAGCTTTTTCAGTTGTAAGAGAAGCTAGTCACAGAGTTCTCAACATGCGCCACTTTGATCCTCAAATCCTGGGTGGTCTTGTTCTTCATCAAGGGAAAATCTCCGAAATGAAAACCGGTGAAGGTAAAACCCTCACTGCGACTCTCCCCCTCTATCTCAATGCCCTGACTGGAAAAGGTGCTCACCTAGTCACAGTCAATGATTACCTCGCTCAACGTGACTCCCATGAGATGGGTCAACTTTATTCATGGCTAGGCTTAACTGTGGGCTGTATCACCTCAAATATGGACGATGATATTAGAAAAGACGCCTATCAGGCCGATATCACCTACGGAACAAATAACGAATTTGCCTTTGATTATCTTCGAGATAACATGAAATTTGATCTCAATGACTATGTTCAGCGAGATCATCACTTTTGTATCGTAGATGAAGTTGACTCCATTCTTATTGATGAAGCGAGAACTCCGCTCCTCATTTCTGGACCATCTGAAGGCGACACTCGCCTTTATGGAGTCGTTAATAAAGTAATACCTCAACTCTCTAGAGATGCTCATTACACTGTCGACGAAAAGCAGCGCTCTGCTGTTTTAACTGAAGACGGGATTTTAAAAATTCAAGAAATTCTTAAAATCGGAAATCTTTACGATGTGAGGAATATCGAAGTCCTTCACCACGTAAACCAGTCTCTTAGAGCTCACACTCTTTTTAAAAACGAAGTGGATTACGTCGTTCGAGACAATAAAGTCATCATCGTAGATGAATTCACAGGAAGACTTAAAGAAGGATCTCGCTGGTCAGATGGTCTTCATCAAGCCGTAGAGGCCAAAGAAGGTGTTGAAGTAAAATCTGAAAACCAGACACTCGCATCTATTACTTTCCAAAATTATTTCAGGCTCTACTCAAAGCTCTCTGGAATGACTGGTACGGCCGATACTGAAGCTGACGAATTCATGAAAATTTACAACCTTGAAGTGGTGGTCATACCAACCAATCTTCCTATGGTGCGTGAAGATATGGCGGATGTGGTGTACGCATCCAGAAAGGCGAAATACGAAGCTGTCGCAAAACTTATTGAGGAATGTAACAAAACTGGGCAACCAGTTCTTGTGGGTACAATTTCGATTGAGTCCTCAGAGCTTATTTCAAAAGTCCTTGAATCTAAGGGTATTAAGCACGAGGTTCTAAACGCAAAAAACCATGCTCGAGAGGCAGAGATTGTCGCTCTGGCCGGTCAAAAAGGTGGAGTCACGATTGCGACCAACATGGCAGGTCGAGGAACAGACATTAAGCTCACAACAGAAACAAAGGCCCTTGGTGGACTCTTTATTATTGGAACAGAAAGACACGAGTCTCGCCGAATTGATAACCAGCTCCGTGGTCGATCTGGTCGTCAAGGTGACCCAGGAAAATCGAAGTTTTTCCTATCTCTAGAAGATGATCTTATGAGAATTTTTGGATCAGACAGAATCAAAGGCATCATGAAAAGTCTCGGAATGAAAGACGATGAGCCTATTGAGCACTCAATGATTACCAATGCCATCGCTAAAGCTCAGAAAAAAGTTGAAACTCATAACTTTGATATCCGTAAACACTTATTGGATTTCGATAACGTTATGAATGAACAAAGAAAAGTCATTTATAAAATTCGAAGAGATATTCTCAATGATGAAGGGAATAAAGAGCTCATCAATGATTTTACAGAAGAAGTGTCTTTCCAAGTGGGAGAAGAATTTAAACCTGATAAAAAAGCGTCACTTAGGGAGTACCCTTGGAATGATATTAATCAATCCGTAAGAACTCTTTATAATACTGACCTTTCTTTGACCCCAGAAGAATGTGCTTCAAAGGCGCAAAGTGATCTTGGTGAGTATATTAAACAAATTGGTATGCTCTCAATAGAATCTAAGTTTTCTGGCTTTGATCCTCAGCAGGTTAAATTCACATTTAGAGAAGTTCTCCTCGCGACGTTCGATCAGTTCTGGAAGGATCATCTACTCGCGATGGATCACTTGAAAGAAGGGATCAATCTTAGATCTTATGGTCAAAAAGATCCATTAGTAGAATATAAAAGAGAAGCTTTTGGAATTTACGAAGGGATGAAGTTCGCCATTAAAAGAGCTGTTGTGGAGAGAATCTCACACATAAAGCTCATGACACAGGAAGAAATCGAAGCGATCCATAAAGAACAAGAAAAAATGCTCGAGGCGCAACTTAAAGCTCACCAAGAGGCCGAAGCTGCAAAATCCATGGCCGAAGAAAAGAAGATTATCCGTGCTACGGTAAAAGTTGGACGAAATGATCCTTGTCCATGTGGATCTGGGAAAAAATTTAAGTCCTGTCATGGAGCTTAGGTGAGTAATAGCAAAAGTGATTTAACTCGAATTGAGGATCTTGGGGAATTCATCCACGAACTAAATAGTGAGGATGAAGTCCCTGAAATTGATTCCGTGGAATCGGAAGTTCCCGAACTCCCCTCTTCGACTGATGAAGATATTTCTTTTGATTCAGTTGAAGAAAATTCTAGTTTTGAATCATCCGAGGACTTTGGATCTTCATTTGAATCAGCTGAATTCTCTTCCGATTCTGAATCTCAAGATAACGTCACAACTTCTTTTGAAGAAACAACTCATGAAGCTTCGGGCACTGAATGGGAATCAACTTCAGAAGAAGTGCCTCAGGAGACCACTCAAACTGAGGTCACTCCTGTTGAAGAAGAATACTCGTCATCCTTTATGGATGAGACGAGTTTTGAAAGCGCTCAACCTGAACCCATTATTGAATTAAGATCAGAGTATAAAACTCCCGAGACATTTGAGGACTTAAAGAAGTTTTCTGAAAGCACTAGTTTGTCTGGTATGGCGACTGAAGGGAACCCTTCATTTAGTGTACTCGTAAAGAATGTTCGCTTCATTGAAGATGTGAGTGATATCGTCTCACTCTTAAAGGAATTTAATCTTCTGGTTGATTCTGAAGAGCAAACGAAAGCGAGACTCATGCGTGGGATGCTTCTTATTCCAAGAATTTCTGAATATGCGGCAATTTATCTCACTCATAAATTGCGCCGCTTTGATATCGACATTCAACTTGGTTTATCGGATGAAATTCATCCTCCAAAACATCTTGAGACTCCAGAAACAGGAATTGTTTCTAAGCATAATCTTTACCAAAACCAGACACATCATTTTCAATTTGATGACGCAAGAGTGGATCTTAATCAAATCATCGTCTCAGCGACTTCTAGCTTAGATGGATTTCAGATCCTTAAGTATCTTGGTGTGGCCTCTGAACACAAGATCATGGACGGACAAATCGTTGAAGATGAAAACTCAAAAGAAGTCACAAGTTTTTATCATGAACTAGCTCAAAAATTAAAAGCGCATGCTCTTAAGGCCAATGCTAACGCGGTTATAGGTCTTAACTACCAATTAACCCCTCTTCCCTCTGAGTATGGTTTAAGCACATCAAAATATCGCCTCTCATGCACAGGTAACCTTGTTTGGATTAGTAAACTATGAATGAGTTTGAAGTCGTGATCGTGGGTGGTGGAATTAATGGCTGCGGGCTTATTCGTGACCTCGCCTTAAATGGTGTTAAAACTCTCATGATCGAAAAGGGAGATTACTCCGCTCAAACCTCCCAAGGTTCATCCAAGATGCTTCACGGAGGGATACGGTATTTAGAAAATTTGGATTTTGGCCTCGTTCAAGAGGCCCTTGAAGAAAAAAACTTATGGCTAAAGCTCACTCCGCATTTGTGCTTTGAAAGAGATTTTTACCTTCCACTCTATGATTACTCAAAATATCGTCCTTTCATGTTAAAGGCCGGTCTTTTTCTTTATGATTTTCTCTCTCACTTTCAAAATCGTCCTCACGGGATGCTCTCCCCGACTGAAGCACTTGAAAAAATACCTTCATTAAATCCCAAAGGTCTACTTGGTGCCGGGAAATATTACGATGGTATCGTTGACGACGCTAAACTATCTCTTGAGTGCCTCTATGATGCACTTATTGAACCCTGTGCAAGTGCCAAGAGTTACCATGAAGTCACTAAAGCCCAGAAGACTCCGGACGGTTACCTCGTGACCTATATGTCACTTCTTACGGGTATTGAAGAAACCATCAAAACAAAGATCTTAGTTTTTACGACTGGCCCCTTCACAGATAAGCTTCTTCCTCAATTAAATATTCCTTGGACACCACAGCTTGTTCCCTCAAAAGGAATTCATCTATGGTTAAAACCAGGCTCCATTGAAGCAAAGGGCTCTGTCGTTTTAACCACCAGAGATAACCGTGTGGTATTTGTGATCCCACAACGAGACGCTATTCTCGTGGGCACCACTGAAACACCTGTAACTGAAGATATGTTTAATATCGAGGCGAAGAAAACAGAGATTAACTATCTACTTGGTGTTCTTAAACAATATTTTCCAAACTCCGAGCTTACTGAGAACTCTATTATTTCTACTTTTGCAGGTGTAAGACCTCTTGTGAAAGAAGATGGTGCTCAAGAAGCATTAGGCAAAGTGAGCAGATTCCATAAAATTTTCCGTCCGGATGAGAGAACTTATGTTCTTTTAGGGGGAAAATACACAACCTTTAGAAGAATGACTCAAGATCTAGCTTTTGAAATTGTCCCACGCTTGGGACGCAGGTATGAACCGAATCTCACCTTAAATCCATTAAGACAAAAATCCATCATGCCGACTTTTGGAGAGAAGCCAACTCTTACGATTGATATGGTTAAAGAGATTATTGTAAAAGAAAAAGTTACGACTCTTGATGATCTCATTAAAAGAAGACTCTCTTTAATTGAGGAACCAAAAATCCTTAAAACTGTCTTAGGTCTTCCTATCGAAGAAGTTAAAAAACTTTTTTAATCCATTCCGCAAACAGCACATTTTGAAATCTGAATTGGATCTGGTGGCGAAGCTTGAGAAGAATTTGCACTCATCGAAGTCAAAAACTGGGCATAGTCATTAGGAGTTCCGACTTTACAAATAGATTTATCACACTCAATTTGAGGATTTCCATTCTTTATATCTCTTAAGCAGGAGCCCGTATCATTTAGCCTCATAGAAGCAACTTCTGAAGAATCAGAGGCCAAGGCCTGTAGACTAAATCCTGTCCATAGTAGAGTGCTTTCAGCTGGGCAAGGTGGTGTTAAGTCAGTTTGAGAATGAAAAACTTTTATTTCAGCATCTTCTTTCGAACAAATCACACACCTAGAAATTTCATCACCAGTCCCAGTTCCTCCTGCCCATAACCAAGTTGAGGTATCATCCCAAGTTATATAGTCACAAGAACCCTTTTTACACTCAATAGTGGGGATCTTTTTGAATACTTTTAAACAAGAACCGGGATCGGCCAAGTCTTGAAATGAACTCGTAGAAGGTTTATTACGACTTAATACGAAACTAAATCCTTCACCCTCTTTCACCCAATCAGTTGGACATGACGGGACTATCGGAGACTGAGAGTGATCAACTAAGTATCTTTTTGTTTTACTCTTATTAGATGAAGATCCTGCACAATTCTGTACTGTCGAATTTCCAGTTGAGTCGGTCGTGAAATTAACCTTAACCGGCATATCAAATTTAATACTTCTATTATCCGGTTTTTCAACTTCAACTCTAACGATCCCTTTATCTGAGAAATCCCCTGTATCATAATCTTTACCAACAACGGGTAAAGTTGGATTATTCATAACAAGTTTTATTTTGTTAATTTTAATATTCCCAAATTTTGAATAGGCAGCATCTGTAGAGCTGAATCGCTTTTTATTTCTTTGAGCTCCAGTCTTGTAGTCACTATACCAAAGTTCAATCTCACGACCTTCAGATTGAGGGTCATCAATTTCAGATTTTTTAAATGGGATACTATCAACGACACTTACAGAACAATCCTTGGAATCTTTAAGAATCATGAGCATTTCTTGATGAAGCATCAGGACATCCAAACTAGAATTGGCATTTCGATTAACATCCGTCATGTTTTTTGAAACTTGCATCACTCCAAGACTTAAAGCTCCAAGCATGGCCGTTGCGATCAGAACTTGGACAATCCCAAAGCCTTTCTCATCAAATTTCATAACATTCCTTTAAAATCTGTATCCAAGACCGAGCATGAGGCGAGGGCCACCCACCACTTTATTAAACTGATCGGACTGACTGTCTTCTTTATATCTCTCTGTTCTCATATAGTAATCAAGAAGGGCCCTGGCGGAAAAACCCTTCGAGGTAAAAAACTTATAACCATAGCCAACGGAGAAACCTTGAGTTCCGCCCGTAGCAGATAAATCCGTGTTCGTTCCATTTCCTTCGGTTCCAGATGTATAAGTGGAATTAACAGAGCCCACATTAAAGCTTAAATGGATGAAAGGAATAAAATCCATGGTAACACTTGGTAGTTTTGAAAAATGCCAATTTGTTCCAACTGAAAATTCAGTTATATCATTAGTTGAACCAGATCCATTGTAACTTTGGTTATCTGATTTCATTAAATTTACTGCCCCCACTAAGCTAAAAGAAGAATACCACTCTCTTTCTTTTCTGGGATAAATCTCTCCCCCAAGCCCAATATGGTGATAGCTTTGGGAATTATTGAATGAATCTGATCCAGAATCTGTTTTGGTGTTCGCGGTTAATCCAGAAATATTTAAAACACCAAAAATTTCGAGATCTTTTTCAGAGATACTCACTGGTCCCTCTGAGACCATGGATTTTAAATCTTGAGTATCTCCTGGAAGATTTTCAAGCTTAGCGAGATCTTCTGCACCTTCAGCTAAAGGGATACCTAGTTCCTGAGCATCAGTTGTACCACTGGAGCTAGGAGTATCCTCTTCCACGATCGCTTTTGTTTCATCTTTTGTGATTTTAACTGGTGGTGTGATTTTTAAACTCATCACAGAATCATTCACAATAAAATCTGCATTCACTAAACGATAAACTGACCACACCGATCTAGTTGGAGAAATCTTGATACAAACACCACGGGCCACAATACCAGCTGTCACGATGAATTTAGCGTGATCACCTTCTACGAGCCCATCCTCTGTTCCTCGATTGATCATCAAGGTTTTTCTTGTTTCAGAAGTTCGAATGATTCTCGCAGTTAATTTTTCATCAACTTCTAGTGAGAAAGCATTGGTAGAAAAAATAATAAAAATCGCAAGAATAATCCTCATTCGTCCCCTTAAAAAGAATAGGCCATAGCAAAATTCATCTTACTCTCAAATAATTGCGCTCTATTTGGAAGAGAAGACCCAAGTGTATTTTGCTTGTATCGATCCAATTCTATTGTTTCCATGCTTAATGATATTCTAAAACCAAAATTATTTTTTAAATTATATTTCAACCCACCCCTAAATCCCGGCATGGTGAGAACTGAATATCTTCCGTTATTATTAGCTGAAATTGAATCCAAGGTCGCAGTACCCGTTCGAACATAAGCACCAAAAAACAAGCAAGCTGCTTCATAGGCTGCCGGTGAATAAAGAGGATACCAATTAAATCCGGCCCTCACGGATAATTCATCAACGGCAAAATTAAAATTGTCATTAGCAATGGCAGTCTTGTTACTTCTTAGACCAACATCAAAAGTAAGCTTCTCTAAGGTCTCATGTTTTAACAGTGGGATCCCTTCAATATCTAAGTCTATCGAATACGCCCCTTCACGTCTGTAGGCAGCGTCCTTCTCTGTTTGAACATCGGTAAAATTTAACCCTGCTCCGGCAAAAAAGGTAAATCTTTTAGGGTCTCCAGATACAAAGGCCCTCCTGTCTTTTTCTTGAAGAACTGAGACCTGTTTTAAGACACTCCCAAGATCTTCGTCAGAAAAATCCTCGGACCATCCCTCGCCTTTTTCTACAATTTGACGATAAATTCTGGCATCCTCAACTGATTTTTGAGACTGATTTGAAAGGTAGGCTTCATATTCAGTCGAAAAATTAGATCTCTTCCTGAACTCATTTGAAAAGCTTAATTTCATCTGCTCATGATAGAACTGGTCATAGTTAAAAGTGGGGTTATTCACTTTTTTAAGATACGCCGTCACCATCTTTTCAAATGTTGAAACCCTAAGTTCTTTTCTAAAATCATCTTGATAAGGACTTTTATAAAGGGCAGTCCTAAAGCGGTTGTCTCTATTCTTTTTCCAACCATAGACATCCACTAACTCTCCATCTAGATCTGAGCGGGATTCTTTTTCATGAAGAGGCATGACTTCCGGATAAAGTGCCTTTAATTTTGAGAGCCGGTCTTTATCTTCAGACAGAACCTGTTGGGTCTCAAAAGCAATTTTATCCTGATCAGTAATAACACTGATTCTTCCAAACCTAGGATCCCTTCGACCACTAAGCATTTGAGACTCAGATAACACGAGATAAGACTGACCTTTAACTAACATAGCAGGATCAAATATCTTATAGAGGATCCAAACTGAGTTAGAGGTTGAGATTTTTATATTTCTCGCTCTTGCGACGGGAATAAGTCTTAGGTCACGTTTATCAAGTGATCGAATTTCTTTAACAATAACAGCAAAATCCCCTTCTTTGACCCCGTCATGCATGCCAAGATTAAAAACCGCTGTCTGACCACTTGAGGACTGCCCAATAAGTCTAGCTCCAGTTAATGCCCAAGCATTAACCGTGACAAGGAGCAACATTAGATTGATCAAGATCCCTTTAACCAAGTTCATGAAAATATTGTGACAAAGAATCAACGTGATGAAAACACTCAATTTACGAGTCTTGTCATAGGACCACTCTAGTGTTTTAAGTGCTTGATAAAGCGTTGCAGAAAATCTATAACAAAAAGATAGAATAAAAAGGGAAATTGCATGAAACGTAGACGCGAAAAAATAACTTATAACTATGAGTGCTCACTCACTGCTGAACAGTTTGTTACAACTGAAAAAGCACCAAATCCAAAAGAGCTTCTTTCAGTTAAAGCTTATTACGAAATGAATCCAGATAAAGATGATCGTCCGGCCGTGATTAAAAAGAAACTTGGCGTTCCATCTAGCGAAGATAAACAATAAGAGGCATTTGTGGAAACACGTAAAGTCATTATTATCGGAACTGGTCCTGCTGGTTTAACTGCTGCAATCTATGCAGCACGAGCTGACTTAAAACCATTAGTCCTTGAAGGGCACGAGCCTGGTGGACAGCTGACCCTTACGACTGAAGTTGAAAACTTTCCTGGTTTTGAACATGGTGTGATGGGCCCTGAGCTTATGGGTACGATGAAAAAACAAGCGGCAAGATTTAACGCTGAATTTCTGTCAGTTATGTCCACAGAAGTGGATCTCTCAAAAAAACCATTCACAGTTAAAGCTTCAAACGGAAATACTTATCTTGCTGAGACAGTGATCATCTCAACTGGAGCCTCCGCAAAATGGCTTGGGCTACCAAACGAAAAAGAACTCACTGGCCGCGGCGTTTCGACTTGTGCCACTTGTGATGGCTTCTTTTACCGCGATAAAATCGTTCACGTTGTGGGTGGTGGTGATACTGCCATGGAAGATGCTACCTTTATTACAAAGTTTGCTAAAAAGGTTTATATCGTCCACAGAAAGGATACTCTGAGGGCCTCAAAGCCTATGCAAGAGCGCGCCTTCAATAATCCAAAAATTGAATTTATCTGGGACTCTGAGGTCGTAGAAATTAAAAGTAACGAAAGCGGAGTTTCAGGCATCGTTGTTCACAACCTTAAAACAGGTGCAAAACAAGAGCGTGCAACAGATGGTCTTTTTTATGCCATTGGACACAATCCAAATACAGCATTCCTTAAGGGTCAGTTAAAGCTTGATGCTCATGGCTTTATTCAAACTCATAATGGCCCAGAAACAAATATTCCAGGTGTTTTTGCCTGCGGAGATGTTCAAGATTCTTACTACCGTCAGGCGATCACAGCTGCCGGTTCTGGTTGCCAAGCAGCGATCAAAGCAGAGAGATTTCTCGAAGGCCATTAAGTGGTCCAAAAACTTTTCCATTTAAAAAATCGATTCATGGAATTTTACCAGCACAACGAAGTGCTGGTAACCATGATCGTTTTTGCTTTCGGCTTTGTCCTTGATCTCTACACGATAGGAAGAATCGATAGTCTCTTTAACCTAATTCAGCAGGCGGTGTATCTCATCCTCCTCGGGACTTTTCTCTTAGTTGAAATTAAAATCACTATTGGGACGATGACTTTGAGTGGTAGAGCAAAAAAATTCTGGGACTACCACAACCTTGTGGTTCATTTTCTCTTTGGCTCCCTTTTATCTATCTACACGATCTTTTATTATACCTCAGCTTCGGCCTTCACTAGTTTTGTCTTTATCCTTCTTCTCGCCATTCTTATGCTGGCGAATGAAATTCCAAAGATAAGAAAATTGGGTCTTCCCGTCAGAGTGATTCTTTTTTGCATCTGTGTCCTGTCTTATTTTTCTTTTTTCTACCCTATTCTCATGGGCCACATAGGTCAGCTTCCCTTTTGGATGGGGCTCTTAAGTTCAGCTCTTATTATGGCCCTTTTATGGAAATTGAATTTTAAAAATCATGAGGGGAAAGGGCTTATCGCTAGAAATCATGTTCTAAGGCCCACCATCGCTGTTCACTTATTCTTTCTTATCGCCTACTACACTTCTCTCATTCCTCCAGTGCCAGTTGCTGTTAAAAAGATTGGGGTCTATTACGGCATTGAAAAAAAAGACGGTGACTACATTGGAAAATACATTAAATCCAACTGGGGTCTATTTTCTAAAGGGTCTCAGGAGTTTCACGCGAGACCTGGAGATAAAGTCACGATCATCCTTTCAATCTTTTCTCCTGCACGTTTTAAAGATCAGGTTTTTCTCAAGTGGTACCGAGACGATGAAAAAAAAGGTTGGAAATTAGAAGATACGATCCCACTCAATATCTTTGGTGGCAGAGACCAAGGTTTTAGAGGATTTGGGACAAAAGAATTCTACATCGCCGGGAAATGGAGAGTTCTGGTCGAGACCTCGGATGGACGTGAAGTTGGTAGGATTCATTTAGAAATTTTTAACGATGACTCCATTACCCAAAGAGAATTCACCAACGATTACTTTTAAATTGAGATTAACCGACGATGAAAGTGATGAATGGTGAGGCCACCTATTTTTACAAAGAACTCCCGAGGGGTCAAACTGACTCTTCTTTTTAAGCCTATTTAATTACAACCACTTAACTTGATAATCCGTGAATCCTTCAGCCGAGTATTTTCGACAACTTTTTCCCCTTTGACACTCCACTAGAAAGTTTGAAAAAATAAGTTAGAGAAAGTTTTTTGCCATGGAATGGTGAGAGGCAAACTTAAAAAAACCGCAGTAAACCAAGGATGGTGAAGATGCAGACCCTTTTTAACTACACTACGATTTCTACTCGTCTCGAAAAGTCCACTAGGACACTTTTCGTAACCTTAAATCGTCCTGACTGGAACAATGCTTTTCGCCTTGAAATGCTGTTTGAGTTAGAAAGCCTATTTGCTTGGTGTACTTCAAAGGTTGAAATCAACTCTATCTTTATTGACTCCTCTACTCCCTTTTTCTCCACAGGCCTAGAGTATGAGACTCTCTCAGTTATGACTTCTCAAAATTTAGATAAAATTAACTCTAAACTTCAGAAAATTATTTTTGCCATGATGCAATTACCTCAGACCATTATCGTTGATCTTGGTGAAGGCTCTGAAACACTTGCCAGTGAATTTGCTCTCGGTGCTGATATAAGGATTGCTTCAGAGGACAGTAAGATTAAATTTAATCACTGCCACTTCGGCATGGTCCCTGCTGCCGGTGGGATGAGTATGCTCTCTACTCTTGTGTCTCCTTCTTTTTCTAGAAACTGGGTTCTAAGTGGGAAAGCAATTGATTCAAAAGTTCTCGCTGAATCTGGATTTGTCGCCCATACTTATGATTCTGAGTCTCGCTCTGAGATTGTTAGAGATTTATTAACACACATTTCTAACGTCGCTCCAGTGCAAAGAATTCAGGCAAAACTAGGGCTTTTTGAAACCTTACGGTCTCAACTCGAAAATGGGATTGTTATGGATAAAAAGATAGCAAAAGCATCCATGGTTTCTGAAGACTGGAAAACAAGAAAGCCCCAAGAAAAAGACTTTAATTTTATGCCGGCAAAATCGATGTCTTACGCAGTAAAACTCTCACTCATTAAGACAGAAGAGAATCCAAAAAATTTAGAACATTAAATAAATTGGCATCTCATCATGATGGTTAAAAAAGAATTATGGGACCAAGTAAGCTCTCGAGCTCCCTGCATGTGACCTGATTGATGATTAAATTGTTCAGATAAACTTCCTGTTCTATCCGAATGGAAAAGGACTCGCGCGATTTGTTTTTCCACCATTTCATCATAACGAAGATTTTTCGTCTCTGAACGAGCATGACAATAGTACTCCCCTAGAGCAAGAGTCGATAAAAACCAAGGATTCCCTACTCCTGAAGTTTGATAACCATCATAGCGGTCTTCTGGATATCGTCCAATCCCCACTCCAAGCCCTGGATAGGCCTTGTTGATTGAATATAAATTATTAAAAGTATTCGTGAGAGTCTCTATATACTTTCTCACTGGTGCTGATCTCATGCTAAAAATCTTCTGGTAGGGAGAAGTATGGATAAGTGCCAGAAGCGGAGCTACATCTAAATTAGAGTGCTTGTAACCTAGACCTCCATTCACCCGACGGATAGTCGTTAGAATTCCTATTTCAGAGTCGATGAATTGAGATTTAATAAATTGAGCAATTAAATTGGATTGCATTTCATAAAAATCAGAGGCACCTATGTCACCAAGTTCTTTAGCAAGCTTTGCTCCCTCTTGAAGGGCCGTGTGCTGAGACAAAAGAGTGTAGAAGTGCATTCCATTTTCTTCCTCCCATAAGTCAAAACTTGTCTCTCTCCAGTGATGGGCGACATACTCAAGATCTTTTTTTATCACTGAATCAGCTGGAATCACTCCGTGGTAAAGATTCTTAAGGACGTAATCTTGATTTCCTTCCTTTAAAAGAATCCGGGCAAATTTAATCATGGTTAAGGCACGAAGGGCGGGACCATCGTTTTGTGGTCTTCCCCAACCACCCGTATAACCAGATCCATCTATAAAATATTTTGGCTCACCAAGACCAGTAAAAGTAGGCTGGTTTTGGCGGTAGGCTTCCGCTTTAATCCAGGTGAAAATCATGCTTTTAATTTTGGAATCTTTTTTAATCTCGTAGTAATCAACTAAAGCACGGTAAGTAAGGGCCGTATCCCTTACCCAATCAAAATAATAATCAGGATTTGATCTTGAGGGACTCGCCACCACCATTCCCGGACGAACATCTGGCATGGTTGCGTTTTCAATAACTTTATTAAGACTTAATTCAAATTGAACTTCTTTAGAAGGAAGAGCGAAAGCAAAGGCCGGAAGAAAAAAAAGAGATAGAACAAATTTCATTATAGTTCCCTTAATTCATGTGTATTTAAAAGCTCGCGCATTTGGTGAATGTCATACTTTAAACTGTGCCCAAGAATGAAACCACCACCACCAGCGCCACAAAGCTTTAAAATATAATCCCCTGACTCTAAACCTCTTGTCCAGAGAGCTCTTTCTTTTGTGGGTATCATTTCTGGAAAAAAATCCCATTGAAATTTAGAAATGTGCCATAGATGGTGAGAAAGATTCTCTGAGCGATTTCCAAGCACAGATTCGATCGCAAAATTCACTTCAGTCGATAAAATATTGGCACAGCTCTGGTTAAACTCAGGATCCTTCATCTTTTCACGATAAATATTAACGAGTGGCCCAGTCTGACGGGGTTTCCCTGTATTTAAAAGAAAAAAGCCTTTGAGATTTGGTCTCTCAGCTAAAACTTCAACTTGATTAAAGTTATGAATAAGAAGCGGCTTTTGGATATAGCTCACCAAAGGATCTAGACCTGAACTCGAGCCATGAAAAAAATCTTCCAGTCGAGCTAGTCCTTCTTTGTTTGAAAGAAGCTTATCAGAAGGAGCACCATAACGTTCAAAGATAGCAGCGATCACTGCCCCAGAACTACCAAGACCAAATCCCTGAGGAATTGTGGATTTAAACCAAAGGCCCTGATCATAATCAGATTTCATTTTACTTAAATCTATCGATTGAGCCTTGGATTTTTGGATAAACTCCAAAAGACTTCTCCTAGAACTTTCTCGGTAGCTTGAGTGATCATCTTCAAAAGACCATTCTCCCATGAGGCTCTTATAAGGGAGTGCTAATGCCTTAGAGCCATTGAGGATCGTGTATTCACCAAGAAGTAAAACTTTTGCCGGAAAGGAAGTTAGCATCGGCTTGGCCCCTCACCTCTTTCGTCATGAATCACTCTTTGAGTTAATGAGGAAAGTTCATGGGAGATAAATGTGTGGATTTTATTCTGACAGCTTTCTGGATAGATGAGGTGAAGATTAGGTCCCGCGTCCAAAGTAAAATAAAGTGGAAGCTTCGTTTCTAATCTAAACGCCCAAATCATTTCGATCGCTGCCAAAGTATTTGGTCTTAAAAGTGTATAAGGATTTGGCGACGTTAACATCATCGCGTGAAGAGAGAGCGCTTCACACTCAAGAATCTTCCCTACATGTTCAAGGTCACCAGATTTAAGTGAAGAAGACAGGGATTCGAAATTTTTCTTCGCTTGAATATAACGGGCCTCTGAAAAATAGTGTTCTAACATGAGCCCGTGACCAGAAGTACTAGAAATTTTTTTTTCTTCTCCACTCACAACTAAAACGGAGTCTTTTAACTGTAAAAAATCTGGATGAAATTCAGCGGGGTCAGCAACAAAGTCACTTTTATCTCCCCAACTCACAAAATTTCCGTAAACAGATCGACAAGCACTGCCGCTAGCTAACCTAGATAAGTAACTAGCCGTTGGATAAAAATTATTTTTTTCACCTGAGAGATGAAAAAGATAATCCGTTAAACAAAGAGCGAAGGCCGAAAGTCCTGAGGCAGAAGAAGCTATTCCAGTGCCATGAGGAAAGGTATTTTTTGTTTGAATTTTAAAACTAATATTTTGAAGCCACGGAAAATCCACAAGGGACCTAAGATATTTTTCAATCTTCTGTGAGAACTTATCCTCTTTAACTCCTTCAAGATAGAGCTCTACACTCAAAGTATCTGAAGGCGTAAAATTCACTTTCGTTTCAGAGAAACACTCTTTAAGTGTCATCGACAAAGAAGGATTGGCCGGAATCTGGTGACCCTTCTTCCCCCAATACTTAACAAACGCAATATTTGAAGGAGAGCGCCAAGTTGTCTCAAATTGAGTTGGAGTTAACTGCCGAAAAGGAGCAAGAAAACTCATTTCATAAGTTCCGAATAAATGATTTCAGAGAAAGGAATGATCGTTTTAAATCCTTTCGATTCAAAATACTCACGAGTTTCTTGAGGAGATCTATCCGAAGTCACCATGGCGAAATCGCCGCCCCACGCTCCAAGAGATTTTACTTCAGACCAATAATCACTAAAGTAGAGGTCTTTTACTTTTTGATATTTTAAAGCACTTCCAACAACTTCTTCGTGCTGCTTAATCACTTTGTTAAAAGTCACTAAATCATTGGCATTAATCATCTCACGTGTGAGCTGAGTCACTTCAGAAATCACCTGGTTCTTGTTTTCAATTTTCATATCCTGATACTTTAAAACTTCTCTTTCAGAATTTTGTTTCTGACCTAGATAGATAAAGTAAATATGATCCTTAAATGAAGGATTAAAGGCAGAAGCTCCCCACTCAGGTTTTCCATCTTGCTTTTTATACTTGATTGGCCCCATTGCCTGGGCACAGGCAATATCATACCCTGACCCACCAATAGTTTTCTTTAAAAGCTCAAATGGACTTACATAGGCCCATTGAGCAACATTATAAATAAATGAAGAACTTGAACCAAGACCCCACTCTAGTGGAAATTCAATTTTAGTTTCAACAAACACGTCCACATCATCTCGAAGAAAATGTGGGTTTTGCATCCGTACGGCCTTTAAGGTATCACGAACGAATTTTTCAGTTGGATTTTCAAGAGCTCTAATCGGATTAAAGTGCCAAAATTCAAAGGTCGATTCAAACCAAACTTTACCCGAGTGATCAATCGATTTCCAATTGAGAACAGGCTGGTAAGACTGACGATATTTAACCTTCATGCTTTGTCCAACACTTGTAGGAAGTGCTAAAGCTTCAGATCCATCTAGGACAAAATACTCCCCAGATAATAAAAGCTTTCCTCGCCCATAAAAATACTGATCTTGCATGAATTATCCTCTAATTGAATTTAAAAAATCTCGAACACCTGTGTAGGAAACAACTTTATCTACAAAAAACTCTTTACCTTTTTCGATCTCACTTTGAGTCGCATCCATCTGATTGAGAATATTAAGTAAATGGAGCTTCATGTGCCCTTTTTGAATCCCAGTGGTCACAAGAGACTTAACTGCACCAAAATTTTGCGCCAAACCAACAGCTGCCATAACTTGCATGAGTACCTCTGCCGATGGATTCTCAAGAATCGCAAGAGACGTTTTAGCGAGTGGATGAAGCGAAGTAAGCCCACCAACGGTTCCAACAGCAAGTGGAACACGAATAGAGAATTTAAATTTATCATCCGAAAGACTTACAGTTGAAAGTGAGCGGTATTGACCATCTCGGGCCGCATAAGCGTGAGCACAGGCCTCAATCGCCCTAAAATCATTACCTGTAGCAATCACAACGGAATCAATTCCATTCATGATCCCTTTATTGTGAGTCACTGCTCTATTGGGATCAATCTCGGCAATTCTAACGGCAGTAGAGAATTTTTCAGCAAACTCACGGGGACCCATATCTCCAGCAAAATGGCCTAGATCTTCAATAGGACACTCTACTGATGCCTCAACGATGCAATCAGGAGTGTAATTAGAAAGAATACACATGATGATCTGGACATCTTTTTCATTTGGACTAAAGCTATGATCTAGAAGAACCGCTTCTTTAAACACTCGTGCGAGCTCTTCCAAGATCGAGTTAATGAAGTTCGCTCCCATGGCATTACAAGTTTCGGCCTCAAGCTTTAATTGAAAATAATTTTCTATCTTATGAGTCATATCGACCAGAGAGAGATTCACGATCCCGCCCCCACGCTTTTCCATATTCGTGGTTAAGTGAGCGACTGCATTCAATAGATCTGATTTTCTTTCATTAAAAAAAGAATGGAGTTTCTCTTTAGGGCCTTGCCACTTGAAGTGAACTTGCCCAACTTTTTTAGTAGAGATCACAGTCGTTTTAAAACCACCACGCTCTAACCAGAATTTTGCTCCTAGAGATGCAGCGGCCACCACGGAAGACTCTTCAATGACCATAGGAACGGAATAGACTTTTCCATTAATTAAGAAATTAGGAGCAATCCCGAAAGGAAGATCATAATTTGTGAGAGTGTTTTCAGAAAATTCATCAAAGCGCTTTTGAACTTCCTGATCTTGGTGCCAGTAGTTAGGCATACTCTTTACAAGATGTTTTGCCTCTTTACCAAGCTGCTCAGAGAGCCAATGAATTTTTTCAGACTTACTCATCTTTGAAAAACCACTTACCGTTTTCACACTTCCTCCTTAATTTCCAAGAGAGCTTTCGCTGTAAGTAAAGCTTCACTTTGGTGTAGGAAAAACTCTTTTAGAGTTTCATAATCATTGAGTGCCGGTGCCAGGAATGCTGACGCCATACCAATCAAAGAATTTGTTTTAAGTTTTGTTTTTAATTCGTAACCATCGAGCATGTTCTTAATTCCACCAGAAATAATGATTTCTTTATTCCGCACTGGTAGAGCATTTAAGATTTGAACCATCTCAAGGGCCGTGTGCCCGACATGAACAAATCCTTCTCTCGAAGGGAGTTCTTTACCTCTTAATCTTTCTAAAAGAGTAAAGTTAGTTCCACCGAAAGCTCCAAGCTCAAGCCCGGCAATTGGAAGTTCCAAAAGTGCTTTTAAACTTCTTGGGCCCATGCCTTGGCCAACTTCTTTCACAATGACTTTTAAATTTGATTGATCTAAAAAAGTTTTTAGCGTTTCAAGAGGTGACACCTTAAAACGATCTCCTTCAGGCTGAAACCACTCCTGGAGTGGATTGATGTGAATGATTATTCCATCCGCCTCAACGATTTTAACCATTTCATGGATGAGGTGAAGCTTATTTTCTGAAATTAACTCTTCCACTTGAGCAATGCCGATGTTGGCAAAGAGTGGTGATTGGGGCATAAATTTTTTAACTGCAAATTCATTGAGACGGGACTTATCAGATAATAAACTTCTACAAGAACCTAGCCCCATACCAAGGTTAAATTCTCCACAAAGTTTTGCTAAGTTTTCATTAATCACTTTGGCGTGATCAGTTCCACCGGTCATACTAGAAACCCAAATTGGGTAATCAAGATCAAAACCTAAAAAAGTTGAAGACCAATTTGAATTTATTGTTGGATGAGAAAAAAACATCGGCTCATAATTAAAACGCGAATCAACATGAGTTGAATCGGTTCTTGCTTTTTGAGCAAGTTCAATATGATCCCCTTTCCTCTCGGCTAAACCATGGGAATGAGGCAGTTTTATGGCTGATTTCATAGACCCACCATGTATCAAACAATGCATCAAAAGTCATGGGCTTATTGTGTCCCATGGCAAAGATTGCAATTAATTGATTTTATTGTGTTTTTAGAGGGTTTTAAAGAGTGAGAACCTTGGTATTTCTTAGACCACTCTTTTGTCTAATCTAGTTCGGAGAGACAATCAGGACAAATTCCCTTTTTTCCGAATCAGCTATGTCCTTTAGAATTTGACCCACTGGACCCCTTAAGAGCTTCTCCGACGTACAACCAAGGTCCATGCCAAGAAAGATTTCTCTTTTAGTACCCGATTTCACGAGGTCCTCAAGAAGTTTTTTAAGCCTGTAAGGAGTTTCCATCCAAACCATGGTTTCAGGACGCTTAAGCTCAATTTTTATCCACTCTGAGCGATCGGGTTCTTTAACAGGAATAAATCCTGAAAAATGAAAACGCGAATGAGAAAATCCCGACAGCGCCACCCCAAGAGCAATAGAATTGGGAAAAGGTGTTGCAGTAACTTTAATTCTTTGTTTGTGACATTGATCCACAAGATTTTGTCCAGGATCACAGAAGGCCGGAAGACCACAGTCACTCATGAGATAGATTCTCTTCCCACTTTTAAGTTCTTTCATCATTTCAACTTTCATTTTTTCAGACGTGTGTTCATTATAAAGCTGAAACTTATCAATCGCCTCGCGAGGTAATCCCCATTTTAACCAACGTTGCCGTGCGACCTTATGCTCTTCCACCAGAAGAATAACGTCACTCTTTAAAGCATCTCTTTTAAGAAGGTCGAGGGCCACTGTTTCTAGTGGATGATCATCAGAAATTGGAGTCGGTATAAGAATGAGTTCACTCATGGTTTTTTAAAGGAAGAAAAAATTCAGGACGATGAAAGTCAGGATTCATTTCAGGGTTAGGTTCAAGAGCGTAATACTCCCTTGGGTCCTGATCTAAGCAAGCAAAAAATCCACCATAAATTTCGCTACCAATTAATTCCTCTGGAAGATTAACCTTAAAATCAACTCTCCAGCTTCTGCCTTCAAGTTGAACTTCGTGAGTAAAATCTAATTTTTTTGGAGGCGCAAATGTTTTTCGTGGATCCGTAATCACTAAAGCAAAGGGCTGATTTAAGGGAGAAACCTGAAGTTCGAGGTATGGAGCTTTTAAATCCTCAGGACTGCGCCGAAGCTGAAGAAAAGCCTCAACAACATCTGTATTCCAAAGTCCCCAGTTTTTTGACCAATCATTGGTAAAGGATTCATTAGAAAGCCAAGGACTTCCATCTCTTTTTTGGACGGTAAAAGAGCAGTGAAATTCAGATTTTTGAAAACTCCATTCAACATTAATACTGTGGACGGCCACACCAGGGGCATGTTTTTTAAGATAGACTTGCATAGACTAAAGAATACACCTTAGGGCATACTTGGGCCATGCAATACAGACTTTTCCTCGTTATAACCCCAGGACTTGAAGATCTTGCTCTTAAAGAAGTTGAGTCCAAATGTCCCATATCCCCAATCGAAAGATTTAAAGGGGGTCTTGAACTAACAGCAGACTTAGATTGGATTATTAGCGCCCACTGCCTGTTAAAAATCCCAACCCGGATTCTTCTAAGGGTTACTCATTTTAAAGTCAGAGATTTTCCGAAGCTTCATCAAAAATTTAAAACTTTTAAATGGAATGATTTTCTCTCTCACCCTGAACCAGTTTGGGAAATTTCGTGCTCCAAGTCCCGCCTCATGCATACGGGGAGAATTGAAGAGACGATAAAAGGTGCCTTAAGTGACGCCCTTATTAGACAACCCTTGGGCCTAGACTGGAAAAAAAAGAATTACTCCCCTCAAACGTTCTTTGTGAGAATCGTTGATGATTTATTAACAATGAGTTTAGATCTCAGTGGTGAACCACTTTATAAAAGAGGGATTCAAGTCATTAAAGGTGAGGCGCCGATACGAGAAAACATCGCTTCGGCCTTTTTAATGGAATTATTTGAAGGGATTACAAATCCAGTTGAGCTCGTTGACCCTATGTGTGGATCAGGGACATTTCTAACTGAGGCGCTTCATTTTCATAGGCCCCTTCACAAAAGAGCTTATTCATTTGAGACAGCTCCTTTTTTTAAAGGAAAACACCTGAAGCTCCCAAATGAAACGAACCCATTTCCCATAACAAGCTATCAGGGATTTGATATCAATGAAGAGCTTATTGAAAAAATTAATAAATCAAAATTATTAAATCTCATAGCACTTGATTCAGTAAAAAATACAATCAAGTCAGATCAAGACATCGTCATGATCTGTAACCCACCGTACGGTGAGAGAATAAAAATTCCAGGTCAAAGAGGAACGTTTTTAAAAGAGGCGTGGAAAAAGTTTTTAACCATTGATAAACCACTCCGATTTGGCTGGGTACTTCCAAGTGACATGGATGATTTATTTCATTCAGCTTCAGGTTACAAAGTCATCACCAAACGAAAAATTAAAAATGGGGGTCTTGCAGTCACCTATTGGATCTGGGAGAGACTCTAGTCGATATAAAAAACTTGCGACTTCACCCAAACGCCGCCAACAAATTGAATTAAAGCAACGTCACCAGATGGTATAAACTCAACTTCTTTTAAAGATAAATTCCTTAGCGAAAATATTTTAGTTTCAAAAATTTCACCTTTAGGGTGAAGTATCTTTAATTTATCAGAAACGTTTAAACCGTTTGGATTTTTTACCATAATGGCAAGATGAGAGCTCTTCTCTGCTTCAAGAACTTCACCCAAATAATTCCCCTCTCTATGTTGAAGTCTGGCATTTTTTAATTTGGGAAAAAGAACATCGGTTTTATTGACGAGATAAAATCCTCGCATCAATTCTTGAGGATATTGTTGTTTAAAAGACTCAAATTGAAACTCATTATAATCCATGATGAGGTTTGTAATTAAATCCAGATGCTCCCACCCTGCCCATCTTTGATCAATCCTAAAATAACCAAGACCCATTTCACTTAATTCTTTAGCGTAATCTAAAAGACAAAATTCCTTTATGTGGAACATAAATGTCCCGTGTTGATTTTCAACCAAAGGAAAACCTTTGTGAGGTGATTCTTCACTCTCACCTAAGGCGGCAAGCTCCTCGTTTAACGCCAGCTTTTCTCCATTAAGTGGGGAAAGAAGGGATCTAGGAGTGTAAAAAAGAAGAATTCTACCTAGCCCCAGGAGTTCACAGGGTACACTAAGTTTTTCTACATATTCTTGAATCGTTGCCTTTGGTAACTCAATTGATAAAACTAATCGTTCAAGTCTTCCTTGGGCGATGTCGATCCAACCCTCTAAGGCCTTTAAATTATGGTTCCCATTCTCAGCGATAAACTGAATTGGGCACTTGGTATTTTCAAGAACCCACCAAAGGGCCCCAGGGTCTTGTACCCGTATGGCATCGACAGAAGGCAAGTAATCAGAAATTTCTTTCACTTTTGTTTCAAAAACATCCTCAGTCATAAGGATGTCCCATTCAAAAAGAACCCTTAGACCAAGCTCCTTCGAGCGCTTTGCCATTTGAATAAATTCAGAATGTGATAATTTCCCAAACCGAGAAAAACTTCTGGCCGCAAGAATAACTTCATCAATTTTTTTATCTTTTAAAAGACTTAAATCATGAAGTGAGCTCGCATAGGTTGTTAACTTCATGCTTTAATCCTTTGACGGACTAGGTGCATTTTTTTAACCCCATCAACAAAGGGTAATCTCACGAGTGTGGTGGGTTTTGTTCGCTGAATGGCCCTCATGGAGAGATCCATGATTTCATTTGCAGTGATTTGAATGTTTTCCCCTTTAAAAGGAATCATTTCTAAATGGTCACCCTGATTAAAGGCATTTCTCACTTCCAAAACAATTCCAGATTCAGGATTCGCTTCAACGACGGTTCCAACCATTTGCCATTCAGCTTCAGCTGAGTTTTCTCTTTCATTAAAAATGGAATCCGCACCTGCTTTATTCACGAGACTCGCTTCTGTGTAGGAGCGGTGAGAAACTTTTTTTAATTCACTCTCCCACCTAAGTAGGTCATCACTTAAAAAATTTCCATTTTCTTTAAAAAAATCTAGTGCCTCAGAGTAAACTTTCGTCATTGTTCCGGCATAGAGATGAGATTTCATTCTCCCCTCTATCTTTAAAGAATCAATCCCTTCCTCAATAAATTGAGGTAGGACTCTTAGACCCTCTAGGTCTTTTGAACTCATAAAGTAGGCTTTCTTCTTCTCAGGAGTATCTAATCCCTCGATAGAGTATTCAAAGCGACATGAGTGAGCGCAGCCCCCTCTGTTTGAATCACGACCTTGAGTAAAATTTGAAATCACGCAGTGACCAGAATAGGCCATGCACATCGAACCATGAATGAACATTTCAATTTCTATTCCAGCTTCTCTTTTTATTTTCCCCGCTTCTTTCACGGAGACTTCTCGCCCTAAAACGATTCGATCAGCTCCTGCTTTTTTCCAAAGCTTTGCCGATTGTGAATTGAGAGTAGAGGCCTGAGTTGAAATATGAACAGGAATATTTGAGAATTCTTTTACTGTTCGAACCACCCCAAGATCAGAAACAATCACTGCGTCTGTTCCAATTTCACTTAAAAAGGAAACGAACTGGGGCAATTCGGAGAGATCTTTGTCGTGGAGGAAAGAATTCAAAACGACGTAAACCTTAGCACCCCTCTCATGAGCAAACGAAATCCCTTCTCTAAGTTCATCCAGAGTAAAATTCTCAGCTGCTGTTCTTAGTCCAAATTTTTGGCCTCCAACATAAACGGCATTTGCTCCGTAGAGTACAGCAACCTTTAATTTGTCCAATGACCCAGCAGGGGCAAGTATTTCAGGTAAATTTATCGATTTCATAGGAGGCTTGTTTACCAAAAATCAGTCGTAAGTTAAACTTTAACTACAGAATTCGTTCTCAAAAGGTCGTAGGTTTGAAAAAAATTCTCTCTAGTCTAGTGATCATTATCTTTGCTGGTGTTGTAACTTGCGGATTTCTCGTTTGGCAAAGGTACGAGGCAAACCCAGAACAGATTGTTCCCTACCCTTATTTTTATAATTTCTCATCTCAGCCCATAAAGCCTGAAGCTCCGATCTTAATTATTGGTGACCGGATGGGTGATTATTTTAGTAAATTTAGCGTAAATCTTGCAGAGACAATTTCAGTTAATTTGGCAAAACCCATCAAAATACAATCAATCGCTCGTAAAGGACAGGGACTCCACAGAACACTTCATGAATTAAAGTCTCTCACACAATGGCCACAGATCCTTATCTATCAAGGCGGATCTGAGGAGTTCATTGAAAACAAATTCCACTTTTCAGAGATGACCAAAATAAAAAGTAATTTTCAGCTCTATAGGGATGATCGCATTGAAACACTCCTGATACTCTACCCCTGGTTATCTCGATTTATTTATGAACCGGTCAATCGAGTCTCTATTTCTGAAACTCCCATTTTTGATGAATACAGTGAGACAAATTATTTAAAAAGATTGGACACTGAACTCCTTCTTTTTGAGCAGCAACTGGTTGAGATGGTGAATTTAAGTAAGGATAGGAATAGTCTTATTATCCTAACGACGACACCCATAAATCTCGATGAGCCACCTAGAAAAGTTTGTGACTTTACTTCAACTTCTGAGGTTGAAATTGAAATTAATGAATTAAGAGAGATGCTTAAGGCAAATAACCCAAAAGAGGCCTATAAGAGATCTGGGGAACTTTTACAAAAATTTACCGGAAATGCAGACCTACTCTACATCCATGGACAAATTTCTAAGCGCTTGGGGTTACTTGATGAGGCCGTGGATACACTTTTAAATGCCACTGCCTTTGACTGTAAACCTTGGAGGACCTCACACGTGCAAAATTCAATCATTAGAAAGGTTGCTCGAAACCATCAGGTTATTTTATTTGATTATGCTAGAATGGTTGAGAATGACTTTTTAACAGGAACGACATATTTTGATGAGATCCATCCTCAAAACTTGTATTATGAAAAGGCCATGGAACAGCTTGGTTTAGTGATTAAGGGTGTTTTGAAATTATAGGAATATCATGCTTAAAGAAATAAATTTAGTGCCTGGTGATGTTATCTGCCGTGAAGGTGAAAAATCAGACGATTTGTATTTTTTAAAAGAAGGCCAACTCCTTATTTGTACAGTCGTTGGTACTCAAGTAAAGGTTCTTGGACGTATCGGTGCTGGGGAATTTGTTGGAGAACTTTCTTTTTTTGATGAAAAACCAAGAGCGGCCCATGTTGTGGCAACTGAGAATAGTCTTATTTATAAAATTACTACCAAAGAAGTACGAGACAGCCTTCCTTTCTGGTTTAAAGAGGTAGGCAAAGGCCTAACTAAAAAAATTAGAATCTTAGACAGTGTTGTCCAAGAATCCAACATTCGAAGAACGAGCATGGACTCCCATAAGCCGCTTACAATTGAAGAACAAAGAAAAATCCTCTCTAATCTAAATAAACAGTAACTCCTTAATATTGTGTCACCTTGGCCCCTGCTCGGTATTCTTCTGTCCCCTTCAGTGCCATATTATCTAGCAATCCGTCAGAAAATGGCAGTTTATAGATCAATTCTCTTGGCACGTTAATCGCAAGACAAACTATAGGAAAGATCCTGGACAACAAGGAGGTTGACCATGAAATCACACATTTTGATAGGACTCATTCTTCTTTTTCTTTCGGCCTGTGCCTCTAAAAACGGAGTGGCATTTAAACAAAATGGCCAGCAAATTGAGAGGGAGGACCAGCTTGCCCATGTTCTGGACGCCCACAGCTCAAGAATTCGCTAAAAAAATTGCCTGTTCCGGAAAAACTGTTTTTTAACTTGTGAATTATCATTTATATTGCGGGTAGAAAAAAACAGTTTTCCGGAGGGATTTTTAGTTGAAGACTCCATCACAGAACTCTACACGTTTTCATAATTTAGACTCCATCAAAGAATGGACAACCAATGATGCTGATGAAATTTACCAAATTAGCCGTTGGGGAGAGGGTTACTTTTCAGTCAATGAAAAGGGTGACCTATGTGTTAATCCAACACAGACCAAAAATGGTCCTGTCATTAACATGATGGAGATCCTCGATGAAATGAAAAACAAAAATATTTCATTTCCCGCAGTGATTCGTTTCCATGACATTCTGAGATCTCAAGTCGCTAATCTTAATAAAACTTTTCGCTCCCTAATAGAAGAAGCAAGGTTTACTGGTTCATACTACGGTGTGTATCCCATTAAAGTGAACCAAATGAGAGAAGTCGTTGAAGAGATCGTAGATGCTGGTGCCCCTTTCAATTATGGTCTAGAAGCTGGTTCGAAACCCGAATTACTTGCTGCTCTTGCCATGAATTCAAATCAAAATTCACTCACAGTTGTGAACGGCTACAAAGATGTTGATTTATTACGCTTAGCTCTTCTTGGAAATCAGCTTGGAAGAAAAGTTATTGTAGTCATTGAGAAGTACTCAGAATTAACTGACATCATGAAACTCTCTCAAGAAATTGGTGTTGAACCAATGATTGGCCTTAGAGCAAAGATTGCAACCAAATCATCAGGCAAATGGGCCAGCTCCGGTGGAGACTATGCAAAATTTGGACTCACGATCACCGAAATTTTAGAAGCAGTGAAATACCTAAAATCAATCGATAAAGTTCATTGCCTAAAACTCTTCCATTTCCACATTGGCTCTCAGATTCCAGATATTAAAACAATTAAAGACTCCATTTCTGAAGGAGCAAGGATTTATGCAAAACTTTACAAAGAAGGAGCGAAGATAGAATACTTCGATGTGGGTGGTGGCGTAGGTGTCAATTATGATGGGACTCGCTCAAACTCCCCTTCTTCAATTAATTACACAACAAGAGATTATGTCGCTGACGTTGTGTACATGCTAAAACAAATTTGTGATCTTGAAGATGTGCCACATCCAAATATTGTTTCTGAAAGTGGAAGAGCGATTACTGCTCACCATTCTTGTGTTGTTACAAACGTTTTCGGTGCACTTGAGATGGGATCTGAAGACTTTAACACTGACAAAGTCATCAATGAGAACATTCTCGTAACAAACATGCGTGAGTTATCAACTGAACTTTCTGAAAAAAATTATCAAGACGTTTATAACGATGCCACCAACATAAAAGAAGAGTCTATTTCCGCTTTTAAATTTGGCATCTTAAGTCTCGATGAAAGAGCGAAGCTAGAGACGCTTTTTTGGAGAATCTGTAAAAAGATCGTTCAGTTCGCCTCTCTTGATGAGTACGCTCCAGATGAAATTCTTCAGTTAAAAAATCAGATGGCCTCTCAATACATGTGTAACTTTTCAATTTTCCAAAGTGCTCCAGACACTTGGGCGATTGGACAGATCCTACCGGTGATGCCGATTCATAAACTAAATCAAAAACCAACTGAACTTTGTACTCTGGTTGACATCACTTGTGATTCAGATGGAAAACTAGATACTTTCCTTTCGGCCGATGGAACAACAAACACCGTACCGATGCATAAACTCAACGGAGATGATTATTTTATTGGTCTGTTTATGACAGGCGCCTACCAAGATATCATGGGTGATAATCACAATTGTTTTGGAAGACTAAATGAAGTCCATATCTTCTGTGACGATGATGATCCAACTGACTTCTATATCGAAGAAGTTATCTATGGAAATAAAGCTTCACAGGTTCTATCGACTCTTCAATATAATCCTGAGACGATGGCGCAAACTCTAAAAGCTGCGATCGACACACAAGTGAAGAGAGGGAAAATAAGACCTCGTGAAGGTGTGGATCTAACTGACTTTTACGAAAGTTGTTTAAAAAGTTATACCTATCTTAAAAAATAACCAAGGCCCTCAGGGGCCTTTTTTTTATATTTTTTTAAAAACACTATAATTTCTGCACTTAAAAAAACGGTGAAGGTCGTATAGTAGCACCAGATGAGAAAAACAAATAAAGATCCAGCTGCACCATAAATAGAAGCCGTTGCAACATTCTTAAAATAAATTCCCAATAAATGATTCCCGATAAAAAAGGAAAATGCTGAGAGAAGTGCCATCGATAATGCTTCTCTTTTTCCAGGTCTTAATGAAGGGGTGAAATAATGAATTGCCCAAAACATAAAAATGAAGATAAAAAAATTAATTACATGAAGTGAGAAATCAATCAAGGAATTTGATGAATTTTGAAAAACAAAAACTCTTAAGAGACTCGGTGCTGAGCTCGCAATGATAAGAAAAAAACTAGAAACAAAAACAATAAATACCGCAAATAACTTTTCTAAGACTTCATCCCAAATCGATCTATTTAATCTTTCTTCATGATGCCCAAAAATCACATCGAAGGAATATCTCAGCTGTATAAAAACTACCGATGAAGTTAAAAAAAGGAGAAGAAAACCAATCACCCCAGAGAATGAGCTAATATTAATACCTTCTCTGATGTTGGAAAAAATAATTTTTACGAGTGCACCGGCCTCGGGTGAAAGCGATGCTGAAAAATGTTGAATTTGTTGTTTAATTTCTTCACCAATGAATGAGGCCAGAGAGAGAATAATTAAAAGGAAGGGTGCAATTGCGATCGCAGAATAATAAGAGATTGAGGAGGAAAGAAGGAAAAGATTATCCCTCCTGATTTTATGAAATAAATCTCTCGTTCTAGTTATTCGATTTTTTTTGATTAATTTCATTTTGATCCATAGTCAAATATTGATCTTTATAGACTAGATAGGACTTATAATGATTCGAGATTTGAAAAATTTCATCAGGGCTTAATTCTCTTTCGACAACAGCGGGTCTTCCTTTAATCATACTTCCTGGTGGAAATTTTTTATTTGGTGTGACCATAGAACCAGCCGCAACTAAGCAATTATCACCAATCACTGCTCCATCTAGAATAATTGCTCCCATTCCAATCAAACATCCATTCCCAATTTTACAACCATGAAGGACAACACTATGACCTAGAGAAGTATTTTCACCGATCGTAAGGGAATTGTGCTCAGTCACATGAAGCATACAAAGGTCTTGGATATTCGAGTTCCGGCCAATCTTGATGAAATTGACATCCGCCCTAATGACTGTATTGAACCAGATGCTTACATGATCTGCTAATTCAGCACGACCAATGATTTTTGAGCCATCAGCAGCAAAGACACCGTCACCGATAACTGGTTTATAATCAAAATAATTTGAATAAATCATAAACTTCCTCTTAAAACACCTAGTACAAAAGAATTATTAGGAAAGAAATGAGGGACTAAGATTTGAATTCTCCCCCCTTGCCTGATTACTTCTTCGGCCAATTCGTTCAAAATATCAACTGAAGATTTAGTACTTTTCTTGTGGATCGAGTACTCACCTGTTTCTAAATTTATCGTCCCCCACAATTTTTGTTCTGAGGGAATTACAAGATGAGCAATTTTACCATTGTGTGTCGCTTTAATGATGTCACCAACATCAGTTAAAATAAGATTTGATTTCATCATTCGCTTTAAACGTTCTTTAAGTTGGAATGAATAGTAATCTGTAATAGCAAATCGAAATTTTTTACATTTTTCCTGAATTTCAATGCAGGTTTTTTCAAATAGGTCATCATGAAATTGGGTGATCATGCCAGATCTTTCACCAAAAAACTTCAAAAATAACGATTTCATTTCTTCAAGCCCTGTGACAACAACTGGTAGAGACTCATAGAGAGTCATATCTTTTATTTTTTGGGCAATCGTTCTAATCGCAAGGATTGTTTTGTATGGAACTAAACCCAAATATTGAGGTGCATACAGTCTTGAAGCATTAGCATTAAAATTTTTAGGTAGTTGATCGAATTCGTATTGCTGAATGATCTCAACGTGCTGAAAATCGCCCCTGTAAATTTTAATATCGTAAAGTGAAACATTTACTAATAAAAATTCAGGATTAACAAATAGCTCTTCCAAAACAGGGCGAACATGAAAGGTCTTTCCAATCATGCAATAAGGATCAATTTTATTTTGTACAGCGATGTATCCCTGCATCGATTCTGAAATAAAAAAGCCATGAGACTTTTCAGAATTAGATTTCAAAATCTTTTTAATTTGTATCCGATTTTTTTCTAACCCCTTTAAAAGATTTTTTTTATCTTGAATTAAAAGCTGAGAAAGCATGTCCTCGAAAAAAGTTTCAAAATCATTCATCTCTGAGGTCGACGTGATAGGAGATTGAAAGAAGCTCAAACAATCTGTACTCGAATGGAAAAGTAATTGATTAAGATTAACTGGTTTCAATTGAATTGACCCTCGTGGCCATGGCACTTTATGTGGCGTTAGAACTATTCACATTATAGCTTTGCTTTAAGTTTCATGATAGCGTTTTAAGCTATGAAGAAAGATCAGGTAGCATTCGGTATCGATATTGGCGGGACAAATACTAAAATTGGTCTCTTTGACCACGATGGAAAACTCTTAAGCTATCTCATTCATCCAACATCAAAAACTCTGAACCCTGAGGATTTTATTGATCAACTTGCTCAGGAATGTGAGCAGATTCTTCTGAAAGAATTTAACATTGGTCTTGGAAATTCCAGAATCATTGGAGTTGGTGTAGGTGCCCCAATGGCAAACTATTTTACAGGTAGCGTTGATCATGCACCAAATCTTGGCTGGAAAGACGTCCCGCTCCAGGAATTCTTTAAAAAGAAATTTAAAACTAATGCCGTAATTGAAAACGATGCCAATCTTGCTGCAGTAGGTGAAAAGAAATGGGGTGCTGGAAAGGATCTAACAGACTTCATCCTTGTGACTTTAGGAACAGGTGTTGGAACTGGACTTATCCTTGATGGAAAACTCTATCGAGGTCATCAAGCCCTTGGTGGTGAGGGTGGACACATCATCATTCCCAATGAGAACAAAAGACTTTGTTCTTGTGGGGGACTGAATCACCTGGAAAGCTATTTATCTGCGAAAGGAATTAAACAAACAATTACCGAACTCACAAGAGAAGAGTGGAGCATTGAAAAATTAGGTCATGAGTTTAATTCTGGAAACCTTAAAGCAGCATCAATCATTAATACCATTGCACAAGACCTAGCAACGGGACTTGTATCTATGGCCGTCTTACTTGGTCCACAGGCATTTATTATTGGTGGTGGAGTTTCTAAGCTGGGTGATACTTTTAATCAAGTCATCCTGAAAAAATTTGATGAGCTTGTTCACTTTTCATTAAAAGGGAAAGTGAAAATTATCACAGCGAACCTATCTTCAGATAAGGGAGCGATCTATGGTGGAGCTGCCCATATTATAGATGAGGTTTTTTCGAAATGATGATTCCAAATGAATGGCATCTTGATCCAGAAAATAAAGAGACAAAAAAACTAAATGACATTGTGACCTCACATGCAAAGAAACTTCATAAAGTTTTAAGTGAAGCTGTCACCAAAGATGATAAATACCAGGCCATCTACGCTTTCTATCGAAAATATTACACACTTACTCTCTGCAAGAGTTGCATTTCTGCTGGGATAAATAAATCACCAACAAGAGATATTATTTTAGATTTTCCTTGGAAAGATCTCAAACAGGACAGAATTTTCTGCTTAAAAATATGGGAAAAAATCAATCACTAAAACCACCTTACCCTCTTATTCTTGCATCAACCTCTAAGTACAGAGGTGAATTATTATCTCAACTTGGCTGGGATTTTGAAATGATGAAACCAGGTGTAGATGAGGACAAAGTAAAACAAGAGAATCACTCCCCTTCGGAACTCTCATTACTACTTTCAAAATATAAAGCTCAAGCGGTATTTGTTAAACGACCCGATGCCTGTGTCATTGGTTCAGATCAAGTTTGTACATTAGATGGTAAAATCTTTGATAAGCCAGGGTCGATTGAAGCTGCGACAGAACAAATCTCACTCCTACAGGGAAAAATTCATGAGCTCATTACAGCAGTAACCTTAGTGTACCCTGGTGGGAGTGAGAGCTTTATAAACAAAACAACTCTTCATATGAGACCCCTTACCCTAAGTGAAATTCATACCTATGTGAATGAAGACCTTCCACTCGATTGCGCCGGTAGCTACAAGCTGGAATCAAGAGGGATCAAATTATTTAAAACAATCGAAATGAGTGACCATACAGCGATCATTGGACTTCCACTGATTGATCTGACTTCTCACTTACTAAAGCTAGGATACCCCCTGTGAAAATCTACTGCCTCATTATACTCTTTTTAGTTAGTTGTTCTCGTTTACCCTCTAAACGGACCGACAAACTCTCTATAATTCAAGGAGTCACTAATACAAAAGAAGTTGAGTTTAGTGTCGTCGCTAAAAAAAATCGAATCCTTCGATTTGAATTAAGAGATGAAGCGGGAGAGATCATCAATCCAGATGAAACAAAAATAATTACGAGAGATTTCTCTGATTATGGAGTTCATAAAGCATTGTTTGGTCGAGATTTTAAAAAAGTTTATAATTTGTATGTTTATGAGAACGAGCAAATTATTGACCAACGCCTTGTAGGGAGAGGACAAAGAGAAGAATCAAAACTAAAATTAGCTGTTGTCTCGTGTATGAGTGACTTTTATTCAAAACATTTCAAAATATGGGATGCACTTTCATCAAAAAATCCTGAGTATTTACTCATGATTGGAGACAACGTTTATGCTGATCAATCCTCAGCAAACTCCTACACTCTAACAAATCCCGAAATTATTTGGGAAAGATACGTCGATGCGAGACTCAGGTACCCAATCTTTTTTCAACAAAAACTCATTCCAACTCATGGTTTATGGGATGATCATGATTATGGTTTAAATAACGGCAATAGGGATTTCAAATACAAGGACGAAGCAAAGGATATTTTTGAAGCATTTTTTGCTCAAGAATTAAGTGACGATGATTGGAATAAGTCTAATGGCGTTGGTGGTTTACTCTCACTAGGTGACTTTAATCTTTATTTTCTTGATGGAAGAAGCTTTAGATCCCAAGAGAAAGAAGGATCCCACTTGGGTCTAGATCAAACCGCTTGGTTTTATTCAAAACTAAGAGAAGAGATTACTCCAAGCTTAGTTATTAAAGGAGATCAATTCTTCGGGGGCTATCACTCCTATGAATCTTTCGAAGGCAATCATCCCGAAAATTTCCAAGCCTTTGTCACAGAATTAAAACAAATGACGACCCCATTTGTTTTCATCTCTGGCGATAGGCACTTATCTGAAATCATGCAGTTTCCAAGAAGTTTGTTTGGAAGACCAAGTTTCGAAATAACTTCAAGTCCCCTTCATTCAAAAACCTTTTCTGAGGAAGTGGATGATAATCCTTGGCGAGTTGTGGCCGAAAAGGCAAAAGTTAATTTCACCATGATTGAGAATCAGGCAAAGGACAATCATTGGTTCTTAGATGTAGAAAACATTGGTGAAAATGGTGAAGTCAACTATAGGCGTGAGCTTGCTGTTTATATAAAAGATTTACAAGATAATCTTAAAGAAACAAGAAAGCGCCGCTATGGAAAACGGCGCTATCGAAGAATTAGAAGAAAGTAATTATTTTAGATTTGAAGGTTCGGGTTCAATTTTTTTCTTTCTAATGAGAATGCGGTCTAAATTTCTCACATAGGCCTTAGAAACAACCTTGAAAATCCCATCTTCCTCATTAGGTTGAAACTGATCCATATTGTTTTGAACCTCTGTTAGTAATTTGTCTTTTTCATCATCATTCATCCCCGTTCCATCATTGGCCGAGTCTTCACTAGAATTTGTAGTGTTTCCGCTCGAATTCTCATACCCATACTGGCCATTTCCAATTTGAGTATTTTGCGCGGCCCCAACTGATCCATTCCCTATTTCATTAGTCTTATCACCTGAAGTTGACGCCCCTGTACCGTCTCCAAAACCAAAGGCTTTTCCACCACTCGCTGAACTCGCTCCCATACTCGCCGCTGAATTTCCAGACGAAGAGTTACCATATTTACTCCCCATGCTCTTCATGATGTCATTAGCAGCTTTAATTTTCGAATCTACCTTAACTCCAGCTAATGAAGCTTTGGCATTCTTATCTTTCATCGATTTCATTCTCGCAGCGAGAGTTGCGCCAATACCAGAAGAAACAGATGCTCCACTAGAACTAGACCCAGCTCCCATAGATCCATCAAACTTTGCAGTATCTCCCATCTTTGAAAGAGTTGGATTCATCAAATTAAAAGTATAATTATTTCTCGTCAGTGCCGAGAGTTTCTGATCTCTAATAGCCCTAGAGCCACCTCCTGAATTGAGTAAACTTCCTTCACCGTTATTATAATTTCCTTCCTGAATTCCATCATTTCCGCCGGCCAAGATTCCACTATTAATAATTCCATTTGCTACTCTCTCAATACAAGCATTCTGCTTATCTCTCTCAGCAATGACTGCATTGTAATACATAGAGAGGTTTTGAATATCGACTTCAAGTTTTGCCAGTAGTTTTCTTCTTAAGCTTGTCGCATTATTAAAATAATCATTGTAACGGTTATTATAAGTAATGATAACGCCGGTCAAAATCGCTGACCATATATCATCATTCCATGTAAAAGAACCAGCTTCTCTCATCGAATAGCTCAAGAAATGAGCGAATGACTCATCAACAACTTCATCTAAAAAAGTATCAAACTCACTGCACGCAGGAGTTTTTCCTGAATCGAAACAATCTCTTGCTGTACTATCAACAAGCTCTGGCTCATAAATAAATTTATTCTGCTGAGGATCTTCTTTAAGATTCTTATAAAAATCTTTTATATTAATTTTTAACTTATCATGCATGGCCTTGAGGCTTTGTGAACCGTTCCCATTAAGATCCCCTTTTTTTCTATGATCGCGAAACCCACCCCAACCAAAAAAAGCAAAACCAGTGGCGTCTGAAGAGGACTTTAGATCTCCAAAATTTCCATGATTCATTCCACCATACATAGGTGGATCCATTAAAACATAGACAGGCTTCGTAAATGCGGAGATGGCATCTTGCTCATTTGCATAACCACCAATTAAAGAGAGAACCTTTTTAACGATATCTCTTTCAATAATAGAGGAATTATTAGTGTTATTTCCAGTAACTTCATAAAAATTAGCATAACGATCTTTTAAAGGGTGATAGTGGTGACGATCCCAGTCCCACCACTCTTTTTTTTCATATTGAGATCCATCACAGTCTCGGTTATTGTATACAGTTGTGCCTAGACTCCAACTTTCTGCATCATTTGACCAAGATTCCATCGCCGTCGATAACACAGATAGTTTTGGAGCGACACTATTCAATAATTCCATCATGGCCATTTCATATGATTTATTTAACAGGTTTTTTCTATAGGTTAACATCATGGCCTCATAACCAGATGTGAGTCTTGACCCAAGTTCTTTTTGGGAAACAATAACTCCGTCATAGGTAACTTTTGTACCTTGAGAAACGACTTGGGAATTATTTGATACTGATGCTTTGTAGGCTTCACCAGCCGCTAGCACAGTCTGAAAATCGGCTTCAATCTGACTCATTACAATTGAGTAGTTTTTTAAAATATTTTTTCTAGCGGAATAAACAGGTTTTCCAATTCCCTCTCTCAGTAATGGAAAGATACCCAAACATTCATTTTCACCCATCACACTAATGGTACTAAAAAGCCACTCCATCGCTCTGATGGACCTCATGGCAACGAGACTTTTATTTTTGGTTTCTTGATCAATGGTCATTTTACATTGATCGTCTGAACTTATACCAGGATTCTCCATTAGCCCTGCATAAAGACCATATTGAGAATCAGCAGATCTCTGACAACTCCCATTAGAAGCCTTAACAAGATTTGGTCCGCAATTAACATTTGCGACAGAGATTTCTCCTTCCGCAAGGAATCGACACACTTTTTTCTCAGTACATAGACCAGGAGAGCCCACACAGTTATAGGATTTACATTCTTTGGAGTGAGCACAACTTCCACCGTTATCTTTCGGTGAAGTGATTCCCGCTAATTGAGTTTCAAATTGAGCTCTTTTGGGATAGTCCTCAAGGGTACTTGTGGGACTATAACCACTAAACATCACTGATGTGGTTTGAGGAAGACAAGCTGATCCACCCGAACATAGGGAATCGTTAGCACAAGAAATAAGGGCAGGGTCCATTGCTGGTGTCGTGTCACATCGACCTGCATTGTTAGTATTTAAACCCTGACAACAAGGAAGATTTGCAACTGATAAAGGAGGTGGAGAACTTCCAAGAGCAGTACAGTTTTGATTTCCCTGAGCAAATATTGTTCCGACAGACAAACACAGTACAATGGTCAATTTAAGAACGACTCTCATATAGGGTCCTTTAAGTAATTGAATTAGCTAAATTATATCACGGGAAAGGTATTTAATTGGAGAAAAAATCAGAGTTAAACTTATAAATAACTCTGGATAATTGAATACTTAGACATCATTATAGGGAAAAGAAATAAGAACATCCTAACAAAAAGTTGAGTCTAATATATGGCAGATCTTCAAAACCTCTGGGGTGAGGAGACGAGACACTTTCACCTTCTCTCACCTGATCACGTGATGAAAGCTGCTGAATTATTCGGAAAAAGATTAACTGGCCGAGTGATGGCGCTCAATAGTTTAGAGAACAGAGTCTATGATATTGAAGTTGCCTCTAACCTTGATTATGGAAAAGGTTTTAGTTCAAATCATTTCATTTTAAAGTTTTACCGCCCAGGTCGATGGTCAGAGTCTCAAATTTTAGAGGAGCATCGCTTTCTTCAAACTCTCCAAGAGTTTGAAGTTCCTGTGGTTGCCCCAATAGAATTTAACCAAAGAACACTTCATCTAGATGATGACACAAAATTATGGTTTGCTCTATTCCCTAAAGTTCAAGGAAGACTTAAGGATGAGCTCATAAAAGATGAACTTGACCAAGTGGGAAGACTCATTGGAAGGATCCATAATATTGGCTCCATGGCGAGTTTTAACCACAGACTTCCTTTGAATCCACTGACCTTTATTGATTCCAATAGAACTGCGCTAGAAAGTATGAGGCCTGTTGAACATTTAAGCTTCAGTCACTATTTACAACTATTAAATCAGGCCTCTCAAATCTTAAAACCCATTTTTCAAAATCTTTCAGTTCAAAGACTACACGGAGACTTTCACCGAGGTAATATTGTTTGGACCTCAGCGGGACCGATGGCAGTTGATTTTGATGATTGCTTAACTGGCCCAATTGAACAGGACTTGTGGCTACTTTTTCCTGGGAAAGATCATTATAGTTTGGAAGATAGAGAAAGATTTCTTTCTGCCTACAAAGAAATGACGAGAAGAGATGTGATCAAAATGAATTTAACTGAGGCCCTCAGGACAATGAGAATGGTACATTTTAATGCGTGGATCGCAAAAAGATGGGAGGATCATTCTTTTCAACGAGTATTCCCTCAATTCACAACCGCAAACTACTGGGACCAGGAACTGATTGACCTCAGAATTCAAATCGGCATCCTTCAAGATCTTGGCACAGGTATTGAATATTAATTCCTCAAGAATACGATAACGACAAAATTCTATAGACTTAAAGTGTTTAATGTTTTGTCACGTGTCTATCAATGATTGGGGGAACTATGCCTACTAGACTCATCCTTTTAATGCTCTTCATGAGTCAAATGGCCTTTGGTCAATCCTTAAAAGAGAAGCGAGTGAAGGAAGAAATGCTCAATCGAGTAGATCATTTAATTGAAAGGGTTCAACAAACGCGTACTTACTTAGAAAATGAAGAAGTGGCCCTTTCATGCAAGTCAATGAATGACATTTTTAAAATTCTTCCAGAGCATCTCATGTCAATTGGGACAAGAATGAATTTATTCGATCCTCAAATTATTAAAATGGAAAATGAAACGAAGTTATTCCTCATTTATATTCATCAAAGAAATAATATCTGTGGTGTGGGAGAAACTGGTGAGAATCTCGATATAAAAGAGACCGATAACAAAATGAAAGAGGCAAAGAAGATGTTTGAAAAACAAAAAAAGAAAATAAAAAAATCTGATACTAATTATGAAAATTTATATAACTATTATTATGAATTTCATTAAAAACTAGGCTTGGCCTTCATCAAATTTACAGCCAATTTTAAACTCAATGTCTAACTCATCAATTGCCCGATGAGACATAACCTCTCCAACGAGTGGATCATCTAGGGTGTGCTCCTCAATAGCAACGATATTAATCTTTGATCCAACGGGGAAGAAATCAACCTCCATCGCTACAAAACTTATCCCACCCCTTGATAAATCAAAAATTCTTAAAAGCTGAACATCGGGTGTTTTTTGAGACAAAACCTTAACCCACTTATCTACTCGAGGTCTGGCCCTAGGGCTCTCCCTTTTGTCAGCGTAAAGCTTGTCTTCATCTTCAAGTGATACCCGAGTAAATTCATTGTCAAGAAACTCTCTGTCCCGACTGGTTCTGTCGGTCATTCCGACGACTTTTCCAAAATCTACTTTTATAACATCATCAAAATTAAATCTCTTAGACTTCCAGATAGTAGATATATCGTGTCCAGTGATGAGCTTAATCTGGCCCACTTCATCCTCCTCAAGTAGCTTAATCTCCTGAGGTAGACTCACGCTAAAGTGGTCCTTATCCAGAACAATTCCTTCCGATTTAAATATCAACTGCCCGTCTTCAGAATAGAAAAAAATGGGAGCTGACTGTTGCATAAGATAGTTGGAAGGAATCTCAAAATTAAGAACTCCGGATTCAATTTGGAATGAACTTAATTTTGAATTGGCCACAGTTCTTCCTGTAGAGGAAGACAACTGCCATATCACTATTTTTGAACCCTTTGAGTGAATATGCTTAAAGATTTTTTGGTAAGCGTAGATTCCCTGAGAATCCGACTTAAATACTTTCATTATTCCTAATTGCCTAATCGTTTAAGAAAATTTTAGCATATCTAATGGGATAAACAACTTAAAGGACCATGATTCGTGCATTTAATTTTTTTATTAATTATGCTGTCTTGCTTAAATTCTTATGGAAATGAGATTCAGGCAACTTCCCAGCATATCAATCTTAGAAAACAAAATAAAATTGGTCGGCAACAAGATCTTATTGGAAAAATTAATCTTTCAAGAAAAGTCGATATTGGTTTTCAGGGAACTTACTTAGAAAGATTTGATCTTTATGAAAAAAGATTTGGCGGATTTATTCAAACTCGCATCAATGATCGTTTAAATTTAGAAGTCAGATACCTTCAAGGATTTAAATCAGAAATTTTACCAGAAAAACAAACCATCATTACCTCATACTTTTCTTATGCTTCTGGTGTTACACCATATATAACCTTGAAAGATACCCGTTACTCAGTCACTCATTTGAACAACATAGGTCTTGGCATTGAATTGGAAAAAATTCCAAACATCCTCTTGATACCATCTGCCTCACTTGGGAGGGCCGTCTTTAAATATCCTGCAGAATCTAGAGATGTTTATAGCTTGGGCATGAAGGCCACATACTACATAGAAAATAAATTTAGCGTCTCACTCTTTGGCTATCAAGGTAGAGAAGTTTCACAAGGGCTCGTTGGTAGAACAACAACAACTCTCCCGATTGATACACTTTCTGGTGGAGCAGCAGTTTCATACTTTTTTATTAATGATCTTAAGACAGAGATTATTTTCGATCACACAAATTACGACCAATTGAAAACGGAATTTCATACAACGACATTAAATTTAACATGGATGTTTTAATGCTACAGGAAATCTGCCTCCTCCTACTCAAGGGATCTGCTCTCTACTTTATTGGAGTAAACTTTATTTATGGGTTATTGCTTCTGGTTTCATGGTTAAAGATTAAACATTTTAATCAAAATGATAAGAACGACCCCAACACCGATCTTCCTTCTGTAAGCTTTCTTGTTCCTGCCTACAATGAAGAATCCCTCATTGTAGAAACACTTCAAACTTACCTATCACTTCCACAAGAGAATAAAGAAATTATTATCGTGAATGATGGCTCCCATGATCAAACGATGAGATTACTTCAAGTCATGTATCAACTAAAAAAAACGGATGATCCCTCTGGAAGGCTTTATCAATCCATAACTCAACCAAATCTTAAAGTGGTTGAGGCCCCTCACATGGGTAAGGCCCAGGCGCTAAATTTTGGACTACTATTTACTCGTTTTGATCTCGTTTGCACGATGGATGCTGACACCATTCCAACTTCACACGGAGTCGAGGCATGCCTTAAGGCCTTTAAAAGAGACTCTAAACTGGTTGCGGCGGGTGGAGTTATTCAAGTCCTATCGGGACAAGAACTTAAAAATAATTCACCTCTAAAAACGAGAGCTCAAGAGTGGCTTACTTCTTTTCAAAGGATTGAGTACTTAAGAACATTTGTATGTGAGCGACTCGGTTGGAGTTATATTGGTTCTACGGTACTTATTTCTGGTGCATTTTGTATGCTAAAGAAAGAGGCGATCAAAAAAATTGGGGGATTTAGTCCTCGATCAATTACTGAAGACTTTGACCTCATCGTGAGACTGAGGAAGGCCTATAAAGGCTCAAATTACCGCTTTAAAACTTTTCCTGTAACCACTTGTTACACTCAAGTTCCAAGAACTCTCAGGCATTTATCAAAACAAAGAATGCGCTGGCAGATGGGTTTAATTCAAACACTATTCCAAAATGGTTCCTTATTTCTTCACCCACAACATGGTGTTTTAGGACTTTTTGCTATTCCCTACTTCTGGCTTGTCGAGGCATTTTCTCCAGTCATGGTCTTTGTCTCCTACCTCGTTCTTCCTTTTTCATTGTTCTTTGGATGGGTCAATCCCTTTCACGCAATTCTGTTTTTTAGTGCAGGTCTTTTGTTTAATCTCATGATTACAATTATTGGAATCAACCTAGACGATAAATACGTTTCAAATAAGTGCACTTGGTCTATTTCAAGGTGTCTTTTAGAAACGACTCTCCTTCATTTTGGCTACAAGCAACTGAACTCATGGTGGAGATTAATCGCCTTGATGAAAGCATTTGGTAAGGCCCCTAGCTGGGGAGAAAAACCTCGAATTGAACTTATTCATCAGAATTCTTAAAAAATAAAAGCCGACTTTCCCACTTCTTGGAAATTTTACGTTGTTGAGGTGCGGAGAAGGCTTTTTTTCTATAACCCTGCCTCAAAGGATCGGCGGCCAAATTCATTTGTTGTTTCACAGTATAACGAAAAACATCCATTAAATTTTCTTGAACTGAATGAGATGATTCAACTCCCATACGGTTTAAATCCAAAAGAACCTGATGTATAGATTCAACTGTCGATAAACATCCTGGCATAGGCTGATGCTTAACTTCAAATTCAGAGATTCTTTGATTATTAAAACTAACTCGAGGAATGTGATGTAGTGAAGTCGTAAGCTTCATCATTTTCTTAGCACACGGCCATGTTCCATCAATCACGATAAATTGTGCTTTCTTTATAAGATTATTTTTTAAATCATCACTTCCAAGATCTATTGTTTTATCACCTGGATAAAGTAAAAAGCTCTCATAAGTGGAATCATTTAAAACTTCCTGGAATCTTTTATTGTTATCAAAACCAATATCAACAATGATTTCAGAATTTTTTAAAATGAGGTGAGTAAAACGACCCGTGCCGACTTTTTCTTTTTTAAATTCCATCGGGTGCATGAGAATAATGAATCGAGAATGTGTTTGAAATGGCTTTAATAAGTGACACACACATGTAAGAAGTCTTCTTCTGCAATTGAGGCATAGATTTAATTTTAGGGATTCTTCTTCAATCATCATCCACCAGCGAGTTTTATTTTAAAGCCAAGCTTCTCTAGAAAAATCTTAATTTTTTCACGATGATCCCCCTGAATCTCAATCATGTTATTCTTGAAAGAACCACCAGTTCCACAGAGGGCCTTTAGTTTTTTTTCAAGGTCCTTAAAATAGGCGTCATTCATTGGTAATTCAAAAATAACTGTGACACTTTTTCCACCCCGGCCATTTTTTTCAAGCCGAATTTTAAGGGTGTGAGATGAGGGAGTTAAATCAGAAGACTTTGGACAGCCACAAGGAAACTTTCCACACTTACTACAGCGTTTTTTAAAGTTTGGGTCATCGGAATAAACGATTTCGTAATCTGACATTTTTTGAATGTAAAATCGACCCTAGTCATGAGTCAAGTCTCAAATCGCATTCCTGGGAAGTTTATGTTAATATGGGGCCATGCCACGCTATATCTTATTTCATAAACCCTATGGTGTTCTGTCTCAATTTACCCCAGAGGATGGGGCACGCTCTTTATCAGAATTTGACTTACCTAAGGGGGTTTACCCAGCAGGACGACTAGATAAGGACTCCGAGGGTCTTCTTCTATTAACTGATGACGGCCCATTCATTGAAAAACTATTAAATCCTAAAAGTGAAAAGCCTAAAACATATTGGGTTTTAGTTGAAAGAATTCCTAGTGAGGAGAGTCTTCAAAAAATGCGTGAAGGCTTAATGATAGAAAATTATAAAACGAAGTCATGTGAAGTGAAAATTCTCGAACCTCAGCCAGAACCACCTCCAAGAGACCCACCAGTTAGGTTAAGAAAAACAGTCAAAGATATCTGGATAGAAATAACCATCGTAGAAGGGAAAAACCGTCAAGTGAGAAAAATGACTGCGGCGATAGGGCACCCAACACTAAGACTTATCCGAGTTAAAATCGCAAACCTCCCTTTGAATAGTCTTGCCTCAGGGGAATGGAGAGATATTGAGCGAGCAGAGATCAATTTTTAAACACCCCTCTTCAGCTATTGATCAAACATTTTACAATGAATGATTTTTAATCCAGATAAATAATAATTAATGTCTATTGTCTGAAAATATCTTGGACAAGAACCGAAATGAAGTGAGAACTTTATTAAATAAGTTTTTATTTTTGTTCGAGGTTCTATGTCTGAAGTTAAAGTCGATTATAAAGCTGATTTTTCTGCCGGATTTTCAGTCGCCCTCGTTGCACTCCCCCTTTCTATTGGAATTGCGCTTGCCTCTGGGGCCCCAGCATCTGCGGGCCTAATTTCTGCAATTATAGGGGGACTTATTGGATCATGGCTCGGAGGTGCTTATGTCACCATCAATGGTCCAGCGGCTGGTTTAATTGTCATTGTACTTGAGGCCTGTACTCAATTTGGCTACCAGGGAATGCTGGGTGCCGCTGTTGTTGCCGCTGGTCTACAGATCATTATGGGTACAATTAAGCTTGGACGAAAGGGCTCAGCGTTTCCTGCCTCAGTTATTCATGGAATGATGGCCGCTATCGGAATCATCATCATCGCAAAACAAGCACACATTTTGATTGGTCACACACCTGTTTCAAAAAACCCAATCATGCTTCTCCTTGAACTACCCATGTCGTTTAATAATTTTCAGCCGCTGGTTTTAGCGGTTGGTCTTATGACATTGGCGCTTCTTATTCTCTGGAATAAGGTCCAAAATCCAGTATTTAAAAAGATACCAGGGCCACTTTTAGGGGTTATCCTTGGGTCCATCGCTGCTGGGATGATTGGATTAGAAGGTAAAACACTTCTTAATGTTCCAGATGACTTAAGACAATGGATTATTTTTCCTGACTTTAGTGTCATGAATACATTTGCCGGATGGAAATCAGCGATCACACTAGCTCTTGTTGGCTCACTTGAAACAATTCTAAGTGCCGCGGCAGTGGATAAAATTGATCCTTTAAAAAGAAAAACCAATCTTGATAAGGATCTTGTCTCCAAGGGTGTTTGTAATCTAGCAAGTTCAATGATCGGTGGTCTCCCAATGATTGCTGAAATCGTGAGAAGTTCAGCGAACGTTTCATTTGGAGCAAAAACTTGGCGCTCAAACTTTTTTCACGGTCTCGTTATCCTTCTTGCAGTTCTAGTTTTACCGAAGGCCTTAAACCTTATCCCTCTTTCGGCTTTAGCTGCCATTCTTGTTATGATCGGATGGCGACTTGGAAATCCAAAACATTTACTCCATGCTTGGGGAATAGGTCGAGATAACGTTGTCGGTTTCGCTGTAACCATGATTATTACTCTTGCTGAAGATCTTCTTGTCGGGATTTTCTGTGGAGTGATCGCTCAATATATCGTTGAAATTATTCTTGGTTTAAAAATAAAAAATGCCTTCAAGCCCGAGTTTAAAGAAACTGAACAAAGAGATGAGGTCTTTTTTGAAGTAGAAGGTTCCCTGATCTTTAGTAATTTTTTACAACTAAAAGAGGAGGTCATGAAGCTTGCTCAAGCCAAGAAAAATGTAAAAATGGATCTCACACACTGTGAGTATATCGATCATAGTGTAATGGAGCAGTTAGAAGAATTGAAATCATTTTGTGAGAGTGCTGGGATTAAATTTGTTGTCGATCTATCTCATCACCACTCATTGGGACATGACGCTCTGTCATCACTTAAAAAAGATACGTAAAGAATTTTGGAGGAACTCTTCGCGGGTTACTTCTTTTTTCTATCTTTATAACTATCTGATCGATTTAATTGACCTAGACCCAACCCATAGCTTTCCATAACTTTTAAGTTTTTCATCATCTCATCTGATGTCACTTCACCATTTATCAGTTTAAGGTAGTTGAGTATCTTTGAATTCAACTCCTGTGGGCCTTCATTAAGGGCCTCAATTCTAAAGCATCCAACACCTTTTTTAATCAAATCGTGAATGAGAAATCCAGCAGACTGAGGAGTACCTTTAAAAAAAGTATTCCGGCACTCATGATCGGCCTTAAGAAAATGCATATTGCCGTAAGAATCTTTTAATTTCACTTCATGCTTTTCACATGGTTTTCCGCAATCTTTAAATGAAGACCCTTTAGAGAGAAAGGCAGCAAACACGCAATGCTCCATATGAAATTCTGGCATGTACTGATGAACCGTAACTTCCATGTGGGATAAAGCTGAATGTTCGATCATATCAAAAAGTTGATGCTGATTTAAATCATAAGATACATTAATCGACTCAAGACCTTTATCCATGAGATAGCCGAGGGATAAAGAGTTTGTGACATTTAAAGAAAAATCTCCAATCAAAGGGATCTCACACTTTGACTTTAAGTAATGGATCGCGCCTAAATTTCTCACCAAAATGACATCAGGATTTAGACGAATTAAAGTATTAAGATTGTAGTATTCTGAGGGCTTAAGGATTCTCGTTGTCGCTACACCCACCTTAAGTCCATGAGATCTAATTAATTCAACACTAGCGGCGTAATCTTTTCCAAATTCAAAATCTAAGATAATTGATCTAATAAAATTCTTGTAACTATTAAAGGTTGATAATTCCTTTATGAACCCTTCTACCTGGGACTTTGTTCTAAGAAGAATATTTAATTGTGATCCGGTTTTAATTTCAAAATTATTTCTTTTAAGATTAAATGGATGGATTGGTTTTACGGATTGGTTGATTCTCAAGTCATTCATCTTTTGAACGAGCTCTTTTCTAATCTCCTTTAATTCACGGTGATTAAGAAAAAGCCCTTCCTGGAGAAAGCACTCCCAGTTCCCAATTTTATAGACTGTATTCCCCAACGATCCTAGTTCATCCTTTACAAATTCTTCGGTGATGGATCGCCCCTTAGCAGGTGAAAGGAAAGAAATTGATTGAGCGTAAACTTCTCGACCTTCTGGATCTATCGCTTTAACGAGAAGTGGCTCGTTATAGAGCCCTTGGATCAAAAAATTTAGGGGTATTTTTTTTTGTTTTTCTCGCGTTTGCCAACCTTTTTGAAGATCACCAAAAAGGGCCTCATTTGAATTCAGGTAAACTTTCATCCCCTTTGAAATTTTGGCATCTTTTTTTAGTAACTCTATTTCAAAATTTTTCCCAATCTTATTTGAAAGAAAAATTTTTGCACCCTCTTCACTTGCACCCACAAAAACTAGGCCCATCCCCGCTTTTAAATTGGCCTCAGACGAAACAAGGATCGTTTTATTTCTTACTTCTAAAACTCTTCCTACTTCTATTCCCCTATGAGAGCTATAAGTTCCATCAACTAACTGCTGATGATCTACCCCGTTAAGCCACCCGGTAAAAAAGCCTCGTGAATAAGTTGTAGCGAGTTCTACCCTGCGTTTTTCTAAATTTATCGGAGCACCGTCCAGTACTTCTCGATAATTTTTGGCCGTGGAGGCAACATATTCTGGAGTTTTAAGCCTTCCTTCAACCTTGAAAGAATTGACTCCCAATTCTTTCAATAATGGAACTTCACTAAGGCCCATCAAATCTTTAGGGGAAACGAGATACTTTTTATCTCCCATTTCTTTTTTTACATCATCGACATAAAGTTCATATTCTAAGCGACAACTTTGAGCACATTGACCACGGTTAGCACTTCTGCCGCCAAGGGATTCGGAAGTAAAACACTGACCAGAATAGGCTACACAAAGGGCCCCATGAACAAAGACTTCAAGTTCTTTTTCTGTTTGTTCACGAATGAGTTTAATTTCTGAGATTGAATTTTCTCTACCAAGGACGAATCGATCAATTTTTAAATCTTCCACGAGCCTAATGGCATCAGCATTAGTGACAGTCATCTGAGTTGAAGCGTGGATTCTCTGATGAGGGGCCATAGTTCTTATGATTTTTGCCAAACCAAGGTCTTGAACAATGAAGGCGTCAGGATTTAAAGGTAATATTTGCTCAAGAAGTGCAATCACCTTGGGAATTTCATTCTGGAAAATCACAACATTGAAAGCAAGATTAACCTTCACTCCATAAAGGTGACAAAGCTCGACCATTTCCTTCAACTCTTCCAAAGTAAGATCAGTAGTTCTGCCTCTTGCGTTGAAAAAAGGCACACCAACATAGATCGCATCAGCGCCATAGTGCACAGCGGCCAAGCACATTTCCATATTTCCGACAGGAAGCAAAAGTTCTGAATTCATAGGTTTGACTGATTTAACGTAAACCAAGGAAGTTGGCCATGCCTAAGAGAAGAATTAGGTTTATCTCAAATTTCATTTAGGAAATATTTACAGTATTTCAAGAATTTCAAATTGGCCTTCTAATGAAAGTAGGAACTCTCCTTTAACCAAGTTACCTATAAGAGTAAAATCATGAAATTGTCTCGTCCCCTCTTGCTTCTTTTGGGTCTGGCCCTCTCTCCACTTTCATCCGCAAAAGTGGTCCAGATTCTTCACACAAACGATCTTCATTCTTACTTCCAAGGAACCCGAGGTGGAATTGGTGGGTACGCTCAATTAAAAAAAGTTGTGGATGAACTTAAAACAGACGCAGAATCAAAGGGAATACCTACTCTCTACCTAGATGGTGGTGACTTCGGAGAGGGATCTTCTTTCTATTTTTCTAATCATGGGACTGATTCCATGAAGGCGCTCGATCGTCTTGGAGTTGACTACACAGTTCTTGGAAACCATGACTATATCCTGGGGACAAAGGAACTAAAAAATCAGATTAAGAAGTCCAAAATAAAGGCGAAGATCCTTTCTTCAAATATTGTGGGAAAATCCCTCATGGGGCTATCAAAACTTGTTCCAGACTATGTGGATCATGAAATCGATGGGCTCAAAATTCGAATTTTTGGTCTAACAACGAATGAGATTCATCACATGTACCCTCTTCGTCCTTTGGGATTTGTAACAAATCCTCATAAAGCTGGGATAAAACAGGCCACCAAAGCTAGAAAAGACAATGTCGACTTTACGATTGCGCTCACTCACATTGGTCTCCAATACGACATCCAACTCATAGAAAAGAGTAGAACCATCGACTTAGTTGTTGGGGGTCACTCTCATATTCTGTTACCTAGACCACAGCTGACAAAAAACCTAGAAGGACGATTAATTCCCATTCTTCAAGCTGGTGCTCATTCAGGATATATTGGTTCCATGATTGTCGACATTAAAGGAAAAGGCGAAGCGGAGTTGATTGACTATAAGATGATCGATATTAAAAAAGATATGCCTCAGGACGAGAGTATGAAAGACTTCGTCGCAAGTGCTTATTCCAATCGAGAAAAATACTTTGGCCGTAAATGGGATGAAGTGATTGGTTTTTCAAATATTAAATTAACAGGTAACCTAAACGGTAAAGACACTCCCGCCGGAAGTTGTTGGTCTCGTCATATGGCAAGACTTACAAGAAAAGTTGCTAAAACAGACCTTGGGCTTCAATTTGATGTATTCCAAGGTGAACAAATAGATCCAGGAACTATCACTTTTGGAGATATGATAGATAACTTCCCTCATATTAGAAAATGGGGTGACAAGGGATGGAGTGTTGCTCGCTCAACGATGTCTGGATTTCTTTTAAAACAGGTTCTCAAATTATTAGCAAATTCTGAAGTCGCCCTTCAAGTCATGATCGACGGCATCAGTGTGAAAGACAAAATAACTGGATCAATTAAATTTTTTGATCCAAAAATTCACAACATCCAAGAAGCCTTAATTAATGGAGAGGAACTTCAAAATTTAAGGTATTATACAGTTGGACTCCCTTCTGAAGTTCCCTACGGAATGCTTAAACTTCTCAATGTACTAACCTCAGTTCTTCTTCATGATTTAAAATTAGTTCCTAACTCTGAATACTGGAATCTACTTGAAACTTATATCAAGAAAAACTCTCCTATAAGGTGCCTAGAGGACTAATACTGACCCGTTCTTAAAAGAACTAGAGTGCAGGCATTTTCTGTTTTAATCCCGCTTTGATTAAGAACACTCGCCAATCTTGGGTTCTCTGCCCCAGGATTAAATATAACTCTCTTAGGCTTAATGCTGATAATATCCGTCTCATATTTATCTGAAATAGCGGGATTAACATAAACAGTAACAGTATCTATTTTTTGTCCAACAAGATCAGCTAATTGATGAATAACTTTGTGACCTCGCACAATTTCTTCTCTCGGGTGGACGGGAATTGCTTTGTGCCCAAATTCCTCTAACATTTCCATAGCTTTATAGGAATAACGAGAAGTATCACTACTTGCACCAACCACTACGACAACTTCCATGGCCTCTCCTTGAAAAAAAAGCTAAAATAATGAAAAAAGTGAGTTCCTTATGGCATTTATTACAAAGACATTTTACTCTGAGATTGATCTCATCAGTCACCTCAAGGCGCATCAACCAAGCTTTTATTTTTCTTCAAAAACCTCTACCGTCGTTCCCTATGATAAACTTGAAAGCCTTTTGCCTTGGAAAAAAGAAAGTGACTTTTATCTTTGTGACCTATCAAAGCTTCCATCCCATTTAGAACTACGTCCCAATGGGAATCTTGTTTTAAGAGGTGGGGTCTCTTGGGAGGAAGCGAAAAAATTTCTTCGGACAAAGGGAAGGACTTTAAAAACTTCTCCCACTGAACAACTAGCATTAATTACTGCGGGAATTGCAACTTCATGCACAGGAGAGAGATGTTTTGCATTTGGAAACATGCGCTCACAAGTGGTAGGTCTAAAGTATTTAGACTTTAATGGTGAAGAAAAAGAATTAAAACGGAGTGATGAATTCAAAACAAATTCAACGGCAATAACATCGTATCAAAATGATTTTACTTTTTATCAAAATTTTAAAAATGCTCCCTACCCTCGTTTCCAAAAGGCCACTGACTTAATGATCGGAACCGAAGGTCAACTTGGGATTGTGACTGAAGTTGAAATTGAAACGACTCCAGATGAACAGGTCAATTACGTTTTTTTACTTCTTCCTCGTTGGGAGGAAGACATGACGCCCCATCTTGAAATTTATCAAGCCGTGCAAGGTCATAGGGACTCCATTATTTCTTGTGAACTCCTTGATTCAAATTGCATGAACTATTTAAAACCTGATGAAAAGCTTGGGAATAATCAAGATGTCATTTTCTTAGAAATCAAATCAACTGCCTTTGAAAAGATCTATGGAGAAGTGCTTTGCTCACTTGAAAAAACGACTCCAGATGAGGTTTATGAAATCGCGGAAAATAAATTTCATCACGTTAGGGCCGGAGTCCCACGAGCTATTTTTGAGGAAAATTCAAAAATGGGTGTGGTCAAAGTCGGCACGGATGTTCAAGTGACTTCAGATAAATTTGTAGATCTTTTAAACTTTTATCGAGAGGCTTCAAAAATTGGTGTTAGGTATTGTCTCTTTGGGCACTTTGGAGACGCGCATCTTCATTATAATTATATGCCTAAAAAAGATGAAACTCAGACGTGCCTTGATGAGTTTCAAAAACTTTATGATTCAGTACTTAAATGGAAAGGATCACCATTTGCAGAACATGGAATTGGGCTTATCAAGCAAAAGTACATAAAAAAGTTCCATGGCCAAAATCAGATAAGACTCTTTAACGATTTAAAAAAAGAGCATGATCCCTATAATCAATTTTTCCCGCAGGGATTTATGAATGGAGAGCAATAAGAGCAATTTCTTTTCTGTGACTAGGTAGATACTTTAGTTCCACTTTCTCAAAGCCCTGCCTTTTCAATTGATCCCGAATCGTTGCAACTATTTCAAGATGCTTTAAATCGTTTAACTTAAGATTAACGATTATACCTCTAGGTTCAAGGAAGGTTAAAAGTCTGAAAATCTCTCTAAGAACTATTGTTGGTGGTAGATTGATATCTGAGATAATCCAGTCCACTCCCGTTTTAAAATCACTTTCAGTTAACGTTTCAAATGCCCTTCTGATGTGTTTAAAATCATAGTTTTTTGTAACGATAGGATCCATTTCTCCTGGATCGACCCCTAAAACTTTTAGGTCTTGCTCGAGTAAAAACAAACTCGCTCCACCTGGTGCAGAACCAAGTTCAAGGATTGTTTCTTGGTGATCAAAAGGCAGATCAAAAGCTTCATAAGCTTCGGCCATTTTATAATAGGCCCTACTTGGTACGTCTTTTTGAATAATTGAACTCGTTTCACCAGGAGTTTGGAAATGGTGGGACTGGAGCGTATAAGAACCGACCCAAAACTCGTCAACACCGGCCATGAGAACCAAGGTGACGGTTTCGCCTTTTTTAAAAATTGTTCTATCGGACAATTCTTTAAATTCCGCTGGTAGCTCCCACTTACTATTTATTGAATAAAACCAAGCCTTTTCAAATCTGATCTCATGTTTTTTGTACTTTCCAAGACTCATTCCAGAAACACGGCAAAATAGTGGGTTAAATGATATATCTTTGACCCCTTTAAAAGTGATGAATCCAGGCCTAGAATAGCTCAATCTCAGTTCAGGATAGCGGAGCTTAATTTCTTGTTTAAGAATGACTTCCACTTCAGGATTGGTTAGAACAAAATAATATTGGGTCATCAATAATGAATATCAAAGAATTCTCCTATAATCTTCAAAAACTTTACCAGGAAATGTCCGACTCTTTTTCTTCTTACCAATCTTCGACTGGGTGGAGCTGCTTACCATCCTGTGGAAAATGTTGTCTCAATCCCGAAGTAGATGCATCAATTTTAGAAATGATCCCTATGGCCTATTCCATTTACTTAGAGGGAAAAGTCGACGAATGGCTTGAAAAACTTCAAACGACAAAACAGGAACACTGTATTGTTTATGAGCAAGGCCTAAAAGAGGGAGAGGGAAAATGCGGTAGATACAAAGATCGACCTAGCCTCTGCCGGATGTTTGGTGTCAGTGGGCACTACAATAAGCAGCATGAAATTAGTTTATCAGTTTGTAAGTTGATCAAAGAAAAATATCATCTTTTTGATAAAGAACTGAAAGGAAGCTTACAGGAAACTCCGATGATGGCCGATTGGTCCATGAAGCTCGCCTCAATTAACCCACAACTTATACAAGATAAAATGCCTATAAATAAGGCCCTCCTAGGAGCTCTTGAAAAAGTGGCCTTTACTCTTCAGTATCAAAACGACGACTCGTCGCATTAGATATTTGTAATAACGAATCAAAGATCCTTATTTAACGACACTACCAACTATTAGTTTTAATTAAGTGACAATTAAGTTTGGCCATCTTAATGTCTAGGCAAATTTTTTCAGAAGGATGCCCATGAAGTTTTTCTTCGCTCTTCTTACTCTTATTGCGTCATTATCAGTTATAGGACAAGAAAATCAAAAGCTCCCAACTGGGCAATGGGCCTATTACGGTGAAGAATTTTATAAATCACTTCAAGCTAAATCATTAGATAGACCTCTATTAAGTAAAATATTTAATCAGTACCACACAAATCAGGCAGGTAAATTTGATGGCATCACACCGAGCTGTGTTGGTAATTGTTACAAACAAGTCTCTGTTGGTTACGAAGCAGCACGTAAAATTATGTTCGGTGAACTCGATAAACTCCAAGACAGTAAAGGGACTTATGTCCTAGATGTTTATTGTGGGAAAAAGTTCTACTTCAATAATCTTGAAGAAGTTGGATCAATGCATGACCGAGTAAACATTGAGCACACCTGGCCTCAATCTAGATTCAACGGGGCTTTTCCAAAAGATATCCAAAAATCGGATATGCACCACCTTTACTTAACTGACTCTCAAGCAAACTCAACTCGAGGCAACACTCCGTTTGGTTTTATTAATTCTGCTGAAGACCGTACTGGTGGCGAGGGCTGCAGAAACTCTAGGATGGGTTTAATCAATGAACTTGAAGTCTACACTCCGCCAGCTCCTCACCGTGGGAATGTCGCAAGGGCGCTTTTCTATTTTTCTATGCATTATGATCTTGCGATTAGTAAGTCAGAAGAAATTTCACTACGTCGTTGGCACAAAGAGGATCCAATTGATCAAGCTGAACTCATAAGACATGAGAAAATTGCTCGTCACCAAAAAATTAGAAACCCATTTGTCGATCACCCTGAAATCGTGGACATGATTAAAGACTTCTAATGGTTTATACGAACCCACACGCGCCTAGCTGCCCCTGGTATCCAGTGACTGAAAAGGTAGGCGCACCCAATATTAAGTGGTGTGAAGAAACTCTCTGTCAGTGGGTTTCTGAGCCTGCCAATACTTGGTCTAATTTGGGATACATGATTGTCGCACTCATCATCATGTATTTAGCAAATAAAAATAATCAGAACTCAAAGCTAAAACAATTTGGGCCCATTATTTTCTTTATGGGCGCCATGTCTTTTTTTTATCACCAATCAAACTTTTATCTCTCACAGATCTTAGATTTTGTTGGGATGTTTTTCTTTGTCGGCTGGTGCAAAGGGATGAATCTCATAAGACTTAAAAAATTGGATGAGAAGAATTTATTGAAATTTAATCTCCTGGTGGCCACACTTTTATCAACTGTTCTTCATTTTATGTATGTCTCTGGAATCAAGTTTCAAATATTGATTCTTATCTCAGGCATCTTTATTGTTGTAACCGAAATCTTGGCCCAAAGACAAAAAAGAGTTGGCTTTGGATGGTTCCTCGCCACTCTGGGTTTTCTAATTGTAGCTTTTTCTTTTTCACTCATCGACCATAAGAGAATTTGGTGTGATCCCACTCAGCATGGATGGCTGTCTCAAGGTCATGCCATATGGCACTGGGTAGCTGCATTAGGAATGTTTACGATTTATAAACATTACTCTCAGGCAAAGCTTCAAGAAAAATAGAAAACGCCTGTAATTATCAATCCAGAAAATAAAGTATAAATGAGACAGTAACCCATAATGTCTTTTAATTGAATTTTTGCAAGACCCAATAGTGGTAATGCCCAGAATGGCTGAACCATATTAGTCCAAGCATCACCCCAGGCAAGTGCCATGGAGATTTTTGCAGGATCTGCATTTAAATTTTGGGCCGCCTTAAGCATGATGGGACCTTGGACGACCCATTGACCACCACCACTTGGGATAAAGAAATTGACGATTCCACCACTTAAAAAAGTCCAGACCGGTAGGGTTTCGGCAGTTGAGATTCGAACAAAGATTTCTGAAATCGAATCTGCTAAACCTGAATACTGCATGAGACCCATTAAACCAGCATAAAAAGGGAATTGAATAATAATCCCACTTGAATAACCAATAGACCCCTGAAGTGCATTGAGAAATTTTCTTGGAGTTCCATGAAGAAAAAAAGCAAGGAATAGAAATATAAGATTTAGGCGGTTTATATCAAATGACGACTTCAATCTTAAAAGAACAACTAAAAACAATCCAAAAAAGATCCAGTTAAAAAAACGACCATTTTCTAATTGATCTCTTAAAGTATGAGAGACTAATATTTCTTCTTTTTTATCGTCTGTAAATTGGATGAAAACCTTGTCCTCTGTTCTCATCGAAATAGCAATTATGGGTAAGGCAAGTAGAAGAAAAACAACTATCATTAAGTTATAGTTTGAGAAAATAGTTAAGGAAAGAGGAACACTTAAATTAGGATAAACCCGATTTAAAATCTCATCCTGGCCGGCAATTTTAAGTGGTATTGATCCCGAAAGTCCTCCATGCCAAACTAAAAAACCCGCATACGCAGTTGCGATGAAAAGACCAAAATTCACTTTGCCTAATTTTTTAGCAAGCTCTATGGCAAGAATTCCCGACACAATTAAACCAAAGCCCCAGTTTATCCAACATCCAAGGATTGAGAAAATAGAAAGAAGAATTAAACCTTGCGCCTCTGATTTAACTAAATGAGAGATCTTTATCAAAATTTTATTCACTAAAGGAGTGGTGGCGAGCATATGGCCAGTGATTAACACAAAGACCATTTGCATAGAAAAAGCATGGAGACTCCAAAAATCTTTGCCCCAAAATTCAATGAGTACGAAGGGAGAATGAGGTGTAGCGATCAAGGCCGCTAGAAAGACAATTAGTGTCAAAACCAAGCAAAATACAAAGGCATCCGGTAAATAGGCCTCACAGACACGTGTAAAGAAATGAATAACTCTTTTCATCATAAACTTGTCCAAAAGGTACCGCATACCTTTTGGCACTCTCCTCTACTCTATGTTAATCTTCTCTAGTTGATTTCTCAAAGGAGTAGTTAATGGCCGGTTTTAATAAAGTGGTAAAGTCCTATGATGAAGCACTCGTAGGACTGTCTGATGATATGTTTTTAATGGTTGGTGGATTTGGGCTTTGTGGAATTCCCGAAAATCTCATTAAAAAAGTCCATGAAACCGGTGTTAAGGGTCTCACGATCGCATCCAATAACGCAGGTGTCGACGGTTTCGGTTTAGGAATCCTACTAGAAAAAAAACAAGTCAAGAAAATGATCTCATCATATGTCGGAGAGAATGCACTTTTTGAAAAACAGGTTTTAAGTGGTGAACTTGAGCTTGAACTTACCCCTCAAGGGACTCTCGCAGAAAAAATCCGAGCAGCTGGTGCCGGAATTCCAGGATTTTTCACAGCAACAGGTTATGGAACAGTTGTAGCAGATGGAAAAGATATAAAAATGTTTAACGGAAGACCCTATGTCTTAGAACCCGCTTTCCCTAAAGCTGATTTTGCACTCGTAAAGGCTTGGAAAGCAGATACTTATGGAAATCTCATTTTCAGAAAAACAGCAGCTAACTTTAATCCCATGATCGCCACGGCGGGAAAAATAACAGTGGTTGAGGTTGAAGAAATTGTTGAAGTGGGAGAACTTGACCCTAATTTCATTCATGTCCCTGGGATCTATGTTGATCGCCTCATTAAGGGAAGTTTTGAAAAAAGAATCGAGCAAAGAACTGTAAAAAAATAAGGAAAAAATATATGGCACTTTCTAGAGAACAAATTGCCCAAAGAATTTCTCGCGAACTTAAAGATGGTTACTACGTTAATCTAGGTATCGGCATCCCTACCCTCGTTGCGAACTACGTTCCAAAAGGTATGGAAGTGATGCTTCAATCTGAAAATGGCATCCTTGGTATGGGTGAATTTCCAACAGAAGATAAAGTGGATGCTGATCTCATCAATGCAGGAAAGCAAACTGTTACCGTTGTTAAAGGTGCTGCCTTTTTTAATTCCGCAGACTCCTTTGCTATGATCCGTGGTGGTCACGTTGACCTTACAGTCCTTGGTGCCTTTGAAGTGGATCAAACTGGTGCCCTTGCTTCTTGGATGATTCCAGGAAAACTTGTGAAGGGCATGGGTGGAGCGATGGACCTTGTGGCCGGAGCGGAGAATATTATCGTTGCGATGTCTCATGCTTCAAAAGATGGGGCTTCAAAAATTTTAAAGAAATGCTCGCTCCCATTAACAGGTGTTAATTGTGTTAAACTGGTTGTGACTGATCTAGCAGTCCTTCGACTTGAGGGTGGTCAATTTCATCTCTTAGAAAGAGCTCCAGGTGTCTCTGTAGAAGAGATTAAACGCCTCACCGAAGCCGATCTTGTGGTGACTGGAGAGATCCCAGAGATGAAGTTTTAGAACCAATGAAAACTAGAGTTGTCATTAAAGTTGGATCTCTCGCTGTTACAGATGAAAAAGGTGGAGTTTCAGTCACTAAAATCAAGGCGATTGTTCAAGAACTACAAAGACTAAAAGAGAAAGGATTTTCTCCGATTCTTGTAAGCTCCGGAGCAATTAATTCTGGCAGAAGCCTTATCCAGAGGCCTGAAGAAAAAAAAATGATGATCTCATTTCAACAAGCTGCTGCGGCCGTAGGTCAACCTCTATTGATGAAGTCGTATGTAGATGCCCTTCATGCGCATAATGCTCATTGTGCTCAAATTCTGGTCACTCACGAAGACTTTAAAGAAAGAAAAAGATTTCTCAATATTAGAAATACCATTAATCAACTCATTGATAATAACATTCTTCCCATTGTGAACGAGAATGATACTGTTTCCTATGAAGAAATCACGGTTGGCGACAATGATCAACTCGCAGTGATGATCACTGAAGCAACTGATGCAGAAAAACTTATTCTCCTCACTGTAGCAGACGGACTATTTAATAAAAACCCAAAAGATCCAGACGCAGTTCGTTTTGATGTTGTCGATTTCAAAGATGATTTTTCTGGAGTTAAGTTTGCTGCCAAGACCACTGTTGGCAGAGGTGGGATGGATACGAAACTAAAGGCGGTCCGGAAACTCACTCCTAACGGAGTTGATGTTATCATTGGAACATTTCTCACTGAGAATCCCCTCTTAAGACTTTTAGAGGGTCAAGGCGGAACACTTTTTAAAGGAAACCCCGAAAAACAAAAATCCCGAAGAAAATCATGGCTCAGTACCATTGTCAAAAATGATGCCTGGGTCGTCGTTGACGAGGGCTGTAGTGAAGCGATGAAAAAAGCAACGACCTCCCTACTTCCTGTTGGAATAAAAAAAGTCTACGGTATGTTTAAACGGGGTGATGTGATTCAAGTTAAACATAAAAATAAAATCATTGCTGTCGGAATTTCAGAGTTTGATTATCGGGAAATGGAGCTTATCAAGGGCAAAAAATCCTCCGAAATTACAGACCTCATAGAGAATGCACATTCAAAGGTTGCCATCCATAAAGATAATCTTCTGATTAAGTCTGACCAATAGCTCGACACGTCCCACTGCAGCACAACTTCGCTCTTATCGACTGAGAATCGACGAGATAGAATAATTCATCTATATCAGGAAATTTCATGAATGTTATCGAAATAGCTCAATTGGCAAAATCATCCACCACTAAACTTCAGGCACTCCCAGAAGAACAAAGACACATGGCCTTGGAGTCGATTGCAGAAGCGATTCAAAATAATATTAATGCCATTCTTGATGAAAATAAAAAAGATCTCGATGAAGCTAAAAAACATCATTTATCTACTGCTATGATTGATCGACTTAGCTTATCGGAACATTCCGTCCTCTCTCTAGCAAATATGTGCCGCGAAGTAGCTGATCAGGAACAAGTTGTAGGGACGATTGTTGAGCAATTTAAAAGACCCAATGGTCTCGTGATTCAAAAGCAAAGAATACCCATTGGTGTCATTGGAATGATTTTTGAATCCAGACCCAATGTTATCGTTGATGGAGCAGCTCTAGCGATAAAATCTGGGAATGCGATTATTTTAAAAGGTGGAAAAGAGGCCCAAAACACTAATAGAAAACTTTTTGACATCATTTCTCATGCTATAGAAAGAATTCTCCCTCAGGGTAGTGTTTCGCTTTTAGAAACGAGAGAAGATGTTTCGGAGATGTTGAAACTCCACAACTTTATTGACCTCATGGTACCTCGCGGAGGAAGTGCTCTTGTCGATTTTGTAAAAAAAAATGCAACAATGCCTGTTGTTGCCCACGACAAAGGCCTATGTCATCTCTATGTTCATGAAGATGCTGAAACTCAAATAGTGATTCCGATTATATTAAATGCTAAAACCCAAAGACCTGGTGTTTGCAACGCCCTTGAATCTCTTATTTTACATGAAAAGTATCCTCAAAATAAAAACATTCTTGAGGCACTGTGGGCCAGTGGCGTTGAATTAAGAGGATGTCCAAAAACCCAGGCGCTCTATCCTCATGTGATTTCAGCGACTGAAAAAGATTATGATACTGAATATTTGGATAAAATCATTTCCATAAAAATAGTCAGTCACCAATCTCATGCCATTTCCCACATTCAAAAACATAGCTCTCACCATACTGAAGCGATTCTTGCAAAGGATCCTTTAGTCATAGAAGAGTTTATGAATGCTTTGGATGCCTCGGCCATTATAGTGAATGCTTCTACTCGTTTCAATGATGGTGGAGAATTAGGTCTTGGTGCTGAGCTCGGAATCTCTACTTCAAAATTACATTCTTATGGTCCAATGGGAGCAAAAGAAATGACAACGACACGTTTCATCGTAAATGGAAACGGACAAATCAGATAAGGATCATTATGGCATCGTTTGACTTAGTATCAAGAATTGATGAGATGGAACTTCAAAATGCACTTAAGAACACTGAAAAAGTGATTAGTGGTCGTTTTGATTTTAAAGGCTCTGAGGCGAAGGCAGAATATAAAGAGAAAGATAAGCTCATTGAAATTCGTGCTGAAGATGAAATGAAGGTAAAAACAGTTCTCGATATTCTTAGAACCAATATGGGTAAGCGAGGAATAGGCTTTCGTGGAATGAAGGAGTCACCAATTGAAAACTCCGGATTAAAAGCAAAAAAATTGACCCTTACTCTTACAACAGGTTTTGATAAAGATGCTCAAAAACTTGTCAATCGCCTTATAAAAGAATCTGGGTTTAAGGGAAAGTCTCAATACATGGATGAGAAATTCAGGCTTGAGAGTAAGAGTATTGATGAACTTCAAACTCTTTATCAATTTTTAAAAACACATAAAGATATGACTCTAGAACTCCATATAGAAAATATGAAAAGGTAAGGTAATTATGTCAATGATGGATCAAGTAAATAACGATATCAAAGAGGCCATGAAAGCAAAACAACAAGAGCGCCTTGATGCTCTAAGAATGCTTAAAGCTGAATTTATTAAGAACAATACCGCTGCAAAACCGACTGACGAGCTTTCAATAACTGTGGGACACGCCAAGCGTCTTCAAGATTCACTAGAGCTTTATCAAGCTGGAACACCAGCTTATGATAAAATAGTCAAAGAACTTGATGTTGTGAAGGCCTATTTACCTAAGGCCATGGAAGAATCAGAAGTGGTTGCTCTTATTCAAGACATTAAGGCCAAGGGTGCAAAAGATATGGGTGCGATTATGAAAGAACTTCAACCCCAAATCAAAGGTCGATTTGACGGGAAGCGTGCTTCAGACCTTGTAAAATCTAATTTATAATGGGCATTCAAGATTTTGGTGGAAGTTTCTCGCTTGAAAAACTCATTCAAGCGAGAAATATCGCTCGTGAAATCACTTATGAACTCTCTTCTATGATTCGGCCAGGGATGACTGAAGAAGATGCCTATATATTTTACAGAAATATCTGCTCAAAATATCCTATCGAAAAACAGTGGCACCCACCTAAAATCCGATTTGGGCCAAACACCATCTGTAATTTTAAAGATCAAAGTGCACCTTACATTCTCCAAGAGGAAGATGTTTTCTTTATTGATATTGGACCAGTTATTGATGGCCATGAAGCTGACTACGGTGAAACTTTTACTGTAGGTGACATCTATGAAGAAAAAAATATTGCTTATACTTCAAAAAAAATTTTTGAAGAGGTTTTGAATTATTGGAATATAAATCGCGTTTGTGGTGAAGAACTTTATGATTATGCTAGTGAACGAGCTGAACACTATGGGTATATTTTAAATTTAGGAAACGATGGTCACCGTATTGGAGACTTCCCCCATCACATTCATTTTAAAGGTGGCATCCCTGAAATGGATGAAGTAATCGTTCCTAATGCCTGGATTCTGGAAATCCATCTCCTGAATCAGACTAGAACTTATGGTGCATTTTTTGAGGATTTACTAACTGATGAAATTTTAGATTAGTTTTTTAAGAGGCCCCATCATGGGGCCTCTTATTTGATCGCCACTTTAAGTCTTTTAAAAGAAGAATATTGGAGGATCAGGCTTGTAAACATCATTGACATTAATCCACCTAATACAAAAATCATTTCCATTTGATCTCTCCTTGTCGTTTTGGCTTCTTCCTGAATTTCCCTAGTGCCACCATCCTAGTGACTCTGTTGATTTATAACAAAGCATGTTCCGTGCCAGGATAAATAAACCCAGCATTCAAGGACTTAGCCTATCATTATGAGAAATGGTGACATTTCGAGAACCCTCTTTGGCCTCTAATGGTGGTCAAAGTGGCACCTTCGATGAGAAAACTTCTTGGAAATAATGAAACTCGACAGTAGGCTAGTAGTATGAAGACGGCACTCATCTTTTTTAACCTTCTTATCTTAAACCAACTCTGGGCCAAGGATTACTTGATGCCTCAACTGGTTTTAAAAAAGAACCTTCAAGAGAAGAGTGAAATCAATGAACCTCTTAACCCTAATCATTGCCAGGGAGAGGATTTATTTAAATTAAGTACCAAAAATGAAAATGCATTTGAAGCATCGATTAAGTGCCATTTCTCTTGCTTAGATTCTAGTAAATTTAGCGAAAATATTATTCAAAACTTCAGTACAGAAGAATTAGAAATGCAAAGAGGAGATGGAAATCTCTGGGCAAGTCTCACTACCACACTTCAGATGTGGTCAGGAGAAACTTGTTTAAAAATAGCTCAGGAAAAGTGCCTAGGATTGAATAAAATTTCAAGCTTTTCTCGGCCAGAAATCACGAGTGGGGACTGGAAATTAGATACAAAACTTGGTTGTTCAAAGACAGCTCCAGAAGTATTCTCACCCTTTGAGAAAACAATAAAAACTCAAAAACGAAGACAGACCTTCCCAATAGATAAAGAAGAATTAGAAATAAAAAGTCATTGGCACGATATAAAAAAAATCACTCATGGTGGGAAGAAATATAGGATGCCTCAAAATTGTAAAAATAAAATGACTGGATCTTTTTGCTATGGTGATTGCATCACACTAGACAAGGGACCTTATAAAGAGCTCTTAAGCTCCCCTGCTCCACTCGGTGAGGATAAGTACAATATTTGTGCTGATGAATTAGTGGCGAAACTAAAAGGAAAAAACCTTAGTAAAGACATTATCCAGTTCTACTGTGAAGATTTTTTTCTTTATAGCTTAAAAAAGAAAAACGCCACGGGGCTTACCTGTGCATCCTCTCGGATAAATGTCGATTGCTCAAACATCTCTTTTTAAAAATCGGCTTCAACATTTATTGATCAAAAATAGAAGTCTCTTTAAAGCCTAAAATGTTTAATTTCTTTATCGCCCATGTAAAGAATTCACAATCAACCAAAAACTTAAAAAAATAAATTAAACTTCACAGATAAAGAAAGTCTATAAACTAAGATAGTGTCCCATTTCATGTGGAATGAACCATCTTGACATTCAAATCAATATTCCCACTAATTTTCATTTTCTCCTGCCAATACTTATCCCAGCCCTTTGGATCTAATGTCTTTTTGAGTAAAATTCTCGCCATAATTTCGGCTCCGG